>CAYLKV010000014.1:0-62024 GCA_964384545.1 uncultured Proteiniphilum sp.
GAACATCGTACTTCTCATAATTTTTTTGAATCTATAATTATCTAAAACAAAATGAAAGAATGAAAAAGAAAAGAAGTTTTAAACTATGTAAGGGTTTACTGTTCGCTTTCATGTGGATTTCAGCCCTTGGGGTATCCTCTCAAAATGTAAATTTGAGAGGATATGTGACTGATATTTCTGGTGAACCTCTAATAGGGGTTACAATTCAGGTTCTGAATACATCATTAGGTACAATTACAGATGCAGAAGGAAGATACACTTTACAAAATGTATCACCCAATGCAGTCATTGAGGTTTCATACGTTGGTATGACTACTCAACGAATTAATGTAAGTGGTAGAACTGTTATAGATGTAGTTTTATCAGAAGATACTGAGTTGCTTAGCGAAGTAGTTGTAACAGGGTTTGGACTTTCTCAAAGAAAAGAGTCTTTAACCTCGGCAATATCAGTTATTGGAGCAGAAGATATTAGCAGATCTCAGGCTTCAACAGCTTCTGGAGCTCTTGTAGGTAAGATTCCCGGTATTAACTCACGTCAGGTTGATGGACGACCAGGTGCTTCAACAAACATCCAGATCAGAAATATGGGTGCTCCTCTTTATGTTATTGATGGTATTCAATCTGATGCGGGTCAATTTAATAATATCGACTTTAATGATATTGAAACAATTTCTGTATTGAAGGATGCTTCTGCAGCTATTTATGGAGTTAGAGCTGCTAATGGAGTAGTAGTTGTAACTACTAAAAAAGGATCAAGGAATTCAAAAAACACAGTTACACTGAATGCTAATTATGGATGGCAAAGTTTATATGCATTTCCTCATCCTGCTTCTGCAGAAACCTATATTACAAACTATATTCAGTCGCAAACAGTACAAGGTGCCGCTAATTATACTTATACTCCGGAAGATTATGAAAGATGGAAAGAAGGAACTGAAAAAGGATTTGTCCCATTCGATTGGTTCGATTTTATTTTTGAAATTGCACCTCAAACATATATAAATGCAAATGTTTCTGGAGGTTCTGACGACATAAACTATTATCTAAGTCTTGGTAATCTCAAACAAGATGCTATGATAGTAAATTATGGCGGATTTGAAAGAACAAATATTCAGATGAATGTTAATGCTAATATTACAGACCGCTTTAAAATTGGAGGAGGTATGAATGGTCGTATTGAAACCAGAGTTAATCCAGGTGTTCCTGAAGCGGACGACTACTGGATGCCGCGTTTTGGTACTTTCAGAAACTTGCCTACAAGAAGACCATTTGCAAACGATAATCCATTATACCCAACACTTACTTCAACAAATCCTGGTACAAACTTTGCTTGGCTGACATATGATTTATCAGGTACGTTCAAGAATACATGGAGAGTAGTTCAGTTGAATTTCGATGCTGAATATGAGATACTTGATGGTTTAAGGGCAAAAGCTCTGTTTAGTTACTATTTAGCAAACCAGAGACTTGATAACCATGAGTACACATATAAATTATATGGCTATGATGAAGATACTGATACATATCCTGTTATTTTCGAAAATAATAATCCATGGCGTGAAAGGACTCAAGGATTTGTAGAGGATGTGACAACTAATATTCAGTTGGCATACGACAAAAAGTTTGGTCTGCATAATGTAGCAGCTGTATTGGGTGCTGAAACAATTAAAAGAGATACACCAAGTACATGGGTTCACTCAATTCCAACCTCTAATGCATTGACTCTAATTGACTATGAGACAATGGATACCTACAACGATACAGGAAATAATACTCAAGCCAGAGTAGGTTTCATGGGTAGGTTTAATTATGATTTTGCAGGGAAATATTTGGTTGAATTATCAGGTAGATATGATGGATCTTGGAAATTTCCACCAAATCACAGATGGGGATTTTTCCCTTCAGCTTCAGTTGGCTGGAGAATGTCGGAAGAAAATTTCTGGCGTGAAAGTCGTTTAAACGATATATTCTACGATTTCAAGCTCAGAGCGTCTTATGGATTACTCGGGGACGATAATGTAGGTGGATATAACGCTTTTGATTATATGGGTGGTTATACTTATAAAAATGGAGGATCAGTTATTGATAATAAATACACTATTGGTACAGTACCACGTGGTTTACCGGTAACAACTTTATCATGGGTAAAAGCAGAAATTCTTGATATTGGTATTGATGCAAGTTTCTATGATGGAAAGTTAACAGGCTCATTAGACTACTTCAGACGCTTGAGAACCGGATTACCAGCTTCTAGATATGATATTTTATTGCCTTCTGAGGTTGGTTTCAGTTTACCACAAGAGAACCTGAATTCAGATATGCATAAGGGTTACGATCTATTACTGAAATGGAGTAGTGTTGTGGGAGACTTAACCTATTCTATTGGTGCAAATGCTACATACTCAAGATTCTATGATTGGGAACAGTATAAACCAAGATTTAGTAATTCATGGAACGTATATAGAAACTCCATAAATAAACGTTTTGGATATCTTAACTGGGGACTTGAGGCAGATGGACAGTTCAAGAGTTGGGAAGAGATTGCTACCTGGCCAATTGATAATGATAGACAGGGTAACAGAACACTACGTCCTGGAGATATTAAATATGTTGATGTTAATGGTGATGGTACTATAAACTGGTTAGATGAACGTCCAATTGGATATAGACAGGATTCAACTCCGATATTCAACTACGGTTTTAATTTCTACTTTATGTGGAAAGGTTTTGACCTTGCTTTCGACTTAACAGGAGGGGCACTATCTACATGGTATCAAGAATGGGAACAGAGAAATCCATTCCATGATGGAGGAAATAACCCTCAATATTATATGGAAGATACTTGGAGATTATCTGATATTTGGGATGCCAATAGTGAACTTATTCCAGGAAAATATCCAATGTTGCTGATAGGAAACAGCAGCCACAGTAATTACTGGAACAGCACATTCTGGAAGAAAAATGTTAGATATATAAAAGTAAGAAACTTAGAATTGGGGTATAATGTTCCTAAATCAATAGTTGAAAAAGCATCTTTATCTGATTTAAGATTATTTATAGCAGGGCAAAATCTTTTTGGATTCACCAATTTAATTGGTGTTGATCCTGAAATTCAGGATACAAATGGATTAGCATATCCAACAACAAGGATTGTAAATATTGGTTTAACTGTTAAATTCTAGAAAGATTATGAAAATAAAAAATATATTTATTGTATTAGCTTTAATGCTTTTTACACTGGGTAGTTGTTCTGAATTCCTGGAACGAGAGCCCGATACAATATTATCTGATGATCAGGTTTTTAGTGATGAAGTTATGATTAAATCTGTACTTGCAAACTTCTATGGTAGAATTACCTGGGGACAACATATAGATGATTCATATTCATATACCATTTTAGATGAAGCCTCAAGGTCGGATAGTGGACCTGATACAAGACAGGGTTTTGAAGATAATAGATGGAGAGTGTATGATTATACATTAATGAGGAACCTTAACCAGTTTTTAAAGGGTGTAAGGGCAACAGAAGTGTTGGATACAGAAACTCAGAATCAGCTAGAGGGAGAAGCCCGTTTCATAAGAGCTTGGCTCTATTTTAATATGGCAAGAGGTTTGGGTGGAATGCCAATAGTTGGAGATGAGGTTTTTGAATATATACCAGGAATGGATATTTCAACTATGCAATATCCCAGATCGACAGAGGCAGAAATTTATAATTACATAATCTCAGAGTGTGAGGCAATTAAGAATATGTTGCCTGTTAATCCTTCTGTTAATGCTGCAAGGGCCACTAAATGGGCTGCGTTAATGCTTAAAGCAAGAGCTGCAATTTATGCAGGATCACTGGCTAATTATAATAATAAAATGCCAAATCCAATAAAAACAACTGGTGGTGAAGTAGGTATCCCTGCCAATCTTGCAGATGGTTATTACGAAACTGCATTATCAGCTGCTGAAGAGGTAATAAATGGACATAGATATGAATTACAGATTTCTAAACCGGATGATAGAGGAAGAAGCTTCTATGAAGCTCTCTCTGTAAAGGAAAATAATAAAGAGATAATTTGGGCTCGCGATTATAAGTATCCGGGACAAACTAACGGTTTTACTCAGAGTAATATACCTGCTTCACATGCAGAAGATATCGACCGTGCATATGCAGGACCTATTCTTAATCTTGTAGAAGATTTTGAGTATATTAATGATAGAAATGGTGAAATTAAAATCAGGGATAATAATGGTAACTATATCTTTTATGATAAACCAGAAGATGCGTTTGCAAATAAAGATCCAAGATTATGGGGTAGTATAATATATCCGGGAGCCGTTTTTAAAGGAATGCCTGTTGTATTACAAGCCGGTCAAAAGTATTTTGAAAATGGCGTGTGGAATTTATTGACAAGTTCACCAGGTAATACTGATGATAATGGAGTTGTCATAACATCAGTAAATGGTCCTAATCAGTCTAATGATCAGTATGTAAACAAATCGGGATTTTTCTTCCGTAAATTTTTAGATGAAACTCCGGCTGCTTCAACTCGAGGTAGAAGAAGTGAGATGTGGTTTCCAAGATTTAGATTTGCAGAAGCTGTAATGATTGCATCAGAAGCTGCATATGAACTTGGTCAATCTTCAAAAGCACTTGACTACTTAAATTTGATAAGGGAAAGAGCAGGTATACAGGAGCTTACATCTATAACATTTGATGATATAGTACAGGAAAGAAGAGTTGAATTTGCTTTTGAAGATCATAGATATTGGGATTTAAAACGTTGGAGACTAGCCGATCAGGTATGGAATGGTGTACAGGATGATCCTGATGCACAACAATGGGGCTTATTCCCTTATCTGGTAAACGATCCGGATAATCCTAATCATGGAAAATGGATATTCGATAAGGTGAAAATTCATATGTCTCCGTATCCTCGTCACTTCCAGTTGAGAAATTATTATAACTTCATTGATCAAGGCTGGATAAATAATAATCCTAAGTTGGTTAGAAATCCTTATCAATAAACAGTGTGTAATATCTTTAAAACAGAAAAAATTATGATACAAAATAAATATTTAATATTATTATTGTCTATTATAGTCTTTACGGCTTGTGGATTAGATAATTACGATGCTCCACAATCGGTATTGAGCGGTAAGATTACTTATAACGGACAAACCCTTGGTTTACGAGGCACCGGTGAGGCAGTTCAATTACAATTATACCAGGATGGGTACCAATTAAGAGATAATATACCTGTGTATGTAGGCCAGGATGGAACTTTTAAAGCATTACTTTTTGATGGTCAATATAAATTAGTAACAAGAAACCAGAATGGACCTTGGGTAAATTCACGTGATACAACTACTATTAATTTAAAAGGATCCACATCTATTAATGTTGAAGTTACTCCATATTTCACTATTTCAAACTCAAATATTACGCTTAGTGGAAATCAGGTGAGTGGTACATTTAGTGTAAATAGAATTGTAGAAACTGCGAATATCGACTATGCAATTTTATTGGTAAGTAAGACTAACTTTGTTGACGATGTTTCATATATTGCAAGACAGAATCTTAATAGACCACAACCAGGTGCTTTAAGTATATCTATGGATTTATCAGGAAACCAAGAGTTTGCTAAGGCAAAAGCACTATATGCAAGAGTTGGTGTTAGAACTATTGGAGCCGATCAGGCAATTTATTCAGAGGTTATAAAACTTAAATAATAGATAAAATATTTTCAATTGATCAGACTTTCCCTTATTTTTATGGGAAAGTCTGATTTTTTAATTTTTATGATAAATGAATCTATTAAATAGTTTTATATTGTTTTCTCTATTATCCATTTTACCCGGATGTAAAAACACTGATAAAAATGAGAATGAAAATGAAGCAAATGATGTATATACTTTTGTTGACCTGGCAGATCCTTTTATAATGCTACATGAAGACATCTATTATGCTTATGGTACAAACTCACCGGATGGAATTGAAGTTTATACATCTGATGATTTAAAAGTTTGGGAAAAAGCTCCCCAACTGGCTCTTCATAAAGATAACTCATATGGTGACAGATGGTTCTGGGCACCGGAAGTATATAATATAAATGAGAAGTTTTACATCTATTATTCTGCAGATGAGCATATTTGTGTAGCAACTTCAGATTCTCCACTTGGACCGTTTGTTCAAGAAATACAAGAACCCATGTTTAAAGGAGAGAAAGCAATTGATAATTCGCTGTTTATAGATGATGATGGTACTCCATATTTGTTTTTCGACAGGTTTAATGATGGGTTGAATATATGGGTTGCAGAACTTCAGGATGACTATAAAACCATAAAAACTCAGACTTTGCATAAATGTATTAATGTATCACAGGAGTGGGAGGAGATTTGGCCTAGAGTGAATGAGGGATCATTTGTTATAAAACATAATGGAATATATTATATGACATATTCTGCTAATAGCTATGAGAGTCAATTCTACGGAATAGGTTGTGCAACCGCAACAGATATAATGGGTGAATGGATTAAATACCCCGATAACCCACTATTACAAAAGCCGGGAAGTTTAGTGGGAGTTGGGCATAGTGCAATGTTTAAAGATAAAGATGGTGCATTAAAGAAAGTATTTCATGCACATAATAATGAGAATAATATCCACCCAAGAAAAATGTTTATAACCAGTGTGGGTTTTAAGAATATTGATGGTGTTGATAAACTTTATATTGATGATAAATATGAGATTCCACTACTTAAGAAGTAGGTAGTTTATTGTTAAAATATCCAACAGTTATTATTCCACTTCAATTTAATTATTTAAATTTAAATCCGATGAACAAGCTACTTAACTATATTGTAATATGTCTTTTATTCTGTAATTTTTTATCTTGCAACGATCCCGCAGAAATAGTTGATGATACAATTATATTTAATGCAGTTGAGAAACTAATCTCTCCTCTAAATAAGAGTTCTATAAAAATAGGTGATGATTTAAGGATTGTCGAAAAGTTTGAGTGGCAAAAAGCATTAACAAGTAAAGGAATATATCCTGATTATGAAGTGATCTTTTTTAAAGTAAATGAAACATCAAACGAGCCGCTTTATAAAATCGGAACAACAAACAATTCATTAACCTTAAATCATAATAAACTAAGCGAAATAGCAACTTTAGCAGGTATAAATCAAGGAGAAAGTGGAACAATTAAATGGTGTGTAAGAGCTTTTAATGAATCTGTTTCCTTAATATCGAAAGAGGTTTTTGAGATCAATATTACATTACCTAAAGTAAAAAGTGAGGTTTCAAAATTGTATTTAACCGGCGTTTCTACAGAGTTTGGAGATAATATTGCAGATGCAATGGAGTTGACAAAAATTTCGAATAGCGAATTTGTAATCTTTACAGAACTAAAGAATGGGCAATTATATAATTTTATAAACAGTAAAGAGGGAGATAATATAAGATATTTCTCTGTTATTAATAATAAACTTATAGAGGATAAAACATCTTCTCAAGTTATGAAAAGTGGTGTTTATAAGATAACTGTTGATATAGCTAAAGAGACTGTTAGCTATAAGGAAATAACTGATCTTTCACTCTATTATTCTATTAAACACAGAGCGATAAGTCTTCAATATAGGGGGAAAGGTATATGGAAAACTATCTGTCTGATAAATTTCTCAAAAGAACAGTGGGGAGATGAAACCAGGTATAAATTTAGAATGACAGAAGGTGATATTAAAAAATTTATTGAAAAGTCGACAGACGGTAATTTTTCAATGAAGGAGAGTGTAATATCAAATCATGATCAACAATTATGGGATGGTGTTTGGTCATATTCGAGCAATTTAAAGAACAGATGGGCTGAAGTGAGTGTAGATTTGTCGAACTACTCTCATACGATTAATGCTGTAACTGAAGATTTTAGTTCAATTATATCTTCTTGGGACGATATCGCCGACAATAGTACATCTGATTTTATTAAAGGATTCTGGAATTCCTCAACAAAACATTTTAATAATAGTATAACAGGAACAGTAAACAGATATGATTACTGGCCGGAAGCCCATGCATTGGATGTAGTTATTGACGCTTATTTAAGAAGTGGAAATAATAGTTATAAGCAGATAATTTATGATTTTCATGAGGGTGTAAAACGTAAAAATGGAAATACATTTAAAAACTCTTTTTATGATGACATGGCTTGGCATGGCTTGGCCCATTTACGAGCTTATGAGGCAACTCAAGATAGTCGCTATGAAGCATCTGCTCAGTCTTTATGGAAATGGATTTTGGAGGGTTGGGACTATAATGGAGGTGGAATAAAATGGAATGATCAACCTGGGAGTATACCGGGAGTACCCTCTACAGGTCCTGCAACAATAATAGGGGTTAGAAGATGGGTTAAATATGGAGATACAGAGATAACAGATGATTTAAACAATCTGGAATGGGCAAAAAAAATGTATAGTTGGATGAGAATAGCCCGACATGACCCTGCAACAGGCGCAGTTTACGATGATTTTAATAATAAGTCTGGAGCTTGGACATATAATACCGGAACATTTTTAGGCTCTGCAATGGAACTCTATGATGTAACAGGTGAGAGTTCATATCTTGAAGATGCTATACGTACAGCTGATTGGACAATTGAAAATCTATCTGTATCGACACAAAATAACAAGATCTTGAGTGATTGGGCTGAACAGGAAGATCATGATGTAAACCTGTTTAAAGGTATTTTTATAAGATATTTCACCAGATTAATAATGCATCCGGATCTACCATCTGAAAAAAAAGATAAATATATTAGATTTATTGAATATAATGCTAAAGCATTATTAACCTACGCTACTTCTAATAGTGAAAGAGATACAATGATTTATAATTATGGTTGGTATTTTATACCTAAAAATTCATTTTTACGTGCGCAGATAAGTGGATCTATGCTTGTCGAAGCCCTTGCATTATTAGAAAATGAAGGCTATTTATGATTATATAATATTATTTCAAAAAAAAGTCATCTTAATTAGTGTCTCAATTTGACGTAGAAAGTTAACAAATATTTGTTGTTAACCAATTATGCCTTTTCCGAAAAATTTTAACCTAAAATCGGCCATAATAGGTGTGTTTTATACAATAATTGCATTTTATGATATGTTTTTTGCACCCTAAAAAACATATCTCAGATACCTTTGCAATTAACTGTTATGAAAAATTTAATAATCATTTTATTCAAATGTCTTAATCTTATAGCTGAAAGATAATACAAAAATATTATTGGTTATATAATTTCTTCAAAATACTGAATTAAGGGTGTAATCTAATATTCTAAGTAATACAACTGTTTTTTATTAACAATTTTTTTTAATTTAATAAACAAATCTATGCAAATTGAATTCAACAAAAGAAGATTCTATTGGAAGATTATGTCAGTATTGTTGATGCTGACAATTCTTTGCATTTCATGCGAAGAGGATGGTTCAAGTGCAGATTCTACATCAGAGGCACACGACCCGTCGAAGCCTGTATTAGTTTCTGATTTTCTGCCAAAAGAGGGTGGTGCATATCAAAAATTGGTCATCTATGGTGATAATTTTGGAAATGACTTATCTCTGGTTAAAGTTACTATTGGTAACAAAGAAGCAACAGTTATTAGTGTGAAGAACAATAATATCTATTGCTTTGTACCAACAGGTGCATTTTCAGGAGAAATTAAAGTAACAGTAGGTGAAGATGCAAATGCTAAAGAAGTTTTAGCTCAAGAGGTATTTAATTACGAGAAAAAGAAAGTGGTTGGTACTTTGGTTGGCTACAGAAACGAGTATGATAACCAAGGATGGAAAGATGGTCCGTTTGAAACGGCAGCCGGTTTTAGAAGTGATGGATGTCTTCTTTTTGACCCACTGAATAAAAATCATTTATATGTTGTATATGATGGGGCAGATATTCAGTTATTAGACCTTGAAAAGAGAGAAGTGTCTACTCCAATACATCGCTCTTCATTTGGAGATCGTCGTTTAAGAAGTATTGATTTTACTAACGACGGACAATATATGGTTATTTCAGTAGACTTCGATGGATGGGGTACAGGTAATAGTCCTAGTGTATATTTATTGAAAAGAAATCCTGATGGATCATTTACAGATCAGGGAGGTCCTCAATTAATAGCAAGTTATAAGCAGACTAACGGTGCATCGTTACATCCTATTAATAATAATGAGCTCTACTTTAATAGTTACGAACGTGGGCAGGTATTCCGTATGGATATTTCCAAATATTTTGAAACAATTAATACCGGAGGTAGCTGGGATCCTAACAGAGATGGGGGCAACTATACAGAACTATTTACTATTCAAGATACTGGTTGGGAGTTTAAAATTCATATGCATCCTACCGGTAACTACGCTTATATTGTGGTTATTAACCAACATTATATATTACGAACCGACTATAACTGGGCAGAAAAACGTTTTGCACCGGCTTATGTTGTTGCCGGACAGGCGCGTAGTGCAGGTTGGGTGGATGGTGCAGGAGCCACTGCTCGTTTAAACAGACCATATCAAGGAGTTTTTGTGAAAAATCCTGATTACGTTGCGGAAGGCAGAGCTGACGTATATGATTTTTATTTTGCAGAAAAATCTAATCATGCTGTTCGCAAGCTTACTTCTGAAGGAATTGTTAGCACATTTGCCGGACGTGGTCGTGCCGGACAGGCTGCAGACAATAATTTTTGGGGAGCTGAAGATGGAGACTTAAGAGAAGTGGCTCGTTTTAGAGATCCAACCGGAATCGCTTATGATGAAGAGAGTGACACATTTTATATACTTGATACTGTTGGTAGAAAAATACGTACAATCTCAATGGAAGAGGAAGATGAATTTAATACTAATAGTAACGAGGAGGATTCTAACGATTAAATACAATGAAAAATATGAAGAAATTTATAATCCTGTTTGTTGCGTTAATCTCTATTTTAGCTAATGTAATGGCACAGGAGCAAGTTATCGTAAAAGGAAGGGTAACTGATACACAAGGAGAGTCAATGATAGGTGTAAACATTTCAGTTGTTGATGTACCAGGTTTAGGTACAATTACTGATATAGATGGTTACTACCAACTTACAATGGAGAGATATCAAAAACTATTATTCTCATACATCGGTTTTGAGCCAGTAGAAGTAATGATAAAAGATGATCTTACTATTGATATTGTAATGGAAGAAGCTGAATCCAGTGTTTTGGATGAGGTTGTAGTTACAGGTTTAGGAGCGCAAAAGAAAATTACCGTAACCGGGGCTGTAACAAATGTTGAGGTTAGTGAACTGAAACGTTTTCCATCCTCAAATCTTTCAAATGTTTTAGCTGGAAATGTTCCTGGTATTATGGCGATGCAGACTTCAGGACAACCAGGTAAAAACACCTCTGAGTTCTGGATTCGTGGTATTTCAACATTTGGAGCAAGTAACAGTGCATTAATTCTTGTTGATGGTTTTGAAAGAAGCAATTTAAATGAGATCAATAGTGAAGATATTGCATCATTTACTGTATTAAAAGATGCATCTGCTACAGCAATTTATGGATCAAAAGGTGCTAATGGTGTAATTTTAATTACTACAAAGCATGGTGAAGCAGGTAAAGTAAATATTAGTGCTAAAGTTGAAACTTCATTTAATAATCGCACAGTCACACCTGAGTTTGTAAATGGAAATACATATGCAGCATTAGCAAATGAGGCACGTATTACAAGAAATATGGGTGTTCTTTATCAACCAGAAGAACTTGAAATACTTCGTTTGGGACTAGACCCCGACCTATATCCAAATATCAACTGGATGGATGTTTTACTTAAAGATCATGCTTGGAGTTATCGTGCTAACATGAATTTAAGCGGTGGTGGTTCAACAACCCGTTACTTTGCTTCTATTAGTTATGTAGAAGACGAAGGTATGTACAAAACAGATGAGACATTAAAAAATGATTATGATACTAACGCTAATTATAGACGTTGGAATTATCGTTTAAATGTTGATATGGACGTTACGAAAACAACACTCCTGAAAATTGGTGTTTCAGGTTCGTTGGCAAAAAGAAATAGTCCTGGTCTAGGTGATAATGAAGTTTGGGGTGAACTTTTTGGATATCATGCTATTAGTACACCTATGTTATATTCCAATGGTAGAGTACCAGCTTTAGGAACAGGCAATAGAACAAATCCTTGGGTTAGTGCTACTCAAACAGGCTATAACGAAAACTGGGATAATAATTTGCAGACTAATGTAACATTAGAGCAAAACCTGAGATTTATTACTGAAGGCTTGAGATTTGTAGGAAAATTTGGATATGATACTAATAACCATAACTGGATAAGTCGTCATCGCTGGCCTGATCAGTGGAAAGCACTAAGTAGAAATACTCAGACAGGTGAAATTGTTTGGGATCACGTTTCAAATGCAAGTGATATGTTTCAGAATAGTGGAGCATCTGGAAATCGTCGTGAGTTTTTAGATATGCTTTTAAGTTGGGACAGAAGTTTTAGTGAACACAATACCGGATTGACATTAAGATATACTCAAGATACACATACACAGACCATTGGTGTTGGAGGAGATATTAAAACTGGTGTTGCCAGAAGAAATCAAGGACTTGCTGGACGTGCTACATATAATTGGAAATATCGTTATTTCTTTGATTTTAACTTTGGTTATACCGGATCAGAAAATTTTGCTGTTGGACATCAATATGGATTCTTTCCAGCTTTTTCAACAGCATGGAATATTGCTGAAGAACCATTAATTAAAGAAAACCAAAATTGGCTTGAAATGTTCAAAATTCGTTACTCTTGGGGAAAAGTGGGTAACGATAACCTAGGAGGCGAAAGATTCCCATATTTATATACTATTGGTGGAGAAAGTATTCCTGGATATAATTGGGGGACAGCATCATATGCAAGATCCTATAACGGTTTGCATTACACACAAGTTGCCTCTCCATTTGTTACATGGGAAGTAGCTGAAAAGAGTGACCTTGGAGTTGATATTTCACTGTTCAGAAATAAATTTTCAATGACAGTTGACTATTTCACCGAAAATCGTTCAGGTATTTTTATGACACGTAACTTCCTTCCTCAAATAACAGGTTTAGAAAGTAATCCTAGAGCTAACGTGGGAGCTGTTGAAGCAAGAGGTTTTGATGGTAATTTTGAGTTTAAGGAGAATGTTGGTCAAGTTAATATAACTTTAAGAGGAAATGTGACCTATAGTAAGAATGAAGTATTGGAAAGAGATGAGGAGAACAAAGTCTATCCTTACCAATATGAAAGAGGTTATCGTGTGGATCAGAGAAAAGGTTTAATAGCACTAGGTCTGTTTAAAGACTACGATGATATCAGAAATAGTCCTAAACAGGAATTCGGTATCTATCAACCAGGTGATATCAAATATAAAGATGTTAATGGTGATGGTGTAGTTAATAATGGTGATATTGTGGCAATTGGTGCTACTACTCGTCCTAATTTAATTTATGGTATGGGAGCCTCATTTTCATATAAGAAATTTGACTTTAATTTCCATTTCCAAGGTGCTGGAAAATCAACTTTCCCTATTTATGGTAAATCAGTTTTTGCTTTTAGCGAAAACGACTGGGGTAATATTATGAAAGGTATGCTTGAAGATAGATGGGTAGATGCTGAGACTGCTGCACAATTGGGAATCCCGGCAAACGAAGATGTTAATGCTTCTTACCCTCGACTAAGTTATGGTGGAAATTCTAATAATCAGCAAGGTTCTTCATTCTGGTTACGTGATGGACGCTATTTCCGTTTAAAAAATGTTGATTTTGGTTACACAATACCTAAAGAAGTAACAACAAAATACCGAATTAATGATTTGAGAATCTTTATAACCGGTTCTAACTTGTATACTTGGTCGATGTTTAAATTATGGGATCCCGAATCAACACAACCACGTGGTGAAGAATACCCGCTTACAAGATCTATTACTCTTGGAATGAGTGTAAACTTATAAAAATGTAAAATCATGATAAAAAGAATTTCTATATTATTGCTGACAATAATTGGTTTAGGCTATTTAACTTCCTGTTCCGATTACCTTGATTCAGACAAATATTTTAAAGACCGCACAACCCTGGAGACTGTATTTACAGACAGGGAGCGCACTGAAGAGTGGTTGGCATATGCGTACTCTTTTATAAATGGTGCTAATGCAGATATTATTGCCAAAGCAGGTTCAGGTAGCCCACATGTTTATGATGACGCTATGTATTTTGGCGACCGTGATGTTAAATATGACCCGAAAGATGCTTGGGACTTATCTTATAATAAATTTAGACTTGGTGAATATAACGAGAATGAATATAATGAAATTTGGCCCAGAAGTTATAAGGGAATTTTTCAAGCTTCTGTATTTATTCACAATATTGATATGAATCCAACTATGACTGAAGAAGAAAAAGTGGAT
This sequence comes from uncultured Proteiniphilum sp., assembly GCA_964384545.1. Classification (GTDB taxonomy): domain Bacteria; phylum Bacteroidota; class Bacteroidia; order Bacteroidales; family Dysgonomonadaceae; genus Proteiniphilum. Next base: position 14,472 of record CAYLKV010000014.1, read on the forward strand.
TATAAAGGGCAAGCAAGATTTGTTCGTGCATATCTATATTGGTTATTATTACGTAAATATGGACCAGTTCCAATTATGCCGGATGAAGGTGTAGACTACACTTTAAGCTATGATGAAATTGCAACCCCACGTAGTTCGTATGAGGAAGTTGCCGAATTTATTAGCAACGAGATGATTCAGGCTGCAAAGGAATTACAATATGTAAGACGTACGGATAATGAAAATATTGCACGTCCAACAAAAGGTGCAGCATTGGCTACTCGTGCTTATGCATTGATTTTTGCTGCAAGTCCACTTGCAAACGGTAATGATGATGAATTTGCAAGAGCTATGGTTGATGATCAGGGGCGTAGACTTCTTTCTCAGGATTATAGTGAAGAAAAATGGGCTAAAGCAGCAGCTGCAGCCAGAGATGTGATGGAGTTAGGAGTATATGATCTATACAGAGTTGCATTCACTACTAACGATAATGGGCCACACGACCGTCCAACTATAGTTCCTCCGTACGATTCAAATTTTTCTGATAAAGATTGGCCAAATGGTTGGAAGAATATAGATCCATTTAAGTCTTATAGAAACCTGTTTAATGGTGATGCATCACCCGTAGATAATCCAGAACTTATTTTCTCAAGAGTTCACAATACTTCTGAAGTTGCTGCATTGGTTATCCATCAGATGCCAAGAGATTTTGGAGGATGGAATACACATGGATTAACACAGAAAATGGTTGATGCTTATTATATGAATGATGGTAGTGATGCTCCAGGAAAAGATCGTGAAATTGGAAGAGGTGATGGTTCTGAAAGACTAACCGGTTTTACTACTCAACAGGATGTAGATGAAGGCAAATATAGACCTCTTGGCAGAAATGTATCATTACAGTATGCTAACCGTGAGCCACGTTTTTATGCTTCTGTTGCATATAATGGTGCTGTATGGCATTACCTAAGCAGAACTGAACCAAACGACCGTCATCGTCAGACTTTCTACTATAGAGGTGGAGGTAATGGTTTTATGAACTCTCCATTCCACTTACGTACAGGTATTGGAGTTATGAAATTTGTTAATCCTGAAGATGCTCCAGGTAACATCAGAGTTAAAGCAGAACCAGCAATTCGCTATGCTGATATTCTTCTATTGTATGCAGAAGCTTTAAACGAACTTGATGGAACATATAATATCGAGTCTTGGGATGGAACAACAACATATACAATAAGTCGCGACATTGAACAAATTAAGAAAGGTATTCATCCTGTGAGAATTAGAGCAGGTGTGGCAGATTATTCTTCTTCAACTTATAATAGTAAGGATGAACTTCGTAAAGCTATTAAACGTGAGAGAATGATAGAGTTACTTGGAGAAGGCAAACGTTATTTCGACCTTCGTCGCTGGAAAGATGCAGAAGTTGAAGAGGCTCAGCAAATTTATGGTTGTAATGTGGTTATGGATGAATCGAGACGTGATGAGTTTCATCAACCAGTAGCAATTTATAATTTAGCATCAACATTTTCTCCAAAGCTATATTTCTGGCCTATCAGTCACAATGAGTTGAAACACAATAAACGTCTTACTCAAGCACCGGGTTGGACATCATACGATTAATTTGAATAATATGGAATTTATGCAAAAAAAATATATATTTGTTGTTCTGTCAGCAATGATAATGCTTGGAACATCTTGTAACGATGAATGGAACAAGGAGCAGTATGAGCACTTTGTAGGTTTTAGCTCTCCTTTGAATAGTAAAGGTGTTACCGAAATATATGTCCCATACAGTAGAAAGGACTCTAATGGAGATCTGCTTTTTGGAAATGGTCTTTCTAACTATGAGATACCTATGATTATGAGTGGTTCGACTCTTAATCAGAAAAATATCACAGTTCATGTTGCACATGATCCGGATACATTAAATGTATTAAACATAGCTCGTTTTCAAAATAGACAAGATTTATTTTATCATGACATGGGAAGAGAACAATTAGGATTCGCAACTTTTCCTGAAACAGTGAACTTTATGTCAGGTGAAGATGTTAGTTTATTAAATGTTAGTTTTGATTTCAGAGGGATTGATATGGCAAATAAATGGGTATTACCTATTACAGTTGTAGATAATCCATCTTATGAATATAAATCTCATCCAAGAAAGAACTATGCAAAAGCAATATTGAGAATATTACCTTTTAATGACTTCTCCGGTAAATATTCCGGAACAGCATTGTTGAACTTTGTAAAAGGTGAAGAAGGTAGTGGTTCGATAGTTTCGAATGTTGTTACAGGATATGTAGTTGATGAAAATACTGTATTCTTTTATGCCGGAACAATTGATGAAGACCGTTTAGATAGAGCAAATTATAAGGTGTTTGCCGATTTTAATGGAAGCAACACCGGAGGTGTAATCAATTTCTATGCAGAAAATGAAGCAATTAATTTTAAGAGTAATAAAGAGGCATCTTACCGAATTATAGAAGAAATGGATGCAATTCGCCCTTACTTAAAAAGACGTTATGTAATTATCAACAACATAGATTATGAATATACAGATTATACTTCAGTACCTGGTTCGGTTATTGAGTATACTGTAAAAGGATCACTTACTCTTGAACGTGTGATTAATACACAAATTCCAGATGAAGATCAAGCTATTCAGTGGTAATTAAAAGTTTAATAAGTATGTAGTAGGCCTTTTTAAAAGTGATTACTACATACTTATTTATTTAAATAAAAGTCAAATTAAAAATAATGAAGAAAAGTTATCTTTTACTTGTAAGCATGTTTTGCTTTTTTGTAATGGCTTCATGCCAGAACAATACTGGAAATGTTGTAATAAAGTCAGAAATTACTACTGATCTTAGAGCACCATCATATCCATTAGTTACAATAGACCCATATTTTAATGCATGGTCTAATACTAATAATCTTTATGAAGATCAGGTACGTCATTGGACAGAAAAGGAGTTTCCATTGTTGGGAGCATTACGTGTAGATGGAGAAGTTTATAGGTTTATGGGAGTAGAGCATCTGCCACTTAAACCAGTTTTACCAACTGTTCACGAAGAAAAGTGGGAAGGTAAATATACGTTTAATAAACCAACTGGAGATAACTGGAAGTCAATAGACTTTAATGATAGTTCGTGGGAAACTGGTCTTTCAGCTTTTGGTACCCGCAATGAGCCTAATCTATCTACACTGTGGACTACAAATGATATTTGGATTAGAAGAGTGTTTAGTTTAGAGCAAGATTTGTCGGACAGAGATATTTATCTTCATTATTCACATGATGATATTTTTGAACTTTATATAAATGGGGTACAGGTTGTAGGTACTGATTATTCGTGGAGATATGATGTTCAACAACCACTTTCGGATGAAATAAAATCGTTACTTAAAAAAGGTGATAATATCATAACTGCTCATTGTCATAATAGAACTGGTGGAGCTTATGTAGATTTTGGGCTATATGAAAATGAGCCTGAAAAATCAACACTCAACAAAACAGCATTACAAAAATCGGTAACTGTATTACCAACACAAACAATATATACTTTTGATTGTGGTCCGGTAGAATTAGATTTAATTTTCACATCACCACTTTTGATAGATGATTTAGATTTAATGTCACGACCTATTAGTTATATATCATATCAGGTTCGTTCGAAAGATGAATCTATGCATGATGTTCAAATATATTTTGAAACTACTCCACAATGGGCTGTTCATGATAACAGTCAGTCAGTAAACTTCGATGTCATAGAAAGAGATGGATTGAAATTCCTTAAAACCGGTACCGTTGAACAACCCATGTTAAAGAGAAGGGGTGATGATGTAAGGATAGATTGGGGCTATTTTTATATGGCAGGAGCTAAAGATCAGACAACTGCAATGAATTTTGGAGACTACTGGGATATTAAAAAAGAATTTATGACAACTGGTTCTTTCTCAGAAGTATTGCCGGAATCTATGTCAGCAAAGATCAATGAAAAAATGACCGTATTGGCATTTAGTGAAAATTTAGGAGAAGTATCAACAAAGCATACAACCGGTTATATTATGCTAGGTTATGATGATATTTACTCTATACAATATTTTGAGAAAAACCTTAAAGGTTATTGGACAAAAAATGGTGAAGTAGATATATATCAAGCATTTAAAATGGCTGTTGATGATTATAAATCAATCATTAAGAGATGTGATGAATTTAATACTAACCTAATGAATGATGCCATTAATGCCGGTGGTAAAAAATATGCTGAGCTTTGTGCTTTAGTCTATAGACATGCAGTAGCAGCCCATAAACTTGTTGTTGATGATAGTGGAACTCTTCTGTTTTTTTCTAAAGAGAATAATAGTAATGGTTCAATAGGAACTGTTGATATTACATATCCATCATCTCCTCTCTTTTTGATATACAATAATGATCTAGTTAAGGGTATGATGAATCCAATCTTTTACTACAGTGAAAGTGGTAAGTGGACAAAACCATTTGCAGCTCATGACGTAGGTACTTATCCTTTAGCAAACGGACAAACTTACGGTGGTGATATGCCAGTAGAAGAATCTGGTAATATGCTTATTCTAACTGCTGCAATTGCACAAGTAGAAGGTAATGCAGACTATGCTGCTAAGCATTGGGATGTTTTAACTACTTGGACTGATTACCTGGTAAAAGAGGGTCTCGATCCTGACAATCAACTTAATACAGATGATTTTGCTGGTCATTCAGCTCATAATGCAAACCTATCAATAAAAGCAATAATGGGTATTGCTTCATATAGTAAACTTGCTGAGATGCAAGGTATGTCTGATATTGCCAATAAATATTTAGAGATTGCAAAGAAAATGGCAACAGAGTGGGAGAAAATGGCAAATGATGGAGATCATTATAAACTGACATTTGACAGACCAGGCACATGGAGCCAGAAATACAATATTGTTTGGGATAAATTACTAGGTTTTAATATATTTGATCCAGAGATTGTTGTAAAAGAGATGGCATATTATAGAACGAAACAAAATAAATATGGATTACCTCTCGATAGCAGAGCTAATTATACAAAAACTGATTGGATAATGTGGACAGCTACACTTACAGGTGAGAAAGAAGATTTTGATGCACTTGTTGATTTGGTTTACAAATATGCTGATGAAACCAATTCTCGAGTTCCTATTAGTGATTGGCATAATACTATTACAGCAGAGAGAATGAATTTTAAAGCACGATCTGTTGTTGGAGGATATTATATGAAGCTATTAGAAGATAAGATTAAAAGTAATTAATCAATTAATTATATGAATAGTAAAAAAGAGGCAAACATGCATTCGAGACGAAAAGCAATTTTAACTATAGGTGCAATTGCAGGGACTTCTACTTTAGGAGTATTAGGAAACAATAATTACACAAATAGTAGACACCCAAAAGTTTCGGAAACTGAAAGTTTGCCTCTTTTTTATATTAGAAAAACGAAATCAGGTCAACTTACAACATTTAATGTTGATACAAAACAGAAAGCATTTGCTATAGAACCGGGTGAGAGAAAAATAATTGCTCAACATGATAAACCTGGTATAATAACTAGATTTTGGATGACTATTTCGGGTTGGTTCTGGGAAAATTGGGATGTAAGAGAAGAAAAATGGCCAGATCCTACAATTTTAAAAAAACTTATCCTAAGGATATATTGGGATGATAACAACTTTCCATCTGTTGAAGCACCAATAGGTGATTTTTTCGGGATCGGACATTGTGAATTCAAACATTATGAGTCCAAATATCTTGGTATGTCGAGTGGAGGTTTTTACTGTTATCTACCGATGCCTTTCAATAAAGTAAAAATTGAGGTAGAAAACCTACATGATAAGTCGATACCACATGTATTTCTAAATGCTAATTATACATCATACGATGTTTTACCCGAAAATGCCGGTAGATTGCATTGCATGTATAATGCCGGTACTAATTTAGGATCTGAACCGCAATATGTAATGAAAGCTAAGGGTAAAGGTCACTTTGTTGGATGTTGCTTATCTATGCAAAGTTGGCTTCCCAATTATTTAGGTTATCTGGAGGCTCCGGAATATATATATATTGATGATAATTTTGAGCAAAAAACACCTTCAATTGTAGGTACAGGGTTAGAAGATTATTTTAATGGTGGATGGTATTTTAGAGATGGTGAATTTAATGCTCCACTACATGGCGTACCTTTAAAAGATGCTTTACGCTCTATGATTACCATGTATCGTTTTCACGAAAATGATATTATCTCTTTCGATGAAAGTTTTATTATGATGTTTCAATCACCACGTCCTCCTGAACATACAAGAGAATTTAAATTTTCTTCAACGGCATATTGGTATCAGCAAGAAGCGTCAGAATTATTATTTAAATTACCACTTAAAGATAAAATTGTTGATTTGTATAGAATACGTGATACTGATCATCAATCTATTCCTTAATGGAAAATCAAAGATAAGAGTGTGAAAAAAGTAATAATATATGTGTTTTAATTTAAAACTACTGAGTATGAAAAAGTTAACACCTGTTTTATCGATTTTACTGTTGGTTAATTTATTTTTTTATTCTTGCAAACAGTCGGGAATTCAACAAGAAGTTGAAGAAGTAAAGGTTAGAGAAGTGTGGACTGCAGAGCAGGCAAATAATTGGTATAGTAATCTGGAGTGGCAAAGAGGTTCAAATTTTATACCGAGTACAGCCATAAATCAATTAGAGATGTGGCAAGCAGAGTCATTTGACCCAGAAACAATTGACAGAGAGTTAGGATTTGCAGAGAATATTGGATTAAACTCCATGCGAGTATACTTGCATCATTTAGCATGGCAAACTGATTCCGTAGGGTTTAAAAATAGAATTAGAGAATATCTTGGTATAGCAGATAAGCATGGTATTTCTACTCTATTTGTTTTATTTGATGACTGTTGGAATTCTACATACCAATCAGGAGCTCAGCCGGATCCTAAACCAGGCATTCACAATTCTGGATGGGTTCAAGACCCAGGAGAATATATTCATACTAATACTGAGATGTTTGGGATTCTTGAGGAATATGTAAAAGATATTCTCACTACATTCTCAAACGATAAACGTATTGTTTTATGGGACTTATATAATGAACCGGGTAATTCAGGCTATGGTAATAAAAGTTTGAATTTGCTTGAAAAAGTTTTTGAATGGGGTAGAGAAGTCGACCCTTCACAACCTTTGTCAGTAGGTATATGGAATTGGGGATTGAAAGAGTTAACAGAAATTCAGCTAAAGAACTCAGATGTAATTACATATCACAATTATGGAGATCACATTAATCATCAGTGGGACATCGATACACTTCGTACTCTTACAGATAAACCTCTAATTTGTACTGAATATATGGCACGTACAAGAAACAGTACTTTTCAAGATATTATGCCTATCCTTAAAAATGAAAAAATTGGAGCATATAATTGGGGTTTAGTTGCCGGAAAGACAAATACAATATATGCATGGGATACACCATTACCTGATGGATCAGAACCTGAACTTTGGTTTCACGACATATTTCGTAAAGATGGTTCACCTTATAAACAGGATGAGGTTGATTTGATAAAATCTTTGACCGGAAGCTAGTTATTTTAATTATATTATTTTTCTGTTCTAATGTTGAGATTGAAACATTATTTATTTTTTTTATTCATTAATTTATTCATTTTAAACAGTATATATTTATATCCTGTAGAAGATTATTCGTTTAAGAATTATAACTCAAACAATGGTTTATCACAAAATACAGTTTGGTCTATTTTTCAAGATAATCTTGGTTTTATGTGGTTTGGAACTAAAGATGGGTTAAATAGATTTGATGGTTCAACATTTAAAGTATTCAAATTTTCTACAGACAGTGATCTTAGAGATAATGTTTTTAATAAGATACTACAAGATAAGAATAATAATATATGGGTAGCAACAGAAAACGGAGTATATATATATGACATTTATCATGAACAATTTAGTCGTTTTAATAAACACACCATAGATAATGATTCAGTTTTCGGAGTAGTTACTGAGATGATTTCAGATGACGATTGTGATATTTGGATGTCGGTTGAAGGAAAAGGTGTCTTTCATTATGATATACAAGATGATATATTAATGTTTTATTCGATTCCAATTGTTGATGATGGAATTAAAATAATTAGACTTTGTTCTGATAATAGCAGAGGTGTATGGGCATTTCCTTACTCTTCACCAATGATTCATATCAATAAATTTACAAAAGAAATATCAGAATTTAACCTGGTCGATGATGAAGAGCTACTTTATCAAACCGGAGAGATACATGAAGTGTTTTCAGATCAAAATAATTTGATTTTAATATGTACATCGCAAAAGGGACTTATTTCTATAAACACAATAAACAAAACCCACGATGTTTTATTAGAAAAGGATTCTTTTGGAAATCCGATATTTGCGAGAACTATTGAAAAGGTTAATGCAAATAATTTATGGATAGGTAGTGAATCGGGAGTCTATATATATAATATAGATAAAAAAGAGGTGAAAAATGTTAGACATAATCCAAATATTCCAACCTCACTCTCAGATAATGCAGTTTATTCTATCTATAAAGATAGAGATGGAGGAATTTGGGTAGGCACTTACTTTGGTGGAGTTGATTATTACTCAGACTTGAATAACAAGTTTAAACTATTTTATCCGATTGTGAACGAACCTGGTTTAAGTGGTAAAAGAATTAGAGAGATGTCTAAAGCTCCTAATGGTAATATTTGGATTGGGACTGAAGATGGGGGATTAAATCTATTTGACCCAAAGACAGAACAGTTTTTACAGCTTCCTTCATCACTTAAAACATTATATACAAATATTCATGCAATACTTCAAGATGGTAATAATTTATGGATTTCAACATATTCAAAAGGATTAAACAGGTATAATCTTGAAACGGGTGAGTTAGTAACTTATACAATCTACGACCATGAAATTTCTAAAATTCAAACAAATACTTTTGCATTATGTAAAGATAGACAAGGCATTTTATGGGTTGGCACTTTATCGGGGGTGGATTTGTATGATGAGGTAAGCGATAATTTCACAAAAGTTGATATAATGAAAGGTAAATCTATTCTCGATATTTTTGAAGATATTAATGGGAATATATGGATATCGACATATCAAGATGGTCTTTTCAGATTTATTCCATCAGTTAAAGAATGGAAAGTTTTTACATATGAAGCTTCAGATATTAATACACTTCCTTATTATAAATCAACTTCAGTTTTTGAGGATAGTAAACGCAGACTTTGGGTAACTACTCAAGGTGGAGGAATTGCACTTTTTAATAGTGAAAATGAACAGTTTACCAGATATAATAGTAGTAATGGTTTGCCTAATGATGTTGTTTATCAGATAGTTGAAGATGATGAGGGTTTTTTATGGATGTCTACAAATTATGGCCTTGTTAAGTTTGATACAGAAAATGAGGTCTTTATCAATTATACTGTTGATAATGGGTTAAAAACAAATCAATTTAATTATAAATCAAGTTATAAGGATTCTGACGGTAATATCTATTTTGGATCTATAGACGGTTTTGTAAAATTTAATCCCACATTATTAGTTTCATCTGAAACTAACGAAGAGGCTTTATTTACTGATCTCTTTATTAATAATATTTTAGTAAATCAATATGATGATAAATCACCTTTAAGCAAGAGTATTATGTTTACTGATGAGATTAATCTTTCATATAATCAGAACACTGTTAGTGTTAAATATTCTTTATTAAACTATACTCTTTTATCTAAGAGAAATATATATTATAAATTAGAGGGTTTTAATAATGATTGGATTAAAGCTGCAGATAATCAATATATCACATTTTCAAATCTAAAGCCTGGAAAATATAATCTCATCCTCGGAAGTTTAGAGCAAGGAAGTTTAAATAAGATTAAATCACTAAAATCACTTTCTATTACTATTCGTCTTCCTTTTTGGATGAATATTTGGGCATTTATTTTATACATTATTTTGTTATCTTTAGTAGTATTAGTATTGTATAGATATCAAACTATTCGCTTTAAAATGAAAAGGCAAGCGAGTATGAGATTATTTGAAAAAGCAAAAGATAGAGAACTTTATAAATCAAAAATAAATTTCTTTACAAATGTTGCACATGAAATTCGTACACCACTTACTTTAATAAAAGCTCCACTTGATCACATACTTCAATCAGAGGCAATATCAGAAAATATAAATGAGAATTTACTGATAATGCAGAAAAACACAAATAGATTGTTGGATTTGACTAACCAGTTACTCGATTTTCGTAAAACAGAATCTGATTCATTTATTCTTTATTTTGATGTTCAGAATATAACCAAGATTATAAAAGATTATTATTTGAGATTTAGCCCTTTAGCTAAACAAAAAGGAATTGAATTTCAGCTGTTTCTTCCTGAAGAAGATATTTTTGCTCAAGTTGATAAGGATGCATTTATAAAAATATTGACTAATCTATTAAGTAATGGAATAAAGTACTGCGATAGCTTTGTAAATCTGCATGCATATCTAAGTGGTGATAGTGAAAGAGAACTACATGTTATAACTGAGAATGATGGATATTTAATTCCTCAAGAATACAATGAAGAAATATTTAAACCATTTGTACAATTTAATAAAAACGGAAATAAAAGTAGTAACGGAACAGGAATCGGTCTTGCATTAGCTAACACTTTGGCAGAATTGCATAAAGGATCATTAAATTTAGAAAATGATAATTTAATTAATAAATTTCACTTAAAACTTCCTGTTGGAAATATAAAAAGTAATATCAATCAAATAGAAGATGATCCTGAATATAAATCAATTAATGAGTTTTTTATTGATGAGTCTAAGAATGAAGCTACTGTTTTACTTATAGATGACGATATTGAATTACTCCAGTTTGAGGCAAGATTTTTATCTAATCACTACAATGTTCTAACTGCCAAGAATGGAAAAGAAGCTCTTCTTATTTTAGAAAAATCTAATATAAATATAATTGTATCCGATGTAATGATGCCAGAGATGGATGGTTTTGAACTTATTGAAAAAGTAAAGTCAAATATTGAGTTCAGTCATATCCCTGTAGTTTTACTGACTGCAAAAGTAAATTCTCAGTCAAAAGTGCAAGGATATGAACTAGGTGCTGATGCATATCTAGAAAAACCATTTTCAATAGATGTTTTATTGGCAAGAATAGAAAATCTTCTTCAGAGTAGAGAGCTACTCAGAGAAAAGTTTTTAAAAAACCCTTTTATTGGTGCTTCTACAGTAGCTTTAACAAAGTCGGATGAAGAATTTATTACTAAGTTGAATAATTTAATTCAAGAAAATATTGCTGAATCGGAATTTAATGTTGAAAACATGGCTGAATATTTTAATATGAGTAGGGCTAGTTTTTATAGAAAGGTGAAAGGTGTTTTGAATTTAACACCAAATGAATATTTAAGAGTAAAAAGATTAAAACATGCAGCAGAAATTCTTAGAGATGGAGATGTAAAAGTGAATGAAGTTAGTTTTATGGTAGGTTTTAATTCACCATCATATTTCGCTAAATGTTTTCAACAACAATTTGGCATATTGCCTAAAGATTTTCAAGAACAAAAGTGACTTTGATATTTAATTGCTATTTTTTGACTAGATAATATGCATTTAAATTAAGAAAATGGTTTATTTTCGTAATCTAAATTATAAATCAAGAATTCTAAAATTAATTTATTTATGAGAACAATTTCAACAATTTTAATTACTTTGTTTTTTACATTTAACCTATCGGCACAATGGAAGCCTGCAGGAGAGAAGATAAAAACAAAATGGGCATCAGAAATTGATGTTAATAATGTACTAGGTGAGTACCCCAGACCAATTATGGAAAGAGGGGAATGGCAAAATCTAAATGGACTTTGGGATTATGCAATTTTACCAGTGGGTCAAACACCTTCAAATTATGATGGTAAGATTCTTGTACCATTCGCAGTAGAATCAAGCCTTTCCGGAGTTCAAAAAAGAGTAGGTAAGAACAATGAACTATGGTACCAACGTGAATTTACTATTCCGGCAAAATGGAAAAACAGTAAAGTCCTTCTACATTTTGGTGCAGTTGATTGGAGAGCTGATGTATGGGTAAATGATGTAAAAGTAGGTCGTCATCAAGGTGGTTATACTCCATTCTCTTTTGATGTAACAGCTGCTCTTGTTAATGGAACTAATACTTTGAAAGTAAAAGTCTGGGATCCAACAGACGAAGGTTTTCAACCGCGTGGTAAACAGGTTAATAGACCAGAAGGAATTTGGTATACTCCGGTATCTGGAATTTGGCAGACAGTATGGTTGGAGCCAGTTTCAGAAACCTATATTAAAAATGTAAAGATAACTCCTGATATTGATAAAAATATCTTATTGGTTGATGCAGTTACTAATTCACAATCAACTTCAAGCAGAATAGAGATTACAGTAAAAGATGGCAACAGTGTTGTTGCAACCGGAAAATCTATCAATAATCAACCAGTTGAGATATCAATGCCACAAAATGTGAAGTTATGGTCTCCAGACTCTCCACACTTATATGACTTAGAGATTGTTGTTATGGAAGGCAACAAGCAGATAGATAAAGTTAGTAGTTATGCTGCAATGAGAAAGTATTCTGCTAGAAGAGACAATAAAGGAATAGTTCGACTTCAATTAAATAATAAAGATCTTTTCCAATTTGGTCCATTAGATCAAGGTTGGTGGCCTGATGGTTTATATACTGCTCCATCTGATGAAGCATTAGAATATGATGTAATAAAAACTAAGGAATTAGGTTTCAATATGATACGTAAGCACGTAAAAGTTGAACCAGCTCGTTGGTATACTCATTGTGACCGTCATGGTATTATAGTTTGGCAAGATATGCCTAATGGAGACAGAGGTCCACAATGGCAAATGCACAACTATTTCAATGGTACAGAAGCTGTTCGTTCTGCTGAATCAGAAGCAAACTTTCGTCAAGAGTGGAAAGAGATTATAGATTATCTGTATTCATATCCATCGGTTGGTGTATGGGTTCCTTTTAATGAAGCATGGGGTCAGTTTAAGACTGTTGAAATAACAGAGTGGACAAAGGAATACGATCCAACAAGATTAGTTAACCCTGCTAGTGGTGGTAATCATTATACAGTTGGTGATATGGTTGACTTACATAACTATCCAAACCCAAGAATGTACTTATATGATGCTCAAAGAGCAACTGTATTAGGTGAATATGGTGGTATAGGTTGGGCAATTAAAGAACATTTATGGGAACCAGATCGCAATTGGGGATATGTACAGTTTAACAGTTCAAAAGAGGTTACTGATGAGTATGTTAAGTATGCTGAAGAGTTGAAGCAATTGATTCGTCAAGGATTTTCGGCAGCAGTTTATACTCAAACTACCGATGTTGAAGTTGAGGTAAACGGTTTACTTACATACGACCGTAAACTTGTTAAAGTTGATGAAGAGCGTGTGAGAAAAGTGAACCAAGAGATATGCAATATCTTAGGAGAATAAATTTAATTTGTTTTTTTCTGATATTAGTTTATTCTTGTAATAATAAAGAAATATATTCAGAAAAAGATTATTTTATAGTTTGGGATAATAGCTCTCTCGTCTGTATTGCAGAGGAGGGAGCTTATCCTCGTTTAATAAAGCTAAATAATGGCAATCTTATAACTGTTTATGAGAACGGTAAAGGTCATGTTGTTATTAAAAAAAGTATAGATGGAGGGAGTAGTTGGTCAGAAGATATTTTATCATTCGAAGCTTTTGATTATATCAATCCTGAAACAAATAATTCGACTAGGGTAAATATTGCAAATCCAGAAGTAGTACAATTATCAAATGGAGAATTATTACTTGCAGTTAACCTCCGTCCAAGAATAGAGGGTATTTATCCATTTTCTATAGCAATTAAAAGAAGTTTTGATGAAGGGGTTACCTGGACAGATTCAGAAATCTTATTTCAAGCTGATTCTTATTTTAAAAACGGATGTTGGGAACCATCTTTTTTAGTAATGCCAAATGAAGATGTTTATTTGTATTTTGCGAATGAAAAACCTTATATTAATTCTGATGAACAAGAAATATCATGTTTAATTTCAAAAGATAATGGTTATAACTGGAGCTTAGAACCACAAATTGTTAGTTTCAGAGAAAATTGTAGAGATGGAATGCCTGTTGCAGTGCACGATGATGAAGTTATTTATTTGGTAATTGAAGATAATGTTTCAGGGAATTTTAAACCTTGGCTAATTTGTAATCCAATTGAAAAGGAGTGGAAAGATCCAGTTTTAGCCGATTCTCCAAATCGATATTCAGCTCTGAAAAATCATCTGCCAGATAGTGTGTATGCAGGAGCTCCATATTTTATAAAAACAGAAAGCGGTATTTATATTATTTCATATCAAACAACGGAGAATAGAACTTCAAACTGGATCCTTTCTGATATGGAGGTTGTAATTAGCGATAAACCTTATAATTTCAGAAATGCAAGCAGGCCATTTGAAACACCTCTGAACAAAGAAGCAAAATGGAATTCATTAGCTGATTTAGGAAATAATTTTATTGTTGCATTATCATCGACTAATTTTAATTCCGACCATGTTGGTATTTGGATGATTAAAGGGGAAATAGTAAATCAATAAATTTTAATTTAGATGAAAATAGAATTTTTTAATTTCGTTTTAATATCACTCCTGATTGTTGGATGCAAAACACCTGATACAGTCATAATTGAAGGGGAGAAAGCAGAAATTAATGTAGAACAGAATAAGTACAGAAATCCTGTAATTAATCGAAGTGTACCAGATCCCACAATAATTAAAGCCGAAGATGGGAATTTCTACTTATATGGCACTGAAGATATTAGAAATACTCCTATATATAGATCTGATGATTTAGTAAATTGGGAGTTTATTGGAACTGCTTTCACACAACAAACCAGACCAAATTTTGAGCCTAAAGGTGGCCTTTGGGCACCGGATATAAATTATATCAATGGAAAGTATGTGCTATATTATTCAATGTCCGTATGGGGTGGTGAGTGGACATGCGGTATAGGAGTGGCAACAGCAGATAAACCGGAAGGCCCTTTTACTGATCATGGAAAACTTTTTAGAAGTAATGAAATACAAGTACAAAATTCAATCGATCAATTTTATATTGAAGAGGGTGGTAATAAGTATCTATTTTGGGGTAGTTTTAGTGGTATTTATTGTATAGAACTATCCGATGACGGGTTAACTGTTAAGTCTGGTGCAGAAAAAAAACAGGTTGCCGGCACAGCATATGAAGGTGTTTATATACATAAAAGAAAAGGTTATTATTATATGTTTGCTTCAATTGGTTCATGTTGTGAAGGATTGAAAAGTACTTATACTACTGTTGTAGGACGTTCTAAAAATCTTTTTGGACCATATCTTAATAAAAATGGTGAATCGATGATGAATAATAAGCATGAAGTAGTAATTTCGAAGAATGAAAAATTTGTAGGAACAGGTCATAACTCAGAGATTGTTAAAGATGATAAAAATCAAGATTGGATTTTTTATCATGCAGTTTCAGTTGATAACCCAAAAGGTAGAGTATTGATGATGGATAGAGTTTTATGGAAAAAAGATTGGCCTTATATCGAAAGTGGAAGTCCTTCATTGGAAGCAAGCATACCTCAGTTTAAATAAAAATTTATAATAGAATTAATTTATTTATTACTTTTGCTGTAATTTAGTAAATATGAAGATTATTACATTATAAGAATGTTTAATTAATAATAAAAAATAGAAAAATATGAAATTAAAACTAAGAAACCTCCTATTACTATCGTTAGTAGTAACAATGGTGGGATGTGTTAATAAACAAAAAGAAGAGCAGGTAGTTGAAACTACAAAATCAGGTTTGATTAAGAGCGATTTCCAGACAGTTATAGATGGTGACTCAACCAATTTATATGTTTTGAATAATAGTAATGGAGTAGAAGTTGCAATAACAAATTACGGAGGCAGAATTGTATCTGTAATGGTACCTGATAAAGAAGGTAATTTAAAAGATGTTGTTTTAGGTTTTGATAATATTGCCGATTATACTGCCACAGATAACAATTTTGGAGCTACAATTGGAAGATATGGTAATAGAATTGCTAATGGTAAAATTACTATTGATGGTGTAGAATATACATTACCACAAAATAATTTTGGACATACTTTACATGGAGGACCTCAAGGCTTCGACAAAAAAGTATTTGATGCTGAACAACTAGATAATCAAACTTTAGTGCTTACATATAAATCAATAGATGGAGAAGCTGGTTTTCCTGGTAATTTAGATGTAAAAGTAATAATGGTATTGACAAATGATAATGCAATTGATCTACAATATGAAGCAACAACAGACAAAAAAACAGTTGTAAATTTGACCAATCACTCTTATTTCAATTTATCGGGCGATGCAAATAACACTATTCTAAATGATATAATGATGATTAATGCCGATTCATTTACACCTGTTGATGATACTTTTATGACAACAGGTGCGATAGAATCTGTAGAAGGTACACCAATGGATTTTAGAACAGCAACTCAAATTGGTGAAAGAATCAATAACTATGATTTTGAACAATTGAAATTTGGTGATGGATACGACCATAACTGGGTGTTAAATACATCAAGAGATATAACTCAGTTAGCAGCAACAGTATATTCACCAGTAACTGGAATACAGCTTGAAGTTTATACAACTGAGCCTGGTGTACAAGTGTATACAGGAAATTTCCTTGCAGGTACAGACACTGGTAAATACGGAGCTGTTTATAATAAAAGAAATGCTATCTGTTTAGAAACTCAAAAATATCCTGACACACCTAATAAACCTGACTGGCCATCAGCAACTTTGGAGCCAGGAGATAAATATACAAGTAGATGTATTTATAAATTTACTGTAAAGTAATAAAAAATAAGAATAAAAGTGATTTTGAATTTATCGATATAAAACCTAATTTTGAATTTTCAAGAAACAAATTTCTAATTTTCTGTTTTAATTAAACTTTCGATAAAAGGCTCAAAATGTGTAAGACTAAACTATATATATTAACAGGAGTAGGAATAAGCCTATTCCTGTTATTTTTTATACTTTCATGTGGAATTAATAACAATAATGAGACTGAAAACAATGATGAGAGAGAATCAAATTCAGTGTTTAAATATGGAATATGTGTTGACTCATTAGAAGTTAATAACTATACAATAGAGAAGGGTGATCTTTTAGCGACAATATTAAACAGGTTGGGTTATACACCAAATTGTGTAAAAAATATAACCGATATAATTACCCCACTTTATCATCCTTCAAAAATGCAAATAGGTAATACATATGTTACTCTTACAACTCAAGACACTTTAAAAGAAATAAAATACCTCATATTTGAGAAAAATAAGGTTGATTTTGTTGTTGTTGATCTAACAGAAGAAAATATTAAAGTAATTGAGTCAACCAAGCCAATTTCACTTAAAAGAGAATACGTTGAAGGTACTATAACATCTTCTTTGTGGAATACATTAGTTAATTCTGGTGCACCAGTATTACTTGCTCTAAAATTGTCAGAAATATTTGCATGGCAGATTGATTTTTTTGATGTTAAAGAAGGAGATTCTTTTCGAATGATGTATGATGTTTCCTTTATTGATGATTCCACTTTTATTGATATTGCATCAATTGAGGCTGCAATATTTACACATCAAGGTAAGAGTTATAAAGCAATTCCTTTTGAACAAGACTCTGTTAAGGAGTACTTTGATGAAGAAGGTAACAGTTTAAGAAAAGCCTTCCTTAAATCTCCTTTAGATTATTATCGTATAACTTCTAAATTTTCAAATGCACGTTTTCATCCGATACTTAAACGATATAGAGCACATCATGGAATAGATTATGCAGCTCCCACAGGAACACCCGTAAAATCTATTGGAGATGGAGTTATTGTAGAAAAAGCATTTGAAAGAAATGGAGCAGGAAATTATATTAAGGTGAAACATAATTCTGTTTATACAACTACCTATATGCATTTAAGTAAATTCGGAAATAGCATTCAGAAAGGTAGCAGGGTGAAACAGGGACAAATTATCGGTTATGTTGGATCAACAGGTCTTTCAACAGGACCTCATCTTGATTTTAGAGTTCATAAAAACAATCAACCTATAAATCCATTAACAATGGAAGCACCTCCTTCATTACCCGTTAGACCAGATTTAAGAGATAGTTTCAACTTAATACAAAATCAGGTATTGAATGAGTTAGACAGTATGAGGCAAATTGGTCAATACTACGCATCAATACCTGATTCAGTAAAACAGGACTTAATTACTGATTTATGATTAAATTATTAAATCAGTTTATTTCAATCATAATATCATTTTCCATTACTCTATCGTTAGGTTTTACAAAGATTCGTTTTACTTTACCTGAATATGGTGAATAGATTTCATTTTCCATTTTCATAGCTTCAAGTATAATAACAGCTGAATCTTTACATACAATATCTCCCTCTTTCACTAATATTTTAAAAATATTTCCAGGCATAGGGCTTGAAATCACCTTTCCAGTAATTTCTTCTTTGATAATACCATCGTTTTCAGTATTTACTGATTCAGGCTCTTTGACTTTTACGTTCTCGATATTAGTTAATAGATATTCCTTTTCTCTTAAACTTCTAAGGAATCCTCCCGCAACAGAAGGGAAAAGCTCTAGTAGTAATTTCTCTTTTTCTGACTTAGCCAATTCTACATTTCCAAACTCTGGTAATACTGGATTATCCTGATATTTATAATTTTCTGTATTATAAGGAATTTCCTCAGGAGAACCTGTTATAAGTTCTCTGAAAGCAGGATCTACAGGAACAGGAGTTTTACCATATTCGCCTTTAACAAGAGAAATAAATTGGTTAGAAGGATTTGAATATTTTGGTATTCCTTTTTTTAAGTTCATTGCAGACACAACTGCCTGTACTCCTACAATCTGACTTGTTGGTGTAACAAGAGGAGGTAATCCTGCATCAGCCCTAACACTAGGTATTAAACTCATTGCATCTTCTAGAATATCGATTGAGTTTAACTGCTTCAACTGTGCTACCATATTTGTATACATACCACCCGGTATTTCAGCATCTTTAACCAATTGATTAGGTTTAGGAAAATCAAAATATTCCTCTATTTTATGACAAGCATTAAGTAATGCCTCTTCATTTTCTTTTTTAATGGCTTTAATTGCTAAATCAAACTGTTTTTCTATCTCCTCTGGTAGAGTATCAGTTAATGGATTGAAAGTTTTAGGGAATTGTTTTATCGTATCGAACTGACTCAATTCTTTTCTAATAGAGAACAACTCTTCATTTATCTTAGCAATAGCTTCCATATTTATATTCAGCTCAATACCAAGTTTTTTGCAGAAAATATAAATAAGTTCTATTGCAGGTGCAGCTGGTCCTCCTGCAAAATACCAAATATTAGTATCTACTATGTCAACTCCATGCATAATTGCTGTCACAACGGAAGCAAGTCCATATCCTGGAGTACAGTGTGTATGAAAATCAATAGGGACTTTAAGTTCTTTCTTAAATAACGAAACAAGAGATGCTACTCTAGAAGGGGAAATTAATCCGCTCATATCTTTTATCGTAATAATATCAGCACCCAAAGAAACCATCTCTTTTGCTTTTGTGAGAAAATATCTATCTGTGAATACCATATTAGGATTCTCAGAAGAAGTCTTATTTTTATCTTTAAAAAATGATAAAAGCCTATTTCTAGAAGTACTTTTTTCTTCAATTTTGTCTGTTGCAGATTTCGAATCAATAGTGTAGCATACGGCACAATCTGCCAGACCCCCATACTGTTTGATGTACCTAACACTTGAACATATATTATTAACATCGTTAAGTGCATCAAAAATACGCATTATGTTTAAGCCTGAATCGACTGCGTTTTTAAAAAATCCATCAATAATTTCATCTGGATATGGAGCATATCCATATAGATTTCTACCTCTGGATAATGCAGTAAGTTTGCTTCTTCCTCCAATTGTTTCACTAATTTTCTCTAAACGGGTCCATGGGTTTTCACCTAAATAACGCATAACTGAGTCGGGAACTGCACCTCCCCAAACCTCCATAGTATAAAAATTTGCATCTTTATAGTAAGGTATTACACGATCTACCTGATTTTGACTCATTCTGGTTGCAAAAGCTGATTGTTGTCCATCACGTAGTGTAAGATCCCTGATTAAAAGTTTTTTATTCATTGCTTTTCAATTAAAAGATTAAAGTATTATCAGTTTTTAATAACTTATTTGATATAATATTTACACCATTTGCTGATGCCACATATTTCACATTTTGGTTTTCTTGCTAAACAAATATATCTTCCATGTAATATTAGCCAGTGGTGTGCTTTAGTCAATAGTTTCTCAGGTATGTATTTAACAAGTTCTTTTTCTGTTTCTAAAGGTGATTTTGAGTTATTTGTCAGTCCAATTCGGTTTGCAACTCTAAAAACGTGAGTGTCAACTGGCATCGCTGGCTTATTAAAAGCAACAGCTAGTATAACATTTGCTGTTTTACGCCCCACACCAGGGATTGTAAGAAGCGATTCTAGTTCAGATGGTACAACACCATTAAAATCTTTTGCCAATTTATGTGCCATACCATACAAGTTTTTTGATTTATTGTTAGGATAAGTACATGATTTGATGTATTCGAAAATGACTTCAGGTGAAGACTCCATCATTACTTCGGCAGTAGGAAATGCTTCAAACAAATGTGGAGTAATCAAATTAACCCTCTTATCTGTACATTGTGCCGATAATATAACCGCTACAAGTAATTCAAAATTATTATTATAGTTTAATTCTGTTTCAGATGATTCTGCGTTAGCCTCAAACCAATTAATAACGAATCTATATCTCTCACTTTTTGTCATTTTGATTAAGTTCCTTTCACCATCAGATCTCTCACTATTTAGTTCTAATTTTATATCTTTAATTATATCTAATTTTATCTGAACTAGGAATAAAAAGAGCTTTTAAATCAGGGTCATCAATGTCTGGATCCAGAGGATACATTGGTCGATTTATTCTCTTATATGGTAATCTTAATAAATCTTGATCTACTCCCCCCGGAGTTAGAGCCATTAACCAATCGGCACGAAGATCATATATCTCAGGAGTTAGATATCCAAGTTTGATAACTATAATATCGAACTTTTCAGGATCTAATTCAAGATCAGTAAAATTCTTTTTGTAGTGATATGCATTTCTTTTCTCTGTTACGATTGTGTAAATATTACCACTCTTAACTACCACTTCTTTATTATTTTTACTCTCTTTGATAGCTGTAATCTCACCTTCTATTCTAATAGGTGGAGCAAATCTATTATCAACCTCTGCACCTGCCATTGCATCAATTTTACCTCCTATGCCAATTTCAATAGCTTTTCTTACTAGTTCGGGTCCTGGTATTGATGCATAAATTAAACTTTTGCTATTAGATGATTTAAATTCTGGACGTTTGAATATTTCGTGAATAGTCCATGTTACATCACCTGCACCACCTGCCGTAGGATTATCACCCATGTCACTAATGATAAATGGCTTTTTGTCACTTTTAATTGCTTGGTTAAGTGCATCATCTAAATATGTTGTAGGTGCAACAAATTCAAATTCATTTCTTACACTCCAAAAATTATTTGCCAATTTTTCTGCTGCTTTTGCAACCAACTCTTCATCATCACCATATGCCATAACAACACCATGATTTCGAGGTTCATCTGCCCATGGGTAAGACATCCATATGGCAGCATCTATAACTTTGTCACCTTCTAATAAACTTGGAATTTGTGCATAAAGACTTTTTCCAGGTTCAATTCTTGTACTTGTTTTCTCCCCTGGTAATAATATTGGTACGGGAATCCATGCTTTATATGCAGGTTTGCCAAGTCTATTTTCCAATCTGTGAAGCAGGTTTGTTACAGCTCTCTTTTTTGACTCAATTGCATCTTCATGAGGGGCTAATCTGTAGCATGTAATTAAGTCGGTATTTTGAGCTAGACGTGGAGATACGCTTCCATGCAGATCCATTGATGTAGAGATTAAAACATCGGTTCCAACCAACTCTCTAATCCTAACTAGAAAATCACCTTCAGGATCATCAATACCCTCAACACTCATAGCTCCATGAATATCAAAAAAGAGTGCATCTAAAGGAAGAGACTCCTCAAGTAACTTCAGAGTCTTATTAACTAAAGATTCATATGCTTCATTTGTAACTATCCCACCTGGCATTGCATGACCTCGAAGAGTTGGTAACCAAACTGCACGATCTATAATTCCAGAATCAGGAGACATAAAAGGATAATAACTAAAAACATCTTCACCTTCTCGTGCTCCAAACGCATCTTCATGGCTTACAGCAGGTGAAAATGTACTTGATTCAATTGCAAGACCTGCAATAGCAATACGGGGTAATTCTTTATGTGTATCCTTATTACATGAAGTAATAAAAATAAGTAGAAGGAGTGACAGAATTATAATATTTTTATTCATGTTTTGAATTTCTTTAATCTTTTAACTATGATAAACTATTAACAATACTTATAGTAAGCGTGGCAACTAGTGAAGCTGTTTCGGATCGTAACCTTGATGAACCAAGACTAATTGGTATAAAACCACAATCTTTAGCACTTTCAACTTCTTCCTCACTAAAATCACCTTCCGGTCCTATTAGAATTAAAGCATTCTCACCTTTTTGGTATGTTTTAGACAGTAGCATCTTTGGAGAATCATAACAATGAGCTATAAATTTATTCCCTCTGAATGGAAGTTTTAAAAACTCATTAAACCCTATCGTATCATCAATTTGTGGCAAATAGAACTGCTGTGATTGTTTCATTGCAGAAATAGCTGTTTTTGTAAGCTTTTCTATTTTAATCTCTTTTCTTTCAGAAAAATTTGATATAATTGGACTTATTCTATCTATCCCGATTTCAGTTGCCTTTTCTACAAACCATTCATTCCTGTCCATTTGCTTGGTAGGGGTAAAAGCTATTTGAAGATTGTAATTTCTTGGGTTTGGAATATCTATTTGATTTATTATGTTTACAGCAGTACGTTTTGAATTGTTATCGACTATAATACATTTATATAAATGCCCTTTTCCGTCTGTTACATTAATAGAATCACCTATTTTTAAACGTAAAACTTTAATACAGTGATTAGACTCAATTTCGGTTAATTGAGAGCTAGTTAAGATTTCGGGATTATAAAAAAGTGTATCAGACATTATAGCTAAAATCAAGATCTATTTTCTCTACGATTAATCTCATCACGTAAACGAGTTGCTAATTCATAATTCTCTTCACTAACAGCATCTTCTAATCTATTTTTAAGTGCTTCAAGACGAAGATCAGATAATTCTTCTTCTATTTTATCATTTTCTTCATTAAATGTGTCTAGATGGTCAGAAGAAGTATGTTCATCAAAAACAATTGCCATATTTTGCATTATCTCTTCAGTAGTATAAATTGGAGAGTTGGTTCTAATAGCTAATGCAACAGCATCAGAAGTGCGAGAATCGATTCTGTACTCAATACCGTTTTGTTCTATTAGAAGTTCTGAGAAAAAAGCACCTTCCTCAAACTTATAAATTAAAATTTCGATTAAATTTATATTTAGATCTTTAAAAATTGAATTTATTAAGTCATGGGATAATGGTCTTGGAGGGGTAATACCTTCCATTACAATTGCAATAGATTGAGCCTCAGGAGTACCTATGACTATTGGTAAACGTCGAATGCCATTTTCTTCTGAGAATATTAGTGCATAAGCTCCAGCTTGTACTTGACTAAATGATATTCCTAATATGGAAAGTTTTATTTTTTTATTCTCCATTTATCCGGTTCTTTTTAATAGCAGGTTCAAATATACTAATTTTTTTTCATGAATAATTTTCTATTCTAATATTTTGATTTTTTGTCAAAACTTTATGAGAATTGATATATTTATTATATCTTTGCACTCGCAAATAAAAATGGTGGTTATAGCTCAGTTGGTTAGAGCGTCGGATTGTGGTTCCGAAGGTCGCGGGTTCGAGTCCCGTTTTCCACCCAGATTTCCGTAGAAGGGAATCTTTCATTCTCATTAGATTAGTTTTAGGTGATCACGTATTAAACTCAATACGTGATTTTTTTTAATGTCTATTTTAAGAAAATCAGAATTGCTTACTTCTGAAAACTGAGCATGTAATTGCAGTAGCTACTGCAACATTTAAAGATTCTGATGTTTTAACACCAATTGGATAGTTAGGTATAAATAGACGATTAGATATTAATTTTTCAACCTCACTGCTTATACC
This sequence comes from uncultured Proteiniphilum sp., assembly GCA_964384545.1. Taxonomy (GTDB): domain Bacteria; phylum Bacteroidota; class Bacteroidia; order Bacteroidales; family Dysgonomonadaceae; genus Proteiniphilum. The sequence goes on from CAYLKV010000014.1 coordinate 38,927, forward strand.
TTTTCCCTCACTTCCCATAACTATAAATCCATTACTTGATAGAGTCTCGTTATAAATATTATTTCCATCGAGAAATGTTCCATATACAGGTGTTTTTTTATTCTTTTCTATGAGTTCAATTATATCAGTGTATAACACATTTACCCGAGCAATTGAGCCCATAGTTGCTTGAACAGTTTTAGGGTTATATACATCTGCGCAGTCGTAAGAACAATAAATATTAGAAATACCAAACCAATCTGCAATCCTTACAATAGTGCCTACATTGCCCGGATCTTGTACACCATCTAATATAATATTTAAGCTATTGTTTAAGTTTAATTCATTTTTGTCAATTTCGGGTTGATAAAAAACTGCAATTACAGAAGGTGCAGTTTTTAACAGTGTTGCTTTTTCTAGTTCATTTCCAGAAGCTACAATCACCTCTTCTGCATCTGGTTTGTGTAAAGAAATAATTTCTGGCAATGCAGCTATTAACTGACATTTACAAGTTTGCATTAAATCGAATACAAGCTTTTCTCCTTCTGCAATAAAACATTTATATTGATTGCGGAACTTTTTCTCTTTAAGAGATTTGATATATTTTATCTTATTATTGCTTAAACTCATTTCATTTGATTAGGGAAATCAAAAATAATCATTTTATCTAAGACATTTAAAAAAACATTATCTTTGTGTCAAATCAAATAAATTAAAACCTAAAATTATATCTATTTCTTATGAACAATATTGCATTAATGAATAAAGCAGCTGATAATATCAGAATTTTGTCAGCATCTATGGTGGAAAAAGCTAAATCTGGTCATCCTGGAGGTGCCATGGGAGGTGCAGATTTTATAAATGTTTTATTCACGGAGTTTTTAGAATATGATCCTGAAAATCCTACATGGGCATCTAGGGACAGATTTTTTTTAGATCCAGGTCATATGTCTGCGATGCTATATTCTGTTCTTTGTATGAGTGGCAAATTTACTTTAGATGAATTGAAGAGTTTCAGACAATGGGGAAGTCCAACACCAGGTCATCCAGAGTTAGATGTAAAAAGAGGGATTGAAAATACATCCGGTCCTCTTGGTCAAGGACATGCTTTTGCTACAGGTGCTGCAATAGCAGCTAAGTTCCTTCAAAATCGTTTGGGTGATGTAATGGATCATACTATTTATAGCTTTATTTCTGATGGATCTGTTCAAGAGGAGATCTCACAAGGAGTTGGTAGAATAGCCGGACACCTTGGTTTGAATAACCTTATTATGTTTTACGACTCAAATAATATTCAGCTTTCAACTACTACAAATGTTGTTACGAGCGAAGATGTTGCAAAAAAATATGAAGCATGGAATTGGAAGGTAATCACTATAAACGGAAATGATGTTGAACAGATTCGCAAAGCGTTAACTGAAGCGAAGGCAGAAAAAGAAAAACCTACCTTAATTATTGGAAACACAATAATGGGTAAAGGAGCAATGAAAGCTGACTGCTCTTCATTTGAATGTCAGATATCAACACATGGTCAACCATTAAGTGCTGCAGGAGCAGATTATGAACAGACCGTAAAGAATTTAGGAGGTGATCCTGAAAATCCTTTTATTATTTTTAATGAAGTAGAAGAACTTTATGCAAAAAGAATTGAGGAGTTAAAGTCAATAGTAGCAGCAAAAAAGGAGAGAGAAAAAGCTTGGGAAAACGAAAATCCCACATTGGTAGAAAAGAAGAATAAATGGTTCTCAAGAGAGTTGCCAGAGATTGATTGGGCATCAATACAACAAAAACCTAATAATGCTACTAGAGCAGCCTCAGCAACAGTGTTGACTGAATTGGCTAAAAAAGTAGAGAATATGATAGTTTCTTCAGCCGATCTTTCAAATTCTGATAAAACTGATGGATTCCTTAAAGAAACAAAAGCATTTACAAAAGGTGATTTTTCAGGAGCATTTTTACAAGCAGGTGTTTCAGAATTTACAATGTCATGTTTATGCATAGGAATGAGTTTACATGGGGGTGTTATACCTGCATGCGGAACATTCTTTGCATTTTCTGATTATATGAAACCTTCGATTCGTGTTGCTGCTTTGATGGAGACTCCTGTTATATTTATTTGGACACATGATGCATTCCGTGTAGGAGAAGATGGTCCAACTCACCAACCAATAGAACAAGAAGCACAAATACGTCTTTTAGAAAAACTTCAAAATCACTCAGGCAAGAATTCGATGTTAGTACTTCGCCCAGCTGATGTAAACGAAACTACTGTTGCCTGGAAAATGGCGCTTGAAAATAGTAACTCTCCAACTGGTTTAATTCTATCAAGACAAAATATTAATGACCTGCCTGCAAAAGATTCTAGATTTGGAGAAGCATTACAAGCAAGTAAAGGTGCTTACATTGTAGAGGATGAAGTTAATTTTGATGTTATTTTACTTGCTTCAGGATCAGAGGTTTCCACATTGGTTGATGGTGCTGCATTATTAAGGAAGGAAGGAATAAAAGTACGTATAGTTTCAGTTCCATCTGAAGGCCTATTCAGATCTCAACCACAAGATTATCAAGATTATGTATTGCCTAAGGGTGTAAAGAAGTTTGGTCTTACTGCAGGACTTCCGGTAACTTTAGAAGGATTAGTGTCTGGAGACGGTTTAGTTTGGGGCTTTAAATCATTTGGTTTCTCAGCACCTTATACAGTACTTGACCAAAAACTTGGATATACTGCACAAAATGTATACGAACAGGTAAAAAAGATTTTATAGTATAATTGCCATAAATTATAAAAATTGATTTTTATGTCATCATTTAATAGTATAAATAAACCTATAGGATTTGCCTCTGATCATGCAGGTTATGATACCAAGAATTATTTAATATCTGTATTAAATGATATGGGTCTTGAGTATAAAGATTTTGGTGCTTATTCTAAAGAAAGCTCAGATTATTCAGATTATGCCCATCCTTTAGCTGCAGCCGTAGAAAATGGAGAGTGTAGATTAGGAATTGCAATATGTGGTACTGGAAATGGTATAAACATGACCATGAATAAACATCAAGGTATTCGTGCTGCATTATGTTGGAACACAGAAATTGCTTTCTATGCACGAGCTCATAATGATGCTAATGTCCTTTCTCTGCCAGGAAGATTACTTACTAAAGAAGAATTTTATGAAATTTTAAAAGTGTTTTTGAATACTCCTTTTGAAGGAGGCAGACACGAGAAAAGAATTAATAAGATACCCTGTAGATAATAACTGGTAGCTTAATAAGCTGATGAAATTAAAAAAAAACTCCATATTACTACATTCTCTACTGCTTCTTGTAATATCACAAGGATGCATAGAAATGAATATGGAGTTTGAGAATAATCCAAGAGGCAACTTTGAAGCTTTGTGGAATATTTTAGACAAAAATTATTGTTTCTTCGAGTATAAAGAGATTGACTGGAATAGTGTTTATGATGAATACAGCATAAGAGTTACTCCTGAAATGAGTAGTGAAAGCTTATTCAAACTAATGGGAGAAATGTTGTCCGAATTGAAAGATGGACACGTAAACTTATCGGCATCACATGATATTACACGTTATTGGGAATGGCGTGAGAATTATCCTCCAAATTTTGATATAAACATTCAATCTATTTATTTAGGGAAAGACTATAGTATCTCTTCGGGTATGAAATATAAAATACTTGAAGATAATGTTGGCTATATTTATTACGGAAGTTTTTCTAACGATGTAAGTGATTCAGGTCTTGATCAAATTTTAAACCGTATGGCAATTTGTAAAGGACTAATAATAGATGTTAGAGATAATGGAGGTGGAAGCCTCTCAAACGTTGAAAAGATTACCAGCAGATTTTTTAATGAACGCACATTAGTAGGTTATATTTCTCATAAAACAGGTCCTAATCACAATGACTTTTCTGAATTATATCCCAAATATGTTGAGAGCTATAATAGAATAAGGTTTCAGAAACCGGTAATTGTTATTACAAACAGAGGGTGTTATAGTGCTACAAATGAATTTGTCAGTATAATGAAACATGCTAATAATGTAACAGTCATAGGAGATAAAACTGGTGGAGGTAGTGGTTTGCCTTTCACATCTGAACTGCCAAATGGCTGGTCTGTAAGATTTTCAGCATCACCTATGTTTAATTCTCAAAAAGATCATATTGAGTTCGGAGTAGAACCAGATATTTATATAAATATGGAGCCAAAAGATATTGATATAAATATAGATACAATAGTAGAGAAAGCAAGAGAAATGCTTAAAAATAAGATGTAATTTATATATATGAAAATAGTTTTCTCTCCTTCTAAAATACCATCATTTAACTTATCAGCTGAGGAATACCTTCTTAATAAAAAAGGAGAAGATTTTCTTTTTATATATTCAAACAATCCTAGTGTTATTATTGGCTCAAATCAAGCCTTAATGAATGAAGTTGATATTGATTATTGTATAGAAAATAATATAACAATTATTAGGCGTCTTTCTGGTGGAGGGGCAGTATATCACGATGAAGGCAATATAAATTTTTCTTTTATACAAGATAAAACTAGTGCACCTCTAAGTGCTAATTTTTTAAAACCAATTGTAGATGTGCTTAATATTTTGGAAATACCGGTTGAAATTGGTAAGCGAAAAGATCTATGGTTGGAAGGTTTTAAGATATCTGGTACAGCTTCACATGTATCAAAGGGACGAGAATTACATCATGGAACTTTGCTTTATAATTCAGACTTAACGAATTTGCAAAATAGTTTATCTTCAAAACAAAAGGTTATTACAAAAAAAGCAACAGCATCAGTTCCAAGTCCAGTAATGAACATTTATACATATATTTTAAAAACTAATGGGGTTGCTCCTTTAGCATCTGATTTTTTTAATACTTTAACAAGTTTACTATTGCAATATTTTAATGTTTCTGAATTAACAGTTCTTCAGGATGTTGATGTAAAATTGATAGAAGAATTGAGGAAAATTAAATATAATCAACGCGAATGGAATTATAGAATGTAATAAATACAATTTATTTTTTTCACTTTGTATAAAATATATTACTTTTATAGGCAAACAATTTTCATGAATAGATTTAATCTATAATTTAATTTCACATATCATTAACTGTAATGGAGAAGATTTCAAAAAGGAACAACAAACCTAAATCGAAATTTCACAAAAGAAAAGGTTTTATACTTTTAATAGGAATTATAATAGGGGTAGTGTTTGTAGCTGCATTATACCAGACATCAGTTTATTTTTCAACAAACGAATCATGTATGATGTGCCATGTACATCCTCATGCAGAAGAGAGCTGGGAACTTTCTGTGCATGTGAATAATGGCAGTGGAGTTATGGTCAACTGTGTTGATTGTCACCTCCCTCCAAAAGATGATACTTGGGCTCATTATTCTGCTAAACTTGCTTTAGGTGCACGCGACGTATGGGGTTATATAACAAAGGATAGTGCTGATTTTAATTGGGAGCAGAAATCTGAATTAGAACATGCAATTAAATATATACCGAACGAGTCATGTATAAAATGTCATCAAAATCTTTTTCCTCAAGATATAACTGATGATGGAATTACTGCACATTTATATTATGATGATAATGCTGAAAAGTTAGATCTTCAATGTATAAGTTGTCACTTGGATGTAGGTCATTATAATCCAAATTATTCACATTCTAAGATGACAGGAATACCTGGTATGTCAGGTTCATATCAGGTTGACAGTAGTAGCTTTTTTGTTGAACCGGCCCAAGTTACACGTTTCGAAAATTTCACAGAGCAAATACCTGGCAGCCCAGTATCTTTCAAAATGATAGCAATTGATGGAGGTACTTTTAAAATGGGAAGCCCTGAAAAAGAACCTTTCCGCAACACAGATGAATCTCCACAACATGAGGTAACTGTAAGTCCTTTTTTTATGGCAGAAGTAGAAACAACTTGGGATCAATTTTGGGCATTTTATTCTGAGACAATGAGTGAAGGTAGAACACCTCCGGAAGTGGTTTATCATAATAACCTTAATGCAATGGATGTTGATGCAATTTCAGGTCCAACATCTCCATTTGGTTTTCCTGATCAAGGATGGGGACAAGGTGATCGTCCTGCAATTACAATGACACACTATGCGGCTGAAACATTCTGTCAATGGCTTTCTGAGAAAACAGGCAAAAAATATAGATTACCAACTGAAGCTGAATGGGAATATGCGGCACGAGGAGGAAAAGAAACTTCATATTTCTTCCCTGGTACAGCAAAGGATTTTTCTGATCAAGGTTTTATGAGGAATATATTTAAACCTAAAACAGACAGTATAAGTACATATGTTATTTATAATAAAAATAGTAATGGACGTACACAACTTCCAAGTGAAGTATTGCCAAATCCTTACGGTTTAAAAAATATGTTAGGTAACGTAATGGAATATACTGCTGATAAATATGATCCAGAATCTTATAAAAAGAGAGGATTAAATACAAAAGATCCAATAGTTACAGAAGGAGAAGAATGGGTAGTTAGAGGTGGCTTTTATAATTCAGATGCAATAGATGTTAGAAGTGCTGCCAGAAATCACACTAATCATGATGAATGGTTGAAAACAGATCCACAACAACCTAAGAGTATTTGGTGGTATTCAGATATTAAAGGAATAGGATTTAGAGTTGTATGCGAACCAAACTCAATATTTAACAATAGTATTGAATAGAAATTTAACTAATAATATATTACCTAATAATTATAGACTTTAAAAATTATAAATCAAATGAAAGAAAGTAATTTAACCAGAAGATCATTCCTGAAAACTTCTGCCGTAGCAGGAGCTGTGGGAGTTATTGGTACAGGTTCGGCAGGCTTGCTGTCATCATGTAGTGGATCAGGTAAAAAAGATGCAATTGTACCGTTGCGTGAGCCTGGAACTTATTATATTCCAGAACTTCCAGATTTAGCTTCTGACGGAAAAGAACTTAAAGCAGGAGTAGTTGGTTGTGGAGGAAGAGGATCTGGTGCTGCAATGAATTTCTTAAATGCAGCAAATGGAGTTACAATTGTTGCATTAGGCGATGTATTTCAAGATAGAGTAGATGGCCTTGCTAATAAATTGAAAACTGAAAAGAGCATCGATATACCAGAAAATATGCGTTTTGTAGGTTTAGATGCTTATAAACAAGTTATAGATAGTGGAATTGATATTCTTATCGATTGTACACCTCCATTTTTCCGTGCAGAACATTTTAAATATGCAGTAGAAAAGAGCAAACATTGCTTCCTTGAAAAGCCAATTTGTGTTGATTCAGCAGGATACAGAACAATAGTAGCAGCTGCAAAACAAGCACAAGCAAAAAATCTTTCAATTGTAACAGGAACACAACGTCATCATCAACGTAGTTATGTTGAATCATTCAAACAGATTATGAATGGTGTAATTGGTGAAATTACTGGTGGAGCTGTTTATTGGAATCAAAGTATGTTGTGGTATCGTGATCGTCAGCCGGAATGGAATGATTTCGAATTTATGGTACGCGATTGGGTAAACTGGAAATGGTTATCAGGAGATCATATTGTTGAGCAACATGTTCATAATATCGACGTATTTACATGGTTCTCCGGTCTTAAACCAGCTAAAGCTGTAGCATTCGGTTCACGTCAACGTCGTGTTACTGGTGATCAATATGATAACTTCAGTGTAGATTTCACAATGGAAAATGGAATTCATCTACATAGTATGTGTCGTCAAATTGATGGATGCGCTAATAATGTAAGTGAATTTATTCAAGGAACACGTGGTTCATGGTCTTCAAATGGTGGTCATGTAATTAAAGATTTAGCAGGAAATGTAATTTGGGAATACAATTATGAAGATGAAAAGACAAATTTCACTCAGACTGACCCATATACACTTGAGCATGTTAACTTGGTAAATTGCATTCGTGCCAATACACCAATTGAGCAGGCTTCAGAAACTGCAATTTCTAACTTGGCAGCTATAATGGGTCGCGAATCTGCATATACAGGACAAGAAACTACTTGGGATGCAATGACTGCTTCTCCTCTGGATTATACACCGACAGATCTTAATATTGGTAAAATGGATATGTCAGGATTTACAGTACCAGTTCCAGGATCAGGTCAAAAATAAATTATTATGAGACTCGACAGAAGAAAATTTCTTAAATCATCAATTGCAGGATCAGCAGCTTTAGCAATAGGAGGATGTAACTCATTTGCGTCTGCAAATTCAAATGACAAAAACTCTACAGCTGAAGTAAAATTGAATATCTCATTTCAAGAAGGTACTGCACCTGGTTCTAATTTAAATGAGAAATTTGACTTCATGGAAAAGCATGGAGTTGTTGGTTTTGAGCCTCATGGTAAAGCTCTTTTAGCAAGAAAAAATGAATATATAGAGGCTCTTAAAGGCCGAAATATAAAGATGAGTGCTATTTGTGCAGGCTTTGATGGATTTATTCTTTCAACAGATCCTGAAATTCGTAAACAATGCAGAGATACTATGGCTCAACTTATTGTTGCTGCTGGTGAAGTAGGCTCTACAGGTGTAATAATTGTACCTGCTTTTAATAGTCAGATACCTGTTATGCCTCACACACAAGAAACACGAGATTTTCTTTGTGAGCAGTTTAATGAAATGGGAACTCTGGCACAACAGCATGGCACAACTGTTATTTTGGAACCTTTGAATAGAGGTGAAGCATTCTATCTTCGTCAGGTTGCAGATGCAGCATCTATTTGTCGTGATATCAATAATCCCGGTGTTACTTGCTTAGGCGATTTTTGGCATATGACAAGAGAGGAAACCTCTGATTATGCAGCATTTATTTCAGCCGGTAAATATTTACAACATGTACATATTGCAAGTAGAAAACGTCGCAGTATGCCAGGTGAAGATAACGAAGCAGATAACTATGTTGATGGCTTCAGAGGACTCAAAAAGCTTGGATATGATAAGTATGTAAGTTTTGAGTGTGGATGTCAGGGAGAGCGAGAAGTTGTGGTACCTGCAGCTTTAGAGCTATTACGTAAACAATGGGAAGAAGCTTGATAAGATTCTAATTCTTCTAAAAATAATTAAATGGGTAAGATGACTTAATATAAGTTACTCTTACCCATTTTTCTATATCTTTGCAATGAGTAAATATTATATTTTTTAAAGATGGAACGATTTATTAACTTCTTAGCCTCATACAAAGGATCTATTATATTAATGCTATTCTATGCAATAGGATTAGCCTCAGCTACTTTTTTAGAGAGTAAAATTGGTACTCAAGCGGCAAAAATGCTTGTTTACTATTCTCCGATATTTATTTTATTGCAACTACTCCTAGTTGTAAATTTTATTCTTATTCTATTTAATAGTAAGTACATTACAAAAAAGAGATGGGCATTAATTGTGATACATGTTTCGCTTATCGTTATATTAGGAGGAGCTCTAACAACCTTTTTATTCGGTAAAGAGGGTCAGGTACATATACGAGAAGGTGAAAAATCAAATAAATTTGTGATGCATACGTCCAAAGGGGTAAAAGTTGAAGAACTACCTTTCGAGTTGGAATTAGTTGATTTTAAATTAAATAGATATCCGGGTTCTAATAGTCCTTCATCATATATAAGTAAACTGTTAGTTCATATTAATGATAATGTTATTGAGACATCTGTATATATGAATAATGTGCTCAATCTGAAAGGATATCGTTTCTTTCAAGCTTCATATGACCAGGATGAAATGGGAACAGTTTTGTCAGTTAACAAAGATGTTGCTGGAAGGACTATAACATATTCAGGTTATGTTCTTTTAATTATAGGATTTATCTTAATGTTTCTTCTCCCTAACTCAAGATTCCGTAAACTAAGTAAAGATCTTAATGAGATAAGAAAAGAGTTGAAAACAGTTATACTTATCCTGTTTATGGTTGTGCCATTTAAAGGAATAGGTCAAAACATCTCAACGGCTCAAAAAATAGATGTAATTCCACAAGCACATGCTGCAAAATTTGGATCTCTACCTGTTCAATTCAGAGGTAGAGTAATGCCAATGAATACATTTTCTTCTGAGATATTACGAAAACTACATAAAGAAACAACTATTTTTAATCTCAACTCAGATCAATTTCTTCTAAGCTTACTAGCCAATCCCGAGTCATGGATGCATACTCCATTAATTGAATATAACGGAGATTATTTAGCTTATCACAGCCAGTTTGATAATAATGGAAATTATCATTTATTACCACAACTGCAAGAGATTTATCATAAGTCTGCAAATGATAGAACCCAATCAGATAAAGATCTTATAAAACTAGATGAACGGATCAATATTTTTTATATGATCATATCTCATACAATTCCTGGTATATTTCCAAACCCAACTGATAACACTAATAGCTGGCTTGTTGCAAATGAAGTGGATAATATGCTTTTCAAAAATTATCTAAATGAGGTTTCTTCTGCTCTTAAAAGTAGTGACTGGAACTTGGCAGATGAGTCGTTAGATTTGATAAAAAAACATCAATTAGAAAACGATAAAGCCAATTTAATAAATACAAAACGTTTAAGTGCAGAACAAAAGTATAATCAGTTGAATATCTTTAATAACAGTAAGTTGGGCTATTTTATACTTGGAGGAATACTTTTAGTGTTTACTTTTATCAATCTGTTTCGCAACCGTACATGGATCAGATATATATCAATAATACTGATTATTGGAATTATTTTATTTTTTATTTATCACATGTTTGGTATAGGAGTGCGCTGGTATATATCAGGTTATGCACCTTGGAGTAACTCATACGAAACTATGGTTTATGTTTCATGGGCAACCGTTTTGGCTGGTTTTATCTTTGGAAGAAAAAGTACAATAACACTAGCATTAGCAACTTTATTTGGTGGAGTAATACTTTTTGTTTCAAGTCTCAACTGGATGGATCCTCAAATAAATACTTTGGTGCCTGTGCTGAAATCTCCTTGGTTGATGTTTCACGTAGCAGTAATAGTTGCAGCATACGGCTTCTTTGGTATCTGTTTTTTACTTGGTATTACAAATCTTTCTGTGATTACATTTGTGAAAAAATCTCCTCTATTAATTAGCCGAATTAAAGAGATGACAATCATTAATAATTTGTCGATGTTGATAGGAATAGCCCTTATGACAATTGGTACATTTTTAGGTGCAGTTTGGGCAAATGAATCTTGGGGTCGATATTGGGGTTGGGATCCAAAGGAGACCTGGGCACTGATTACTATTGTAATTTATTCTATTGTTACCCATATACATCTCGTAAGAAACTGGAGCAATAAATGGTTATTCAATCTTTTGTCTGTATTTGCTTTCTTTTCTGTTTTGATGACATATATAGGAGTGAATTATTTTTTCAGTGGTATGCATTCATATGGACAAATTGATAGTGCTAATTCTATTTTAACCTATATTGCAATTGCATTTGTTCTATTATCAATATTAGGATATCTTTCTTATAGAAGAAGTAAGAAGATCGACTTACTCTAGTAAAAATAAATTACATACATATATGATACAGTGGGGGTTTATTGGTTGCGGAGCGGTTACAGAGAAGAAAAGTGGACCTGCTTTTAATAAAGTTCAAGGTTCAAAAGTTGTTGCTGTAATGCGACGTGATATTGAAAAGGCAAAAGATTATGCTATACGTCACGATGTCAAGAAATATTATAGTGATGCCGATGAATTGATTAATGATCCTGAAGTAAATGCTATATATATTGCAACACCTCCAGGCTCCCATTTTAAATATGCTGAGGCAGCAATGAGAGCGGGAAAGCCAGTATATATTGAAAAGCCTATGGCATCATCATACAACGAGTGTATAGAGATAAATAAAGTATCAGAAGAGACAGGAATCCCATGTTTTGTAGCCTATTATCGTCGCACATTACCCTATTTCTTAAAAGTGAAACAACTTATTGACGAGGGTGCGTTAGGAGAAATTTCAACAGTACAGATAAGTTTCGCTATTCCACCATATGCCACTGATTATGACCGAGAAAATTTGCCTTGGAGAGTAAAAAAAGAGATAGCAGGTGCAGGATACTTCTACGATTTAGCGTCACATCAGTTAGACCTGTTAGATTTTATATTTGGAGAGATTGAGGAAGTTCACGGATTCTCTCAAAATATAGGGGGATTGTATGAAGTTGAAGACACCGTTTCTGCCATACTTAACTTTAAGAATGGTGTTGTTGGAAGTGGCAGCTGGAGTTTTGTAGCACCTAAAGATACACGTACAGACAGAATATATATAGTTGGGACAAAAGGAAAACTAGAATTCTCTAGCTTTGATTTTTCTCCAATAAAATTAGAAACCTCCACTGATAAACAGCAGTTTTTATTACAAAACCCCGATAATATTCAATACTATTTAATTCAAAGTATAGTAAATTACTTGAAAGGTAATGGAGACATGCCAATAAGTACAGGTTTATCAGCAGCTCGCACTAACTACATAATGGATAAAATTTTAGGGAATATATAATTAAAACTTACCACGAAAGATTGTAGGATTTATAGTAAGACTTACATATGCCCAATCCTGCCATGATTCAGGGTTACCCGGTCTGCCTTTTGCAATTGGCATTGCATCTGTGGCCAGCATAAAAGAGTAGCCACCTTCAAATACAATATATTTTCTGATAGGGTAGGTAAATTTGAAATCTATTTCAGATCCTAAGTTCTTTCTATCATTACCATCAACATCGATGTATTTATCTGAGTTAAAGTGATGATAACTTAAATCTAATTCAAGCTTTTTGGTTGCATTCCACTTAAATCCCAAGTATTTATGAAATACCCCAAAGTTGTCATTACCTCTAAAGTAATCCATTGCACCCATAAAAGAGTGATTCGATCTGTAAAGCAGATCCATGTACGATTTTTTATCAGATTCTGTATCCTGTCCTGGGTGAAACTCGGTACCACCGTATAGAGAGATATTAGGAGTTATTTTATAACTTCCTCGTAGAGCCAGCATATAAGCACTAACCTCTTGACTATTAGCATTAGTGCCCATTTGATAATATGCAGTACCCATAATATTCCATAAACTGTTTTTATATCCAATATTTGTTCCCATTGTTTGCAAATACTCTCTATCCGAAACTAGAGGTTGTGCATTAGCATTACCTGTTTCAAATCCTAAATTAATAAAAAGTGCAGATACACTAAAGCCTCTGTCATTATGGTATTGATACCATATTGTTTGCATATTCTGATAAGGTTGACCAACAGGAAAATAATAAGTGCCCGAATTAGTCAACTCTCTCGATTGATTATAAGCCAATATAAGGTGAAAGGTGTTCAGCTTATTTTCAAAACCTAATTTTAAAGCGTCATGCCATATCCCTGTAGGAGTCCAGTTTGAGACCGATAATATTCTCCCATCATCGTAATTTAGCGATTGTCTCCCAATCTTCGCAAAAAACTCGTTATATTTTATCTGTGCCCAAGCTTCATTTAATGTAAATCTATTTCCTTCATTATCATTCTGTACTTTCTGTCCCCACAACGAAATATCTTGTGCAGCCATGCGAGCAGACAGAAAACCATTATCAAAATTAAGCCCTAAACGTGCTCGATTTGATATAAATGAAGATGCTTTATCTGATTCCAATCGTGTATAATTGTAGCCGTTTCTATATTCCATTCTTGGACGTAGATTAATATCGATCGAGAATTCACCACTATCTTCCTCAGATTGGGCTTGCAGCATATTAGGTATTAGTAAAATAGATATAATAATGATTGATAAAAATCTCTTCATATAACTGATTTTTTTATTATTAATTAAGCATCGAAAGCAAAGATATATGTTTTTAGATTAAAAACTATTAATCTTCATGATTTACATAAACTTGAATCAGTATCTACTAATTAAACGTGTTTTATATCAATTATGGTATGGCAAATCGCAACAAAACTTTTTACCTATTCTAGAGTTGTTTGAAAGAATCCATAATTTGTTTAATTAACTGTTCTCGTTCATCCTGTTTTTGAAGAGATTCAATTGGAAAGCCCAAAATACAGGTCTTATATTCACTTCCATTATAAAGTACTCCTGCGCTTAAGTTGTTTTCAGAGTATCGTAATATGGTGAATGACTGTTCATTTGCCGGTATAATGGCATCCGGGTTTTCTACAACATAACTCTCACTATTAAGTGTGTTATAATAGGAATAATTTCCTTTAATTGCTGGAAATGGAGATTGCACTGATTTGATATGACCTGTCACAGCACCGTTGTTATTGCGCCACCTGAACTTCAGAGTTTCCATTGCCCATTTTCTTTCCTCTTCAGTTGCTAAAGGGTTATCCCATAAATCAGTACCGACAAATGAGCCACTAACTATAATATTACCTCCTTGCTGGCAAAATTTGGTGATTGCATCCATCGACTTATTCGAAAACGTTTTAAATTTAGAAGGCTTGGCACCTCTGGCAACTACCACTTCACGTTGTTTACCTAGTATCCAGTCCACAATTGCGTAATCAGAAAGGTTAACGTAACCTTTATCAACCGCACTCGAAGCAACTGAGACAAAAGAGTAGTCTGCATTTGCAAAAGCCTGACCATGTATATATGGATAGTCAAATGTGTTACCTGCTATAGCAGTTGTCTCATAATTGGCGTCACTATCGCCGAAACCCGATGCGTCGTCGTCCATCCATGGAATTACTCTCCTGAACTCATGCATCTGTCCCGTAAAATGATGGTCTTTGATATAAGGTACCCCATAGTCAACAATACCTGTAAACCCTGCAATGCTATCATTTGAGGTTGTAAAACTGAAGGGAGCCGACAGTCTTGTAAATCCATTGACAATAAGCACTTCATTCTTCATGTCACGACGACACACCGATAGAATTTCTGAAGGAAAGCTCTTACCACCATCATTCACTGCCACTACTTTGAAACTATATATATCTCCTTTTTTAATAGATGTTTGATAGCGATTAGTTTCTGTAATAACACCATTATCAAACCCTTTTCCGTTTACTCTGGTATAAACTATATATTTGGTAGGTGTTGCAGAGGGTTCGCTCAGATCTTCTGTTGGTTGCCATGTAAGCTCAACTTCAGTTTCACCAACAAAAAGTGCCGTGAAATCTTTAATCGGAAGAGGTTGTACTACAAATGGTCTGTTATATTGAGTAGATATAAACTTCAACATTCCCTTGTATATTGAACGGCTTACGGTAAAACGGAAGGTGGGATCCAGCCCATACCTCATATCTGCAAAATTTTGGTGCGATAATAACTCCAGCAACATGGTTGGCACATTTGGAATGCGCGCCTCTGCGTATGAACGGTTCCAAAGATGGCGACGAGTCCATTCTGGTTCAAATTCACGTACAATATCAGAAATAATTTCATCCATAATCAATTCACTGAGATCCCTCGAAGCCCATCGTGATTTACCATTTTCGAATAGTCCGTCATTAAATTTAGTCATATAAATACCGAGTGTGCCTACTATGGTATCTCCCCAAAAAGTACCTGCATCAGTATGGAAAGCAAATGCCAGATCCAAAGGTATATTTAACCCTTTTTCTTTAGGGAGTACAGAAGAACCTCCTGTCAGCCAATTAACCCACAAGGCGCGACTTACAAAGTCATCTGTATAATCATCTTTACTTTCAGATCTATTATAAACCGAATCTGGTGCACCTGCCCACTGCAACCAGTATCGCGATCCTTCTGTATAACGTGGATAGCCACTAATTTCAGGTCTATATTTAATAAAAGGAATCGATGGTTTTGACATAGTCTCAGTCTCTGAAATTTGTCTGTTATCTTCTTCAAATCCCTTAGTGAAAGGCATCCTGGCAAGATTCCCCATTCCTCCTCCAATCTTTATAGCATCTGCAGTTACAATTCTTCCTGCTCGCTTGCCGATATTTGAAAGTGTTACCTTATGTTCGATTCCCTCTTGGAAATGAAAATTACCTAAAAATATCCATGTTCCTCCTCCCATCTGTTGGTTGACTCTGAAATCTGTTTTACCACCCAAATGATATACACTATAAAGTGCATCTTCACTACTGTTTTTCTGACTTTGATATGATACATAAACAGCATATTCTCCTGTTTCCGGAATAGAAGGTATCCATTCTGCGAGACTTTCATATCCTTTATTGATTGTCACAATTTGACGAGCAGTACCCATCTTGAAAGGGTTCTCTCCATCTAAATAAACCGCTTTTGAATTTTCAAATCCTTTAGAGTTACTATCTCTCCACTGTTCCTTTCCATTACGTTCGAAATATGTAGAATTGCCTGTGTTGTGATTGTTATCAACAATTACCTCGTTACGATTATAATCCCTTTCTCGTGGTAATAGAACATTTGCTCCGGCATTTTCAAGCATTGGTACAAGAAATGGTAGAACGTAGCTTTGTGTATAAATGTCTTCTACGGTTTGAAAGATTCTAGCTCGTTGCCATTCCCATCGGGCAAGTTTTTGATCGTAGTGCCAGCCGTGACTTTGCCACATAGCAATGTGGTTGTTTTGTAACCCCTTACTTGGCTCTCCTGATGGATCAGAAACAGCTGTTACCAAAGGAATATTTACCTTATGTGCAATTAGTCGGCTTTTGTCAATTTGTTTCTTTCGGAAGTAGTTGGGTATAAGGTTACTTATCTCTATCTGATCGGAAAAAACTGCAATATGAAATTTTTTATAGCTAGGTGATAGGTGAAAACGGATACTGTCATATATCTGTAGCACAGTCTCCTCTCTCATGGGAAGGTATGAAAGTGACAGGTTTGTATGAAACTCTATACTTTTTTTACGTTTATCAAACGCAATGCTGTCAACTACAACTCTTCCAGACCGATTCAATGTTTCCCTGTAAATGTTTTCTAAAGATCGGTTTAATCTATTCTTTAATGAATCATTATTTAACTCTTGAGAAGAAAGTGGAACCGATAACAGTAGCAGTAAATAGATGAGATGTATTTGTTTCATAAGTTTGGTTTTAGCAAGGTCTATTCTATAGTTTGATTGTCATTAATCGGAATGCTTTTGTTTAATATGTCTCCAAATCTGCCATGAATTTACTAAATTTTGCCATAATACATAGGCTCCCGGGCCTAATGTAGCAAGAGGATTTAAATATGTTTGTGTCAACCAAATTGCAAGTACAGTATTTTTCTGTCCCAAACCTTGTCCACCGGCGACAATTCTACCAAATTTTTTGCCAATTTTCCTGCCAAAGAAAAACTGCAATAAACATATAACAAGAGATGTAAAAGCAATTATTAACTCAAGTGTATAATTGCCATCGTCCTGAAGTATAACGTATTGTGTAATATTGCCTATTACTATAGTAAGAGCAGCTGCCCAAATATAAAATGAGATGATTTGAGCCGACTGAATCTTTCTGTGAACTATTGGTGCAATTTTATGTACAGTTAAAGCAATTATAAATGGAAGAATTAATATAGGTATAACACTTTTAAAAATATGCCAGAACGATTCTGCTAGACTTATAGAAGAGTAATTGTGACCAATAAAAGATAGAAATATAGGACCAATCAGTGCAACTGTAAGATTACTTATAATAGAATATGCAGCTGTTACTGAAATACTACCCCCTAAAAGACCGGCAACTACCGGTGCAGATGTAGCAGTTGAGGTTAAAACGCATATCATAGCTGCTTGAGCCAGTATTTCATTTATTGGTCTTAAAAGAAGATAAATAACTGCACTGCCTATATATTGAATTGCCAAAAGAATATAATGAAACTTAGTCAGTTTTATATCACTCAAGCTTATTCTGCAATAGGAAATAAAAAGCATTATAGCAATAAGATATGGAAGGAAAGATGAAAGAACAGAAAGTTGTCTGTGGAATGCAATCCCAAGAACCATAGCAATTGGGAGCAAATATTTTTCGAGAAATTTTTGCATGTTTAATTATAAAAAGTTTCGGGAGTGTCTGAAGTCTCAGGGTGATGTAATAAATCTATATAATTAATGTCAATCATAAGTTGTTCTTTATTAACCACCAATTCATCTATAAACTTTTCTATCTCTGGAAGAAACTCTTTCATCGGTAGAGAAGATACCTCATGCCCTAAACATTCATAACTATAAAAGACATAAGGATATCTCTCCTGTTTAAATCTTTTTGTAAGAGCTGCAGAACCGAACATGCCAGTTTTAAAAAATCTAGTTTTATTGTAAATTACTAACTTGTCTGCACTACCATGAAAAAACATTGTGGGAGCAGGTTTTTGATCATATGATGGAAGTCCCTCATTGCTGAAAATACCACCAGCAAATGAAATTACACCAGCATATTTAAAATCTTCTGGAAGAACATCAGCGGAAGGGTGATTGTCTCGTTCTTCATAGTCGGCATGTAGCACTGTAATTGCACCAGCACTCGAACCACTGATAATAAACAAAGATGGATCGATATTTAACTCATCTGCATTCTCTAAAAGATAACATGTAGCAGTATAAAGATCAGATACCGCTAAAGATATTGCATTTGTCAATGGCTTAAAATTAAAGAGGCTAGGTGCTTTTTGTCCAGCCATTCCCAATCTATAATCAATAGACACAACAGTGAACCCTCGTTCAGCAAAAAAATTAAAATATGGTATGTCGTCTACGTTGTCACGAGATCCTTCTTTAAAACCACCCCCAAAAACATAAATAATGCAAGGCTGATTTTGAGAAGTTGAATTATTGGATTTGTATATATCTAATTTTAACTCTTGTCCTTCTTTAACGGCATAAACCTTTGTTTCTTTATCTACTGTCTGTCCGGCCAAGATATAGGATAGCAGAGAAAATAAAATTATTGTGCCAATCTTTATATAACCCATACTTTGCAGTTAAAAATTAAAGTAAGATAAATTCCAATTTTAAGATTACTCTCTAATTCTCTAAATGAAATCGCTAACCAGTTTAAGTATTTCTGTTTTTGCTCTATCGTAATCATCATTACAAATAGTTACATCAAATTGAGGCGCAAAGCTCATCTCATACTCAGCCTTTGCAAGTCTGTCCTCAATTACTTTTTGAGAATCTGTTCCTCTTTTTTCTAACCTTTCTCTCAAAACTTCTAGCGAAGGTGGCATAATAAAAATACTCAATGCTTTATCTCCGTAGTACTTCTTAATATTTAATCCTCCAATGCAATCAACATCAAAAATCACATTATTTCCTTCAGCAATAATCCTGTCTACTTCAGATTTAAGTGTTCCATAAAATCTGTCATGGTAAACCTCCTCATATTCAAGGAACTCATTGGATTCGATTTTAGACCTAAACTCATCAGGAGTAAGAAAATAGTATTCAACTCCATCTTTTTCTTCACCACGAGGCTTGCGACTTGTTGCTGAAATAGAGAATTTGATATTTAAACTCTGCGATAGCAGATATCTTACTAGTGTAGATTTTCCGGCACCTGAGGGAGCAGAAATTATTATCAATTTAGCCATCTTACTCTGTTTAATAAAAATTCAAATAGTATTGAATATTCTGCTAAAGTATATTCAATACCTGTTCTTTAATCTGTTCAAGTTCATCTTTCATTTGAACTACTAAACGTTGCATCCCCGACATGTTCGACTTAGATCCAAGTGTATTAATCTCACGGCCAATTTCTTGTGTGATAAATCCAAGCTTTTTCCCTTGCGATTTTTCCTCTTTAAGAACCTCTTCAAAATAGTTTAAATGATGAGCCAGGCGTGTTTTCTCTTCGTTAATGTCAAGCTTTTCCAGATAATAAATAATCTCCTGTTCAAACCGGTTTTTATCATAATCAATACCTTCCAAGTTGCTTAACTCCTCTAAAATACGGTTTTTCACTCTCTCTATACGTTCTCCCTCAAATGGGGCAATTTCAGATAAGAGATTTCTTATATTACCAATTTTCTCACGAAGCACCTTTTCCAGCATCATACCCTCCTGTTTCCTGAAAAGTATAAGGCTTTCTACTGCTCTGTTAATAGCATTATTTATGGTGTTCCACTCCTCTTCATCTAACTCTTCAGTCTCCTGTTTCATTACATCAGGAAGCCTCAAAAGCACAGAAAACCAATCGTCAGGAGGCGAAATTCCCATTTCGTTGGCCGATTTTTCAATATCTTTTCTGTATTGATTAAGAATAGTGTAATCTATTCGTGAAGAAACATCTTTAGCATATTGCTCTACGTTAATAGTAAGGTCAACTTTACCTCTTTCCAGAAGGCCCGAAAGTGAATTTCTAAGCTCAATCTCTTTAACACGATATACCATAGGAATACGTGTATAAAGATCAAATTGCTTGCTATTAAGAGATCTTATCTCTATGGTTACTTTCTTATTTGGGAGTTCAGCTACAGCCTTACCATAACCCGTCATCGAGTGCGTCATCTTTATCCTATTTTTATACAAAGATAAAGATTTAGATCGATTTTATTAATGTGTTGAGAATTAAAGTTATTTTCAAATATAATAAACACCTACATTATTTAAAAAATAATCTAACTAATATCAGGCGTTTTCCTTGTGAGCATTTTTAATCTCCTCCAGTTTAATTTTTAGCTCTTCTTTATCACGTTCATCTGCCAACTTAATCAGTTTACGCGATTCCACTAAGTTTGAAATTAGAATAAAAACACAAGCAGCAGTGGCAAGATATTTTATAGATCCAGGTATAACAACCTCAAGTATAACAATTGTTGCAATAAGAATTCGCACTTCTGTAGGGCCAAATATTCCGGAGTCAATTGAGTATTGTCCCCCAATTTTGTAGCGTAACTGGGCAGTAATCATTTCCCATCCATAAAGTACTACAAAGAAGAATCCTGTATACTTCCAAATGCCGGGTGCATAAATAGTAAATCCGGTGCCAATAAGTATAGTTCCAATCCAGTCGACAATAACATCCAGAGAGAAGCCATACCATTTACGCGGAGTATTTCTATAATAAGCAAGCCTTCCATCCAATGAGTCGCCAAACCAATTTATTGCAAACCCCAGAAGAGATATAAGTAACCAATATCGGTTAATATATGCACCAAGAACAAAACTAGTGGCAACCATAATGTTACCAAATAAACCAAACGCTGTAAGACCATCGGAGCTAACCCAAGAAGGAATCTTCTGAACAAGAAAAGCTATTGTTTTTTGTTCCCAACCACGTAAAATATTAGTTCTATGTCTACCGGCTGATATAAGTCTTAGCGACTTAGCCATTTTTAATTTGTTGATATTCATATAGCTGTTCTTTTTTGTGACTTTTTTGTAAGATTATGCTTCACTCTATACAAAAGTAACTAATAAAATTTGATGTTTCGAATTTGTTACGAAAAAAAACATATTTTGCACATTTTATGCTCTTATTAAAATCAATTTTTATGTAAGTTTGCATCATGAAGAAGCTATTTAGCTCGTCGCAAATTGAGGTATATAAGCCGGAGTTTTCACAGTTGGAAATTCCCTTGGCAGGAGATGTGGTTGCAGGTCCGTTTACCAATGTAGACGATTTTGTAAGCGAGCGTATCGATTTGAATAAGTTGCTTATCAGGCATCCAGAGGCAACCTTTTATGCTAAGGTCAAAGGAAGCTCAATGAACGAAGACTTCAACGATGGCGATCTTCTGGTGGTAGACAAGGCCGAAGAATGGTCTCATGGCCGAATAGCACTCTGCTACCTCGATGGCGAGTTCACAGTCAAACGTATCGAGATAGAGCAGGGCATATGCAGACTAATGCCTTCTAATCCCAAATTCGAACCTATCACTATTACTTCCGAAAATACCCTGGTTGTTTGGGGTATTATACTCTATTCGATAAGAAAACATAATTGATTATTTTCACATAAATGGTAGCTCTAGTAGATTGCAATAATTTTTATGCATCCTGCGAGAGGGTGTTCAACCCCTCTTTAATTGGTCGCCCTGTGGTTGTACTTTCCAACAACGACGGGTGTGTTATTGCGCGCAGTAACGAAGCAAAAAAAGTAGGTGTTGAGATGGGTGTTCCTGCATTTAAGGCTGCAGAGCTTTTCAAACAGCATAATGTAGCTGTCTATTCGGCCAATTTTGCTCTTTATGGAGATATGAGCCGCAGGGTGATGAGTATATTATCAAACTTTACTCCCCATCAAGAGATATACTCAATAGACGAATGCTTTCTTCACTTGTCTGGTATTCAGGAGGATATGAAAGAGTATGGCCTTAAGATAAAGAATTGTGTCTGGCAATGGACTTCTATACCGGTAGGAATTGGCATTGCCCCCACAAAAGCCTTGGCAAAGATAGCAAATCGTATAGCAAAAAAGTATCCTTCGCAAACCAATGGGTGCCATGTTATTGATAGTGAGGAGAAGCGCCTCAAAGCATTAAAATGGATCTCAATTGAAGATCTGTGGGGTATAGGTCGCAGCAATGCAAGAAAACTTCGTGCCGAGGGTGTCAGCAAGGCAATAGATTTTGTTCAGATGCCCGAGTCGTGGGTTCGAAAGCATATGACCATTACAGGAGTAAATCTTCAGCGTGAGCTAAAAGGTATACCATCAATAGAGCTTATTGATATTAGTGAAAAGTCTAAAAGTTTTTCTGTTACCCGAACTTTCGAGAAAGAGTACAATACTCTGGATGAGGTGAAGGAGAGGGTTATAACATTTGCAACTCTGGCTGCAGATAAACTGCGTGCTCAAAAATCACTTTGTCGCCGTTTGCAGATCTTCGTACAGACCAACTTTTATAAAGAGAGTGAAGAACCCATAGCAAGAAGTATTGAAGTAAGGCTGCCGTTTCCCACATCATCAACCCTCGAAATTGCAAAGTTTGTAGTAACAGGGCTCAAGCAAATACATGAACCTCACCGTCGTTATAAAAGGGCAGGAGTTACACTTTACGACTTCATCGATACCCAAAACCTGCAACCCTCTCTATTCCCCGAGATGAATACCAATCCACGCCACATAAAGCTTATGGAAGCAATGGATTATATAAACAGGAGAACAAAAAGCGGTATTAGAATAGCTTCAAGAGATGCACAAACATTTAAAATGCATCGCAACCACCTCTCAAAAGAATATACTACCAATAT
>CAYLKV010000015.1:0-60683 GCA_964384545.1 uncultured Proteiniphilum sp.
TTCGCTCCTGCTAGTGTATCTCTCAAAAGCGGGTGCAAAGATAGAGGATAATTTTTTACAATGCAAACAATTCTGCAAATTATTTTCAAATAAAATAGATGTTTTTCCGACATTATAACGCAAACATATGATATCCAAATGGATAAAAAAATGAGAAAAATCAACTTTTTTCTTAAGAAAATAGAGATTCATAAGATTTATTGAAAAAACCGAGATTTAGAGCCACTGTAATCCTATGAAAAAAGCCCCATCTTGAGTCGAAAAAATAGAATATTCACTCGAAAATCTAGATATATTTGAATAATAGTCGAGGTTTATAAATATAAATGTACTGTTTTATTTAAACAATACTCCAGTTTTATAGCTCCACCCATATATTTATATCCTCAATAAGCTCTGTTTTCATACCCCACTGTACTGTTTTCTCATATACCCCCTCATCAAATTCAAATATAAATATAGAATACTATCGTAATATTTAATCTATAATACAGCAATGAGAATTCAATTTTTCAGTTATACATAATATATTATATAGAAGTGTGATGTCTATACTATAATCACACAAAGACAATATGAAGTTTTTATCAGGTCCCAATCAACTATGTTACAACAGTGCATCATCTATGTTAAATTACAGAGTTAATACAGTGTTAATTGGGAGTTAGTCAGGAGTTAGTCTGCAAAAGTTATGGATAAAGTGGGTAGATAATAAAAATATTGAAGAGAAATAATATTGAAAAGGGATGTAGATGTCGCAAAGAATTTGGGAATATGGCATATTGGTATCCACAACCTGTTAAAGACCACATTTAGCCACAATCTATAAATCAGTTTGATACGAAACGGTGAATGTTAAATCACATTTTATGTGTAACTTGCGCAAAATTTCAAACTTTACTATTGATGAAAGGTATTATTCAGATTCTAAAAAGATTTTTACCGCCATTTAAGAAATACGTGTTTCTGGCATTTATCTTTAATATTATAACAGCAGTTTTAAATGTATTTTCACTTGCAACAATAATTCCAATACTTCAGGTATTATTTAAGGTAAACCAGTCAACATTTGAGTTTATCCCATGGAAAGGAACAGACACAGCGTTTATAGATGTAGTTCTGAACAATGTAAACTGGTATGTAACATCATTAATAGATACCTATGGAGGGAGCTACACACTAATGATGTTGGCAATTGCATTAATTGTGATGACCTTTTTTAAGACTGCCACTGCATACTTCGGCTCATATTTTATAATACCTATTCGCACAGGTGTAGTAAAAGATATAAGAAACAACATAAACGACAAGATTCTCTCACTTCCACTCGGATTCTTCTCTGAAGAGAAAAAAGGAGATATACTTTCAAGAATATCGGGAGATGTAAATGAGGTAGAGAGTTCATTTATGAGCTCTTTAGATATGCTATTCAAAAATCCCATCCTCATTATAATATATCTAACCACAATGACAGTGTTGAGTTGGCAGCTCACGATATTTGTAATGGTAATACTTCCGGTTATGGGATTTATAATGGGACGAGTTGGCCGAAGCCTAAAAAGAAAGTCATTTGATGCACAAAACAAATGGGGAGAATTGATGTCGCAAGTAGAAGAGACTCTAAGTGGTTTGAGAATCATAAAAGCATTTGTTGCCGAAGACAAAATATCTAAGCGATTCCATGCAGGTAGTCACCAATTCAGAAAAATGAGCAATAGAATCTCACGCAGACAACAACTTGCACATCCAATGAGTGAATTCTTGGGAACAATTACAATCGCTATAGTTTTATGGTTCGGCGGATCGCTAATTCTTGGTAACAACAGTATTATAGATGCCGCTACATTTATATATTATCTAACAATATTCTATAGTATCATAAATCCTGCCAAGGAATTCTCTAAATCGGCCTATGCAGTTCAACGAGGATTGGCATCAATGGAAAGAATTGATAAAATATTAAATGCAAAAAATACCATTACTGATCCGGTAAATCCTAAAAAGATATCCTTTAATAAGGAGATTGCATATAAAGATGTATGGTTTAAATATAATAATGACTGGGTAATAAAAGGAATAAACCTAACTATTGAAAAAGGAAAAACTGTAGCTTTAGTCGGTCAATCTGGATCAGGTAAATCTACACTTGCCGATATTTTACCCCGATTTTACGACATACAAGAGGGAGGAATTTATATTGATGGCATAAATATTAAAGACTTTAAGACAAAAGAGTTAAGATCTTTGATGGGCAATGTAAATCAGGACCCTATACTATTTAATGATACGTTCTTTAATAATATAGCTTTTGGAGTAAAAGAGGCAACAGAGAGTCAAGTTATAGAAGCAGCCAAAATAGCAAATGCACACGAATTTATAATGGCTACCGAAAATGGTTACACTACAAATATTGGTGACAGAGGAGGAAAACTTTCGGGAGGACAAAGACAAAGAATAAGTATAGCCAGAGCAATATTAAAAAATCCGGAGATACTTATTTTAGATGAGGCAACATCTGCACTCGACACAGATTCGGAGAGACTGGTTCAGGAAGCATTAGACAAGCTGATGAAAGATCGCACAACTATAATAATTGCGCACCGTCTGTCTACAATAAAGAATGCAGACAAGATATGTGTATTAAAAGATGGTGAAATTGTAGAGTCGGGCAAGCATGAAACTCTATATGCTCAAAATGGTTATTACACTAAACTTTGCGATATGCAGGGTAACCTAAAAACAGAGGAGTCCTTTTAGGACTCCTTTGATATTTTTTCCAGTATATTGTCGACAGCCTCAAACGGCGAATTGATACTTTGAAATTCCGGAACAATCTCCTTCATCTTTCTAACAGTAGTCATATCATCATATTCGTATGACGATTTTATAAGAGAATCAATTAATTGTGAAACCTCCTCATATACATATTCACGTACATCAGCTATCATAATCTTCTCGTGATGAGTAGGTTTTGTATGCTCAGCCTGATTTAAAAGCTCTTCATACAGTTTTTCTCCATTGCGCAGTCCCGTAAATTCTATCTTCACATTAGTTGTACCCGATAGTTTAATCATCCTCTTAGCCAAGTCCAGTATCTTTACCGGTTTACCCATATCAAAGATAAAGATTTCTCCGCCCTTACCCATAGAGCCAGCCTCAAGAACCAACTGACAAGCTTCGGGTATAGTCATGAAATATCTAATAATTTCGGGATGAGTAACAGTTACCGGTCCCCCGTTCTTAATCTGTTCTTTAAAAAGTGGTATTACTGAACCGTTAGACCCCAATACATTGCCAAAGCGTGTTGTTATAAACTGGGTCCTTTGATCATTCCCATTCTCAATATGCTTAGCAAGTGATTGAACATATATTTCACATATACGTTTTGAGCATCCCATAACATTAGATGGGTTAACGGCTTTATCTGTTGAAACCATTACAAACTTATTGGCATTAAATTTTACAGCCAAATCAGCCATTAATTTAGTTCCTAAAATATTAGTTTGTATAGCTTCAGATACATTAACCTCCATCATTGGCACATGCTTATAAGCAGCCGCATGAAATATAATCTGAGGTCTAGTTCTTGAAAAAATCTTTTCCATTCTGGAATAGTTGTTCACATTAGCAACAACTATTTCCGCTCTAAGCAATTTCCATCTATCATTTAATTCTAAATAAAGATCGTGCAATGGAGTCTCAGCCTGATCTATCAGAATGATACTATTGGGATTAAATGCAGCAACCTGTCTAACAATTTCGCTACCAATAGAGCCGGCAGCACCTGTTACCATAACACGCTTACCCTGAATATTAGCTGCAATGTTTAACATATTAATTTTAATAGGATCTCTTGGTAGCAGGTCTTCAATTTGAATATCTTTAATCTGCTCTTTACTATTCAATGAGCCATTCCATTCACTAACAGGTATAGTTGTAAGCAATGAAATATCATGATCGACAAAGTTTGAAAGTAAAGTAGAATTCTTTATTTCTTCCATTTTATGAGGAGAAACAATTATTGTTTTTACATCTTTACTTTCAAGAACACTGAACAGGTCATCGTTATTCTCGTGAACGGTAACACCCATAATTTCTTTACCTATCA
Organism: uncultured Proteiniphilum sp.; assembly: GCA_964384545.1. Classification (GTDB taxonomy): domain Bacteria; phylum Bacteroidota; class Bacteroidia; order Bacteroidales; family Dysgonomonadaceae; genus Proteiniphilum. The sequence goes on from CAYLKV010000015.1 coordinate 4,109, forward strand.
TATGAGCCTCATCAGATATGAAACCCATAACACGATATTTAAAATCTTTATTACCTTTAAATGCTCTTGCTACATTTATAGCAGAATGCTTTGTACCGTATATAAATACATTTACTGGCTTAATATTAGCTTCAGTAATAGCTTCATATACCTCTTTAACAATAATCCTTGAGAAAATCATTAAAAAAGTATTCAGAAAATATATGGATATAAAAACGTGAGTTGAAAAATATAATAACCCATTAAATCTCTTTAGAATCAACAATACAATTAAAGTTCCTGTATATCCTATAAATAGTGAATAAACAATTCTTAATATATCTGTAAACGAAGAAAAGCGAAGAACTCCTCTAAAAGTTCGGTTTAAAACAAATGCAATTGAATTAAAGAATACCAGAATAACACATAGTAGAGTTCCATCTCTCCCAACTTCAAAGGTAAATCCATCAAAACCATATCTAATCAGATACATTGTAAAACATGAAAAAATAATGATTAATGTATCTATAATTAGAATGACAGTTCTTGAAAGAACTCTTCTTGCCAGATAATTTTTAATAATTTTGCTCATCTTCTTAAAATTCTATGAAATTTTTTTCGATAAAAAAACGGCAAAGGTACAGTAAATTATACTACCAGAGGATTATATATATATTAAAAAACTTATTTATATTCCTCGTTAATAATGCTTGCCTTTGAAGTTTTATTTGTCTCAATAAGCTCAATCCCTTTGTGAATCAACGGATCATCTTTAAAGTATGCTGCCCAGAAAGACTCTTCTCCAAAGAAATTTCTTATAATATAAGCGTGTAAATTTTTCTCAAACAATTCACTCGACTCCTGTATATAATATGGTCTTCGCCTAACACCATTATTATCGGCAAAACTAATTAAGTTCAATAATAAAGGTTGTTGACTTAGATATCTGTAAAGATCCATCCATGTATCAAAGCTGCTAAGTTTTTCTCTGTTAAAATCGGAATATAACATAGCATAATGTTGATCGAGGTTTTTGTTTACAATTGTATTGTAATAAGAATTTATACCAACAGTATCGCGTGGAATAAAAATATCCGGCATTATACCATCACCACCATATACAGTTCTGTTTCCTAACGTTTTATATGTAGTTAAGTTGTGCGAGATCGAATCAATATTTTCGTAGTCACCCTTAATATACCTGTTTATTGCATCCATTTCATACTCATCATACTTGCCTTTTTCATACTTCCTTTGAATAGATCTACCGGAAGCTGTATAGTATTTAGCAACTGTTAGCCTTACAGCCGAACCATCAGAAAACAATCTCTGGCTCTGAACAATACCCTTTCCAAAAGAGCGTCGACCTATTACTAATCCTCTATCATTATCTTGAATAGCACCTGCAAAAATTTCACTTGCCGATGCACTCAATTCATCAATCAATACAACAACATCATCTTTTTTGCAGATACCCGATCCATTTGCATAATTATCAGTCCTTGGAAAATCGCGCCCTTCTGTATAAACGATCAGATCACCCTTCTGCAAAAACTCATTAACCATAGAAACAACAGTCTCCAACGATCCACCGGAGTTACCTCTCAGGTCTATTATAAAAGAATTTGCATTTTGGCTTTTCAGTTTAGAAATAGCTGAAATAAAATCGCTGTAAGTATTATACCCAAAGTTTACACCTAGTTTAACAAAACCAATTCTATCTGTAAGCATATAAGATGCATTAACACTATTCATCGGTATACTTCCACGAGTAACAACTATATCTTGAATTTCATTACCGCTGGCTTTTTTAATTCCAAGTTTCACCTCACTTCCTGCCTCACCTCGAAGTTTTTTAAGGACCTGATCATTCTTTAAATCGGCACCTGTAAACAGAGAATCATCAACAAAAACAATTCTATCCCAGGCAGATATTCCAGCTGCCTCTGATGGTCCTCCCGGTACAATGCTTGTAACAACAACTGTATCTCTTAAAACATAAAAGCTAACTCCAATACCTGAGAAATGGCCCTCCATAGATTCATTGACCCGTTTCATATCTTCAGCAGAAATATACTCTGAATGAGGATCCAGTTCTTGTAGTATATTTGGAAGAGCATCTTCAATTAGATTATACATATCAACACTATCTACATACGATTCACGCACGTAGTTTAAAACTGCACCCATCTTGCCAAAACCATCACCCTTGACAGATTTGCCAATCTCTCCATACTTACTGCCTATAAATATACCAATAGCAATACCTAAAGCAATCCATAGAGGTAGCCATGCACCTTTTCTTCTGTCTGAATTCATCAAATCTATTTATTGTTTTTAGTCCGGTTCAACTGAAACAAGCTCTATCTGAGCTCTTCTTAATAGGTCGATACCATCGCTCAAACGGTAATTATCTGCATAAACAACTCGTTTTATACCAGACTGTATAATTAATTTTGCACACTCGATACAAGGAGAAGATGTTACATAAAGAGTTGCACCATTACTACTGTTATTAGAACGGGCAACCTTTGTTATTGCATTAGCCTCAGCATGCAACACATAAGGCTTTGTTACATTATTTTCATCTTCACATATATTCTCAAATCCTGAAGGAGTTCCGTTATAACCATCAGAGATAATCATCTTATCTTTCACCAAAAGTGCTCCCACCTTTCTTCGCTGGCAGTAAGAGTTCTCCGACCATATAAAAGCCATCCTCATATATCTTTTGTCAAGGAGCTCCTGCTTTACCTCATTATCGTTCATAAATTCTGATGACCTATTATTATCAAATTGCTTTTAGACTCATATCCAGACTCATAACAGAGTGTGTTAATGCTCCAACAGATATATAATCTACACCTGTTAATGCATATTCACGTAATGTATTAAAAGTTATTCCGCCTGAGGATTCTAGTTCAAATCTACCATTAACAATTTCAACAGCCTCTCTGGTCTTCTCAGGAGTAAAATTATCGAGCATTATTCTATCAACACCACCAATTCGTATCACTTCATTAAGTTCGTCGATACTTCTAACCTCTATCTCGATTTTCAAGTCCTTACTCTTTTCTTTCAGATACTTTTTCGCACTATTAATTGCGTTCTCGATACCACCTGCAAAATCAACATGATTATCTTTTAAAAGGATCATATCAAATAATCCTATTCTATGATTCACTCCCCCACCTATTTTCACAGCCTGTTTCTCGAGCATTCGCATACCGGGAGTTGTTTTACGAGTATCAAGAACTTTGGTATTGGTTCCTTCGAGTTGTTTTACATATCTGTTTGTAACAGTAGCAATACCACTCATTCTTTGCATAATATTAAGAACAAGTCGCTCTGCCTGTAAAATAGACTGTACTTTTCCTTCAACGATAAAAGCAATATCTCCTTGCTTCACATGTTCACCATCTTTTATATAAACCTTAACTATTAAATCAGGATCAAGCTTTTTAAAAACAGCTAACGCAACCTCTACACCTGCAATAATGCCATCCTCCTTTATAATCAACTTTGATGATCCAACCTCAGTTTTAGGTATACAGCAAAGTGTAGTATGATCACCATCGCCAATATCTTCTGCAAAAGCTAATTCTATTAGGCTGTCAATTAAACTTTTTTCATCCATCATACACTCTTTATGAAAGACAGGGTAATATTGAATTTAAAACAAACGAATCCCTGTTTTGTTAATAACTTTAGAATAATAATTTATGCAAAAATACAAATTTATCGGCTATATTTGTAATTACTGAACGGATTTTAATCGTTTGGACTGAAGATAGTTCAAGCTTATAACTGAAAACATGTAGTTTATTTATATGAAACTATTATTAATAGCTGTAGGTAAAACCGACAATAAGCTTGTTTCTCAACTAGTTGACGAATATATTAAAAGAGTAAACTTCTATATATCATTGGAAATAAAGATTTTGCCGGATGTAAAAAAAAGCAAAAAGATATCTGAGAAGGAGCAAAAAATAATGGAGGGCGAATCAATAAAAAAATGTTTTCAATCTTCTGACTATATAGTACTTCTTGATGACAAAGGAAGCCAGTTTAGCTCTTTGGGCTTTGCAAAATATATTGAGAATAAAATGATCTCTGTTTCAAAACGTTTGGTATTCATAATTGGTGGACCATATGGTTTTTCTGAAGAGATTGAATCATTATCGAACGAAAAACTGTCACTTTCAAAAATGACATTAACACATCAAATGGTAAGACTTCTATTTGCAGAACAGCTTTATCGTGCAATGACAATAATAAACAATGAGCCATATCATCATGAATAGGATTCTGAATATTATTTTACTTTTTATGTTTACTTCCGGTATATACGCTCAGGAGATAAGTGGTAGTTGGTCGGGAAGTCTTAATATACAAGGTACAAATCTCCGTATTGTTTTTAATATAACTAAAGCAGGAACTTTGTATGAATCTACTATGGACAGTCCTGATCAGGGTGCTTTTGCTATACCTACAACAAGCACAAAATTCTCAGATGGCAAACTTGAGATTACTGCAACTGCACTGGGAATGAAATTTGAAGGTGAACTAAAAGATGATTCTATAATTGGCACTTTTAAACAGGGTGCTCTATCGGTTCCTTTAACTCTAATAAGAGGAGCAACAAATGTTCAATCGCGCCCACAAACCCCAAAAGAACCATTCCCATATCATTCTGAGCAGGTTGCAATTACCTCAAAAGATGGCAAACATACCATTTCAGGCACGTTTACAAAGCCTTTTGGAAAGGGTCTCTTCCCTGCTATAGTTTTAATTGCAGGAAGCGGGCCAAATGATAGGGATGAAACGCTATTTAATCACAAACCTTTTTTAGTAGTCTCTGATCATCTAACAAAAAATGGGTTCGCAGTACTGCGATATGATAAAAGAGGAGTAGGAAAATCAACCGGAAGTTATGCTGATGCAACAATAGATGATTTTGCTGAAGATGCAAAACTTGCATTGGAGTTTCTGAAAAAAAGAGCTGATATAGATAAATCAAAAACAGGATTGTTAGGACATAGCGAAGGTGGTATAGTTGCATCAATGGTTGCTGCTAATAATAATGATGTTAACTTTATCGTACTAATGGCTGCCCCCGGTATTGATGGAATTGAAATAGTAATAGATCAGAATGAGTTTTCGATGATACAACAGAAATTTGCTCCAGATCTGATTATGAAAATGCAGTCAGTAAATAAACAGATGTTTACCGGCTTGATCAATTGGGGTGGCACTGAGAATGAGAAAAAGACGTTACATGACAGACTTTCAGAGTTATGGGAGCTTATACCATCTCAAGCAAAAGCGAACCTTGAAAAAACCTCTTTTATCAACTATCAGTTTAATGCAATGATCACACCCGGGTATCGTAGCTTTCTGTTGTCTAAGCCATCATCATATATTCAAAAGATAAAATGCCCTGTTTTTGCAATAAATGGTAAGTTAGACAGTCAGGTCTCTGCTACAAAGAACCTCAATTCAATTAGCGAAGCTCTTAAAAAAGGAGGTAACTCATCATCTAAAACTAAGATATATGAAAAATTAAATCATATATTTCAAGAAAGTACAACCGGACTTGTTACTGAATATGGAAAAATTGAACAAACAATTTCCCCTGAAGTATTATCAGATATAACAGCCTGGTTGAAAAATCAAACAAAATAAAACAACAACAATATGTCTAAAAAGAAAAAAATCCTTACTGTTTTATGGATAATTATAGCAGTTATAGCAGTTGCATCTATAACCACATTATTTGTATTCAGTTATTGGAAAGGGCTCTATTTTGCAGTATGTGGGGGCTTCCTTATTTTGAATATATTAATATCAATGTTTTTTATAAAGAAGAATTTTAGAGATTGAGCTGTTTTGGGTTGAGATTAATTATCTAATCCAAATTCAAACTTAAGTATGCTTAATATCTCTTTATCCACTAGATTATCTGAATTTTCGAGATGCGAAACTTTTTGCATTACTTCAGCAGATCTACTTTCAGAGTTTCGCCCATAATATTTCAAAGTATTTAATGCCGATTGTTTTAACAACATCGAATCATCTTTCAGGTCGCTTATAGCACGTTGAAGTAGTTTATCGGAATTAATTTTATCAACAGCGTCAGATTTTACAATACACAATCTTGCAAACAACCAATATGCTGTAGTACGAATAAAATTATTTGAATTTGTAGAGCACTCTTCAACCAGTTCGTTTGCAAATGAAAAATTCTGCAAAAGATTTTTACAAAGCTGCTCTCTTAATTCCTGGTCTTTAACTTCATTAATCCAAATGATTGCTACTTCTTTGGTGAATTTATCGATTGGATATAGCAATGTGGCTAAAATCTTCAGTTCTCTAACATCCTCATTCCATAAGGTATCGGCCAAATCTTTGTCTTTACTATATTTTTGTGATATCTTGTTTATTATAGGAATCCCGACACCAAAATTCATTCTATAGTTAATACCCTTATCACGCATACTTGATGATACCGCACCATTCATAGACAACCTCAGGTCTGTTCTTATCTGTTTTATTATATCTTTCATTACTTAACAGCTGTTATTAGATTGCAAATTTAACCCAATTCGTACTATTAAAATATTTTTTGTCTAAATTTCTGTATATTTGTATTTTCACAACATAAATAAAAGAATAAAGATGAGACTACTGTTAATTAGTAATTCTACCAACCCCGGAGAAGCATATTTAGATTATCCAAAAAATAATATAAAGGATTTTCTTGGAGAAAAAACAGTGAATGCCATATTTATACCTTATGCGGCAGTAACCTTCTCTTTTGAGGAATATGAGAAAAAAGTAAATGACCGTTTTGCAGAGATCGGACATCACGTTACAAGTATACATCGTTTTATAAATCCAATACAGGCAATAGAGAATTCTGATGCAATTGTTGTGGGAGGAGGAAACACATGGCAACTTGTGAAGATGCTTCAAGAAAAAGGATTGATGAAGGTAATTCGCAAAAAGGTAAGAAAAGGTACCCCTTATATTGGTTGGAGTGCGGGTTCTAATATTGCGTGCCCTACATTGAGAACTACTAACGATATGCCTATAGTTGAGCCTATCAAGTTCAAAACTCTAAAACTGGTGCCTTTTCAGATTAATCCACATTATCTAGATGATAACCCTTCTAATCATGGTGGTGAAACTCGCGAAATGAGAATTAAAGAGTTTATTGAGGTAAATAAAGATACTTATGTTGTAGGTCTTAGAGAAGGAACCATGCTGCTTCTTGAAGATAACGACTTGTCGCTGATTGGAAATAGGAAAGCCAGAATATTTAAGTATGGCCAAGAGCCTCTCGAGCTAACTGATGAGGATGAATTTAATTTCTTAATTAATTAGACAAAAAATGAGGGGCAAAATCACATTAAAGATTTTGCCCCTGTTTTACTCTTTTAATCTTAAGCATTTGATTATTACCTATAATTTCTCTCCAAAAACATTATCAGAGTTAAGTAGAAGATCGATATATTGAGCTCTTTTATAAATAATCATGCTATCATTTTTATTAATTACAGAGTCAGAAAGTTTACCTCTAAACTCTTCAATTGAACTATAACCTCTTCTCTCCATCCACTCTGTTAATGTTCTGTTAATTTCAGAAATAACAGATGTGCCATACTTGTATACTGCACTTACAACCTGTACGCATGAAGTTCCTGAAAGAAGAAGTTTTATAACATCTTCACCATTGAACACACCCAAACTACTGCAAATATCTGCTTTTATGCGACCATGTAACATACCTGCATATCTAAGAGATTTTTTATAATCTCCTCTGTTACTTAAGTTAAACGCTTTTTTATGCTTCTCTTTTTCAATAGCTATATCCGGCTGAAAAAAAGCATTGAACAAAACCAAGGCATCTACACCTACATTGTCTAGTTGTTGAGCAAAATTGAGTACATTTGTGTAATCGGGACTTAATTTTACACTCACCGGAATTGATAGGCTATTCTTTATTTTTGAAACAAGTTCAATCTGATTTTTTTCAATTGTGGCTGCATCTAAATCAAAACTTGTTGGTATCTGATAAAGATTTAACTCAATACCATCCACCCCTGTCTGTTCAATTAGTTTTGCGTATTTTATCCATGAAGAATCATTTACCGCATTTAGACTAGCGATAACCGGAACAGAAATACTCTCTTTTGCTGTTCTCAGTTGATGAAGATAGTACTCAATTTCAGAACGATCGACATTTGGATGATTAGTAACCATTTCTGCATGTATATCGTTATACTCTTCTAATAGTTCATCATGCATAAGGTTATCCATCTGAATTTGTTCTTCAAAGATTGACTTATATACCACTGCGCCTACTCCTTTTTGCTCTGCTTTTTTAAGTACATCTGTTTTAGAAGTAAGCTCACATGCACCGAATATAACCGGACTTTTTAGATGGATTCCCATGTAAGATGTTTCAAGGTTGCTCATTTTATTTTCTTTTTTTATAGTTAATATATTAAATTCTAGTCTAATCAAATATCCCGAAATTACATAAAATGATATTTATTATATCATTTTATGTTTGAAATTTATACTTATAACTATAATACGGCAATTTATGTTCTAATGTTTATAAAGATATTTGTGGTTGTTTTGTAGATTAATGGTCTATTAGATCAATTTGTAGTGATTATATTTGATTTAGATTAGAGAAAATGCATAAAATAAGTGGGTAATTTAGATATTTGATAGATAAAACAAAAAACCCTAACTTATTAAATAAGTCAGGGTTTCTATAAACTGGTACTCGGAGCGGGACTTGAACCCGCACAGCCTTAATGGCCACAAGATTTTAAGTCTTGCGTGTCTACCATTCCACCATCCGAGCGGACCTTTAGTTCAAGGCGGGACGTTCAAATGTCGCTCACCAATAAGTTAAAAAGAGCGAAAGACGAGACTCGAACTCGCGACCCCAACCTTGGCAAGGTTGTGCTCTACCAACTGAGCTACTTCCGCAATATGTATTTAATACTTATATTCTGATTTACTTTACTTGCCAAAGGTTGTTTAACCAATCACCTTTTTCGGGCAAGGTTGTGCTCTACCAACTGAGCTACTTCCGCAAATCATACTGTTGTCAAATTCAGTGCTCGCTTGCATAATTTGATTTTGCGAGTGCAAATGTAGAAAGGTTTATCGAATTATCAAAGCATTTTTGAGAAAAATAATAAAATCGACTGTAATTTTTTTATAAATGTGGGATTAAGCTCTAGTTACACTGTTTTTACTGCTGTTTCTTCTGTAGTCTTTAAAGCTAATTTCTTAGCAAATCCAATGAAAATGCCTGTGAGCAGTAGGTTTAAACACATAGCTAAAACTGAAACTACTAATAACACTCCTCCCAAATGATACCCTATTGCAATAAACAAAACACCTGCTCCAACTTCACCTCTGGCAAACATGCCAATTGAAACTGCAAGCCTTTCGGCTATAGTTCTGTCACGGTAAAAGAACATAGGAAAAAGTTTACCTATATTTGATATAAGTGTGACTAAAAACACATGCATTAAAATTATATCCCAGCCTGGCATCGGTATTTGATTAATTACCGATGATGTCATTTCAGCTAAAGCGCTATAGTCGACACCTACAAAAAGAGGCATGCTTATACCAACTAAAAGCATGAAAATATAAGAAATTACATTGGATACCCGTATCTCTTGTCTGCTTGAAATAATAGAGTGATCATGCTTCATAATCATTCCTAATACAAACGCAGGCAAAAGAATTTCAATATGAATACTACCCTCACTGCCATAGAAATATGTTGTTAGTTTATATAGCATTTCTATCATTAAAAATAATAGGAACGAATATAAAAGAATCGACTTCCAATCTTGACGGAACGAAAAGGTATTCATCTTTTTCCATCCAATAAATAAAAGGAATATTGCTACAACTATTATCACAAACATTTGCCAACGCATACCAATCATAAGTATCTGGATTGGAATCATTAAAATGATTGTATCTAAATCATCGAATATTGCGAGGACCTGAACTTTTTTATAGACCCAAGTATATCTTAAGCCAGCTGCCGCAAGCATTGTAAATAATATTCCGGCTGAAGTTGGTGCTGCATATCTGCTTAAAAGAAATGTCTCCTTCCAGGCACTGCTATTTTCCCAAATACGCATCTCTGGGGGGGCAACAACAAACAGATAGTACAAGGCTACTAAAATCCAAGGAAATGCTGCTGCACCCATTGCAACGCCATAATCTACTGTATAGTTGCGCCACTGTTTTTTATTAATTTCGAATTCTCTTCCTACATTTATCATTATGAATGCTAATGATATATATAGAAGTGAGTCGGAAACTTCTTTGAAAACAGAGAAATTACTACCAAAAAGATGTGGTAGAGTTTGTGATAACACTAAACCAATAATCAGTAAAAAGGAAAAAGTATAGACTTTTCTCATTTATGTTTTTAATTTTATTAGGTGATAGAAAATCTTAAAGAAAACACCTAGTTATAATTATGAAAGTATGATAAACAGATTTTGGTTTTAATTGTTCGGTAGTTATAAAAATAATTTAATTAAAAATTCTAAACTCCCCATATTGCAGCGGTTGTACACTGTATGACTTCAATGAAATTTTCTCTTTGGCTGCCGGACCTGACTCAGCATTGCCAAACCCAACCATACCTCTTCCTGGTACGGATCGACCATAAATTGTTACATAAACCGATTGACACCCTGAACATGTTGCTTTGCCATCACTCGTAGGTATAACAACTATATTTTTTTTTCCTTCGTAAGGACAACTTAAATCATAAGCATATATTGAACTTCCTGTGTTATCTGTTACCACCAATAGGCCACCGAAGCCAAATCTGTCGCTATCAAAGCGTCTATCTTTTTCAGTAAATGTCTTATATGCTAGCCAATTATTTAATATATTATCACGACTATTTAGCATCAGTGTAAAGCTAACTGATGCATTTGGGATATTGTTATGCGGTATTTGATCCTCACATGAAATCGATATAACGAACAAGATTATTACTGAAAGGATAAATTTCATCATAGTATGCCACCATCAAGTATTTCATCAATATATTTCAACTCTTCATCTGTAAATGATAAATTATTTAATGCACTTAAACTGTCTTTTAATTGAGTAAGATTTCTCGAACCCACAATAAGTGATGTTACTGTATCATTTCTTAAAGCCCATGCAAGAGCCATCTCTGCCATTGTTTGAGAACGCTCTTTTGCGAGAACATTAAGCTTCTTCACTTTATCTATCAACACATTAGTAACCTGATGCTCCTTTAAGAACCCGTTAGGATTTGCAGCGCGAGACTCTGATGGTATTCCTTTAAGATATTTATCTGTAAGCAAACCTTGTGCTAAAGGAGAGAAAGCAATAAAACCCGAACCATTCTCCTGAACCAATTTTAGAATCTTCTCCTCCGGCTTGCGATTAAACATACTATACTTGTCTTGAAAAATAAGACATGGAACACCCCTTTCACTGAGATAGTTCATCGCTATTAAAGCCTCTTTAGGTGGATATTTTGAAATTCCTATATATAAAGCTTTTCCTTGACGAACAATATCAACTAAAGCTTGCATTGTCTCTTCAACCGGAGTATTAGGATCATATCTGTGCGTATAGAAAATGTCAAAATAATCGAGTCCTGTTCTTTTTAAACTTTGATTAATACTTGCAAAGATATATTTCCTAGAAGAGCCATCTCCATATGGTCCATCCCACATAAGGTGACCAGCTTTAGAGGAGATTATCATTTCATCGCGATGTGAAGAAAGCTCTTCCTTTAATATTTTACCAAAATTTATTTCTGCAGAGCCTGGAGGAGGTCCATAGTTATTTGCAAGATCAAAATGTGTTACACCTTCTGAAAATGCATATTTTATCATCTCCTTTGATGTGTTGTAATCATCAACAAATCCAAAATTATGCCATAATCCTAAAGATATCATTGGCAACTGTAGACCGCTTTTTCCACAATAAGTGTATTTCATAAGATGTAATTTATTACTGTAAGTTTATAAACATGGAATTTGCTAATGCATCTTTTTCTCAATCTCCTGATCACTCACCATACTTATTATCTTTTGACCATCAGGAGTATAAGAAGGAGTAGAAGTTGCAAACAACTGACTCACTATAATTAACATCTCTTCGGCCGTTAATGTTCTTCCATAAGGAATTGCTGTTGAGTATGCAAGAGATAATGCAATAGTTTCTTGTATTTCAGACTTAACATCACTGCCAGTTTCAATACTTTTTTCAATTATTGAATGAATAAGTTCTGTTGGATCACCACTTTCAATTTCGCTGGGAACCCCTTGAATTGCAAAACAATTATTACCCAAGTTATTTAGCTCAAAACCTAAAGCTTCAATATCATCCATTATTGAAGGTAGGGCAGCTGCTTCTGAAATTGAAAGTTCTGTCACTTCGGGGAATAGGACCCTTTGGGAAACACCTTTCTTTTGTTTAATCTGTCCTAAATATTTATCAAAAAGAATTCTAACATGAGCTTTATGCTGATCAATTATCATCAGGCCTGATTTTACAGATGTAAGAATATACTTTTGTTTAAATTGATAATGTTCTAGAAAACGATCCGGTTCTACATTACTATTCTCTGATTTAAAAAGATTTGGATAAGAGTCCTCTATTTCTATACTCTTTACTATAGTTTGTTCTTTTTCGTTTTTAAAATCGCTATAAAACTTATCCCATTCAAACTTGGGTGCAACAGGCTTGCTATACTCTTGTGTGTGGCTTTTGAAAGGGTTATATGATGGATTCAGATTTACTTTAGGCATAGATACAATTTCGGCAGGATTGTATAAAGGTATCTCGGGAGCGTCTTCTCTGTCAAAATCGATAGATGGAACTGCATTAAATTTACCCAACGACTCTTTAACACTAACCATAAGTATCTGCCAGAGAGCCTGTTCATTTTCAAACTTAACTTCAGTTTTAGTGGGATGTATATTTACATCCAATGATTCTGGATTGACTTGAAAATAGATAAAATAACTTGGCTTCTCGTCAGGAGATATCAATTGTTCAAATGCAGTTGTTACAGCTCTATGAAAATATGGATGCCTAATAAATCGATTATTTACGAAGAAAAATTGATTCGCTTTTGTCTTCTTCGCATATTCAGGACGAGAAACATATCCATAAATTTTCCCTAAAGTTGTCTCTTCTTCTATCTCAATAAGCTGTTGTATGATATTTTTTCCTTCAAGTTGAGCTATTCGATATTTTAGACCTGACTTAGGCAAACGAAGAGTCTCTATATCATTTTCAATAACTACAAATTCAATTTCAGGATGTACTAATGCAATTCGTTCAAGCTCAGTATATATATTTCTCCTTTCAGTTTCATTCGATTTAAGAAACTTTCTTCTTGCAGGAACATTAAAGAATATATTCTTAACAGAAATAGAAGTTCCAACACCACAAGCAATTACTTCCTGCCTTTCTAATTTAGAACCTGAAATTATTAAAAGTGTACCAAGTTCATCATCTTTTTGTTTTGTTTTTACTTCTAATTGAGAAATAGCAGCAATAGAGGGTAATGCCTCACCTCTGAACCCCATAGTTGTAAGGGTAAACAGATCTTCTGATTTCTTAATCTTTGAGGTGGCATGCCTCTCAAATGCCATTCTCGCATCTGTAAATGACATACCTATACCATCATCGGAAACTTGAATTAAACTACGACCTGCTCCTTTAATTGATATCTGAATATGTTTAGCTCCTGCATCAATTGAATTTTCAACAAGCTCCTTAACAACAGACGCAGGCCGTTGAATCACCTCTCCGGCTGCAATTTGATTGGCTATAGAATCAGGCAATAGATGAATAATATCTGACATGATTAATAAATTAACGCATTAGCCAGAAAAAGAAAACAGCAATTAAAATTATACCAATTAAAATTAACAAGCCATTGTTAGTAATAAAAGAACTACTACCCTCTTTTACCCTATCCTGGCGTTTTTTCAAATGCTTTGTTTGAGATATAAACTCTGTTTTAAAATCTTTCTTTTCTTTTACCTCTTCTTCTGGTAAAACACCCATTTCTTTTTTTATTGCATTAATTCTATTCTGCAATTTCTCTTTTCTTGAATCCTCATCAGGATCAAAGTAAATTGGTTTGTGATTGAACTTTCTGGGTTTTCTGTTATTGTAAAAAAAGAATGTTGCCATAACTTAATATTTTTCATTTATTACAAAGTAACATCCTCCCGCTCAAAGCGTCTTTGAGGCTGTTCTTCAATATCGCCTTTCTCCCTTGTATTTCGGCGAAATATATCAGATGAATTTAAAGGCCGGAGATAATCTAGCCAAACAAACCCATCGAGTAGTTTTTGTTCTGGCAACAACTGCGGAAGGGGTGTAGTTATAGCAGTTACGGTAGGCCACAACTTTAGTCTTTTTAGCTTCTCCTCTTCGATATCCATCGATAAATAAGGACTTTCTGTTTTATTAAGTCCAATTACTGTACCATCATCTTCTACTAAATAGTATAGCGACAATGCATTTCCTTCCACAACCACTTTATTGAGTTCTCCATTATTAAAAGATGCGGTCATTTCTTTTCCACTCAACTGATTGTATTGATCTTTTATACCTCTGTATTGAATTGCTAATGAATTATCCTTTACAAGTACTTTATCTATAGTTGAATCATTTAGATAGACATTAATCTCATATCCCAAAATCTGATTATTCTCATTCCACATAACAGGATTTCCAATCATATAGATTATTGAGTCTTGTGAGGAATAGTGCAATGAATCACAAACTCCCTGTATATCTGACCTCCAGAACCTTACATCATAGAATGCTTTTACATTTCTATATATAGAATCAGTGTACATTATCAATGTATCACTATGTAAAAAAAGGCTATCCGATTGAGAATAATCTACAACAAAAGCTGAGTCAGTCGCCAGTCCATATTCAGTCTGATCATTATAAAATCCATAGTTACCTCTCAATATATTTTTTCTTTCCTTATCTTCAAGGTACATCTGTCCAAAAACCTCACCTTCACCTGATAGACGATTATAGTAAATGGTATCTCCTATCAAAACCTTCATTCCATCGTTGCTAAACACCTTAGATCGATCGAACAATCGAGATTCTTCAGTCACTGTGTTATACCATCCACGATTAGTATGAATATATCCACTGTCAGAAACAATTCTTGAAGGACCAAGTATGTCTGCAATTTTAGTTTCAGTATTATATCTTAATGTATCAGCAAAAATGGTATAATCCTCATTTACAAGCTTCACACTGTCACTAAATACAGCAACTTTGGTGTCAGGTGCATATTGACCCCAAAAAGAAGTCAATTCATTCTCCTCATCTACCAACATTCCTCCTTCAAAATAGTAACCTAAATTTGCTACACGATCGTAGTTGAGACTATCCGTAAAAAGAGTTGCAGATTTATCCTCCATTCTTATATTATCTCTCAATCGTGCAAGGCGGGTATTACCATCATAGTAAAGATAATCGCCATAAACAAAGATGGTATCTCCCTGTTCCATTGTTACGTTACTGAAAGCCTCAAATGAGTTTGTTTTCTGATACAGATATGCACTATCGCAGTACATATAAGCACCCTCATGATAAAATATAACATTTCCTGTAAGCACCTCTGCATCAAAACCCTCTCTTTTACTCCAAAGGTCAGCCTGCTTCATTTCAACTATTCTTACTGTCTGATCTTGTACAGGAGGCTGTTGAGCTATATTCATAGGTTTTGTCTCAGCCTTAATAGTAGAGAATAAGACAAAAAGCACACTTACAATAAGGGTGCTTTCACGTATAAAATGTATAAGAAGTTTTTTCATATTTACAGGCAAAGAGTACTATCTTAACCAGCCGTCATATTTAAATTCACATTTTCTCCAATCAGGATCAATTCGAACATATGTCTTATCTATTTTTGCTTGAAGCCATTTATCTACAAGACTTTGCTGTCGGGCATTTTCTGCCATTTGCTTTATGACCTGATAGTCGTTGTTTATATTTGCTTTATGACCCTCATTTCTATTAGTAATTCTTACCATTGCTGCCACTTGTCTTCCTTTATCATTAAGCATTAAAAATGGTTCAGATATTTCTCCAGCTTTCATTTCACCTGCAATTTTTGCAATATCCTGATTAAGTTCATTAAGAGCAAATCTTGGTGTACCTCTATTCGCACTAGATTGAGAATTATTTACCATAATCCCTTTATTATTACGAGTATCTTTATCAGCAGAAAGATAAGTAGCTGCATCATCAAAAGAAATCTTACCTGAAGTAATACCATTTCTTATAGAATCTAATCTAACGATTGCAGTATCAAGAGATTCTTGTGGGACTTTAGGCTTCATCAATATATGTCTGAAATTGGCCATTTCTCCACGTCGTTCTATTAGCTGAATAATATGATATCCATACTCCGACTCAACAACATTAGATACCTTTGAAGGATCATTCAACGCAAATGCAACATTGGCAAATTCAGGGACGAATCCTGAACGTGGCATAAACCCGAGCTCTCCACCTTTCATAGCTGATGGATCCTCTGAATGTAATAAAGCCATTGTTGAAAACTCTGCTTCACCACTAGTAATCTTTTCAGTATATTCTCTTAACTGAGACTTCACCTTATCTATTTCAACAAGAGGTATAACTGGCTCAACAGTTATAATTTGCACTTCAAGAGTTGTCTGAATAAATGGTAAACTATCTTGCGGTAAACTGTTGTAGAATTGTCTTATTTCTGAAGGTGACAACTGAACATTTCCAAAATGCTTTTGCTGTACTCCTTGCACAAGTTGCTGTTCTCTAATCTGCTCTCTTAGGTCTTCTCTAATAGCTGATAAACTTTTACCAAAATACTCCTCAAGCCGTTCAACTGACCCAATTGATGAAATATAATTATTTATATAGTACTCCAAATCACGATTTACATTTGATTCAGATACCACAATACTATCTAGTTTAGCCTGGTCTAGGAAAAGCTTTTGTATAGCCAACTGCTCCGGAATAAAGCAATAAGGATCACCTTCTATTCTTTGGTTTTGCATAAGCAACTCCTTTCTGTACTCCTCTACTTCAGATTTTAGTATAGCCTCATCCCCAATTACCCATACAATTTCATCAATTATATTGTTCTGAGAAACAACTTGTTGTGATATAAATATTGAAATTAGAAAAAATAAAATCTTCACTAATAAACGCATATAAGATTATTTTTTGTTCAGTAAACTCATCTATAATATAGTTGTAAAAGTAGGTATAAAACAGTTAACAGCCAAACAACTCGAAGGTTAAAAGTAGTTATAACAAGGCAGAGACGCCTATTATGACGTCTCTGCAAAAATATTTAATCCTAAAAGATATTAACCTTCAATAGCGGCTTGAGCTGCAGCTAGTCTTGCAATAGGAACACGGAAAGGTGAGCAAGATACATAGTTTAGTCCTACAGAGTGGAAGAACTTCACAGATGTAGGCTCTCCACCATGTTCACCGCAAATACCACATTTTAGTGTCGGTTTAACTTCGCGTCCTTTCTGTACAGCCATTCTAACAAGTTGTCCAACCCCATTCTGATCTACTACAGCAAATGGATCATGTTTTAAAATACCTTTATCGATATACATTGGAAGGAATTTAGCTACGTCATCACGGCTATAACCAAATGTCATCTGAGTAAGGTCATTTGTTCCAAATGAGAAGAAATCAGCTTCTGCAGCAATCTTATGTGCAGTAATTGCAGCTCGAGGGATCTCAATCATTGTTCCAATCTTGTATTCAATTGAGTCGTTATTTTCAGCAAAAACTTTCTCTATTGTTTTCTCAATAATTTCTTTCTGAGCTTTAAACTCGTATACAATACCTGTAAGAGGAACCATTATTTCAGGAATTGCTATAATTCCATCATTTTTCAATTCGAATGCAGCCTCAATAATTGCACGAGTTTGCATTTCTGTAATTTCAGGATAAAGGTTTCCTAAACGACAGCCACGCAGGCCTAACATTGGGTTAGACTCCATCAAGCTCTCCACTCTTTCGTGAATATCTTTATATGAAATATTCATAACCTTTGCCATTTCCATTTGACCCTTTTCATCGTGAGGAACAAACTCATGTAATGGTGGATCAAGTAAGCGAATAGTAACAGGCAGTCCATCCATCGCTTTGAAAATACCAATAAAGTCTTTTTTCTGAAGTGGTAATAGTTTTTTAAGTGCTTCACGTCTTCCGTCTTCATCTTTAGCAAGAATCATTTCACGCATAGAAACTATCTTATCCTCTTCAAAGAACATATGCTCTGTACGGCACAGTCCAATACCTTTAGCACCAAAGCTTCGAGCTATTTCTGCATCATGTGGAGTATCAGCGTTTGTTCTAACATCCATTCTTGCATACTTCTCAGCAATTTCCATCAACTCTCTGAAGTTTTCATCAATCTCAGCATCCTGAGTTGCAATCTTACCTTCATAAACGTAACCTGTTGATCCATCAAGAGAGATCCAGTCGCCTTCATTAAACAACTGACCTTTAATAGTAATTGTTCTAGTTTTATAATCAATTACCATATCATTTGCAGCAGAAACACAACACTTACCCATACCACGGGCTACAACAGCAGCATGTGAAGTCATTCCACCACGTGATGTTAATATTCCTCTAGCTGAAGACATACCGCGCAAATCTTCGGGGGATGTTTCAATACGGCATAGAATAACATCTTTTCCTTCCTTTGTCCATTGTTCAGCATCATCAGCATGAAAAACTATTTGTCCTGCTGAAGCACCAGGTGAAGCTGGAAGTCCGTTAGTTATTGGTTTTACCTTTGCTAATGCTTTTTTATCAAAAACCGGGTGTAATAGTTCATCTAGTTTCTCCGGATCACAACGTTTTAATACTGTTTTTTCGTCAATATAACCCTCATGCAACATGTCTATTGCGATCTTTATCATTGCAGCACCTGTACGTTTACCACTACGTGTCTGCAGTATCCATAATTTACCATCCTGAATAGTAAACTCGAGGTCCTGCATATCTTTAAAATAATCTTCCAGTTTTTGCTGTACCTCTATTAACTCCTGAGCACATTTTGGCAACACCTCTTCTAATGAAGGATACTTTGTACTTCTCTCTTCTTCTGAAACACCTTGTAATTTTGCCCATCTGAGTGAACCTTCTTTAGTTATTTCTTGTGGAGTACGAACACCTGATACAACATCTTCTCCCTGTGCATCAATTAAGTATTCACCATTGAATATATTTTCTCCAGTTGCCGAATCACGAGTAAATGCTACACCTGTTCCAGATGTTTTGCCCATATTACCATAAACCATAGCCTGAACGTTAACAGCAGTTCCCCATTCATCAGAGAAATTATTCATCTTTCTGTAAAGAATCGCACGCTCGTTCATCCAACTATCGAAAACAGCGCAAACTGCACCCCATAACTGATCCCATGGGTTTACAGGGAAATCTTTACCTGTACTTACTTTAACAGCTGCTTTAAACTTCTTAACTAGCTCTTTTAGGTCTTCTGTTGTAAACTCATTATCAAGTTCAATACCTCTAGAAGATTTCATCTCCTCCATTATCTCCTCAAATGGATCAATATCGTCTTTGCTTTCTGGCTTCATCCCCAATACAACATCTCCGTACATCTGTACAAAACGTCTGTATGAGTCCCACGCAAATCTTTCATTCCCAGATTTTTTAGCTATACCTTCAACTGCATCATCATTCAATCCAAGGTTTAAAACTGTGTCCATCATTCCTGGCATAGAAACTCTTGCACCAGAACGCACCGATACTAAACAAGGATTTTCTTTATCACCAAATTTTGTACCTGTAAGACCTTCAATTTGAGCAATTGCATTCTCTACTTCGTTCTTCAAAACACTTATAACATACTCTTTTCCAAGCTTGTTATATTCTGTACACACTTCAGTTGTAATTGTAAAACCAGGAGGAACGGGCACTCCAATTAGATTCATTTCAGCAAGATTTGCACCCTTGCCTCCAAGAAGGTTTTTCATATCTGCTCGCCCTTCGGCTGCACCGTTTCCAAAGGTATATACTCTCTTTTTTTCCATTTGAATTT
Organism: uncultured Proteiniphilum sp.; assembly: GCA_964384545.1. Classification (GTDB taxonomy): domain Bacteria; phylum Bacteroidota; class Bacteroidia; order Bacteroidales; family Dysgonomonadaceae; genus Proteiniphilum. Next base: position 24,276 of record CAYLKV010000015.1, read on the forward strand.
AGTTATGATTGTTAACTGTTAAATTAATTTATATTAGATCTCTTAAATTTTTTACAAACTTACAAAGTTACAAACTTATATTAAAGCACTATTAATGATACAATTATTATTTATTACCCATAGATATGTTGTATAATTGAATATTCGGATTTATACCTGTTGGGTTCTCTAAATGTATATATCCATAAATCTCTTTAAGCGTATCTTCCGGAATGTATTTTATTATTTGCGTACTGTAAGTAATATTTTCTTTTATCTTCTGTGGATAATATATTGTAGTATCTGAATACACAAGTGTTATTAAAGATGAAAGATTATATACAGATGAAGAGCTCACTCCCAACACACTATAATTGAAATTAAAAACACTATCGGTTAGGTCTTGTGATAACTTAGTAGAATCTATACTAAACCTAATTCTATCTCTTACTCTTCCCAGAGATACAAAAGAGAAGTTTTTTGGAATATATGATGAAGAATAAATCTCTTCATCCATATTTATAGTTTGAATATTAGCTTTAGCAATCTCCTCATCAATTCTTGTCTGTTCACGTTTTAGTCTTGCTTTAACAGAATCATTCATCCTCATATAGATATCTATTCTATCTGAGTACCATGATAATGATGAATCCCATTGCATTTGGTTAACTCCATTCTTTTTAAAAACTTGATCGATATATGCTTCCTTCTTTTCAGAAGTATTGAAATTACTATAATCGCTCTCCATTAAAGCTTCTGCAACATACACTTCATACATTATCTGTTCCATCTTTTTCTTATTCAGAACTTCTTTTGGTCGATTCTGACAAGAAGTGATTATAATACTCAAAACTGTGAGTAACAAATAATATGAGACAGATTTAGGATGCACTATTATACAAATTTTCTTTATAGTGGAATTTATTATCCGGATTTTCAGAATCATACTTCTCACGCTCTGCTTTAGATAGCAGAGAGTATGAAAGTGTTTTACGATAGAAAAGTAAAAGCACGACTACACCTACAGATATTGCGGAATCTGCAATATTAAATATAAAACGAAAAAACAGAAACTCTTCGCCTCCTACAATTGGTATCCAGTTAGGAAAAGTTCCTTCAATTAAAGGAAAATAGAGCATATCAACCACCTTCCCATGCAACAATGTAGAATATCCCTGCCCCCATGGCACCATAGATGCAATATGCCCCGGATAGCTGGATTCAAATATTACTCCGTAAAAAATACTATCGATAATATTTCCGGCAGCACCTGCAAGTATAAGTGCCACACATGATATAAATGCGGTTTTATATCTCAGTTTAATCAACCTAGTTAAATAATAGATAATGAAACTAACTGCTATAATACGGAATATCGACAAGAAAAGCTTTCCTCCTGCTTCTATTCCAAATGCCATTCCATTATTCTCAACAAAATAGATCTTAAACCAATCGGTTATATTGAACATTTCGTATAATTCCATATGGGTTTTTATCCATATTTTTGAAATCTGATCTATCAACAGAACAGCAAATACTACAGCAGCTGCTATAATTGCTTTTTTACTACTTTTTGAAAAAACTGAAGAATTTTCCATCAAAATTATTATCTTCTTTGGCTTGATTTAGCTTCAATACTCAGAGTTGCATGTGGCACCGCACGTAAACGTTCTTTAGGAATTAATTTTTGAGTTTCTCTACAAATTCCATATGTACCATTTTCAATACGGACCAATGCAGCTTGTAAGTTTTGAATAAATTTCATCTGTCTTTGAGCCAATCTTCCAGCCTCTTCTTTAGAAAGAGTTGAAGCCCCCTCCTCTAAAACCTTGTATGTAGGAGAAGTGTCAATAGTATCATTACCATCGGCATTTGTTACGGCAGCACGATAGTTTTCATATTCCTGACGGGCAATTTCCAGTTTTTCATTTATTATAGCTCTGAATTCTTCCAATTCTTCTGCTGAATACTTAGTTTTTTTATCCATAATATAATATTTTTTACTTTGTGGTTTCCACGGAATAAAAAGTTCTGTTACAACAAATGATAATTCTTATTGTTCAGTTCTTAATTCATTCACAAATATAGTTATAAAACTAATAAATTTCAACATTTTCTATATATACTGATAGTCAAACGTATATCATCTATCTCAATTTCCTCTTCCTGAATATCCTCAACAATTACAATTTCATCAGCTAAAACCTGATTTTTTATATAAGAGTCGTTATCAGCAATAGCTTCATTAGTTATTTCATTAGAAGCTATTTTAACTACAACTCTATCAGTGATTTCAAAATCTTTTGCTTTTCGAATATTCTGAATTCTATTAACCAATTCTCTTGCAATACCTTCTTTACGTAACTCATCTGAAATAGTAATATCAAGAGCAACAGTTAATCTTCCTTCATTACCAACTAACCATCCAGGAATATCTTCTGAGATTATTTCAACATCATCTAAACCAATTGAAACCTCTTCACCTCCAATATTAAGATTGAAGTAACCTTGACTTTCAAGTTTGTTGATATCAGAGTTATTCATATCCTGAATATTTGCAGCAAGTTGTTTCATAATCTTACCATAACGAGGCCCTAGTTTCTTGAAGTCTGGTTTTACCTTTTTAACAAGCATCTCGTTTGCAGAATCTACAAATAGCAACTCCTTTACATTAACCTCGTTTAATATCAACTGCTCAACAGATTTGATATTCTTTTTCTGATTATCATCAGCTACAGGTATCATAATCTTTGAAAGGGGCTGACGAACTTTAATATTTACTTTTCGTCTTAATGAAAGTACAATTGATGAAGCAACTTGTGCCAAATACATTTGCTCTTCTAAAGCATTATCAATTGACGATTCATCTGCAACTGGAAAATCATCAAGATGAACAGAATCAAGTTTGTTGTCTCCTTCAGTAACTGAAATCAAATCCAAATATAATCTATCTGCATAAAATGGTGCAATAGGTGACATAATTTTGGTTATTGTTACCAAACAGTAGTATAGAGTTTGATATGCGGAAAGTTTATCTTCACTCATATCACCACCCCAGAAACGTTTACGATTTAGTCTAACATACCAATTACTCAAATTGTCGTTAACAAAATCTGCTATTGCACGTCCTGCTTTTGTTGGTTCATAATTTTTATAACCCTCATCAACCTCTTTTACGAGACTATTTAAAAGAGAAATAATCCATCGATCTATCTCAGGTCTCTTTTCAAGAGCTATTTGTGGGTACTGATCACGGAATCCATCCACATTTGCATATAGTGTAAAGAATGAATAGGTATTATAAAGTGTTCCGAAGAACTTTCTACGGGCCTCTTCAACTCCCTCAACATCAAACTTTAGGTTTTCCCATGGTGATGCATTTGTAATCATATACCAACGAAGAGGGTCTGATCCATATTTTTCTATTGTTTCAAATGGATCAACAGCATTGCCAAGTCTCTTCGACATCTTATTGCCATTTTTATCAAGTACAAGTCCGTTAGAAACAACATTCTTAAATGCCACACTCCCCTTTACCATTGAAGCAATAGCATGCAGTGTATAAAACCATCCCCTTGTCTGATCAACACCTTCAGCTATAAATTCTGCAGGGAATACTTTATTAAAGTCCTCATCTGACATATGTGGATAAAAGACCTGTGCAAATGGCATTGCCCCACTATCAAACCATACATCAATCAGATCTGTTTCTCTATACATCGGTTTTCCACTTTCAGAAACCAGAACAATCTTATCTACATATGGCCTATGCAGATCTAGCATATCATACTCTAAATCAGCATAATCATCCAAGACAAGATCTTTCCATGGCAACTCACTCATTATACCCTTATCCAATGACTTTTGCATCTCCTCAAATAGTTCTTTAACAGAACCTATACATTTCTCTTCTCTACCATCTTCAGAACGCCAAATTGGCAATGGAGTTCCCCAATAACGACTCCTGCTTAGATTCCAGTCCTGTAAATTTTCTAACCATTTACCAAAACGGCCTGTACCTGTAGACTGTGGTTTCCAGTTGATAGTATTATTTAGCTCTATCATTTTTTCACGAGCTGCGGTTGTCCTTACAAACCAGCTATCTAGAGGATAGTATAGTACTGGTTTATCTGTTCGCCAACAGTGAGGATAGTTATGCACCTGTTTTTCAATTCTGAAAGCACGATTCTGTAGCTTGAGCATAACAGACAAATCTACATCAAGTGTTGTATCCTCTTCTTTAAGAGTATCATCATAAGCATTTTTTACATACCTACCTTCATATTCTGAATACAACTCTACGTTCACACTTGTTTCAACGAACTGTTTATCAAGATCGTCTATTTTAAAGTATTTACCAGTTAAATCTACCATTGGTCTTTTGTTGCCATCTTTATCGACAAGCATCAAACCTTCAACACCATGCTCTTTTCCTAACTTCATGTCATCTGCACCAAATGTAGGAGCTATATGCACAATACCGGTACCATCTTCAGTAGTCACAAAATCACCGGTCATCACCTTAAATGCATTTTCCGATGCCTTCACCCATGGTATTAACTGTTCATATTTAATACCCTCAAGTTCTGCACCCTTCCATTTTTTTTCCAATACCCTGTAAGGTATATTTTTATCACCTTGTTTGTAATCTTCAAGAGAGAGTTCTTCATTTTTCTCAGGGAAATACGCACGAAGCAAACTTTCTGCAAGAATCACAGTTATTGGCTGTCCTGTATATTGGTTATATGTCTCAACAGCTACATAATCAATATTTTTTCCGACTGCCAACAACACATTCGAAGGCAAAGTCCATGGTGTAGTAGTCCATGCTAAAAGAAATGCCTCTCCAAACTGGGTCAACTCCTTAAACGGATCAACTATTTTAAACTGTGCTGTACATGTTGTATCTTTTACATCTCGATAACAACCTGGCTGATTAAGTTCATGTGTACTTAATCCTGTTCCGGCAGCTGGCGAATATGGTTGAATTGAGTATCCTTTATATAGAAAGTTTTTATTGTAAAGCTCTTTTAGCAGATACCACAATGACTCTATATATCTATTATCATAAGTAATATATGGATCACTCATATCTACCCAGTATCCCATTTTGCGGGTTAGATCTTCCCATTCACGGGTATATTTCATAACTTCGGTGCGACATGCAGCATTATACTCTTCAACAGTAATTTTGCTTCCAATATCTTCCTTTGTAATTCCGAGTGTTTTCTCAACACCAAGTTCAACAGGCAATCCATGAGTATCCCAGCCAGCCTTTCGGTTAACCAAAAACCCTTTCATTGTTTTATACCTGCAAAATATATCTTTAATTGAACGAGCTATAACGTGATGTATGCCCGGCATTCCGTTTGCCGATGGCGGACCTTCGTAAAAAACAAATGGGGTATTGCCTTCGCGTGATTTGAGACTTCTTTTAAAGATATCTTTCTCATCCCATTCTCTCAACATCTCTCTATTTACTTCTGCAAGGTCTAAACTGCTCTTTTCCGGAAATTTTTTGCTCATCATCAATAAATTAATCCCATTAAAATTTAATGTGCAAAGGTAGTAATAAATTAAGAAATGACAATCGCTAGATTAGTTAAGTGGATTTGCTCTATTCAATAAAAAAATCTATTTTTGATATAAAAATATATTAAAATAAAAATCATATGAGAAAAACATTAAGCTGGATAATATTAATTATCATGGTAACAGTAACATCAGGTTTATCAGCACAACAAGACACAAAATCTACTCACAGAATTGGATCATTCAACCTTAGAATGGATACATCCAGTGATAAAGAAAATGCGTGGTCAAACAGAAAAGAGATGGTGAAAGGACTAATTCGTTTCCACGATTTTGATATATTCGGAACTCAGGAAGGATTTAAACATCAACTAGATCAGATATTAGAACTTCCTGAATATGCTTATACTGGTGGAGGAAGAGATGATGGCAAAGATGAGGGAGAACACTCTGCAATTATTTACAAAAAGGACAAATATAAAGTTATTGAAAATGGAGATTTTTGGTTCTCTGAAACTCCCGAAATTCCAGGTAAAGGTTGGGATGCTACATGTTGTAACCGAATTTGCTCATGGGCTAAATTCCAAGAGACAAGTACAGGTAAAGAGTTTTATTTATTCAACACTCACTACGATCACCTAGGTCAGTTAGCACGCAAAAACTCATCACTATTGCTTTTAGAAAAAATAAAAAAGATAAAAGGAGATTACCCTATTATTGTAACAGGAGATTTTAATTCGACTCCAGAAGCAGAACCAATTCAAATTTTATCCACATCCGGAATCCTGTTAGATTCTTATAATGTAACTCAAGAAGCACCATACGGAACAGTTGGTACATATAACTCATTTCGCCTCGATGCTCCAATGAACAACCGCATAGATTATATATGGGTTACATCGAACATCGAGGTGAAAAAATATGGAGTTCTAAATGATGTACAGTATGGTCGTTTTGCTTCAGACCATTTTCCTGTTGTAATAGATGCTAAGTTTTAATTAGCTCTATGATAATTTTTCAAGAGCAGTTTTAATTCTGGCAATTGCTTTTGTTATATTATCATCTGAGGTGGCGTATGATAATCTGATACAACCCGGAGCACCAAATGCGTCACCTCCAACACATGCAACATGAGCCTCTTCAAGTAGAAACATTGCTACATCTGTTGCAGTTTCTATTTTCTTCCCATTATACGATTTTCCAATATAGCTTTTGCATTCTGGGAATACATAAAATGCTCCCATTGGGGTATTAACATTGAGACCCGGAATCTCTTTTAACAGGTCAACTATCAGACTGCGGCGTCTTTCAAAAGCAACTCTCATCTCGCTAACACATGACTGATCTCCGGTATATGCTGCAAGTGCCGCTTTCTGTGAAATTGATGAAGGCCCTGATGTATATTGTCCTTGCAACATATTGCAAGCAGAAGCAATCGACAAAGGAGCGGCAATCCAACCAATTCTCCAACCAGTCATTGCATACCCTTTCGATACTCCATTAATTATAACCACCTTATCAAAAATATTTGGAAACTGGCCAATTGTTTCATGTGCTCCTATATAATTTATATGTTCATAAATTTCATCTGCAATTACATATAAATTCTTATGTTTCTCTATAACTGCGGCAAGTGCAGCCAACTCATCTTTTGTATATACACTACCGGTTGGATTGGATGGAGAGCATAAAATAAGAGCTTTAGTTTTTGGAGTAATTGCCTCCTCAAGCTGTTGAGGTGTAATTTTAAAATCTTGTTCTATACCAGCATGTATAAAAACCGATTTCCCTTCTGCAAGTTTAACCATTTCTGGATAACTAACCCAGTATGGTGAAGGAATAATTACCTCATCATCTTTATCAATTATTGAAAGTATTACGTTGCATAACGATTGCTTTGCACCTCCCGACACAACAATTTGTGCAGGTGTATACTCTAAATTATTCTCTCTCTTTAGTTTATCACAAATAGCCTTTTTTAAATCAGGAAAACCTGCTACAGGTGAATAAAATGAGAAATTATCATCTACGGCTTTCTTAGCAGCCTGTTTTATATGATCTGGAGTATAGAAATCTGGTTCTCCTACACTCATATTAATAACATCAAATCCTTGAGCTTTTAACTCATTGCTTTTTTGGGCCATCGCAAATGTTTCAGAAGGCGATAGTGCCAATAATCTTGCTGACAATAATTCCATATTAATTTTTACTTTATGATATTCAACGACACAAAGATATATAATAATCACACATTATAACACTAAATACTGAATAAATGATATGTTTAAATGGAATCTGACTACAATTAGAAATTTCTCATGGCTATAAAACTAAAAAAGCCGCCTTATGGGCAGCCTCATTTCACTTACATCAGCATACTTGCAGGCCATTCCTGCTTTCTGCTCTAACTTTTAGATCTTTAGAAAGATCATCTTAACATGCAACACGCAAACTTGCTTTCAAAATACGGATTCTGTTTAGTTTGTTTGTCCGATATGCAGATCCTTTTGAAATGTTTTGTTCCAGATATTTAATCTGACTCAAAATCTCTTTTGTTGTTAGGCTTTTGATTGTCATAGTTTTTTCCTTTCTTTTAAAATTAAAAATATGATTAATCAGCAACCGTTCATTAAGAACCTAATTCAGTATATTTTTGATAACCTCTTAATTGATTCAAAACAACACGCTTGCTTTTTAAATCGATACAAAGGTATAAAATTTTATATGTTTTACAACATATTTCTCCAATTTTTTGCCCTAGAACATATAAATATTCTTAAAATGCCAGATTTACCCTTTAATGGCTAACCATCCTATATTCCATCCCTCTAATGGAGGAATTCTTATTAAAATGTCTTTTCCATCATATTCTGGACGTAAATTCACATCTTTTTCACCAGCTCGTTTCCAAATAAACGATTGCCTTTGATCTGGATCACAGCCCCTTAAACGCAATTGAGTTTCAGGCTGTTCAGATATACTGCAGTTTAAAAAGCATACTGAACGAAGAGTATTTCCAGGTCCTACACGTGGAATAACCACAGCTTGTGCCATCGTTTCCACAATAACAGGCATTTTATTTCTCGTAACCCAATCTGTTATTCGAATCAGATTAATACGTCTTTCATTATTAACAAAAGCATTATATTCTGGTATTACAGCAACCCTGCCTCCACTAGAAGAGGTGTAACATCTAACTTCTTTAAGTCCGTCCGGAATTGATGCTAGGGTTAAAAGAGTATCAATTTGTCTACTTTTAGCTATTTCCCAAGCTGATTCATTTAGCAATATACCCTTTGTCCTAAAAAGTTCTTCTGCCTCTTTTGTTTCAAGACCTGTAACGCCTTCGGCATCCAAACTTATTGCAATTGGTTGAGTAGCATCCGGGCTGAATGGGATACCCAATGTGGCTAATGATAGAGCTAAATCGCCAGAGCCTGTGGTGGTCCATCCAAAAAATGGATCACCTTCCTTCCGATTACGCAAGACATAATTTGGACTTATATAGGGATCGATTCCACCTGGCTCTGTATCTTTATTAAAATCCGAATACTCTTTACATAACGATCGCCACTCAGAAAGTTGTTTAAAATAGTTGTCTGCATACCATTGCATTGGCTCTTCAGCAGAGCAAATGATTGCATAGGAAAGCTGAGTACAACCCATAGATAAATAAAGCAAAGATTCTACGCAAAGACCATGTGGAGATTTACCTGTAGCCATATGTCTGTAACCCTCTATCTCTGCACTTATGTCATTAATATCATCGTTTAAACGTCGAATTTGCCTTGCCATATCATATGCTTTCACCAACATTTCTCTTGGGGAATGATCATTGTAAAACCCATTTCCCGGGCGTGAAGCAGGAGACATACCAGTTTCTTCCACAATTGAATTATACGAAGGGTTCCAGTCACCACCTTCAAGAAGTTGTCTGTGAAAATTAGCTTGTTGTATACCAATCTGAGTTCTGGGTGAAACTCTATGCACGCCTCTAGCAATTGCACGTGTTACACCTGCTAGACTTTCCTGGCTGAAAGATATCCATTGTTTTCGCAACTCTCCATCTTGATAATTTTGTTCTAAAGCTTCAACCAACATTTCTCTATTCCAGTGATAATCATGTTCCTTATTAAATAAATCGAGACATGTTTCACAGAAACAAAGACTATGTACGGGAGAATGGTGGGTAATTCGCAAATCATCGTCGATAAAAACAGCTCCCGGTTGGCACAATTCTGCGTACAATGCATAAGTTTCTTCCAGGTAATTAATAAATTCAGGTTGTCGTGGACAGTGAATTGTTCTTGCCTTAGCCCCATTGTAACCTATCGCAGTACTCCATTTGTTTGGTATAAGTTCATCAGAACCAGACTCAAATGCATCGTCATGTCCTATCGAAATTCCCTGTATGGATGGAGTAACACCAATACGCCTCATCTCTCTGCAAGCCTCTGCCATTGCTTTAGCTGACTTTCGATGATTCTCCATAGAAAGAGTTTCGAATTCCATGCAAAACCAAACTTCATCAAATGTTCCCGAGTACTTTTGTAAAGCCAATAACAACTCGTTCCTCAGAACAGTATCATTGTGATGAGCTGGCCACAGCCTTAAAATCATTTTGAAATCAGACTCATGAACATCTTCATTTTGTTGCCGTTCAAGACACGAAGAGAACAGAATTATTAATAACATCGAAAAGCTCAAACCCCTGATTTTCATTATATAACTATGTTTTTCTTTATTATTCTAATGTTAATAAAACACCACATCCTGGGGAAAGCCATTTTTGTTCTCCAATAAATGGAACTTGTCCCTGATTAAATTGACTAACAATCATAACCTGTCCCTTTTTCTTGAACTCTATATCAAAAACAATTGACGAATTCATACTCTTATTTACCACCAAAGCATATGGTTTTCCATAGGTATCTATAAATTCTCCTACAAGCAATGAACTATCACTTATTGATTCAACTAATTGTGCAGACTCAATCCCTCTTCCATTTCTTGGAACCTCTAGTGTATGGAACACATTAATACTCTTAAGTTTACAATATATTGGAGCAAGAGAATGTATCTGTAAATTGATATTTCTTATCATTTCCCATGTTTTTGTATGATAACCAAAACGGTCTATTGGGGCTAAACGATAATTACCAACCTGGGGAGTATAGTATGTGAAATAACCTATTCCCTTACCTCCATATGCTAAAGTTGAATAAACCTGAATTGACAATGTTGCGTCTGAAGGCTCTGCATAACTGAAGTGTCCATTAGACAAAATAACATTCCAAAAAGGTATGCCTGCCTGCAATGACTTGTTACGGACCAATTCAATATTACCAAAAAACCTATCTTCTTCTAATATCCCATTTTCAAAAAGAGAGTAATTATCATAAGATATGTATGGAGGTCTGCATGTTTCAAAATATTTATCTAAATGCTCCTCATAATCTTTTGTACCTAATGCTACTGGACCCGCATAATCGGGAAAAAGATTAATATAGGGTAGAACCCCTTGTTTTTTTATAGCATTCGACCATATATATAATTTTGGAAACAGTGATGCACTCGGTTCATCAACTATATAAATTGCATGTACAGCTTTTCTATCTTCTGGATCAGTAATTGTTGACATTAACTTCTCGATAGTTTTATCTGCTTCTCCCTGAGTAATCTCTTTAGACACATTAATACCTGCTGTTAAGATTCCTCTCAAATTGTTATTCCTAATTTCTCTGATATAATTGGCACTAGTGAACCCACTCGTATTGAAACCACAATCAAAAAGATCTGTCATCATTTCATTGATATCTGAAATATCACCCCATTTCCCTTTCGAAGGTGTATCTGGCATTCCACCCCATGGGAAAATTATAAATTCTGAAGGGGAAACACGATTTGTAATTTCCATGTTCTCTTTGGAGGATTTTTCAGAGTCGACTTCAAAAATTGCATTTTTAGTTTCTATTTTATTTCCTGCTTTCACTACTGGACTTACAGCAGTTGCAACAACTCCGGTTGCTGTTGCAGCAATAAATTTTCTTCTTGTGTATTTCATATATCTATTTATTTTTTTATTCGATAATCAAGTCTTTCCTACTGAAGTCACGATCTTGATCCACTATTCATAAATAAACGATTAATCCAAAACTATTGAATCTTTAAAGGCTTTTGACAACTGTTCCACAGACAATTTTTTAGCTTTTACATAACGCATAGATCCTACAGGAATAACAGCTTTATTGTTTTTAGAGGTAGTTACTTTTATCTTTTTCCCTATTTTATCATATAATTCTATTGATGATGAGGATAATTGCAATTCCAGTTTTTTATCTCCCGATATATGCCAGTAAACAATATATGACTCTCCATCTCTTGTAAAACTGAATGCTCTTACATTGCGATTTCCACCTGCTACATCTAAAATCTGATTATATGGTATCAATTCATAATCACCATTTTCGTTTAAAAGTAGATGATGTTCCTGTGCCGTATTTTGAAGCATTTGCTTCTGTTCTTCTGTTAGCCACTTTTTAGCACGCACATCTTCCCATCTCCTAATTACCTCCAAATTATCTTTTGTTCTGGGATGAGCATCAAGTCTTTTAATATCCATATGTATAGAGATTGGGCAATCCCAACCGGCCGCAACACTTGTAGCAAACTCAAGCATGTCAGGTTGAGTACCTACGCTTATGTCTGTAGGAAGAAAGTAACCCAACCACCCAAAGTTGATACGAGTAAAATCCTGTTTCATTCGAGGAGCCTCTTCTGCAGGCCATTTTCTTATCTCTTCTTTCAACACTTCAGGTGCGAATACATCAAATGCATTACCCCCACTAAGCATATGCCAGCTAAAATGTGATTTAGCTGCCCCTTCTGTAAATATTGGATGTGGATTGAGCAGCTTATAAACTCTGTACTGTGCGAGTGCTACATTCAAACCAAAAGGAGGATTAACTCCTTCAGATCCATCGAAATATAAGAATTGAAATCCTGCATCGTAGATATTGGCTATCTTTTCTGCTAATTCATCCTGTAAATTATTACGCTGATCAACGTAAATGCTGGTTGCACCAAACTCGCTTACATCCACCAATCCTATTATAGTTCCTTTGGGCTGCGAGTTGTTAGTCGTTTTATTCACAGCACGCTTACATCCTACAAAGGAATATGGATGCTCAGTAGTATAACCTTCATAAGAAATAAATTCCGTGCCCATTTTCAAAAGCCTGCACCCATCAGCCATTACTGTTCCTAGAGGGTTTTGTTCTACATATATAATAGTGTCATCAAGTGTTACATCTTTCGATAATGTGAAAGTTTTTACGAAGTTCAATCTATGATCAGGAACTGGTGTAACATACATACTGCTTTTTCCAACATGTGAGTGGAGAAAATGCACACCTGGTGTTATACCGGCTGATTTTATTTTATCCAGCATTTTCTTTAAATCTTCCTTCCCATTTGGATAGAGTTTCTTATTAATCTCATAGTTCCCAATCATTTCGTATCCGCCATTTTCCTCAAAAGATGGGTAATATAGATTCATTGTTCTAAATCCTCCCATCTTGGCATAATGAAGATGTTTATCAACACTAGTTGGATTTACCTCTGCCGACCAGTAATATGAAGCATTTATTAGATCGTGTCTACGACTCTGTACACCTCTTGGCAAATCAAAATCCTCCTCCAACTGATCAATATTATTTAGGAGTTGACTCGACTCACTTACAATCAGAGCAGCTCCTGTCCCTTCAAATTGAATATTTTTATAAGCAGTTGCTGTCAACAATTTATAGTTTTTCCTTTTCTCAAAATCGATGTAGGCATTTACATCTGTAGCCAATAGATTGACTGCCACATTTTCGTCCCAGCTTATATTGAGCCACTCTCCAAAATATTTATGATTTCGGATTGGTAATTGAAGTAGGTGGAACTCAGTCGCAGGGGGAGGTGTTATCTTTAAATATCCAGGGTAAGTACCTTTCGGAACTATAAATCCATTAAGCTTAAAACCAACATATGCAGCAGTTTCCTTAATCTCAATAATAGCCTTATATGGCACAAGTTCAAACCCCACAATCAACTTCTCATCTTCCCAATAGAGCGTATCAGCTTGAAATGTTGTTTTTTTATTTGGATGTGCCAATTTTATTTCATTATGGTAAGGCCTCTCTTGTGTAACTGCGAAAATAGGAATATTCTCATCTTGTATCAAACACTCTTCTCCAGTTGATTTAAGTATTAAGCTTTTAGAAATCGCATTGTTCCCAATTAATAACCTGAACTGATCATTCTCAATTACGATTTCGTTTGTAGATTGCTGTGTTGCTTTCTGACAATATGTTGTGAACATAAATGTTGTCCATAACAATATTAATAATAATGCTTTTTTCATGAAATGTTTCTTCCTATTGGTTTAATAACTTGCTTCTCAATAACTGTTCTGTCCATTCTATATGGTTGGCATTTTCTGTGAAATCCTCTCTTACCATTGTAACATCAAATTCTTTAAGCAATGTCATAAACTCATTTAGAGCTACTTCCTTATCATTGATAATTAATGACGGATTGCCACTACTTTGAGCATACTCTTCAAATCGCTTATTCTCAAGGAGTCTTACATACTTAATAGGAATCTGTTCTCGTCTCAAACGTCTCTTTAAGGTCTCATCAGTTGTTGCATCTATGGCTTTTTCCATAAAAGTAGCGGCCTCTAAATAGGCTGGGATTGAGAACCATCCGGAACTATTTTCCATATAACAGCTAAGATATTCATTTGCTTCCACAACCTGATTCGTCAGAATTTCCCAGTATTTCATCAGATAAGGAGCAGCTTTTTCACCATAATAGCCTGTAATAAACTCCTCAATAAGTTCATTCTCATCTAAGTTTGGATTCCACATCAGTTTCGAGATAACCCAGTTACGCATTCTCACAAAATCACCCGCATCACAGTATACATCACCCTGTTCGAAAAGCCCAATTGTATTATTATCAATAAAGAATCTTATATTATCTGCAAGTACATGTAAATTGGGGTGAGGCAGCATGTATGAAACAAAATTGGTAACATAATCCCATACAAATAGTTGGTCGGCAATTTTACTCCAAGCCTCAATATCATCTCTTAGTGCCCTATTTTGGTCACCCTCTCCCAATGGCTCTGAAAATGAGCATTCAATAGTGCAAAGTCGCACTACCACATTTTCCCTAGGTTTAACCTTAAGAGGTGCTGTTCGGGTATATCTATACGCAAGTGTTTCAACCCAGACATCAGGAAACTCCTTCTCAACCTCTTCTGCAACAGCATTTACAAACCTGATTACCGGTCCTGATTCACTACCCTCTTCTTTTACTATAGCCTGACATTCATCACACTGGCAACTTCTTCCATCTTCTCCACTATCGTTTTGACTGATTGATATAAAATCAACATCCGGGTTTGAGCGAAGAGTATTCAAAACATTTTTTGTAAACTCCTCTCGCATTGCATCGTTTGATAGACAGATCTGTGCATGCTCTGAAGTACGTATTCCATTAATCTGGCTATACCACTCCGGATGCTTTTCAAAATATACTTTAGGTGGCAGGATTGAATAGAAAGAGTGTACAAAATATTGAAATTTATGGAATCCGCCATAAACAGGTGATATATTAGAAAAGTAGCCGTTACATTTCATACGCACAGCAAATTTCTCGTCTTTTAGTGCATCTTTATAATAAGCCTCTCTGTAAATAAGATCTGGAGCATGATATATGTGCATTTCAGGCACTTCCAGTGTCTTAACTTTAGGAATAAATGATTCAGTTGAGGTCCACCAACGAATACCTACACCCTCTTCCAGGAATGTGTTAACTGCATATAGGGCTCCTCTAGCTGGGTGTCCAAGCAGGAAAATATTTTTACCCACAGTCTCAATTACTATTCCATCGTAGGGCAACTGGTTTGCATCGACTTCCGGAAGCAGTATATTGGAAAGTTCTGATTCTCCCACCACCAATAGAGGCATCGACATATCGACATCCGATTCTTTTACAAGAATGAAACTTGCACCAGTAACTTCATCAAGACATTTCTTTAATTCATTTGCAGCTGTCACCTCTACCTGAGATGGTTCATCTGCCAATACAATCATATAGTTTGCAACTCCTTTCTCAGATAGAGTTAATCTAGAACTATTTCCACAACTATTAAAAAGTAAAATAATTGAAATGGCAAAGAAATGAAATATGAACTTCCTCACCCTACTAATAATCTGTATCATGCTAACTTATATTAAATCATGGTTTATTATTAACTCTCAAAAACTCTATAAGAACCTAATTCTACTCTTAGTCTTTACATTCAGGAAATGTAAGGCTACTCTTACCTATATCTTTCGAAACTGCAAGTGCAATAGCTCTTTCACCTTTTTCATTTACAGCACAATAAAAGTGATATACAACATCATTATACTTAATCAAACAAGGCTTATGAGCATATAAATTATCGTATAATTCAGAGGGAGCAATTAAATCATCGCCCTCCCATTTAGTCCAGTTTACCAAATCGTAAGAACATGCAAATCTGTCAAATGCATTAGGTTTCCAAAATGCCCCAAAATAAAACATAACCCATAAATCACCAATCTTGGTAATAAAAGCATCTCCCGAGATTCCAAAATGATGGTCAATTACCGGCTCTTTATTCCATCGCTTCCAATTAAACATATCCTTGGAGACAGCCATTGCAATTCGTTCTGGTTTATCCCCATTTTCAAGCGCTTCTCCTTTAGCATTATAAAACATTACGAAGGGATAACCAATTGTCTGTTCCTTATCATGAATAATAGTACTTTTATATATTGTTGTGTTATCGTACCACCTGGCATCTTTATCCTTTGCAGATAATACTGGCTGATTCAATCGATCCCATTCTTTTAATTGGGTTAAACTATCAGTATAAGCAATACCAATACCTAAAACTCCCGCTTCATAACCTTTGGCATCACCCCCTAAATATGACATCCAATATTTATTTTTGTATTTCTCTACCTCATAACTTCCATTCCATCTATAATCCTGTAAAGCAATATATCCGGCTTTCTGGTTTGCGTCCCAAGTATCATCTGTAAAAGACATTATTTTTCCTAAGGCTGTCCATGAAAGCAGGTCTTCACTTTTAGCTAACATGGTTTCATATCCTTTTCCATCGTAAACTATATATATCATATACCACATCCCATTACTTCTGAAGACACTAGGACTATCAACCATCATTGTGTTATCTGGAGGAACAACAACTAAACCATACTTATATGAAGTTTTTATCTCTTCATAAATCTGCTCCATTACCGAGGGTGAAACAACAGAAACAGGGTACAACTTCTTGTTGCACCCTGTTAAGTTTAGCATCAACACAATAATTAAAGTATATTTAATATGCATATCGCTATTTATTGAAATAATATTTTCATAAAGAGAATAAAAGGTCAATATGAAGCTAATTTCACCTTAATTCTTAACCCAATAATTCAGTGTGTTTGAAGGTGTTTTTAAAACAACCTTTACAAAATCGCTGTTTTTTGGGAGTTTTAAAGGGATAGATGCTTTTCCATCTTTAACATTTACCTCACCAATTTTCTGATACGTATCCTTACCTCCTATTTTGATATTATTAGTGAAACTAATCAATACCTCTGCATTAATATCTTTCTCTTTATTAATTACAGTCCAGTTCAGCTCAACAGTTTTACCATTAGATATATATCCTCTCAAGTCGAAAGCATCCACCTCCTTTAAAACTGTTATTCCATCCAATTCGTAAATTGTTTCTTCCGCAACAGTAATACCCATAAAATCGCAAATAGTTGGAAGAAGGTCAACTGCAGCTGTTCGATAATTTGTAGCATACTGGTTAATACTCTTTTTATTTAATACCATCCAGGTATTGCGCTCATTATCACTTTGTCCTCCATGATGTCTTGCAGTAAAAGGTGTTCTACCATGATCTGCAACCACAACAAAAAGCCAATCTTCACCAAACTCCTCCTCACGCTGCTTTACTGAGTCATAAATCAAACCCACTAAAGCATCATGAAAAGTGATTGAGTTATAAAGTTCAGGACTATCTCCAAATTTGTGCCCAACATCATCGGGATATTGAAGATATACCCACGACAAGTCGGGGCCATCTTTTAAAACACTTTTTGATGCTGCTAAAGCTACCTCTGCATCAATACGTTTTATATAATAACTTTTATTGTCGTGCGGGTATTTTTCCTTGTCTATTTCAAGCCCATCAAAAGTATAATCAAATTTATATCCTCCGTTTTCTACAAGACCCTCTCCCAAAAGCTTAGTGCGATTATCCAACCAAGTAGAATATATTCCTATTTTACCTTCCGGAAATGCATCTTTATAAAGTTTGAAAATACTGGGATAATTATAATTAGGCGCAGCAAGATTGTTGTCCCATACATTATTTTTATTTGCCCAAGTACCGGTCGCCAGAGAAGCATATCCATTCGATGAAATAGTTGGTGTTTGTGAGTAACCACCTCTCTCACCTCCAACATATGAATTGAGGAAAACTCCTTCACTCTCTATCCTGTCTAAGTTAGGAGTGCTGGCTTTAAGGATGATATCCGTTGGGATACCATCCATAATAATATATATTGCCTTTTTAACTTTATTCTGAGCCTGTAAGGTTAATCCAATTATAAATAGTAAACCTATTAATACTATTTTTTTATTCATTCGACTGTTTAGTTTTAAATGATCAACTTTTACAAAAATAATAATTATTGTTTAAAAATAGCTAATTATCTTTTCAAAGATCTGCTATGCATTTTTTCATGATTCCACCAACCAGCCCAATCACGGTATAAATATTCAATATTGAGTTCGTTGGAATTTAAATCGAATAAGTTTAAACTTGTACTAACAGCATAATTACCCTGTTGAATAAATATATTCTTTGTAGCAGGATCGATAGACATAAATTGAATATCTGCAACCCTCTCGCTGCCAGTCTTAGTTTCACTTATTGAATATGCTGCGAACAGATAACCGGTCTCCCATGTTGTATCACCTGTACGTTTGATATATCTGCGTCTGCTCTGCGGATCGGCAGGATACTTTCCTGCACCCTCACCATTCTTCGACAAACGGTCAACTGTATACCACCCCTCAAGATCGTCAACATAAACAATTACAACTGTTGAAGACATCTCCTCATTAATCTCCTCAGAAGATGTAGACTCAATCTTCAGAGGCAATGCATATACTTTTCTGTCACCAATAGCCGGAATATATAGTTCAATTTTATAATCCTGATAGTCAGAAGTTCCGTTATGAATAAAATTCTCAGGTAAAATATAGCAATTAGATGGCAATAACTGGTAAGCAGTACCATTCAATTGATTATACTTATCCAATAAACTCTCATCTACCGCCATACCTACATTAACTACTTGATCTTCATTAAATTCCGCGCTTCCCACCCTCAGCGTAGTGATAAATTTGTCACTCTCTCTTAAATAATAAGGCAACCATTGACATGGGGCATCACTTTCGAACCTGAAAGCAACTAGTTTACCTGCTGTCATTTTACTTGAAACAACTTCACCAAGATCGTTATCCTTGTCAACCGACTGAAGATTAAAAGTATATTCACCATCAGAATTTAATAACCCTGTTACAGAATATTCTGTTACACCTCTTTCCAAAACAACTCTATAATCCTGCCCTTTCTTGTTGTAGGTAAGAATAACATGCGAAAAATTATCCTCTTCAGGTACTGTCCAACTCAAGATTACTTTATTAGGACCTGGATTAGCTTCAAAATTTTTCACTGCAGGGATACTTGTGAAATATTTGCGGTTTTGTCTTACAATCAGCTTTATTTTTTCGTTACCATCAGCAACTTCAACTATTGTTATGCGACTTTTCACAAGTGTGTTTTCTTCTACTTGGATCAAAATCTTGTTGTTGGCAACAGAAACATTGCACCAGCCACTGTTTTCTGATACAACTGATGCGCTCAAACTTCCATTAAAATTTTCTGCTTCTACTGAATATTCTCCTGCTTTACTGTCAAAGTCGACACTTGTTTCGGAAAGAGAAAAATAGCTCCCTTGGATATATGATATTTCATCCTTGCAGGCAATAACCAGAAGAGAGATTAGTAGTATATAAGTTATTTTCTTCATATAATTATTTTTTACAAGTTCATACACTTTTACTCTAATCTTGTAAGTGTTTCAGAAACCACTGTCCACCTTATATCACCTTGACGACGATATTTATAATTTATCGAAAATTTCTTTTCCTCAGAATCATAACTGCAATCTTCCAACTGTTCTATTTCGAGAGATTTGTAAGGCTTTATACGAACAGTGTTATCACTATTGATAACCAACACTATAGCTGTACTATTAATTACATCCAGCGTTGAAGAAGATGTTAAGTTCTCTGGAAACATACGCACCTGATTATAAGATAATGGCAGCAACACCTTATTGGTAGTAATATTTGAAATAACTGCCCCTTCAGGTTGTTTTGTACCTTTCATTTTATATGTTCTAGAGTTGAATGAAGAGTATATATTACCAAGCTGTATTCTATATAATACAAAGTTCTTAGTATCATTTAACTCTACATCTTCAGCCGATTTAATCCTGAAAGGCAGCATATATGTCGAGTCAGGCGATAATCCATTAACATCAATTTCAATCGGAATAAAAGCAGTGGCTGACGGTTCACCTGCTTTTATCCGAGCATTAAATGATGGAATCACATAACGGTTCTGCGATAATAGTTGAGCATACTTTCCCAACTCCTCGCCATAGTTGCGATAGTTATAACTTTGCAACGCTTCATAATCCATTTCCAATGAAACAGTTAAATCTTCTGTCAAAGGCATTGAACCACCACTTCCCACAGTAATATATCCTGTTGTTATGGAGTCGTTCATCATATGTGGATAGTCGAAGATATTATTATCCCCACTCTTCAGATAAATTATTTTCTTATAATGCTCCTCTTCCATTAGATCTGTCTCGCAGGATATAAACGGTAACATTAAAATAATTGCAAATAAATATGTTAATATAGGTTTCATTATTTTCATCTTATTTTGATTTATCAATCTTCCCAACCTGGGTTTTGATCCAATGTTAACACTCTTTTTATCTCCTGTCTATCGATAGGGAGTAACACCATTTTATCTTTGAATACTCTGTTTCTCACGGTGCTATAATTAGAAATCACACGATTATAATATCCACCTCTATCTGTTCTTTCAGTATCCATACCCATAATTGGTACAGCTTCCTCTTCCTTTACAATACCCCAACGACGTACATCATGATAGCGTAATCCTTCGTGAAGGAATTCAATCATACGTTCAGTTTTAAGAGCTTCAAAGAATGCTTCAGGAGTAGCAAGTTCTTCGTCGGTCAACCCAGGAAGGCCACTACGATACCGTACTTGATTAAACGCCTTTTTAATCTCATTTTCATCTCTTGAGAAACTGTAAGAAACGCCATCCTCTTCTAATAAAACGGTATGAGTTTCAGTTAAGTTATTCAAACATTCCGCATACATAAGTAGAATATCAGCATAACGTATAACAGGGAATGACTTTGTCAATACAGCTGAGTTAGCTCCACTCCATGCATCATCAGGATGAATATATTTTTTCAAAACATATCCTGTAATTGGATAGTTCCTGAGGTCTCCTTGTGTTGCAGCACTCTTTCCTGAGTTTTTATCCAAGCCATAAAAAGCCTGTTGCATAAATTTGCCATTCTCAGTTGTTGAGTTCATTGGCCATAAAGCTCCACTAAACCCTATACTTGCATAAAAACGTGGTTCTCTGTTTATATACATATTACTTACGTTAGGTCTCAATGTATAACCTGAGAAAGCCAAATCAGTTGTGGTGAAACCCTCTTCACTATATGGATAGTCTTCACTTGGGTTATTAATATCACGTCCATCAACCATTTTATATGCATCAATAATTTTTTGTGGTATACAGTAGCAGTTCCATCCTCCAAACTGTGCCGGATATGAAAGCCTAGTTGCGTTTCTCACTGTATTGGAGTTTTTACCAAATACATACTCTTTATTCTTAAAACCTAAAGTTTCACCATTGAACATATCTGCATATGAACGATATGGATCTATATCTGCAGCACCTTCAGGCCATGGTTTATAATAATCGGGATCATATGTAATACCTTCAGGTAATGGTGGAGTATCGAAACTTGCCTCTACTGTGTGCAAACTATAATCCATATCAATTACTCTTTTGCATGCAGCTGCAGCAATTGCCCACTTTTTCTCATCATATGTTTGAGAAATATAATGTACTTTATCTGACTGGCGAACAAAATTTGAGAAATATATTTTGGCCGCCTGACCTCCGTTATAGAGAGGACTAGCTGCATAAACTCTCAATCGAGCAATAAGTCCGTAAGCAGCTGCTTTAGTAGGACGACCAAATACATTGATAGGAACAGTAGGTGGTATATAATTAGCAGCCATCTCCAATTCATTACATATATATTCTACACTCTCATCATAAGTAGAACGAGATTTTTGGTATGCTTCAGACCCTAAACTTGTTTCATACACCTCATCTCCAGCAATCAGAATAGGACCATAATTCAATAACAGGAAATAGTATGCATATCCTCTCATAAAATGGGCATATCCAACTATTTCACGTTTATCCTGTGCAGTTAATTCCTCACACTCATTTATTCTCGCGAAGATTGTATTTGCCTTTCTTATAACTTTATACATATTAGGCCAAATATTCATACTTCCAAGATTGTCGGCTGTAATTTCGTCAATTGGAAACCGTTGCGAAACATAAGCTGATTCCCACATAGTGAATCCTTCGTCAGACCCAAGTATCGCCGGGTAATAGCTGTTTTCGAATATGTTACTTTCATCTGGCAACAATGCTGCAGCTCCCCATAAATATTTTTCGACATAGTCTTTACTCTGAAATACAGAGTCAAGGTTCACCATATCTTCGAAATAATCTGAAACATCCAGATAGTTACAAGATGTAAACATCATTAATGATGATATGACAGCAAAAATTGAAATTCTTATCTTTTTCATGTTTGTTCAGTATTCTTAAAAATTAATATAAACCTGAAAAGCCACTGTGAGAGGAATCGGATATTCATAACCGTTTCTCTTAGCTTGTTCGGGATCCCATATTTTCACTTTATCCCATATTGCCAGATTTCTACCTACCAGTTGCAGGTCTATTGAATTAACAGCAAACAGATTTCTTAAAGAACTTACTCTCAGATTATAGTTCAGCGTAACCTCCTCTAGTTTAAGATATCTACTGTCGTCTATCCAGAATGAGGAATATTTATCATTATTTTCGCTGGAACCATAATGCAATCGAGGGAATCTTGCATTCGGATTTTCAGTAGAAGGATCACCCGAATACCATGCCGGAGTCCATCTGTTAGCCTGATCTTTTACTATAGACAATACATTTCCGGTCTCTCCTCCATAAAAAGGTATGTAACCGTACCCATTATTATTCATAAAATAATCGGTATTTCCAGTGCCTTTAAACAGTAAACCCATTGTAAAGTCCTTGTATCTGAATTCCCCTCCAAAACCATACATAAAACGAGGAAATGGAGAATAAGAGAGTGGAACCCTATCGTCGTCTGTAATTTTCCCATCACCGGTTACATCTTTATATTTTATATCTCCCGGTTGCACTTTCCCAAACTGAGTAGGACTGTTCAGAATCTCCTTTTCATCCTTAAACAGACCTATAGCTTTAAACCCTCTTAATACATCATAAGGTTTTCCGGTATATGACAGATATTCATATCTCTGAAATGGCTGTTCCCAATTATTAACCATCGAGTTGGAATAGGTGTAGTTGGCTCGTATAGTAAAGCTCATATCATTATTAAATGTATGATTATAACTTATATTACCATCAGAACCGTAACTCGACATAGATCCTACGTTTCCGTAAGGCATCTGCATCGATCCAACCCAAGTTGGAAGTTGAGTACGTCTTTGGAATATTCCATCTCGACGATCGTTGAAAACATCTACAACAAATTCCAGGCTATTATCAAATAATTTAGCTTCTAACCCGATATTTGCTTTTTTCGCAATTTCCCATTTAAGGTTATCTGCTCCAACAACAGTCTCAATAAGCCCCGAGCCACCCCAGCCACCTGATGCATTAGAATTGATAATGGTCAAATATGGGAAACGGTCATTTGATATTCGGTCGTTACCTACTGTACCATAAGAGCCTCTAATTTTAAGATAACTTAAAGATGGCATTTTCTCCTTTATCCATTCATACTGCGTTGGTATCCAACCTATAGCTACAGATGGGAAGAAACCAAACTGTTCACCTTTTTTGAAGTTTTCCGACCCAGTATAACCAAAGTTTCCATCAATCATATAGGTATCTCTGAATCCATAAGTAAATCTTGCTGAAACCCCCTGATACTTTTGAGGGATAGCTGTCATACTTGTAGTGTAAGTTGTATACTTGTCGCTACTCATATAATAGTAGGCAAGACCTCCTATACGATGATCTTCATCAATTGTTTTTTCATAATTCAAGTTTGCTTCCAAATGATATTTTCTCCACTGATTTTCATCTGAATTATATTGTGCAGAGTACGCGTTAACACGCCTTATCATTATAAGTTCACCATTGGTATTACGTGCTCTTGAGCTGTACAAATCTGGCATTTTATGGCGTCTTTCAGTAAAATAAGCCCTATTGTCAAATGCACCCTGAATTTTTGCAGTTAACCCTTCCGCGATCGACTTCAAATCTTGCGTAACAGCTATTGTTACCATATTCTTATACTCTTCCTGAGATGTCATACCTGTATGATTCAACAACACATACGGTGAAATATTATCATCTCGCCCATAAGCGGGAAGCATTCCGTTGGAATAAATTGTAGGGACAGTGAGCGGAGTTAATCTAGCTTGTGATGACCACAATAGTTGTGTATTTTGCATCCCTGGAAGATTATTGATTGATATATAACCATCAAGACCCATATATATCTGTGTCGTCTTGGTGAGATTTATATCCAAATTAGTTCGGTAATTATATGTGTTGTAACCAACATCTTTCCTGTATTTACTCGATTTATCCTGTTTATAAGCAGCCGTTTCTGTCGACATACCCAAACTCATGAAATATCTGGCTACAGATCCACCTCCTCTGGCACTAATATAATGAGTATTTTGCCATGATGTTGTATTCAGAATTTCCTTCCTCCAATTAACATTGGGATAAAGATCAGGGTCGAGGTTGTTTTTGATTAACTCTAATTGCACATCAGAATATAGAGGCTGATTACCCGAAACAACAGATGCCTCATTTGCAAGCGTTGCATAGTCAAAAGCATCCAAATATTCGGGCATTCTGTTCAGTACCGAAAGTTTAGCATTAGACCTCACAGTAATTCTCAGCCTGTCCTCCTGTCCCCTTTTTGTGGTAATCAACACCACACCATTTGCCCCACGAACACCATAAACAGCAGTTGCAGAGGCATCTTTAAGGATAGAAAAAGATTCTATATCTGCAGGATCCACTTGGTTAAGTGTTCCCTCCAATCCATCAATCAAAACCAAAGCACCACTACTCGCACCGAAAGTTCCAATACCGCGAATCCAGAATTCAGAGATGTTTTTCCCGGGTTCTCCACTGGTCTGCAGTGAAATTACACCAGGAATACGACCTCCCAGCATGTTGTTTATAGAAGTTGCCGGAGTCTGTATATCGTTAACATTAACAGTAGTTACAGCACCTACTACACTTATTCTGCGCTGTGTAGAACCCATACCCATAACTACTATCTCCTCAAGTTCACTGGTTGTTTGTACCAAAGTTATAGTCAGGTCCGATTTCGCCTCCTTTACAGGGTATTCCAATTTATCATAACCCACATAAGAGAATACAAGAACGTCGCCAACATTTGCCTCAATTGAGAATTTCCCATCTATATCTGTTATCCAACCTGTTCCAGGTCTATCTTTCAGGAAAATGGTAACTCCAATCAATGATTCACCGGACTCATCTTCTACTACACCTTTTAACGTAAGATTATTATTTTGTGCGTATCCTATGGCAACTGAACAGAAAAACATTAAGCCCCTCAGTGCCCATTTTAGAAATAATTGTTTTGTCATATTCGATAGATTCATAGTTTTATTCGATAGTTAACTTACGTATTGCCTGATTATAGTAGTCGGTAATATAAATAGTTCCCTCTTCGTCAATCTTCATACCCCAAAAACGGTCGAATAGTGCAATTTCAGGATCACCGTCAAGATATCCTTTAGTTCCCGGAATTCCTGCAATAGTAGAAACAACTCCATCTGTAGAGATACGTCTAACACAAAAGTTATCGGTATCACCTACATAAAGATTACCATCCTTGTCGAAACATATCTGACATGGATTATTAAATTCAGCCTGTTCTTTTGGCCCATCAACATGACCTTTTACTCCAGTTCCAGCAAAATCATCAATCTTTTGAGTGATCATATTATAAGTATAAATCTTGTCTGTACCGGGGATAGGTCCGTCGTTTGGGTTCATTGAAGAGGGATTTACAAAATAAAGTATATGCTTATCGAAAGGATGAAAAGCAAGATAGACCTGTAGTTTTCCCTGAACTTCTTCTTTAAGAATATCTTTCATTACCAATGATGCAACCCTTGTTTTAGGATTTATTTTAACCAATTCACCTCGGGTAGTAATAGTGTAGAGCATACTGTCTAATTCATTCATCGCAAATGAATATTTACCTGTCAAATTAATATCGTCACCCGGGAATATTGTAGGATTAATTCTTCTCGGCATCCATTGCTGTTCTGGGTCAAATTCATAATAATAGGGCATTCCATTCATCGGAAAATAGATTACCTCATTTTTAACATCTGTACAACCAGACATCATTTCACCACTGGTACTAACATTCATTAATGTAACTACCGAATTTCGCTCTTCATTAACAATACGCGCGCGGCATGGCCATTCTCCTACGAAAATATTCTTTTCTTTATCAACTGCAAGATAGAATGGTCTGTCAAAACGAGCTTCTACCAATGTGCCATCCTCTGTCTTTTTCTCTTCCGGGTTTCCTGAAACGGTATATACGTGTACTTTTGTCTGATAATAAAATGGTTTTTCATATTGTAACGAGTCCTTGCCTATTACAACAGAAATAGTACATGTATCTCCCGGTAGTCTAGGAGTGAGAACGTAGGCAAGATTTCCAATTGTGCGAATTACATTAGCCTCTTTTTTGTTAAAATAGACTTTCAATTTAGAGGCATCTGTCCCAAAATTGGAACCTTTAATTATTACCTGCGAAGCCATTCCTCCTGTTTCAGGGATGAATTCAGTGAGTTCAACAGGCTTACTCGGATCATAAATTTGCTCGGAATCTTCATCACCCAAGTCTTTGTCTTTGCATGACACCAAAAGAACAAACAACATCAGAACTGTTGTTATGATTTTTTGGCTCCAGATTTTTACACTAATTTCAAATTGCATAAGTGTCTGTTTTTAAAAAAGATTTTTGTTATTAATGTGTAGTTCTAATTATAATTGGTTCTATATTCTCATTATTTTACTCAACCTTAGATTTAAAATAAACAAGTCCATAATATGTATTATTAGATGTTAAACTCAAATAGTCATTATTCAGGCTAATTGTGCTCAGAATTACATTCTTTGACAAAATATTTATGAAAGTAATGGTTATTTATGTTAATTTACATACATATTCTCCGTATAATTATGCATTTTACTAATATATTTATGCATTTATTCATATATATTATTACTTTTGCTTATCAGAGTA
Source organism: uncultured Proteiniphilum sp. (assembly GCA_964384545.1). GTDB lineage: Bacteria > Bacteroidota > Bacteroidia > Bacteroidales > Dysgonomonadaceae > Proteiniphilum. The sequence goes on from CAYLKV010000015.1 coordinate 51,692, forward strand.
TAGCCTAATTTATGTCAATTAATACAAAATGAACACAAAAGGGACAGGTCGTAAAATCACGCATCATGGCCATGCGATTAAGCGAATTCGTCAATCAATGGGACTAAAACAAGAGGTTCTGGCTGGCATGATAGGAACTAATCAGGCACGTGTTTCTAATCATGAACAAAAAAAAGTATTGGATGATGAGCTGATATACAAATATGCCAAAGCACTAAATGTATCACCTGATATTATAAGAGAGCTTGATGATAATGTGGTTAATTTCAGTTACGAAAAGAACTATTTTCAGAAATGCAGTCTCGCAAGTATCTGCAGTATTAAATATATAAATAGTAATTCAGAGATTATAAACCAATTAATAGAGCTGGCGAATGAAAAAGAGGCTCTCTATAAACGCCTCTTTGAGGTGGAAAAAGAGAGTAATCAGCTTTATGATAAATTATTAAAATATAAGGATTTGATTTAACTTTAAAGTTAAAACCTAAAGTGTAAACCCCAATTTGAGTTATACAATTCAAACATTATATTTATTATATCTAAAAAGAAAAATCCCTCATAAATTATAAAATTTACAAGGGATTTATATTCTCCAGCGGAAGCGGGGGGATTCGAACCCCCGGTACAGTTACCCGTACGTCAGTTTAGCAAACTGGTGGTTTCAGCCACTCACCCACACTTCCTTTTGGTAATTTTGCTGAAATCGGATGCAAATATACAAGATTGTTTTCAACTTTTCAAAGAAAAACAGTTTTTTAAATGCGAATATGCTAATTTTGTGCCACAATTTTATTAAGCTAATACAAATGAGCTAATGGAACAAAATAAAAATAAAAGTAGAAAAAAGATATTTTTTTGGATAATATCAATCATAATACTTTTGGCTATCACATCAACAGTTTTTACATATAGAATGGTATTTAAGCCTATTGGATTGCCAGAAACAGAATATTTATACATTGATAATAATAGTAATTACGATGATGTAATTGATCAGATTAAAGAGAAGATTGAGCTCCCAAATGAAAAAATATTCAACCTTTTATCTGAGAGAATGAACTATCAAAACATGGTCAAAACCGGTAGATATGCCATTGAAGATGGTATAACAATGCCCGATTTGATACGAAAACTACGCTCTGGCAGTCAGACTCCAATTAAGCTCACTTTTAACAATATCAGAACTATTGAAAGCCTGGCCGGAAGACTTTCATCGCAATTAATGGTAGACAGTATATCAATCCTAGAGGTTCTGAGAGACACAACTTTAGCTGCAAAATATGGATTTAACGAGCAAACATTTGGCGCTATGTTTATCCCAAACACATATGAAGTTTATTGGGATACAAATGTTGAGAATCTGATAGACAGAATGAAGAGGGAATATGATTCATTCTGGAATGAGGAGCGAAGAGCAAAGGCTGAAAAAATTAACTTAACTCCAATTGAGGTGGCTACACTTGCCTCTATTGTTGAAGAAGAGGCTACCTATGCCGAAGAATATCCAATTGTTGCAGGTCTTTATATCAACAGGCTCAACAGAGGTATGCGTCTTGAAGCTGACCCGACTGTGAAATTTGCTGTTGGAGACGCCACTTTAAGAAGAATACTTTTTAAACACCTTGAGGTGGAATCACCTTATAACACTTATAAAATAGATGGATTACCACCCGGACCGATACGAATTCCATCTACTGCCTCAATTAATGCCACTCTGTCTCCGGCTCAGCACAACTATATTTTCATGTGCGCTAAAGATGATCTTTCGGGTAGACATAACTTCGCTGTAACTCATGCCGAGCATGCAAGAAACGCAAGGGCATACCAAAAAGCATTAAATGAGAGGGGAATCTATTAACAAATATCTATAAATTAAATAAGAAAGGACAAAAGTTTAGTTTGAAATAGACTATCCATTGGCCTTACTTTGCTTTTATTTTGCTCTTTATTTATCCCTACCAAGTCCTGATCAACTCTGTAATTTATCAGTCTATATTAGGAGTTGGTTAGGAGTTGGTCAGAACCTGGTATATCTCTTATTGAAATATGCAGTAGTTGATTTAAAACTCTATATGATCGGGGTGTGCCCCTATACGATGATTTTTATTTAAGCTATCTATTTGGTTTATCTCTTCATGGGTAAGCTCAAAATCGAAGATATCAAAGTTCTCTTTTTGTCTCTCTTTATTTGATGATTTCGGAATTGATATAATGCTCTTTTGAATGTTCCATCTGAGTACAACCTGAGCAGAAGATTTGCCATATTTATGCCCAATATTTATCAACAGATCTTCTTTTAAAAGTGGTACTTTACTACTTCCGAGAGGACTCCAAGCTTCTGGTATAATATTATTATTTTTACAGTATTCCACTACATCTTCCTGAATTAGATATGGATGTAATTCCATCTGATTAACTACAGGTATAATTGAACTGTTTTTTAATATCTCTTCCAAATGGTGATTCAGATGGTTGCTTACACCAATTGCTTTTGTCCTGCCGGATTGATAAATATTCTCCATTTCTCCCCAGGAAGAACTGACCATACCCTTAACAGGCCAATGAATAAGATACATATCGATATAATCGAGTCCTAAATTTTTCAGACTTCCCTCAAACGTCTCCTGAATTCTATTGTTTAAAATATCGCTGCCCCACAATTTAGTGGTTACAAAGATCTCTTCGCGAGCAATACCACTTTCGCGAATTGCCTTGCCCACAGGCTTTTCGTTCAAATATAGAGTTGCAGTATCAATATGACGATAACCAATCTCTATTCCATTTCTTACTGCACGGTAAACATCCTCTTCTGTACGGCCAATTTTGTATGTACCAAGCCCTAAAATTGGTATGCTTATACCATTATTAAGTTCTAGTGTCTTCATTTATTGTATAAAATATGCTATTTAACTCCTTTTAATCGGTTTATTACCATCTCTTTATCATTGTGAATCTGTTTTACAAGATCCTCCATGGTGCTAAATTTACTGTCTCCACGTATAAAATCTATAAATTCAACCTTTAGCGATTGATTGTAGAGGTCGCCATTAAAATTGAAAATATTGACTTCAACACTGACTTCGGGATCATTGTGAAGAGTAGGTCTCGTACCTATATATAACATACCTTCATAAATTATATCTCTAATATGAACCAGTACTGCATATACACCTAACCTTGGAATTACTTTATATCGCTCCCACGATCTGATGTTTGCGGTAGGAAAACCAATTGTTCTACCTACCTGATAACCCTCCACTATCTTGCCCGATATAGTATAATTGTATGACAATAGATAATTTGCTTTTTCTATATTGCCTTCATTGAAAAGTGTTCTGATTTTTGTAGAGCTCACATTTTCTCCCTCATACTGATACTCCTCTCCTTTAATAACATTGATATCTAGCTCTTTACCAATCTTTTCATATTCGGTAAAGCCATCCTCTCTGTTACGCCCAAAACGATGGTCGTATCCCACAACGAGAGTCTTTATTCCTATATCATTTTTAAGTATCTGCTGCATGAATTCTTCGGCACTAAGTTTAGATAGATCAGTAGTAAACGGAAGGCTGATGCAATAATCTACACCTGTAGTGCGTAACTGTTCTATCTTCTCCTCATATCCACAGAGAAGTGCAGGCTGATAGTCGGCCTGAAGCACTTTTCGCGGATGTACCGGAAAAGTGATGACTGCTGAAGGAAGTCCCACCTTTTTTGCAATCTCTTTTAACTGTTTTATAAGATGACGATGACCAACATGAACTCCGTCAAAAAATCCAATAGTACCAACAAAAGAGCCACCTATTATGCTCTTTCCTGAAAGATCAATTAGTTCCAAAACAAACTATTTAATATGTTTTTTGTTATCAATTAACACCCGAAACACCCTTTTAGTTTAATAAACAGCAGGTGGCAACGGGATTATAGAATGTAAATTTACTTATTAATTAATGAATTATTACAATATTTCGATATCTTTGCACTATAAAGCTAGAAACTAAGATGTTTCAATTAAATCAAAGATAAATATGAGAAATAATTTAATTCTAATTTGCACTAGTGCAATGATTGCATTAACAACTTCCTGCGAGAGCCAATCTAAACACAATCAACTTTCACAACAAGAAATTAGTGAAGGTTGGGAACTTTTGTTTGACGGAACTACCTTAAATGGTTGGCGTGATTATAACGGAGAAACTTTAACTGCACCATGGTTTGCTGAAGATGGTATGATTCAGGCAAAAGGTGAAGGCGCTGACGAACATGGTTACATTGTAACAGAAAAAGTTTATGAGAATTTTGAGTTGGTATGGGACTGGAAAATTGCTGATGGTGGCAATAGTGGAGTACTATATCATGTAGTTGAAAATCCTAAATTCACTGTTCCTTATGTAACGGGTCCCGAATATCAGCTTATCGACGATATTAACTTCCCTGAACCACTTGAAGATTGGCAGAAAACTGGTGCTAACTATGCAATGCATGTTGCTGACCCTGCAAAAGATGTTATTAAACCTGCAGGTGAATGGAATACTTCTAAAATCGTTTTCGACAATGGGCACGTTGAACATTGGCTGAATGGTGAAAAGATTGTTGAGTTTGAAGCATGGACAGAAGATTGGTTTGCTCGCAAGAACAGCGGTAAATGGGAAAATGCGCCTGAATATGGTTTAGCACGCAAAGGTGTTATCTGCTTACAGGATCATGGTTCTGCAGCATGGTTCCGCAACGTAAAGATTAAAGAACTTCCTCGCAAAACTAAAGAGGTGGACCTGTTTAATGGCGTAGATCTTCAAGGTTGGGAGATCTATGGACCTGAAAAATGGTATGTTGAAAATGGTTTGTTAGTTTGCGAAAGCAGTCCGGAAAAACAGTATGGTTATCTTGCTACACGCGAATATTATGACAATTTCGACCTCTCAGTTGAGTTCAAACAGGAAGCTGATGGTAATTCCGGAGTATTTATCCGCTCATTCATAGAACCTGTTGCAACAGTAAACGGATGGCAAGTGGAGGTAGCTCCAAAAGGAAATGACACTGGTGGAATCTATGAGTCTTATGGTCGCGGATGGCTTGTTCAGATTGAAGATGAAAAAGAAAATATATTAAAAGAGGGTGAATGGAACACATTGCGTGTTGTGGTTAATGGCGACAATGTGAAGACATACCTAAATGGAGAAGAGATGGTTAACCTTACCGATGAATTGATAGGTAAAGCACAAGGACGTATTGCGCTTCAGATACATGATGGTGGTGGTATTAAAGTGCTGTGGAGAAATCTTAAGCTTCATACATTATAAATTTAGAGATAATAAAACTTGCCGGGAAAGGGAGAACAAAAATGTTCTCCCTTCTTTTTTATTTGGCACTGTTATTGTATATATAAATAATAGATAGAGTAAGAAGATATTATATATAGATTTTCAGAAAAAACACTCTATCTTTGTAATATAAACTCACTTAAAGTATAGAATGGCAGATAAAAAAAAATTACTACAGAATATTATTGACGGTATTCAAGAGAAAAAAGGAAAAAATATTAGTACTATCAGTTTAAAGGGAGTAACAGGTGCAATTTGTGATTATTTTGTTATTTGCGAAGGCAATACTCCTACCCAAGTATCGGCTCTGGCTGAATCTATAGAAAAGATTGTAAAGGAAGGAACCAAAGAGAGTCCCATAAGAATACAGGGTCGACAGCAATCTGAATGGATTGCAATGGATTATGGAGATATAATTGTACATGTTTTTGTTCCAGTGCTTAGAAGTTACTATAACTTAGAACTTTTATGGGAAGATGCAATTTTGACACGTATTCCTTCATTGGATTAAAACTTATTTCACATGAAATTGTTAACTATACTTCAGAATCAACTTTTGTAAGAGAATAAATAACAGATGAGTAATATAAATAAAGATAATAAAAAAGACAAACAACCAACAATGCGTCCAAAGTTGGGAGGAAATCCGAACTCTAAGCGTCCTTTTAATCCTTATTGGGTATATGCCATAGTTTTGGCAATATTAATGGGAATGTGGATTTTTGATCAGGACAATACGGTTAAAGAGGTTACATGGTCTCAGTTTCAGGAGTATGTAAAAGACAACCGTGTTAAAAGCATTGTTATATTTACTAATAAAGTAAGCGCAGAAGCTATAATAAGAGATGAATCAGTTGATCATGTTTTTAGCAACAGCTTACGTGCCGGCAGAACGCCGGTTATCTTAGTAAAAGGATCCTCACCCGATGCTATTTCTGAGTATATCGACAAAGTAAAAAGTGAAGAAGGTTATGATATTGAAGTAAAATTTGACGAAACTTCAGAAGTATGGGGTGTATTAATCACCTTTTTACCATTTCTACTGCTTATTGTATTCTGGATCTGGATGATGCGCAGAATGCAAGGTGGAGGCGGCGGCGGAGGCGGCGGCGGAGTTTTTAATGTAGGCAAATCAAAAGCTCAGCTGTTCGATAAAGACTCTAGTCTAAAAGTAACATTTAGAGATGTTGCCGGTTTATCTGAAGCAAAAGAGGAGGTTCAGGAGATAGTTGAGTTTCTTAAGAGTCCAAATCAATATACAAATCTAGGGGGGAAAATTCCTAAAGGTGCACTACTTGTAGGACCTCCCGGAACAGGTAAAACACTACTCGCGAAGGCAGTTGCCGGTGAAGCAAACGTGCCATTTTTCTCAATCTCAGGGTCTGATTTTGTTGAAATGTTTGTAGGTGTTGGAGCATCGAGAGTAAGAGACCTATTCCGTCAAGCAAAAGAGAAAGCTCCATGTATTGTATTTATTGATGAGATAGATGCTGTTGGTCGTGCAAGAGGAAAGAACACAAATTTTGGATCAAATGATGAGCGTGAAAATACGCTTAACCAACTTCTTACAGAGATGGATGGTTTTGGCTCAAACAGTGGCGTAATTATTCTTGCTGCAACAAACCGTGCCGACGTACTAGACAAAGCTCTTTTACGGGCCGGACGATTTGACAGACAGATCTATGTTGAACTTCCTGATTTAAATGACAGAAGGGAGATATTTAAAGTACATCTTCGTCCAATTAAGATTGATGAATCTATTGATATTGACTTCCTTGCTCGCCAAACTCCAGGTTTCTCAGGAGCAGATATTGCTAATGTTTGTAACGAAGCAGCATTGATTGCAGCGCGTAACAAAAAAACATTTGTACAGAGAGATGACTTTATGAATGCGGTGGACCGTATAGTGGGAGGTCTTGAAAAGAAGAATAAGATTATTACTGAGGACGAGAAAAAGTCTATAGCAATTCATGAAGCCGGCCATGCAACACTTAGCTGGTTCCTTGAACATGCAAATCCACTTGTAAAAGTTACCATTGTACCTAGAGGTAAAGCTCTTGGAGCAGCTTGGTATCTGCCTGAAGAGCGACAGATTACGACTAAGGAGCAGATGCTTGATGAAATGTGTGCATTACTTGGAGGACGTGCAGCTGAAGAGGTGTTTATTGGAAAGATATCATCAGGTGCGATGAATGACCTTGAAAGGGTAACCAAACAGGCATATGCAATGATTACATATATGGGTATGAGTGACAGATTACCTAACTTAAGTTACTACGACTCTTCCGGTCAGGAGTATCAGTTCTCTAAACCTTATAGTGATGATACTGCAAAGATTATCGATATTGAAGTTAAGAAGATGATTGAGAGTCAGTATGAAAGAGCAAAACAGATTCTGACTGACAAGAAAGAGGGTCATAACGAATTGGCAAGAATACTCATTGAAAAAGAAATCATATATGCACATGATTTGGATAGTATTTTTGGTGTTCGCCCCTGGGTATCTCGCTCTGAAGAGATCTTTGTAAAAAAAATGGAAGAGTCTAAAAATGATATTGCTGAGGTTATTCCGGTTGGTTCCAAAGAGAATGTTTTTATTCACAATGAAGATAAAAAAGAAGATACTTCTGTAGAAAATGATTCGATAAATAAAGAAAAAGAGTGATAGACAGTTTTAATATCACTTAAATAAAGTTATTAACGGGCTGAGTTTCAATACTCAGCCCGTTTTTTTACACACTACCTTTTAATTTGAAATATTTTTTGATCTTATATTCAACCGAACAATAAACATGTTATATCGTTATATATTCTACAATGTAAAAAATGAATATAAAATGAAAACAATATATTTCTACATCCTAAGTGGTGTAATATCATTTGCTTTATTGAGTTGCAACAACTCTAAAGCGCAGAATAACGATAACAATTTAAAAAACAGTACAAATATGAGTTTCGAAAAAGTAGAATTACCTTATGCAACCGATGCTTTAGAGCCGGTTATCAGTAAACAGACAGTTGAATTGCACTATGGCAAACACCATCAGGCATATGTTGACAATTTGAAAAAATTGGTAGTTGGTACAGAGTTTGAAAATGCAGACCTGGAAACAGTTGTAAAGAAAAGTGATGGCCCTATCTTTAATAATGCAGGTCAGATTTTAAATCACAACATCTATTTCACTTCATTTAAGAAAGATGGTGGTGGTGAACCAAAAGGAAAACTTGCAGAAGCAATTAACGCACAGTTTGAATCATTTGAGAAATTTAAAGAAGAATTTAATGCAGCAGGAGTTGGCGTATTTGGTTCAGGATGGGTATGGCTTGCTAAAGATGAGAATGGTACCCTTTCTATTCATAAAGAACCTAACGCTGGAAACCCTGTTACTAAAGGCTTAACTCCAATTTTGGGTTTTGATGTATGGGAACATTCATATTATCTTGACTATCAGAATCGTCGCGCTGAACACTTAAAAGAAATCTGGAAGATAATTGACTGGGATGTAGTAAGTGCACGTTATTAATTCAATTAAGAGCAATATAATGCTCGTCTGAGAAATAAAACAAAAAAATAATATGGAGTGGATAAGTTAATCCACTCCATATTTTATTTCACAAATAATTCAAAAATAAGGATTATTTGCCTTTAGAAAAAAGATAATTATAAAATG
>CAYLKV010000016.1:0-9440 GCA_964384545.1 uncultured Proteiniphilum sp.
TGAACATTGACATGAACGTAACCGAAAGTACACTTATACAAGTTGGTATTGGTGGAGCACTCGAAAAGACTAATCATGCAGGAGCTTCTTCAGATCATATATGGAACTCTGTATTCGGCTACAACCCAATAACTATGCCTGTAATGTATTCAAATGGATATGTACCTGTGATTAGGAGTGAAGAAAGTGCTTTGCTCGAAAACAAATACAACCCATGGACAGTGGCCACACAAACCGGTTATGCCGAGATATGGCAAAACACCATAAACTCAAACATTACACTACAGCAAGACCTCAATTTTATAACAAAAGGGCTTAAATTTATTGGTCGCTTTGGATATGACACTTACAACTACAACTATATCCAGCGTCGTAAAAATCCTGAGATGTGGCGTGCTGAACGTCAACGTAATTCCAATGGTGAGGTTGTATTCAACAGATTAGTTCCTGAAAGGTTACTAGAACAATACTCAAGTGCTAATGGTGATCGCAAAGAGTTTTTCGAAGCTGAACTTTCGTACGGAACAGATATTGGCAATCATAATATTTCATCTGTTGTTAAATATACACAAGACAACTATATAAACACTTCAAGCTATGGTGGTAACATCATGGAAGGAATTGCACGTCGCCATCAAGGTGTTGCAGGAAACCTTTCTTATGGATATATGAATCGTTATCTGCTTAATTTCAATTTCGGTTATAATGGATCAGAAAACTTTGCAAAAGGTCACCAATTCGGCTTCTTCCCTGCATATTCTGCTGCATGGAATATGGCAGAAGAAAATTTTATACGTGATAATATAGATTGGTTGAGCATGTTTAAGATTCGCTATTCATATGGTGAAGTAGGTACAGACAATTCTTCGTCACGATTTCCATATTTAGCTGAATTTGGCAATTACAACAGAAGTACAGGTGCTGGAAGCCAGTCTGTATCTTATAACTGGGGAGACCTTAATGCTCCATTTTCTTACAATGGGCTTACATATACACGTGTTTCATCTAATAATGTAACATGGGAAGTAGCCCGCAAACATGATGTTGGTATTGACACCTATCTTTTTGGTGATAAATTTGGTTTAACTGTAGACTACTTCTCTGAATTTCGTGATGGTATTTATATGTTACGATCATACCTTCCTGATATGGTGGGTATACAGGGGTCTAACCCATCTGCTAACGTAGGTAGTGTAGAAACAAAAGGACTCGATGGTAACTTTAAGTTTGATCAAAGAGTGGGTGAAGTAGGTTTGCAGATTCGTGGCAATTTTACATACAGTAAGAACAAAATCACAGAAGCAGACGAGATGGTAAACAGATATCCATACCTACGTCGTACAGGATTCCGTGTTGATCAGGCAAAAGGTCTAGTTGCACTAGGACTATTTGAAGATTATGAAGATATTCGCAATAGCCCACGTCAGGACTTTGGTGACCCAAAAGATATTATGCCAGGTGATATCAAGTATAAAGACATTAATGGTGATGGAATTATAAACAATGATGATATTGTGCCAATTGGAGCAACAACACGTCCAAACCTTATTTACGGACTCGGTCTTTCTGCTAATTGGAAAGGATTCGATTTCAATCTTCACTTCCAAGGAGCAGGTAAATCTAATTTCTTTATTAATGGATTTACAGTTTATCCATTTGTGGAAGGTGAGTGGGGTAATATCTTACAAGAAATGGCCGATGCTAACAGATGGATTTTAGGAGAAAATGAAGACCCACAGGCAGAGTATCCACGTTTAAGTTATGGTGGAAATGCTAATAATTACCGTGCATCTACTTACTGGTTACGTGACGGAACCTATGTTCGTTTAAAAACTCTTGAAATGGGTTATACCATACCTAAAAAGTTTACTACTAGATTCTTCTTCGAAAGTGTAAGGTTCCATGTAATTGGTCAGAACCTTTTAACGTTCTCACCATTCAAACTATGGGATCCTGAAATGGGAAGCTCAAATGGTATGAGATACCCATTGGGTAAAACGGTTACATGTGGTGTAACAGTTAATATTTAATGTTTATATAGTTAAACAAACAAATTAAATAAAATGAAGAAAAAACATATACTAATAAGCGTATTAATCTGTATTGGGTCGTTTTTCTCGTCCTGCTCCGACCATTTAGATGTAGATCGCTATTTCAGTGACAGACAGGACCTTAATCGAATTTTTAACAGCAGAGACTATACAGAACAGTGGTTAGCCAATGCTTACTATCAGCTTTTATCATTTAATCTTGAAATTGGTCATGTTAGGTTTACCCTTACCAACTATTCAGATGATATGATATTTACTGAAGGTGGAGCTGGAGTTTCTTTTTCCAATTATAAATTTGGAGCATATGGCCCTCAATATGGAGGCAATGTTGGCGATTTAATCTCTCGCCCTTGGGATCAATCCTATGAAGGCATTCGCCAAGCCTCCATATTTTTAAAAAATGCACATCCCGGACCAGAAATTACTGAAGAGATGTACTCTGATTTAATGGGTCAAGCATACTTTATTCGTGCATATTTATATTGGCTATTACTAAGAAAATATGGACCAATTCCAATCTTACCAGACGAAGGATTAGATTATGAAACATCTTACTCGGAGCTTTCACTTCCCAGAAACACTTATGACGAGTGTGTTGAATATATATCGGAACAGATGATACTTGCTGCAGAGTTGCTACCTCTTAAACGTACAACCCGCGAAGCATCTCGCCCAACTAAAGGTGCTGCATTAGCAGTACGTGCTAAAGCGTATCTATATGGTGCCAGTCCTTTAATGAATGGCAATGCTGAAATGGCGGACTTTGTTGATGATAAAGGCAATATTCTAATTTCTCAACAATATGATGAAGAGAAATGGGCTAAAGCGGCAGCGGCTTCATTAGATGTAATTAATTTAAACAGATACCAATTGTATACTTCACCAAAACGTCAAAATGGTGGACTTTGGGGTGCATACCCTCGTACAATTGAACCTCCATACCATCCTGTTTATTCAGAAAAGACTTTCAAACAAGGTGGCTGGTCTGATATTGATCCTTTGGACTCATACAGAGCTCTTTTCAATGGAGACCTTTATGTAACTGAGAATCCTGAACTTATCTTTACACGTGGAAATAACCAGTTGAATGATGAATATGGAATTCTGTCAATGTCACGTCACCAAATGCCTGTTAACAGAGGTGGAGGATGGAACTGTCACGGTATCACCGGTAAACAAGCCGATGCTTATGCTATGATAGATGGTAAACTATTTGATCGTAGTACAAGTCCTAAAGGATTTACAACAGCAGATGGTCAATATCCATACCTTAGAAAGGATGTTTGGCTAGAATATGCAAATCGTGAGCCACGATTCTACGCTTCCGTTGCATTCAGTGGTGCAAACTGGTCGAATACAACTGCAAGAGATGCTCAAAACCGCGACTTCCAAACATTCTACTATTATGGTGAAGATGATGGTCGTAAGATTGTAAGTACAGATGACCGTTGGATTCCAACAGGTATTGGTATGATGAAATATGTAAACCCAAAAGAAAGCTATAAAGATGGAACAATCTTTGAAAAAGTGGACCCAGCTATTCGTTATGCTGATATACTTTTGATGTATGCTGAAGCTTTAAATGAACTTACCACTTCATACCAGATTCAATCATGGGATAAATCTCAAACCTATACAGTAACACGTGATGTAGCAGCAATGAAAGCAGCTATATTACCAGTTCGACTACGTGCAGGTTTGCCAAACTATGATGAAATTGGAATTGGCAATCCATATAACAATCCTGAAGAACTAAGAGTACAAATAAAACGTGAACGTCAGATTGAATTCCTTGGTGAAAACCAACGCTATTTCGACCTTCGTCGTTGGAAAGATGCACCTGTTGAAGAGAGTCAAATGATTTATGGTTGTAATACTACTGTACCAAAAGAATATCGCGAATATTTCTATGAACAGGTGGTAGTACCTAGTGTACAAACATCATGGTCTATGAGAAAGTACTTCTGGCCTGTATCATATAATGAGCTTAGAAGAAATGCACGTCTTACACAAGCGCCAGGATGGCCTTCATTTGACTAATCGAGGTACAAACAATTACATTTTCAAAAGAGAAATAATAATTAGAAAAATATGAAACATTTTTATACATATTTGATAATCCTATTCGGTGCCTTGTTTATCTTCTCCGGTTGTAACAATGAATGGGAAGATGAATTATACACTCGTATGGTATCACTCAAAGCACCAATAAACAGAGACGATGTTTCTGTAATATACTTAAGGTATAAACCAAATAACGAATCAGTTACATTCAAATTACCGGTAATAGTAAGTGGATCTCGTACAAATGATATCGACTATAATGTAAAGATAGCTGTTGATAACGATACACTAAACAACTTGAATTTCGATAAATATTCGGAGCGTTCCGACCTATATTACAAACAACTGCCAGAGAATTTCTATAATTTTCCGTCTCAAACTGCACACATTCCTGCAGGAAAAGATGTAACCTATTTTAATATAGATTTCCAGTTCTCTGGAATAGACCTTGTTGAAAAATGGGTGCTTCCTCTAACTATCACACCCGATGCATCATACAAAATGAATACTTATAAAGGACGACAGAAAGCATTATTATGGGTTATGCCGTTCAACGACTATTCGGGTACATATAATGCTGCCAGTATGTATGTTTATTTTGGCAACAATACAACAAAGTATATGACAGCCAGTACACGTGAGACTCGTGTTGTAGATGATAATACAATTTTCTTCTATGCTGGTATCACTGAAGAACTTGCTGAAAATCGCGGTGAGTTTAAAGTTAAATGTGAATTCCTTCAACCGGATGAAGTAACAGAGATAATAAATACTAATTCAGAAAGTGACATACAACTTTATAGAAAAACCGGTAGACTATTATTAAGTGCTGATAATCCGGAAATGGAGTTTGAAGTAATTGGAGTTCCTACTTATGAAATCAAAGAAGAACTTGATATCGATCGCCCTCATATCATCAAACGTTTATTTACTCTAACAATGGAGTATAAGTACAAAGATGCTACATCTAGCGAAAACATGGTATTCCCTTACTCTTGTAGAGGCACAATGCTAATGCAAAGAAATGTAAGTACACTTATTCCGGATGAGGATCAAGCAATCTTCTGGTAATCATTAAGTTTGTTTAGTTTTATAATAAAATCTCCAGCCATATTTAGCTGGAGATTTTTTTGTTTGTAATTATTAACACATATTTTAACATCAAAGAAAGGATATTTTTGTAAAAAATATCCTTTTTAATTATGTTTGTATTTTACGGGTGTTCATAAAAATTAGACTATTTCGTTTTAAGCCAAAAATAAAATCAAACATCTTTTTTGTTCATATAGCTTAATGAAATAGACGAAAAAACATTAAAATTCCTTTCAACTTTATAATTCTATATTTAGTCTAAACTATCAACTAAACCACATTAACATGAAACAAAAAAACTTTTTAATTTCAGTATTTATAATACTGTCATTACTATTTTCAGGCTGTGCCGATGAGAATCCTATTGTAATAGATGATGATAATGATGAAGAGGTTATTGAAGAGCCAAAAACTCCTAAAACCTATTCTGTACAGATAAGAGACAATAATGCTGATATGCCTCAGGGTGGAGGTGTAATAACATCGCAATTTGACGACTTCCCAACTGGTTTCGATGTTAGTAAACTTGTAGACAAAAAAGCTGAAACAAAATTTATCCTTCCACATAAAACGTTCTACATTATTTGGGCATGCAACACAAGTTCGACGGTAAATCAATATACTTTAACCTCTGCAGATGATTCGAATGAAAACGACCCAAAGTCATGGAAATTATCAGGTTCTAATGATAAAACAAACTGGACTCAGCTTGATGAGAAAAGTAATCAAATTTTCGAAAGCCGTGGTCAGGTCAAAGAAATAGCTATAGAAAATGAAAATAAATACAAATATTATAAACTAGATATCACATCTAATAATGGAGGTTCAAGTACACAACTTGCAGAGTGGTCAATGTGTATCTATTCAAAAACAGTTGATGATATTTCTATAAGACCTCAGTACTCATTCTATGCTCCATCAAGTGGCATTGAAAATATAATTGATGATAACCCCGGTACAGCATACTCTACCCCTTACAGTTCGTTCTATGTACAGTACTCTTTTAAGAAAGACACATATATAAACTACTACTCATTAACCTCTGCAGCAACAGAACCTAACAGTGATCCTAAATCATGGATTTTGTATGGATCAGTGAATAATCAGTTTTGGGTAAAGTTGGATGAACAGGATAATCAAATTTTCTCAGAAAGAGGTGAAAAGAAAGAGTTCTCTTTCGATAATGAATCGGAATTCCGTTATTTTAAACTCGAGGTAACAAGTAATCAAGGCTCTCAATCTACACAAATTGCAGAGTGGACATTAGAGGTCGTTTATTCAGGTATTGAGGATCTTATGGATCGTGCATCTGGCTCTTCATATTCTTCACAAACTCCAATGGGCAATCATTATGCTGGTCGTCACAAAACAACTGAAGCCGATCGTGAATGGTTGCTTGATGCATCAAATGAGCCTCCCGCACCAGCTTCAGCATCTCATTTATTCAACAAAGAGTTCCCTGTAAAACTTTACCCATATGGTAAACCATCCCCTGCCGATGTTAATCAGCATGCTATTGGCAACTGTGGTGGAGTAGCTGCATTAGCCTCAATGGCTTATATTTATCCCAACTTTGTTCAGTCGCTCATAACAGATAATGGAGATAATACATACACTGTAAAAATGTTTGATCCGCAGGGATTACCGGTTCTTGTAAAAGTATCTAATAAGTTCCTCACTGGTAATGGGTATAGTATTGATGCAGCTTCAGGTAAAAACAATACTGCTACTTGGTCAACAGTTCTTGAAAAAGCAATAATGAAATACAATGTAATTTACAAAGTAAATCCCGATATAGGAGGTATTGGAAGTGAACATGTACCGCCTCTTTTCACTGGAGAAGGTAACAGCTTTGCATTCAGTCCAGGTACATTAACTGCAAGAGAACTTGCCCGAGTTGCCAATGTATGTGTTGACCAAGGATACTTTGTAGTAGGAGGATTCAATCGTGCAGATCTTCCTGTTGATAAGAGTAAAACAGTAACAGCACATGCCTATACTATAATGTTTTCACCAAATCCAGATGCGCTTTTCATAATGCGTAATCCTTGGGGAGGCAATCCTGATGTAGATGGTACAGCTGATGGAGTACTAAATATACCAGATGACGGGAAAATACCGCCAACAATTGATTTTCGCATAACATATCCTGGTATTGCTGTTAATTTTGGTGATGACAAACCAAATCCATATATACCACCAACAATGAATGCTGCTGAATCTAAAATGAGAGTTGCAAGTTATTTACTAAACCCTCAACCTCTAAATTAATCATTCAGATAATTAAAAATGAAAAATATTTATTCAATACTAGCTTTTCTTTTCACAATAATTCTCAGTTTCACAAATTGTGAGAGTGAACCGAATCAGATAATAGATATACCTGATGAAGAAGTTAACTCTTCGATTCAAGCAGTGTACTATTTAAAAGCATCTGAGACAACACAAGAGAATGAACTTAAAATAACGTGGACTAATCCAACAGATGAAAATCTTCATAAAATTGAAATATCCTATGAAGAGAAAGGAGCATCCACATCTTTTAGTCCAATTTTATTAGATGCAACCTCTGGAGAAGCAATGACATACATCCTAAAAGTACCAGAATATGGCACTTACAGGATTAGTGTAACAGCGATTAACAAACAAGGGGTAAAA
Organism: uncultured Proteiniphilum sp.; assembly: GCA_964384545.1. GTDB lineage: Bacteria > Bacteroidota > Bacteroidia > Bacteroidales > Dysgonomonadaceae > Proteiniphilum. Next base: position 7,866 of record CAYLKV010000016.1, read on the forward strand.
TCACTTAAAAGAATGACTGATGGTATCCCTTTTAAAACAGTAGAAGAGGTTGCAGGCCTACCCCCTTTCCTCGGCAGATCTGATACAATAATGACTGCAATGATAAATCTATATCTTGGTGGACCTCGAGATGTATGGAATGCTAGCTATCCAAAAGCAACTGGGCCCTATTGGGATGGGGATGCAGTAGTATGGGGACAAGGTGCAGGATTCTCTGCTTATGCCACAATAAGGGAAGCAACAATTGGCACTGAATTGGAGGAAAAATATGAAAAATTGGATACCAGAATGCTCAATAGTATCAACAAATTCTTTACTTACGATGAAGGAATTTGGGCTTATGCCGTATATCCTGCAAGTGGGAACCAACGATTCTATGATGATAATGTTTGGATTGGATTAGATATGATAGATCTTTATAATATCACTAATAATGCAGGCCATCTGGATAAAGCTGTAAAGGTATGGCAATATCTCCAAAAAGGAACTGACAACTCTGCTGGAGGTGGAATTTATTGGCGTGAGATACCACCCACATCATCAAAACACACCTGCTCAACTGCCCCCGGAGCAGTGCTTGCAGCTAAACTATATTTGACAACCGGTGAAGATAAGTACCTTCAAAATGCAATTACACTCTATGAATGGTTAAAAAACACATTACAAGACCCCAGTGACTACCTATATTGGGATAATGTAAAAGAGGAAAACGGGCAACTTATAATTGAGAAAAACAAATACACCTACAATTCAGGTCAACCAATGCAAGCTGCAGTTCTACTTTATAAAATAACTGGTGATACAAAATATTTAACTGATGCTCAAAACATTGCAAGTTCAGCATATAACAGGTGGTTTAATTCGTACTACTCTAGCTATCTGAAAGAGAGTATCAGAATGATTTCAGGTCATGTATGGTTTAATGCAATAATGCTCAGAGGTTATATAGAACTGTATAAAGCAGAACTTGAACTTGGAGAAAATGCCAATCGAACATATATTACTTCTTACGAGAAAGCACTCACGCATGCATGGCTTTCCCCTGCCCGTAGAAGTACCAATCTTTTAAACGAGGACTTTACCGGTCAACAATCGCAAAATAGTTGGGATATACTACATCAGGGTGCTGCAACTGAAATGATGGCAAGATTAGCATCGTTGGAAAGAGACGGTATTTAACAAATATTATTTCTTCAAAACATAAACCTTCCAAATTGGACAGCTTCTAATTTGGAAGGTTTTTTATAATTTATATCAGGTAATTTATGAAAAATTGTTTTGTTTCATATTTTACCTAACCGTCAAATTTGATATTATCATATTGACTGTAAAAACTCACAACTATTTAAAATAAAAGATAACTTTGCTGAAATATAAAATCCAACACGATGAAAATAAAGCATCTTTCTCGATCATTTACACTGCTTTTTTTAGCAATATCATTAAATTGCCTGGCACAAGAATCCAATACTGTGTGGGAAATTGGCAAGAAAGATAATTTACCTAATGAATTTGCTCTTGCACCAGACCAATACAACAATTTCCTTGAGCAAAATTTTGGGTTTGAAGATAGAT
>CAYLKV010000016.1:9540-11256 GCA_964384545.1 uncultured Proteiniphilum sp.
TCACTAGCTATAACAAAACCAGAGAATATATTTGTTCGTGATGTAATTCCTGCAGAATATGAAATTAAAACAAACAATAAAAGATTCCAGCCTCTACTAGTAAATATTGAACACCTAGAAGGTATAACGAAGTTGGATGTTAAACTTGACGGCAAAACAATACTTAATGAAAACGTTGAAGAAGGCAACTACTTCTTCGAGGCTCCAATGCCTAATGTAACAAAAACAGTTAACAGTAATTATCAAATAGTTGTAAACGGAAAGATTTTAGAAGAGGGGTCAGTTAAACGCAATCCTAAGAAACTTCAATCACCCGCACATTATGTAGATACTAAAATGGGCACTGCTCATTCTCGTTGGATGATAGCCCCAGGTCCTTGGATGCCAATGAGCATGGTAAAAATAAGCCCAGACAACCAGAACAGAGGATGGCAAACGGGCTACCAGCCATCTTTCGAAAATATAGGCACATTCAGTCATATACATGAATGGACAATGGCAGGATTAGGTATGATGCCAACTAACGGATCATTGCAAATTAACGTAGGAGATCAGCAAGACCCTGATGCAGGTTATCGCTCTAGAATTGATAAATCGACAGAAGAAGCTCCATTAGGTTACTATAAAGTTTACATGACTGACACAGATATATGGGTAGAAGCCACTGCTACTACAAGAGCAGGATTCTTTAAATACACCTTCCCGAAGGACAAAACAGGAAGAGTAATGATTGACCTTCACGTAGAGGCAGAATATGACTATCAACTCAAAAAAGTAGATGTGAAAAAAGTTAGCGAATACCGTATAGAAGGTGTATCTAATCAAATATCGCCTCGTCCACATGTATGGAGCAACGATGCCGATCAGGAATATAAATTAAACTTTGTTATTGAGTTCAATCAACCCATTATAAATATGGGTATATGGAAAAACAAAGAACAGGATATCACTACACATTTGTTAGGTGAAAATTTAACCGAGAGTGGTTTATGGGTAGAATTCGATACCAAAGACTCTAATATTATAAAAGCTAGAACTGGTATTTCATTAGTAAGTATAAACAACGCTTCAGAGAACTTGGAAAAAGAAATTTCACAGCCATTTGATTGGGACTACGATGCAATTGTAAATAACCAAATTGAAAAGTGGAACGATATTTTAAGTAGAGTAGAAATAAAGACCAATGATCGTGCTGAGAAAGTGCGCTTTTATACAAATATGTATAGATCATTGTGTCGAAATACATGGAGTGATATAAACGGAGAGTGGATTACAGCCGGAAATGAAATAAAGAAATTCGAAAACCCAAATCATGTTGCTTTAGGTTGCGATGCTTTTTGGAATACCTTTTGGAATCTAAATCAGTTCTGGAATTTAGTCACACCAGAATGGTCTTCAAGATGGATACATTCACAATTAGCAATGTACGATGCCGATGGATGGCTTGCTAAAGGCCCTGCAGGAATGAAGTATATACCTGTAATGGTAGCAGAACATGAGATACCATTGATTGTAGGTGCTTTTCAAATGGGTATACGTGACTTTGATTCTGAAAAAGCATTGGAGGCTATGATTAAGATGCAGACAACCCCGGCACAACATGTTGCAGGAGGATTTGCAGGTAATAGAGATTTAATAAGTTACATGCAATACAAATATGTACCTTCAGATTTGGGAAGATTTTCAAACACTTTAGAATATTCTTATGACGACTGG
>CAYLKV010000016.1:11356-16151 GCA_964384545.1 uncultured Proteiniphilum sp.
ACTGGGCAAATAGACCGTGGTTAACACAAAAATGGAGCCGTTCGATATTAGAGAGATATTATGGACACGGCTTAGCAAATGCTTACCTGGGTGATGAGGATCAAGGACAGATGAGTGCATGGTTTGTAATGGCTGCGATAGGTCTCTTCCAAACAGATGGAGGTTGCAGCAGTAATCCAATTTATGAAATAGCAAGTCCTCTATACGAAAAGATAACAATCAATCTTGGCGAACAATACAACAGAGGCAAACAATTTGTAATAGAAGCACATGGTGCATCCAAGTTAAACAAGTATGTTCAAAAAGCATGGCTCAATGGAAAACCTCTTAATACCTTTTGGTTTCCTGCCAGTGAACTTCTAAAAGGAGGAACGTTGGAATTGGTAATGGGACCTATACCCAACGAAACATGGGGACTAAGAACATCAACTGAATGAGTTCTTTAAATATATTATAATTCTTTAATTATTTTACCTATTCAAGAATTAGTAATCATTTCTTAAGACAATATTAAGAACTGATTACTAATACTTTTGAAGCAATGTCAATAACTTCCTATCAAGTTTATGCCCATACCAATCTTCATAATCAACATCTTTTCTGCCTGAATCAATCATACCAAATGTACCTCGGAAATTCCATAATCCCCATCCTATACCATTAGAAGTCAATATATCCAGTTGATCATTAAACCAAGCAAGAAATACCTCATGGGGAGTTTCATTATAGCAACCGCACTCTCCACAATGAACACCTACACCTTTATTTACCAATTCAATCCAAGGTCTATAGAAATTCTCAAGAACCGACCTATCAAACTGCTGCCCATCTATTACTCCAGGCCAAACCGGTTTAGGTGCATCACCGGCACGATAATGTGAAATATAGTGAGGATGGTACCCCCTACAGCTCTGACCAATAGGTAGATCTGTTAATTCTGGTATAACCAAAGACCCACCATGGTTTCCATCAGCTATAACAAGCCTGTCGGCATTCTGCTTATGAATAACATCAAGACAACCAATTGCCACCTTTCTGTATATTTCACCAGGTATAGCTCTTGATGGAGAGAACTGATCATTCATATCCTCTTTATAACAAGGTTCATTAACCAAATCGAAACTTAGTAATTCGCGAGAAATATTCTTAAATCGCTTAGCCCACATATCCCAATGCTTATAAAATGCCTGTTGAGCCTCTTCGTCTTTCCATAAATTAAATGGTTCATGAAACCCAGCATTAATACAAAAACCTGGAGCACGATGCAAATTAAGGCTCACATGTAACTTATGTTTGTTAGCCATAAACACAATCTGTTCAATTGCATCAACAGCCTCAGTTCTAAAGTCAACTGTCTCCTCAGGAGTAATATCTCTTCCTGAAACAGGATCATAATTCAAATAACTTGGATATGCAATTTGAATACGAACAAAATCGAAACCCCAGTCGGCCATCCATTGAAAATCCTGCTCAGTAGCTGCCATACGTTTCGCATCCGCACTATATCGTTGAGGAGTAAAAAAGTCGAGAATATTAAATCCTCTCCATCTGGGGAGTTTATTTCCCAATGTACTGTGCGAGTTAAATGCAGAAACGTCCATCCATTTGCCAGTACCCATCATGCCAGCTCCTACTGCAGTAGTCTTCAAAAAATCGCGTCTCTTCATAAATCTGAAATATTAATATCAATCAACAATACTCTCCTTTTCTAAATAAACGGGGCCCAGCAAACCATATTCTTTTAAAGGCATATCAGAAGCAGGTCCCCCAATTGTCCATGTTTTCCTATCTTTTTCATCTTGCCCTGCATCATAAACCAAACGGTTAAACCATGTACTGGTAACCTCAACACTGAGTTTATTCTTTCCTCTTTTCAGATAATTAGTAACATCTAGCTTATATGGAGAAGTCCATCGAGTACCAACCTCTTTACCATTGAGAGTTACTTTTGCAATAAACTCAACATCACCCAGATTCAAATAATACTTATTATCACCTAATTTATTTAATTTAATATCCGACTCATATACAACTGTTCCTGAGAACGATTTGCCTTCATCAGATAAAGGCAGTTCATGCCATGCCATTAACTTATTTGTGACTACAGGTGTTTTTTCAACACCCCAACCTTCTGGAAAATTAATTTTCCATGTATTATTTGATAAATCTAATTTACCTGTCTGTTTATAAAGTTTAGGTGTAGTGATAGATTTATTTTTATTAATAATAACAAAACATGAATTTCCTTGATGTATATCAAGTTCAACTTCAGTGTAATTACCATTTACACTTGCCTTTGCTGTAACAATCTCGCCCAAAAGTGGATCCCAAATTTCTACACCTCCCACACTCCTAAAAGAAACTTTACCTTTATACCCTTTATCCGGAAAAGTGGAAAGAAAATAGATATCGGCTTCATCTGTTTGTCTATGCAACCACCTAAGGTCTGATGAATTACTGATAATATCAGGCAATATGTTTTCAGAAATTAAAACATTATTGATATCTGATGTTTTATAAACTGCACCTTTTCCATGAGTTAACTTTTCTCTTGTTCCATCTCCCCAAAGCATCTCAACAGCTTTATTGAATCTTTCTACTTTTTTGTCACCACCACTTAACGTTGCCAAACCTGCAGGAATATCACCCGCAAGGATAAGACCTTCTTTTACAAAGTCAGCAATTTTTTCAAGAGTCTCGGGCAACATTCTTTTACAGTCGTATAACCATAAAACTCTGTATTGAATACCTTCAGGTGTAACTAGCATTCCGTTTTTCATCGACATTCTATTTAAGAGGATATCCGGATTGCAATAATCATAAGAAAAACCTTCAGGAAATGGAAGTAGCTGAGAAGGTTTGTGGTTTTGCTCATCTCCCAAATACATTAATATATCAGATATCGGTTTACCTGCTTCCAGCATATAATTACATCTTGCCAGATAATCCGTAAATTCATGCATATGTTTCCACCATGTTTGTAAACGGAGAAAAGGTGTGCCTATGTTGGTTCCAAAAGATGTGCTAGGTGGCAAAAAGTCTGTTCTTGGATTATGAGTATATGTATGGAAAACCAGATGTGTAACACCTTTTGCAAAATGATCATCTGCAAAATCTTTCAAGAAACGTGGATGTTCATTCCATGTTAGCTCAAAAGAGGTAAATGCCTCTGCTGCTACCCTCTTTTTCCCATAGCCTCTTGCAGCAGATACCGTTGGTTTTACTGGCTTAAAGTCAATACTTCCTACAAATGAGTCTCCTCGTGGTTGCCAAAATTCGCACATAGGAATATCTGCATATTTGAAATATTCAAGAATATCCCCTGGGAAAACATCTCCAGAAGCAGTTTCAAAAGAGACTTTCAAGTTATTATCTTTTGCTAAAGAATTCATCTCTCCAAAGAAATTCTCAACCAACAGATCATTTAAAGTCACACGCCAATCTCTAAGGAAACGTGCTGTACTTTCAGGATCACTCACTACATAACCAAATAATGCAGGAAACATAGAATGGAGAGAATAGTTCCACTTTTCATCAAATATCTTATCTAAGTCTGATGTCCATGTTTGAGTTCTACACTCCCAGCTGTCAAGTAATACACCCTGTAACAAACCATCATTTAAAACACCTTCTTCGCCAATTAATCTACCAATATATCCTTCGAAATTGGCTCTAATTCCACTTTTATTTAGCTTTGTAGCCTCCCAGCCAGTAGCTTCAGGTGGAGCAGGACCATTCTTCAGACCTGTATTAACATGTCCTATACGAAGGATAGTCCATTTTCCTGTAGGTGCACTCCAATTAAGATTACCCATAGAATCCATCATACCTGTTAGATTAATTATCTCAGTAGGATTGACCCATGAACTTGATTTCTGAGTCGGATAATCTTCTCTCACAATTCTCCTCAAAGTCCATGCAGCCTCTGATTCCCAATTCTGCTGTCTTGCTGCCGAATAAAAATTAATGTATGATAAAGCCATATTGTGCATATTACTAATCTCTATTCTATAAGTATCTGAACTAACCTCATTACAAGCTATAGTAATAGGTTTGTCATCCTGCCAATTTGCACTTGGCATATCCAAATATGCAATTTGGTGTTTCTCTCCAGATAAAATAGCATATACTTTAACAGTTACACCAGGAACAAACACCCATGCATGTGCATATGAATCAATTGAAGGAAATTCAACAGTACGCAATGTAGTTTTATTGGGAAACTTAACTTCCACAACTGTTGATTCATCAATAGAAGGTTCTAATGTAATTCTTTTACGATCTATTAAACAATCATTCCAGTTCAATTCAGGCTTATTGCTGGTTATACCAATTGGCACTAACCTTTCACCAGTGTCACCTTCTGGTGTTGGAAATGCTATAACAAAAAGATCTTTATAATTTTGCCAATCTTTATCACTGCCGTTTGCCTGTTTAAGAGAAATACTTTTAGCTGTCTCTCCTTCTATATCTGTTCTTGAATATACAAGATGACGCATTGAATTTTCAGGTTCAATCCAAGGACCTCCAGCATATGACCATCCCGGACAGTTTTGCATTGTAAAACGCAGGTTCAATCTCTTACATTCGCTAGCTGTCCACTTTACTAAATCATCCCAATCTTCGCTCAAAGACTGAATTTGAGTAGACACACCAGGCCATTCTCCTCCAAATTGACCATGAAATAGTTGAATACCCGATATTCCAGCTTCTGCTATTGCTTCTAAATCGGCTGTAATACCCTTTTTAGAAACATTACCTCCAATAAAATGATACCATGTTTCTGGATAATAAT
>CAYLKV010000016.1:16251-56007 GCA_964384545.1 uncultured Proteiniphilum sp.
TAATTATAAATATAAAAGGTTTACGAATACAAGTTTAGTTAAATTATTTGTAAAAATTACCTTTAGGATCATTTTTTATTAAAGCCTCAATCAGCATTCATTCTATAATTAACAATAAATTATTTCATCTGTACCGGAACATTCATTATTAACGTCTAATATATTTACCAAAACAACCATTAACAAACTTATTATTTGCCTAATATAGTGCATTTTACAATCTATAGCAGTTTAAAATCATTTACTTTAAGTTCTACCTTGTATAATAAATGTTATTTAAGTATATAAATTTGCATGAACAGATAGGCAAATTATCTTTACCTAAAAACATGTAAAAAAATGAAAGAGCAAGTAAAATTTTTAATCTTATCAATCCTTTTAACTTCAACATTGGGTGTTTATGCACAACAAAATTTAGATGGCAGAACTCCAAAAAGGATAAGTCAGTTCAAAGATGGAGAAAGAGTCGTCTTTTTGGGCAATAGCATCACAGATGGTGGGCACTATCATTCTTACATATGGTTATACTACATGACAAGGTTTCCTAACATGAATTTGCATATAGAAAATGCAGGAATTGGAGGAGATAGAGCAATTGATATGCATAAAAGACTAGATAGTGATGTATTTAGCAAGAACCCTACCACACTTGTCGTTACGTTTGGAATGAACGACTCAGGTTATTTGGAGTATAATGGAGAGGATGGCGCCAAATTTGGTGAAGATAAGTATAAAGAGACGTATGAAAACTATAAGCTGTTGGAAAGCAAGCTAAAAGGTGCTAACAATATGAAAATAGTTATGATGGGTGGATCACCATATGATGAAACTACAATTATTGAAGGTAACACTTCATTGAAAGGTAAAAATAGTGTAATGCAACGTATTGTAGATTTTCAAAAGAAGTCGGCAGAAGAGAACAATTGGGATTTCTTTGATTTAAACAAACCAATGACTGAAATTAATTTGAAATTTCAGGATGAAGATTCAACCTTTACTCTCTGTGGATCCGATCGCATACATCCTGAAAATGATGGTCACATGGTTATGGCATATATGTTTCTTAAAGAACAGGGAATGGATTCGAATGTTGTTTCCGAGTTTGAGGTAAATTCTAAAAACAAATCTGTAATAAAATCCACAAATTGCGAAATATCAAATATAAAGGGTAACAAAGAAACAATTTCTTTCGATTATCAATCTTATTCACTCCCCTACCCGCTTGATACTATTCCTCGAGGATGGAATGCAAAAAAATCACAAGCAGATGCTATGAAATATGTACCATTTATAGACGAGATGAATCGTGAAATAATAAAGGTATCAGGTCTGCAAGATGGCAATTACACACTTTTAATAGATGGTTTAGAGATAGGTGAATGGTCGTCTAAAGACTTAAGCGTTGGCGTAAATTTAGCAGTTGAGACCAAAACACCACAATATCAGCAATCATTATCAATAATGCATCTCAATGAATTGCGTTGGGAAATTGAAAGGAGATTCAGAGATTATGCATGGGTTCAGTTCAACTTCTTTCAATCTAGAGGATTACTTTTTGCTGACAATCGTGAAGCTCTCGAAGCGTTGTCAAAAGCAAAAGTTAATGATGGATGGCTCGAAATGCATTGGAACAATTATACTCAAATGATGCATAGCTCATATCGTGAAATACTTAAAGATGAAATGAAAATGATTATTTCAAAGATATATGAGATAAATGAACCTGTTATGAGAAAGATTACTATAGTTAAAAATTAGTTCAATTTTAATAAATCTACGATACTAGTAGTAATAAACATTATGATTTTATTTAATATATCACTCAAACAAAAGTCCGCAATTCTCACAATACTACTTTTGATAGTGAGCCTTACACCTACTATTTCGCAAACTGCCTGGTTTACCGATGGATATCATGGTGGTATATATGGTCATTACCCAAAATGGCAGGCTCGTTTTATGGTAGAAGAGTTAGAGAAACATCCCGAATGGGCAATAAACATTGAGATAGAACCTGAAACTTGGGATTCAATAAGTGTGACAGATCCAGAGAATTTTAGAGCTTTTCAAAATTATTTCGAAATAACTGGTTCAAATAATCGAATAGAATTTGTCAACCCAACTTGGTCACAACCATATAGTTATAATATTTCAGGTGAGAGTATAATCAGACAGTTCTATTACGGGATAAAAAAAACAAGAGAATATTTTCCTACTGCTAAATTTCTTACTTATGCTGTAGAAGAACCCTGTTTTACAAGTAGTCTACCGCAAATATTAAAAGGATTCGGCTATAAATATGCAGTACTTAGAAACCCTAACACTTGTTGGGGTGGGTATACCAGTGCATTTGGTAGAGATTTGGTAAATTGGATTGGTCCCGATGGAACATCTATAACTGCAGTGCCAAGATATGCTGTAGAAGAACTTTCAACAGAATCTACCTGGCAAACAGAGTCATGGACTAACTCTAATGAATTTATTAATAAATGCCTTGAATATGGTATAAAATATCCTATTGGTATGTGTTTTCAAGATGCCGGCTGGGATGGTGGTCCCTGGAAAAATGAATACCAACCAACAATTTATACAACATGGTCAAATTATTTTGAAATGATTAATGGTAAGGTGCAACCAGACGACTGGCATTTCACTCAAGAAGACATCAAGCCTGGATTGGTTTGGGGTGCACAAGTATTACAACAAATTGCAATACAGGTAAGAAAAAGTGAAAACAGAATAATAGAAGCAGAGAAAATAGCTGCAATGGATTATCTGTTAAATGGAAAGAACTGGCCAGAAAAAGACTTTGCTGAAGCTTGGAGAAACTTGATGCTAGCACAACATCACGATTGTTGGATTGTACCATATAACGGTAGACCGGGAGATACATGGGCTGATAAAGTTGTAACATGGACCAGTGAAACAAATAGAATTGCATCAGATAGGATAAAAAATCAATTTAACGGTGCAAATTTACCAAATCAGATAAGAGTGTATAATACATTAGGATATCCTAGAAAAGAAGAGGTAATTATAGCTTTACCCGATGAAATAAGTTCTCAAAATATAGCAGTAACTGATGTAAAAGGAAAAACTGTTCCATCTCAATTATTGAGTGAGAATGGTAAATCTAAGCTTTATTTTTTAGCGTCAGCTCCTTCTATGGGATATTCAACATACAGATTAAAATTTATTAGTGGTGTACAAGTACAAAAGAAAGAGATTAAAAGCAGTAACGATAAAATATCATTAGAAACTGATTATTATAAAGTAATATTTGATCCAGCTCAAGGAGGAACAATAATAAGTTTAATTGATAAAAAAAGTGGAAATAGAGAATTAGTAGAAAATGGCAAACAATTAAACGACCTCAGAGGCTACTTCTATAATGAAGAAAAGTTTCACAACGGCTCTGAATCAACAGCTACAGTTTCTATAACCGATAATGATGAAATACTAATTAAGGTTAAAGTCGAAAATGAGATTGCAGGTCAACCATATACTCAATTAATAACATTCTACAAGAATAATCCTCGTATCGACTTCAACCTGAACATCGACTGGAAAGGACAACCGGGAATTGGTCATTATAACAACAGTAATAATTACGAGAGTACTGATAGAAACAAAGCATTTTATAACGACAATTATAAACTTCACATTAGATTCCCTTTCAATGAAATAGGTGATAAACTTTATAAAAATGCTCCCTTCGATGTCACTAAAAGTAAGCTAGACAACACGTTATATTCAAGTTGGGACAGCATAAAACACAATGTCATACTTAACTGGGTAGATTTGACCAACCAAAAAGAAGATTATGGAATAGCTCTGTTAACTGACCATACTACAAGCTATTTACAAACCGACAGCCTGATACTTGGACTAACTGTCCAATATATTGGTAAAGCATTATGGGGAAGAAATTATAAAGTTGATGGACCTACAGAAATTAATTATGCACTACTTCCTCATCCAGGTAATTGGGAAAATGGAGAAATAGAGAGTGCAAGTAACAGATGGAACCAACCAATGGTTGTTCGTTTTTCAAACAACTCACAAGAGCCTGCAGAGTTTTCAATTTTAGAAACTTTGGGAGACAATTTAGAAATAACCTCTATGATAATAGATGAGGATAAACTTATTGTACGTCTGTATAATACATCTTCCACAAATGTTTCAAGAGATGTGATATGGAATATGAATTTCGATAAAATCGAACAGGTAGATTTAAATGGTGATCTTATTTTAGAACTCAATCCAATTAAAAAAGAAGACAGAAAATTACATACCAATTTAAATATTCCTCAATTCGGTTTTGTAACATTAAAACTCACCAAAACATCTTCAATATAAGAACAATATTATTGGTTTAGACTAATTATAAATTTATAAAAATGATATCGAATCAAAAAAAACAGAGTTTAATTCATCTATTATCCTGCCTAGTAGCAATTGTAGGATTAACATATTTATCAGCCTGCTCTAATTTACAGGATACAAAATCAATTGAACTAACACCGGTTGATTATGTAAACCCATTCATAGGTGCAAGTACTAGCACTTCTGCAGCAGGAGTTTATCACGGATTGGGTAAAACATTTCCTGGTGCAACCACTCCTTATGGAATGGTTCAGGTTAGCCCAAACACCATTACTGGTGGAGATAACAGCCCCGGATACAGCTATGAGCACACAACCATTGAAGGTTTTGCTTTCACACAAATGAGTGGAGTTGGTTGGTATGGCGATTTAGGTAATTTTTTAGTAATGCCAACAACCGGTGAATTAAAAATAATTGCCGGTAAAGAAGATGGTAGTATTGAAGGTTACAGATCAAAATACGACAAGAGTTCTGAGATTGCAGAAGCAGGATTTTATTCAGTTGATCTCACAGATTACAACATTAACGTACAGAGTAGTGCTACACCCAGAGCAGGTATGCTTAAGTTTACTTTCCCTAAAAATGACCTGTCACGTATACAAATAGACTTAGCTAGAAGAGTTGGAGGAACATCTACAGAACAATATATTAAAGTAGTTGATAACCATACAATTAAAGGTTGGATAAAATGCACAACTGATGGTGGCGGATGGGGTGATGGTGAAGGTAAATCAAATTACACAGTACACTTTTACGCACAATTTAGCAAACCATTAGACAGCTACGGTTTTTGGAGTGCCGATATACCTGACAATTGGAGTCGAAAGAGAGAAGATGTTACAAGTATTCCATACTTAACAAAAGTATCAGAAGCAGCAATCATAAACGGTGAGGATGAAGTGCAAGGTAAACATTTAGGTTTTTATACTGAGTTTGCAACAGATGAAAATGAAGAGGTTACATTAAAAGTCGGTATCTCTTTTGTAGATATGGAAGGTGCAGAAAATAACTTTAATAACGAGATAGCATATCTTAACTTCGATGATGTAAAAAATCAGGCACAAAAGTTATGGAATAGTGAGTTGAGTAGAATTCAAATATCAGGAGGTACAGAAGACGAAAAGACTATATTTTACACTAGCTTGTATCATACAATGATAGACCCAAGAATCTATACAGATGTTGATGGCCGCTATACAGGAGGTGATTATAAAATACACAACACAAACAATAAGTTTACTAAACGTACCATTTTTAGTGGTTGGGACGTATTCCGAAGTCAGTTTCCTCTACAAACAATTATCAACCCTTCACTGGTAAGCGATCAGATAAACTCTTTGGTTACACTTGCTGAGGAGAGTGGCAACAACTATTACGAACGCTGGGAAATTATGAATTCTTATTCCGGATGTATGCTTGGCAACCCTGCACTTTCTATACTTGCAGATGCTTATGTAAAAGGTATAAGAACATACGACATTGAAAAAGCATATGAATATGCTAAGAATACATCACGTATGTTTGGGAATGATAAATTGGGTTATACTGCTTCTAATCTAAGCATTTCTCATACATTGGAGTATGCTTATACCGACTGGTGTATTTCTCAAATTGCAAAAGAATTGGGCAAAAATGATGAGGCTAATGAATATCTGCAAAAATCAAAAGCTTATGAAAATATTTTCGATAAGGAGAAAGGATGGTTTAGACCTCGTTTAGAAGATGGCACATGGCAAGAGTGGCCGGAAAATGCTCGCTTAACAGAATGGTATGGCTGCGTTGAGGCTAATCCATACCAGCAGGGTTGGTTTGTACCTCATAATGTAGAAGGAATGATTGAACTTATGGGAGGAAGAGATGCTGTATTGGCAGATCTCAACAATTTCTTTGAAATGACACCCGACAATTTATTGTGGAACGACTATTACAATCATGCGAACGAACCAGTACATTTTGTACCTTTCCTTTTCAATAAACTTAATGAACCGTGGAGCACTCAGAAATGGACAAGACATATATGCAAAAATGCATATCGCAATGAAGTAGAAGGCATTGTAGGCAATGAAGATGCAGGACAGATGTCTGCTTGGTATGTTCTAGCTGCATCAGGTATTCACCCTTCAAACCCAGGTGACACTAGATTAGAGATTACCAGTCCTGTTTTCGACAAAATAGAGTTTAGATTAGATCCTGAATATGTTAGTGGAGATAAATTCACAATTTTAACACACAACAATAGTCATGAGAACATATATATTCAAAAAGCTTTATTAAACGGAGAAGAGTACAACCAATGTTTTATAGATTTTAATGAAATTGCAAAAGGAGGAATTCTAGAATTGTTTATGGGGAATACTCCAAACAAAAATTGGGGTATTTAAGTGCTTTATAATTTAGTTAATCAGAAACTTTTTATTAATTGAAAATTGATTACAAACATGAAAAAAAGAGAGAGAGAGAATGCACCGAGTGTGTTTTCCGAAATTGTAAAACTATTTTTGGTATTTGCACTGCTATTAGGTAGTGCGATAGAAGCAAATGCTTCTTCAAACCAAATTTTACAGCAAACGGAAAGATCTATTTCAGGTGTGGTAAGTGATGAGAACGGAGAGCCAGTAATTGGTGCTACTGTAGTTGTAAAAGGTACATCTGTAGGTACAACAACAGACGTTGATGGAAATTTCACATTAAGAATTTCATCTAATGCTAAAATATTACATATCTCATATGTGGGAATGAGTCCTGTGGAAGTGGCTATAAACGACAACTCCCTATACAACATTGTTATGAAAACAGATGTTGTATTGATGGAAGATTTAGTAGTTATTGGATATGGAACACGCTCAAAGAAAGATGTATCAATTGCTGTCAGTTCTGTTAAAAGCGATGAGCTTAACGAACGTCCATCTGCTTTTAACTTAATGGAGAGTATAGCAGGTAAAGTTGCAGGTGTAAGCAACATTTCAATGTCGGGACGACCTGGAGGAGCTTCTTCTTTAAGAGTTCGTGGTATGGGTTCTATCAATGCCGGCAAAGATCCAATCTATGTTCTTGATGGAGTTATTGGTGTAGACCCAAACATAATAAACACTGCAAACATTGAATCTATAGACATCCTAAAAGATGCTGCCGCAACAGCTATGTATGGAGCTCAGGGTTCTAATGGTGTAGTGTTGATTACAACCAAAAAAGGAATAAAAGGTAAAGGATCAATCACTTACGACGGTAAGATGGGATTCGGATTTTTAAACAGAACTCTCGATGTCGTTGATGCCGATGAATATATGGAAGTTCAGCGTCGCAGTTATGCCTACAGTGGCCAATCTATGCCACACCTTACTACTGCCGACGAGAAGCTGTTCTTCTATGCAAAAGATTCATCAGGAAATTATCAATATGATGATAATGGACTGCTGATTGCTTCACCGAAATATGATACAGATTGGCAAAAAGAGATAACTCGTATGTCTGTTACTAACGACCATATTTTATCTTTTTCGTCAGGGACTGAAAATACAAGTGTTTACTCAAGTGTTTCTTATCAAAACTATGAAGGAATTATAAGAAGTTCCGAATATGAGCGTTTTGGTGGAACTGTAAACGTAAACAGCAAAATTAAAGATTGGCTGACAATTCAACTTGTAGGAACCGTTGGCAGTCAGAAAGGTAATAACAATGATATGGAAAACTCCTTCGGACAGGGTGCTATCAGAAATATGATAGAAATGCCACCAATAGTTCCGGTTAAATATGAAGATGGAACATGGGGTCGTAAAGGAGATTATAGGTTCTCTGAAGAGGGAGAAAATCCACTATTGGTACTACGCGATCGTCGAGATGAATGGAAATCTAACTTCTCACTATTTAGCCTCAACTCTGTTATAAACTTAACTCAAAAGTTGTCACTAACATTACAGGGAGATTATCAGCAAAACAACAGAAAGAGCATGAGTTATGCAAAGGCGGGACTTCTTGATATTAGTGAAAATAATGGTGGTTATGCCGACATTAGCAACTCAGATACACAAAGGTTGACCAGTGAAAATTACTTCTCTTTTACTGACGATTATTTCGACGGACAGCTAAATTCTAACTTCGTATTGGGAACAAGTTGGTACTATACACGTTCAGAAAGTTCAAGTTCAGGTTCTGAGCAGTTTTTCGATGATTCTTTTGAATATTATAACCTCTCTGCAGGAACAACTTGGCATCAACCAAGATCTGGAATGAATCAAAATACAATGAATTCATACTTCTTCAGAATGAATCATAGTTTCCGCGATAGATATCTATTGGGTGCTACATTCAGAGCTGATGGTGCATCAAACTTTGGTATGAATAATAAGTATGGATACTTTCCTTCTGTTTCAGCTGGATGGCGTATATCAGAAGAAAGCTTTTTTGAACCACTTTTAGCAACTGTAAATCAAGCAAAATTGAGAACAAGCTATGGTGTTGTAGGAAACGCTTCTATACCTAATTACAGAACCATTTCTCAGTATGGCAACGGTTCAACTATATTTAATAATGCACTTAATTCATATGTAATTTTAAGCAATTTAGGTAATAAGGATCTTAAATGGGAATCTTCACATCAATATAATATCGGTTTAGATCTGAGTTTCTTTAAAAACAGATTAGAGTTGATTATGGATTACTATTCGAAATCGACAAGAGACCTTCTATTTGAGAAACAGATTCCAATTACAACCGGATATTCAAGAACATGGACCAATTTGGGTGAGATAAGAAATGATGGATTTGAGGCTACCATAACCTCACGTAATATTCATAATTCAGACTTCTTATGGCAAACAGATCTAGTTTTCTCAACCAATAAGGTTAAAACTATCGATATCAATGGTGAAACTATTGATACAGGTAATAACACTATCGCAAGAGAAGGTGTTGACTGGGCTTCATACTATGTTTATAGAAGATTAGGAACATGGAGTCTTACAGAAGTTGAAGAGGCTGCTAAATTTGGAAAAAGACCTGGTGATATAAAATATGAGGATGTTAATGGCGACTATACTATTGATGAAGAAGATCGTCAGCTAATGGGCAGTGGTAGACCTAAAGGTAATTTATCTATGGTTAATTCATTTACTTATAAAGGATTATCTCTTATGGTGGACCTAAATTATGTATATGGTTTTAAAATAATGAGTATTACTCATTCTATGGGCGAAAACAGACCATTATACAGCAACAGTATGAAATCAATCCTAGATGCATGGACACCAGAAAATCAAAATACCATGATCCCTGCTCTTAGATTACCATCTGACCCATTTTTTGGAGAAAACGAAAAAGACTCTCACATGCTTCATAAAGGAGATTTTGTTCGTGTAAGAAACGTTGCATTATCATATAATTTTAGTAATAAAGCATTGAAATCTTTGAAAGAGGTAAATGGTATAACTTTAGGTGTATCAGTTGAAAACCTTGCACTTTTTACAGAGTATAAGGGTTTTGACACTGAAATGGGTGCATTTACTTCAGATAGTGGACAAAGTATCGATTTCTATTCTTATCCTCGTCCAACAACAATTACTGGAAACGTAAAGATAACATTCTAAGTAAATTAAAGTAAATACAATGAAAAAGATATATATAAAATTTAGCTGGCTAATTGCCATAGTCTTAACTTTAACTTCTTGCGAGTCATTCCTTGAAGAGAATCCAAAGACTTTTTTAAATCCAGACTCATATTATCAGAACGAAAATCAAGTGGTAGCTGCTGTCAACGGTGTTTACACTTTTCTCGATGATATTATGGACTCTGATATTGAACCTGGTTCACAAAGCTTTATCTTTATGGAGTTTCTGCACGGTTATGGTGAACGTAAACGTGGTTCTGGCACACAAGACCTTTCACAAGCAAATAGTCTTTTAATTGCCGATAATAATGGATATGTACAGAGATTCTGGGAAACAGGTTATAGGGCAATTGAGAATTGCAATAGTATTATTGAAGGAATAGAAGCAATGGCAGAAGGTACAATAAATGAATCTAATAAAAATCAGTACCTTGGCGAAGCCTATTTCCTTCGTGGATATTTCTATTTCAATCTGGTAAGATTATATGGTCCTGTACCTTTGAAACTTAATTCTACAAAAGATTTAAGTGATACAGAAATTCAACTCTCTTCTATTGAAGATGTTTACAATCAGATTGATGCCGATATGACAAAAGCAGGCGAACTGATGGAAGGTCTAGAATGGACAAATATCAGCGGTCGTGTTACAAAAGGCACTGTTAAGTCGATGCACTCAAAAGTACTTCTCTCCATGGCAGGCTATCCTCTTGGAAAGGGAACTGAGTACTATACAAAAGCCTACAACATGGCAAAACAGGTTTACAACAGCAATGCTTATCGTCTTTTTGATAACTATGCACAGTTGAGAACCGTTGAAAATTCTGGTGAAATTATATGGTCGGTACAAAGAGAAGCTGATAATGCAGGTAACCCATTACATAGTGCGTTGTTGGCATACCCTGCTCCGGTAAAAGCTGTTTCTGCAAGTGCTGCATATGGTGGCGCAATAACCACAACTCAACTATTTCTCGATACCTATCCGGAGAATGATAAAAGAGCAGAAGAGGGAGCGTTCTACTATACACAACATGAAGCTCTTGACAATTCAGGAATAGTAGACCTTGGTGGAGTTTATATCTATAAATATTGGGATTCAAATGCTGCTGTAACAGGCAAATCTGGTGCAAACTTCACACTATTAAGATATGCCGATGTTCTTCTGTTGATGGCAGAAGCAAAAGCTCAGGCCGATGGTGGTACAACAACTGATGCTGATGCTGTTAATGCCTACTATGCAGTTAGAAAACGCGCTTTGCCGGATGAAGCAAAACCTGCGTCTATTACAACAGATATGGTATTAAAAGAGCGTTTCTGGGAGTTGGCATTTGAAAACCAAACATGGTTCGATATGATTAGAACTCGCAAAGCATTACATGTTGTAACAGGACAGATGGTCAATTTAATTGGATATCAAACACCAAGTCATATTGCTCCGTTTACAGAAGCAAGCTTGCTGTTACCTTACCCAATCAGAGAAAAGAGACTTAATCCCAATTTGGTAAGAAATTAATTCAATCAAATAAAAGTTGAAAATGAAATATAAAAACAGACATATGATACTTATATCGTGCTTGATATCCTTATTTACTGCTTGCAGCAATGGCGAAGACGGGATAAGGAAGAATCCATTTGAGGACGACGATCATAAAGCATATATAAAATTTACAAGTGATTATAATGCCGATACGTTATTCATATCTTGGGAACTTACTAATTCTGATGTTAATTTTGATAATTTCAAAATTGAACTAAACAAACCTGCTACAAGCAAAAATGTGGATAAGAATCAGACATCGCAATACTTCACACATGTTCCTTATGATGAATTGGTTACTGTAACCCTTTCTCTTATAAAAGGTAATGAAGTGGTTGAATCTAACTCAACTCAAGTGAAGATCGATGGTCTTGACAAAACTATTTCAGCAATTCTTATTCCCGACAAAAATGGTGTAACGGCAGGCGATGGAATGTACTCAATACCTTTACCTGACGGAAGAAGCATCTTTCTGATGGGAGATTCTTACATTGGAGAAGTTACAAACGGACAGCGCTCCACTTCCGATCGAATGTATCGCAACACATACTTTGTTTATGACAATGGTAAAGTGAGTGCAATATATGGATTTGGAAATGATAAGAATGCCTCAGCTGCTGTTCCTCCCGGTTATCCCAATGAGCAGAAATGGTACTGGCCTGGTCACGGATTTGTGAATGGCGATAAACTCTATATTTTTCAAACCTTAATGTATCAGGGTGCCGAAGGAATGTGGGGGTTTATGTATGAGACAACACATATATTGGAGTATGCTCTCCCAAGTTTGGAACAAATCAAAAATGAACCAATTCCTTTCACCGGTTCACCAGATATCCATTATGGTATGGCAGCATTGACAGACGGAAATTATAATTATATATATGCTCAAGTAGATATAAGAAATGATTTCGACCCAATTTCAGAAGTGCTGGTTGCTCGTACAGTTATCGGCAACCCATATGAAAACTGGCAATATTATACAGGTAATGGTTGGAGTGCAAATGCTGATGAAGCTGTTAAGCTCGAAGGTCTTTCAACTGTACCGGTTTCATCACAATTCAATGTATTTAAATTGCGCGATAAATATGTATTGCTAACCCAGAAGAAAACATTTAATTCTGGAGAGATTTATACATTCATTGCAGACAGCCCAACAGGTCCATGGAGAAATAAAAAGCTAATATTTAAAACATATGAGCAAAATACTCCCGACCTGCTAACCTACAACGCAATGGCACATCCACAATTTGAAAAAGATGGAATGATACTTGTCAGCTATAACGTAAATACACAAGTATTTTCACAGCAATTTAGCGATGTAAGTACATATCGTCCAAGATTCTTTTGGATCGATATTGATAAAATATTAAAATAAGAAACTTTAGAATCATGATATATACACTAAAAAAAATGATGATGAAAAAATATAAATATCTATTAGTAATGCTGTCTGTTATGTTTCTCATTGCTGGTTGCGATGCTGAAGACCGTTCAATTATTTCACCTGACTATCCTACAGATTATGAAATAAATTACGGACTATTTCATGTATACCAATATGATGAGGTAAACATAAATGGAATTGATTTATACTCAAGGTTAGACTTTTTCAAGTCTTTCAAATTGACATTATACTATACCGACAGCAAAATTAGCGCTGTAGAGTTCGATAATGGTGAAATTCCTTTTTCTCCTTTTCAATATGTGATACCTGAAGGAAAAAAAGATGCATATCTTAATACAGAAGTACTTCCAAATGAGTTGAGACTGGTAGATTCCGAAACTTTGGTTGCATACTTTGTAAACGGAGAATTTAGCATACCTTTTAAACTTGATTGTCCAGATATTGATTATAAGTACACTTTCAAAAGTATTCAATAATAAAATTTGATCATATGAAATTCATTAATAAATATAAGTACTATTTATCACTACTAAGTTTGGCAGTACTTGTTGTAACCTGTATGACAATCGAAGAGATAATCCACCCCGATAATGCACAGGTTGACAGTGATATCGACATAACAGTGAAAATTAAAATTGTTGCCGAAACAGACGGAAACAGTAAACTTGCCTTTGGTATTTTGATGCCAAAAGATTGGAACGTAAAACAAAATGCAACACTTACCCTCACAACACAAGCCGGATTTGCAGGTAATGCGGTAAACAATGAGCAGATGGTACTCATGAGCCCAACAGACACCAACCCAACAGACGGAATGCCATGGGCTGCATCATTTCAGAGCAGATTTGGTCTACTTGGAAATACAGGTCCTGTAGAATGGGTTGTTTATAAATCGGCTACCACATTCCAGATACATGATCAAATCGAAGGAAGAAAAGAAGTTGATGGTATAGTTAATATAAAAGTCAAAACCGGTTCACGTGCAATCAAGTTCAATGCTGGATACACATTCTTAGGTGAAGCTTTTGGCTTTAATGGTGAAAAATATCCTGGTGATGATGTATTAGAAAGCAAACTTCTGGAAGTTACCGGTGGAGATTTACCACAAATGGACTTTACTGCCGAACCTCCACTATCCCTTTTGCCGTCTACTTTTGGTTTTGGTGATATATTCTCTATCCGTTATAACGAAGCCAACTATGTTACTGAAGGTGGTTTAAAAACAGGCGATGTTCATCTTTATGCAAAGGCAATATACCTCGAAAATGGAATAGAGAAAGAGAAAGTTGTGGATGAGATTTCAGATAAAACTCTTATGGAACCGTTGGGCGACTTAGGAGCAGTTACATCTTTCCAAAAGTATATTTATCCAAAACAGTTTTTCAGTCTTCCCGAAAATGTTGAGATATTAAATATACAGGTGCATTTCACAAACAAGAATAAAAGCATTATTATTTTAGATAACGAATCTAATAATGATTTTATAATTGAAGAGACATGTAATTAACAATTAATCAATTCAAATTGAATTGAACTCTACCCGAATCTTCACGTGCTGCTTAAAAAAGAGTATAACGAAGGTTCGGGTTTTTTATACTGTTTCAATAACAGTATTTATAAACTAGTAAACAAGTACAAAGGTGATATTTCTAGTTTTAGTATCATTTTCAGGAAATACTTCCTATCTTGGAAATCAACTCTTCAAACTGATCACCTCCATTTATAGCTTTCCCTTTAACCTTGCTCTTATAATTATAAACAGTTTGCACCGAATAGTGAAGGAAGTCGGCAATCTGTTTCATATCTACAATACCCAGTTTAATTAAAGCAAAAATTCTAAGCTCATTATTTAGCTCACCCCTCTCCAAAATATATTGCTCTTCAGGTCTAAGCAATGAGTTAAACTCAGAAACAAAGTCGGGATAAAGAACCATAAATATCTTATCAAAATTAGAATAAAGCTCTGCAAGATCACTCTCAAGTTCATCGTTAGAAAGATTAAAGAGATTCGAAATCTGTCCTGCTTTAATATTAAGTTTCACATTTTTACGATACTTATGAAGCTTATTTATATAAACCGAGCACTGGTTCATGAAATATCCAATATAGTGCTCTTTCACTTTATTAGCTTCGTCGAGTTTCCTATTCAATTGAGATAGATCTTCATTCATCAACCTAAGCTCTTTCTTGGCTTTTGAAACAGCCTTTACCTGAATATATAGATAAAAAAGAATTATGATAAGCACAAGTGCAAAAAGACTGGTCACAATAGAATAGCTCCTAAGATTTTTCTGTTGAGATTGTATTTTTTGCAGATAAGTATCTTCAATTATTGGTTGAACTCTAGCAATAACTGAGTTCTTAAACCTTGCATTATAAAAGAGTGCGTCATCAAGTGCTATCCTAATATATTCGTAAGATCTGTCAACATCACCATTTTCAAAAAGATTTATAGCCAATGATAATAACGCTTCATTCTCTTTTACTGCCAGCTTGATATCATAAATGGCAGCAGTAATAAGATAGTTATTCTCCTCAACCTCTTTCCCTGAACGAGCGTAAAGTTTGGCTAAATTCATAGCTGCCATTGCATATTTATGCGTCTCAGGTTCTTGATCATGAAATACCTGCAACAACAGCTTCTCAGCTTCAGTAAAATTACCATTCTGTTGCAGCTTATGTGCAAGCTCTTTTTTGTACTCCTCCGAATCCTCATCAAGCAATTCCATAGCTCTGTTTCTATACTCCTCCTTCTCTTTTTCAAACTGTAAAGTATGTCTGTTATCGGCTGTATAGAAAATAAGACTCTCATAATATCTAATACTGTTCCAGCAGTAAAACACCTTGTAAGAATCGGATAATTCATTGTAATTGAGCTGATCGAAGATCTCAGAAGCTTGCATAAATAGCCCCGACAAAGAATATATATATGATAGTCGCAACTTATTCTCTACAACAACATCTTCCCTATTCAACTGCCTGGCGAGGGATAGATTCTCGTGAATATAAAATTCTGCAGAGTCACAAATAAAGCTATTGTATTGTTCAATAATCTCACGATTAATATTAATTATCTCATTTAAATCATTTAATTGCTTTTTCCTCTTTTTTAGCCCATCTATTTTATCTTTTCTTATATCTGCATAGTAAGAATGTTTTGAGATAACATCATCCAGCACCTTCAGTAATGAGTCAGTCTTACTCTCATAACCAAAAACAGATCCTGTAAAAATTAATAATATAACTATCAAAAACAGATTCCTCATAACAGATACAGATAATTCTAAACTATATTTGATTCACAAATATAATATAATTTAAGACCAATCTGTCTCATTTAACACTATTATAGGGTAATCGTAATATTGCGCTTTCTACAAATCAGCATGAGAAAAGAATAATTTATAAAAGCAATGATATTATTAATATTTTGTGTCTTAAGGTATCATTAAAGCTATTGCATCTCTAATCTTTCTATCATTTCCAGACACATTCTACCATTGTGATATGGACATTTCCAAAATCCCGCCTTGTCTTCATTTAAATTAGGCGCTCCGTTTGAACTAATGCTCCAGTACCACTCTCCATTTTTCTTATCAATTAAATAATTCTGAATATATGACCAAACTCTGCTAGCTAAATTCAAATATTTAATATCATTAGTTTGTTGGTATATATTGTAAAACCCAATTACTGCCTCTGCCTGAACCCACCAATGTTTTTCTTTGTCAGTAAATGTATCATCTTTTTCATAGTTTAACCCACCCTCATCATCTAAGCCTTTGGCAGATGCTTTTGCAATTTTCAACGATATCTCTTTAATTCTTTCTAAAAGATCACTATCGCCTAAAACCTCTGCAGCCTCGGTCAATAACCACGAAGCTTCAATATCATGACCATATGAAATTGTAGAAGATTTTATATCCCAAACTTCATTAAAAAAAAGATTGAGGTGATATGATTCTGAATCAACTATTTTATCAGTGAAAATAGAAATCAAACTTCTCTGTGCATTTATTACATCCTCATGTTTCCATATTCGAAGTAAATTAGTGTATGGTTCCAGTATATGAAGATGAGTATTCATTGTCTTTTTCTCGTTGGCATCCTTTTCACTTAATCGCATGTCATATATAGGTTGCCATTCTCGTGTGAAAGCCTCAGGATAACCTCCAAACTTTTCATCTTTACACTTCTCAATCGTCCTAAAAAAATCTTTCGACAGACTTAATGATCTTTCAGATCCGGTTGCTCTGTAAAATTCAGAAAAACCATAAAGCATAAAACCTTGTGCATACATCTGTTTCTTAGAGTTGACGGGGTTACCTTTATAATCCAACTCCCAAAAAGCACCACCGTACTCTTTATCTATAAAATATTTCACAATATAGTCAAATGCTCGTTGAGCAACCTCCCTATATTTATCGTTTTTTAATATACGATAAGCAGCAGAAAAAGTCCATAATATTCTTGCATGCAGAATAGCTCCCTTATTGGCATAAGGATGAATTATATCAGTACCATCTATGCGTCCATAAAAACCTTCGTGATCGTAATCTTGCATTTTTTCCATCCAGTATGGAAGAATATTTTCGGTCAATTCTTTTTTAAATCCATCCATCTTTTCGAAATCTGTATTGCTTTTATAATCATTTAATACTCACTAAATATATTAAACTACTTTTACTTCTGTAACTTCTTTTACTACTCTTTTACTGATAAGTGTCAAAAACCCCTGCGTTCTTTTAAAGAAATCGCAATCTCCTTAAGTTTACCTTCTGATAATGGATAGAAAAATATAAATACAATCGATAAGAATGAACCAATTGCTGGAAGAATACTCATAAACATCTTAATTCCATCGATAGTAGAACTATTCTGTACCTGGTTTGCTTCAAATCCTAAATAAGCCAACAACCATCCTGTTAGAGCCGTACCTATTGCCCACCCAATCTTTTGACTCATAGATGAAGAACTGAATATTAATCCTGTTGCTCTATTACCGGTTTTAAATTCTGAATAATCAGCACAATCGGCATACATAGACCACAATATAGGGAAAATGCTTCCTGCGCAAATACTAATAAGTGTTTGCAAAATAAATATAAAAGCTAAATTATGGCTACCAAGTCCATAGAAAATAACACTCAGAACTGTGGCAATTGTCATTGCACCCATAAATGTGTTTCTTTTACCTATACGGTTGCTTACCGGAGCCGCGATAATAACTCCTAAAAGATTTGCCGCCTGCCCCAATGCAAGATATAACCCGCTAAGAACAAATGGTATATTCATTACATTAATAGTTCCAAATATATCCTCTTCCACATAGTATTTAAAATAATAAATGGTTGCACCGTCACGAATCGAATTAAAAATTAGTGCAGAAATACCAGCTCCCAGAAGAATCCACCATGGTCTATTCTTAATTAAGTCTTTCAAATCATCTTTTAGTGGCGCCTGTTTTGATCTAATTGGTTTTACACGCTCCTTTGTAAAAGCAAAGCATAGAAAAAACAAGACTAAACATGCAATTGCAATCACTCCCACTGCCATCAACCAACCATGCTGCTGATCTTCAATATTACTGCTGTAGCCACTAAAATAATTGACCATAGGCATAAAAAGGAGTAACGTTACAAAACTGCCTATATAAGCAAATGCCATTCTGTAAGAAGAAAGCACGTTTCTGTCTTTCAATTCAGGGCTTATAACTCCCAATAAAGATGCATATGGCACATTAATACCGGAGTAGACAATCATCATTATAGAGTAAGTAATATATGCATATATTACTTTATCGGCAGACGAAAAAGCCGGAGTGTAAAAAGTAAATACCCCAATAACACCAAAAGGTATAGCTAGGAAGAGTAGATAAGGTCTGAATTTTCCCCACTTCGATTCCGTACGATCGGCAATGATACCTACCACCGGATCAAAAAAAGAATCCCAGATACGCGTAATCAAAAACATCGTCCCCACTGCAGCTGCTTCCATACCAAACACATCGGTATAAAAAAACAGCAGGTACATCCCAAATAACTTCCAGAACATCGACGATGCAGCGTCGCCAAATCCGTATCCTAACTTTTCTCTAAATGATATCATAAATAAAATTCAATTACCTACATCAAGGTATTTATAAGTTTAACTAAAGATATTTTATACAAATTATTATAGCCTTTTTTTTTATTATAATCTGATTACAGATACATTATATAGTTTAGCAAACCGGTATATATAATCTATTTCAAAGTATCTAAATGTTTCATATTCCTGTCTATTTGTCTATATAAAGCCTGTACCGACCTAGAACTCAATAATTCATCCTCAGGTGTATTTAAACAGTAATCTACCAACCTATCTACAGTAGAAGTGGCAACATGCATTCTTGTATCAGAAGATGCATAATAGATATATACAGTACCGTCATCATCCTTTATCCAACCATTGCTAAAAAGGACATTAGAAACATCTCCCACACGTTCTATTCCCTCCGGAGCCATAAAATACCCACCGGGTGAAGCAATCTGTTTTGAAGGATCCTCCAACGAAGTCATATACAAATATAGTACATATCTCAATCCGGCAGCACAGGCTCTAACACCATGTGCAAGATGAAGCCAGCCTTTTGGTGTTTTAATTGGAGCCGGACCTTCTCCATTCTTCAATTCTTTTATAGTATGGTAATAACGTGGATCAACAATTTTCTCTTCTTTAATTACTGCATTGGTCATATCATCCACCAAAGCCCACCCAATACCCAGTCCACTCCCGGCATTAATAAAGCTATCCTGAGGACGGGTGTATAGTGCATATTTTCCATCTATAAATTCAGGGTGAAGCACCACATTGCGTTGCTGGCTCTTCGATTCAACATCCGGTAGTCTCTCCCAATTTATCATATCTTTGGTCCTTACCACCCCTGCAGATGCTTTTGCTTTCGACAAATCTCCCTCCTCTGCTGTTTCATCAAATCTTTCTACACAGAATATCCCATAAATCCAACCATCTTCATGAAGAGTAAGCCTCATGTCATAAACATTTGTAGCAGGATCTTCATTCTCAGGAATTATCACCGGGTAATCCCAGAATCTAAAGTTATCAATTCCATTTGGGCTTTCAGCTATTGCAAAAAATGATTTCCTGTCAACCCCTTCCATACGTGCCATCAACAGATATTTACCATTCCATTTTATGGCGGCAGAGTTCATAGCTGCGTTAATACCAATCCTCTCCATCATAAAAGGATTTGTTCCCGGGTTCAAGTCATACCGCCAAAATGGAGGAGTATGAGCTGCAGTTAACACCGGATTACGGTATCGCATAAATATACCATTTCCAGGTAGCAAAGGAATATTTTTCAATGAAATTAAGTCTTCATATTCCTTGTTAATAACGCTAAGTCTTTCCCTAAAATCCATATTCATTAATTCTATTCTCTTTATTATTTCTATTCCTTTAAATCTCAGTTAAATCTCATGTTTTTGTTCAACTAAGTTAAGTTCTTACTTAACCGTTACACCCTCGGGCATCTTGTACAAATCAGGAAGATCACTTTCAAACAATGTAAAATCATCATTATAAAATTGTATAAAGTCGTCTGCCGATGCATCTCCGGGGTATGGGCCATAGGCATGACTTGGCTTTTCGTTTCGCCACGCAACCACCATACTTACAGGATATTTTTTAAGCGGCTTAAGTACATCAGATGTCCAATAGTCAGTTGAATGATTATTCTCTAGTCCAGTCTCTGTTACCCCCACAGGTTTACCCAAGTATGTCGATAAATTATGCATTGCTTTCAAGTTAGAGTAAAACGCTTTAACATTGCGTCCATGATAACAATCCATACCAAGAAAGTCAACATAATCATTACCGGGCCATCTAAAAAGCAGCCTACTCTCCGGATTGTCATAAACTTCATCCATCTGTGGAGAAATAGAATAAATCACATTATGCACATTCTTTATGTCGCGCAGGTAATGGACAATAAAACGCCAGAAAGCTATAAATTCAGCCTCAGTAGTAGCAGTAGATCCCCACCAATTCCAGCTTTGCGTATGCTCATGTAACGGTCTAAAAATTACCGGTATAGGATTTCCATTATCATCTTTCATTGCATGTAAAGCCTCTGCAACATTATCTAGAATTTTTTTATACTTAATATTCATCGCACTGCCTTCAGTAAGAATCTGATCTACCACTTTACTATTATCCCACGAAGTACCAATTGGATATTGTGCATTAGGAGCTTCTGTCAGTGGGTTATTCTGATGCCAAACAAGCATTGAAACACCTCCACGTCGATAAGCTTCTTTCACAAAATTAATTTTCACCTCGTCTATACGATGCATATCCAAGCTGTATACTGCAGGGTGATCGCCGGTAAGATCCTTAACATCACTACGATCCTTATCGCCCCTCCATCCAATACCATACGATGGATAATCGTGATGCCCAAACATGCCCCCTTGCTTCGAAATAAGATATAAGTTAGCATATAGCGCTTTTGTTTCGGCAGTTGCGAGAGGGTCTACCATCGAAAGTTCAATTGGCTGATCAACGAATAAATGTTGACAAAAATCTCTCAGCTGCTGGCGCCAAAATTCCCATTCATGACCATATGAAGATGTATGAAACTGATGCTCGATAGATCTATTCGTTAAACCGTTCACAAAATCGATATGACCTTGATAACGCGAATCTTTATCTCCACAGCTAATCCACAGCAATGAAAGAGCATCATTAATATCATTCGCATCTATTGGCAAGTTTGGAATATATTCATTATAATTGAACTTATTGTCGCTCAAAAGACCCGAGCTGAACTGGCCAATAGCAGAAAACTTATCTAAATTTCGCATCCCTATTACAAAAGCCTGTCCACCCCCCATCGAGAGACCTGCTATAGCTCTGCCCGCATTATCTTTTTTCACCCTATATCTCGCTTCAATAACAGGAATTATATCATTTAGCAACTCCTCTTCCAAGATGCCCATTCCTTCCACAGAACTACCTCCGGCCCATGTACCATCGGTAAATCCATTCGACATCACCACCAACATTGGCTCAGCCTTCCCCTCTGAAATAAGGTTGTCGAGAATAATTGCAGCACGGCCATCCTTAACCCAGCTACCCTCGCTGTCCCCACCTCCATGGCGCAGATAAAGCACAGGAAAAGTACGGTTATTCTGTCTTTCATATTGTGCCGGAACATATACATACATAGAACGAAGTTTCCCTAAAGTTGAAGATTTATACGTAAGTATATGCACTTCACCATGAGGCACATCTTGTATTTCGTCATATCTGGGAATATCTCCATTCACCTCAACTATACTCCCATAAACCATCGTTCCGGCTTTAACATCAGGATTTGCAAAATCAACAATATGCATTCCGTCAACCTCATATGTATACTGATATACTCTGGGCAATACCGGAGGAATAGTCACTTCCCAAATACCGTTACCATTATTAGTCATTTCCCATTTCGATATATCCCATTCGTCAAAATGAAGATTAACCTTTTTTGCTCCAGGGGCTTTCAATCTAAAAGTGATACTTCCATCATCATGCACAACCGGAGAAAACGGAGGTTCTGCCGGTTTCCACCAACCATCAGTTGAAAAACTGTTTGTTGTAGTTGTAGCAACTTGTGCATCAGCAGTGAATACCACATGAGTAAAAAAGAGTAGTAAACAAAGTGTTATTCTAATCGTAAAAAATATTTTCTTACACATCATTCAAAAAAATAATTATACATGTATGTAAAACCGAAAAAGTTCACTAAGTAAATCGAGATCCTCCGTTTTTACCAAATATATGTGCCTACAGAACCCGGCTCTAAACTGATATTGGCAAACAATCCATTATACTGTATCTTTACACTTCTAACTGACCATGAATCATTGGCAATTATCAGTACAATTTTCCCCTCCGGTGTTTTAAATGCCACATTAGGCAAAACATCACTATGTTCAACTAAAGTAGCACGCCTTACCTCTGCACGTTCCTCGTCCTCAGTTAAATCCACACCTTTATCAAAAGGGTGAGTAGAATGAATACGAACCGAGCCGGGGCGCACAAACTTCGAGGCGTGCGCAATAGTATAATAAGCAATATTTCTAGTTATCTCATCCCCATCAATTGTAATTGCACCCTGACACATAGAGCATCCTCCATTATCAGTATGCGGATCGTTAAGAGAGTCGGCCCCTAAATTCCAAAGAACACTATTCTTGCTCCAATTACGCATCACTTCAATTATCAGCCTCCTCACAGATGAAGCTATATTAATTGTACTACTTTCAGGACGCTCGGTGAGCATCTGTTCCGTAAAATAAATATTCTTATCAGGGCGTGCCATTTGCACAGTAGACATTCCGCTCAGATAACCACGATAGTGATGAAAAGCTGAACCATCAACATATTGCGATGTTTTAGAATCACTCAATATAGCCAATGGATAGTCGGGACGGTCGCAGTTATGATCGAATATCACAATCTTTGTAGTCAATGCAGCCTCCTTAAAAGCAGGTCCAAGAAAATCTCGTACAAACTCATTATGCTCCTGCCAATACCAAGGCATACTTGGAGTATTTCGCGAATTAAGAGGTTCATTCTGAATAGTTACTGCATCTATCGTTATACCCTCTTTGCTCATCTCCTGTACATATTTTACAAAATACTTTGCATAGGTATCATAATAATCCCTCTTAAGAGCTCCTCCTCGTACATCACCACTAGTCTTCATCCACACAGGTGCCGACCAAGGAGATGCCATAATTTTAATATCAGGCACAATCTCCAAAATCTCCTTCATAATCGGAATAACATCATCCCTATCATGAGACAGGCTAAAATTCTTAAGATCAGGATCCGTTTCACCCTCCTTCAAATCATTATAAGAGTAAACAAAGTTATTCAGATCCGATGCACCCAAAGTCAAGCGTATATAACTAAAACCCACATTATCATTGTCAAAAGCAAACATCTCACGCAAAATCTTCTCACGCGAATCCTTACTCATCCTATTAAGATGAAAGGCGCTACCCTCGGTCAGTGCAAAGCCAAAGCCATCAATAGACTGATATTGCTGCCTATCGTTAATAATGATAGGCAACCCTCTACCTTCTTCACTATCAAACTTCAAGTTCTCAGGTTGCTTTTCAAAAAGCGCCGAACGGTCGGCATTAGTAATCCACGCTTCAATCTCTCGAGTGTCCGATGATTTATCTGCTGTCTCCGCCATAGAAGCAGCAGACAGAGCCAATAAGCAACATATCAAGTATATTTTCATTGTTTAGATATTATGTAAACAAGTTCACAGTTTGAACCCAACAATTCTTTATTTAAGGTAATCTTTCCATCTGCAACATCCATATATTTCACTTCATTATAAACCCTCATAGTGGGTTCAAAACTTTCGCCTTTATATTTACCCTTAACTTCTGGCAGATTTATCACAACATCTATAATGTTGGTGGAATTCTTTGGATTGTATACATACACATATACCTCATCTCCGCATTTCACACTATACGCATGCATTTCACCGGCACTCACAGTCAGCGGTTCAAATTCACCCTTACCGGCAGCAAGCATCCGATCGTTAATTTCTCTTACACCTCTGAAATAAGGAGTCAATCCGCGAACTTCAAAATACTCCCACCACCAACTCATCGGAGTTACAGGTGTTGGTGAAAATATTCCATACCATAAACCACGTTTGAAATCGATATCCATTTCGTCAGAGAAATCATCGAAGTTCTTCGACCAGTCCCATTCACGACCAAATTCACCAATTATATATGGTTTCTTAAATTCATTCACATATTTCACAATTTCCGATGGTAAAATATTCGTGTTATTGTAAATATGTTTCTGATTAATATCGATATTCTTTACTGAGTTCAACCCCTCAATATCACGATGTGAAATACTGGTCGTCACTATATGATTATAGGGATCAATCAGTTTCAAATATGTACTCATTTCGTCATGCCATGCAACAATCGCTTCAGGAGGTATAGGAGAACCTGCATTCCTAAATTGGATATTATCAATCTCATTAAAAAACTCCCACATAGCAATATTAGGGCTATATCCCCATTTTGCTACGATATAGCGAAGTCTGTTTTTGTAACGCTTTTTCGCTTCATCATTAATAAAGAAGTTGTGATCTGCAGAAACATCACCCTGACCCATACAGAGCATTACATATACGTTCTCCTTTTCACATAACTCAACAAAATGGTCTAATCTATCCACCACGCTTCTGTTAAAGTACTCCTCAGACGGCTCATAACGGGAGTTATTGAAATTATTCTTTCTGTCGATAGGAAAGTTCCATGAACACATCCATACACGAACAAAATTACCTCCATTCTTCGCGAACTTTGGAATCATGCTGTCGTAGTTGAAGATATCACCTCTTTCGTGCAGTTCTTTGAAAAACTTCGAATCATCGTTTGTTCTCGATTCCCAGCAAATATTCTCAGCTACACCTCTAAAAGGCTCCCCATTATCGAATCGCAATATCCAATTACTTTCGGTATTCAAAAATCCATTTAAATCAGATTTGTTGGATGTGAAAGTAAGTTTCTTCGAAACATTTTTCTTCACACTCTTTCCCTTCAATTCAAATTGATACTCATACTGTCCGCTTTCTCTCGGTGTAAATCGAGCCTTCCAGATTGAA
Organism: uncultured Proteiniphilum sp.; assembly: GCA_964384545.1. Classification (GTDB taxonomy): domain Bacteria; phylum Bacteroidota; class Bacteroidia; order Bacteroidales; family Dysgonomonadaceae; genus Proteiniphilum. Next base: position 41,886 of record CAYLKV010000016.1, read on the forward strand.
ACCTTTCCACTTTCACCTGACTCATAATAGCATGGAACTACCAGGTTCTTTCCACTTGGCGTAGTTACCAGCATATCAAGCGTCACTTCCTCCTGTAAATAGGGATTGGTCCATTTTCCTTTCAGCTCTATCTGAAAATCAGAACGGTCATATTGCGTAATCTTATCAGTCAGTTGCGTAACATTCCCTATCTGGGCCTGCATCACATACGAAATCAGCAATAAAATAGATGTTATTATAATATTTCTTTTCATCCTATAAAGTTTATTGATATCACTACAAATAAGCTTTTAATTTATCAACGTCAATCACAACATTCAATTTTGTTCCTTTTTCTGCTAATTCATACAAAGAAGGGTTAGTAATCTCCACTGTCACCACCAATATATTCGCATCATAAGCCTCTGACAATAAAGCTTGAGCATCTATTGATAGATAGAATGTTTCACCAGTCTTATCAGCACTTACATCCACCTTGTTTGGAAGTGTATACAATGTTGTTGGAAGAGCAGTTCCGCCCAACGAAGTCAATACTTCAGCAGAGGGAGTGTACGACTTAATATCGACACTATATGCTGCACTTTTTGAGCTGCCCGAACGTAATACACCCAAAATAACATTCACTTTACCATCGCTAACATTGAAGTTGAGAGTATATTCTCCACCACCTGAGGGGACTGTATAATTGTCGTTTATACCTCCGGTAACCATAGCCTGAGGTATATATATTTTTTCAAATCCAAACTCAGTAAATCCATCCCCTTTCTCACATCCCAGAAAAACCAAGATGAAAAACAATAATATAATCGATTTCTTATTCATACGTTTCAATTTTTAGTATCCTTCGTTTTGTTTCAATGTATTATTCGAGTTAACTATCTCAGAGCGGAGGAATGGCAAGTAGTAGTTTCTTTCATAGAACACTCTGTCAGCTACTTCAAACTCAACGTAATTTACTTGCTCTCCATTTTCCACAACTCTCACACCTTTAACAGGTTGATTAAGTACTTGCATTGCATCTTTCCATCTCAGCAAGTCCCAATATCTATGATCCTCAAAAGCCAACTCAATTCTCCTTTCATGTTTCACAGCACTCCGGAAGGTTTCCTTCGATTCAGCTGAAACCAACGGCAAATTAACGCTAGCCCTACTTCTTACCATGTTTATTGCATCTGTAGCAGAAAGAGTATAGCCTGCAGGTACAGCTGTCGATCCATAAGCTTCGTTCATAGCTTCGGCATAATTCAGCAAAATCTCAGCATATCTAAACGCAACCCAGTTGTGTTGAGCCGTTTGATTTTGAATCAGATTCAAATTGTCGGTAAGAAATTTCTTCAAATAATACCCGGTTTTGCTGGCATTTGCTTTTGTCATATCATCTGAACCACCGGGAAGTTGATCTATTACACGACCGTTCCATGTACTGCCATTTGTCACAACAGAAGCATAGAGACGAGGATCTCTGTTGGCATACGGATTCGTTGCATCCGGTTCACCAACATACTCATAAGCCGACACCAAGTTATGCGAAGGAGTCACACCACTAAATCCACCCGGTGTAGAAATAGGATAGTTGTTCACCTCCATCGTATTGGAAGCACCTCTTCTCACTGCATAAATAGTTTCAGCACTCGATAAAGAGGTCGCACCAAAAAAGTATGTACTGTAATTTGCATCCAACGCATATTCCAATTCCTCGTTGTTAATCAAATCACGAGCTGCTTCAGCCGCTTTAATCCATTTGTTCACATCACCGTTCGGGTTATGCAAAGGACTTGCAGCATACAGTAAAACACGCGATTTAATAGCCAGTGCCACACCAAGAGTAAAGCGACCTTCACGATCGGCAAACTCATTCCAGTTTACAGCCAAATCCCCACTATAAGTATCAATCTCATTAATAATATATTCTACAACCTGATCGTAGGTCGCCTGTGTAACTTTCTCGTTGTCCGATTGCTCAATTGTTTTCTCAATTATGGGTACACCACCATACATTTTAATCAATTCAGCGTAATAATATGCTCTTGCAATATGAGCTTCGGCAATATACCAGTTCAACGAAGCCACATCGCGCATATAGGAGTAAATATCATTATCTATGTTACGATTCAATTTAAGAAGCTCTTCTCCTTTACCATCTTTTACATATTCCAAGAAATAGTTAGCAGCACGAATGCCTTCATAACAATTCTGATACAAGTAAAACAACGGATTTGCTCCCTCATTCAAGATACCTTTGTTAAAGTACAGAACATTGCTCGAAGCCGCAGTCTGCTGCGCTTCATCTGAAGCAGAAGCAAAAATATTGTTATCTATAATCGAATATCCATTCGCGATAGGAGAGTAAAATGCATTTGCTAAATTCCACAACGTATTACGATTTGTCGAAATTGTTTCAGCTGTAGAATTTGTATCTAAACTCGTATCGAGAAAGTCGGCACATCCTGATAACAATAGGATAGATAAAAATGCCAGTACTGTTTTTTTCATATATTTTATTGACATATTCAAGAGTATTAAACGTTAAAATGTAAATGAAACACCAGCATTAAAGGATTTAAGCGATGGATAACCACCATAAATACTTTCCGGATCCATGTTATAATCCTTCATTAAGCTGCTCCATGTAAATGGATTAACAGCACTTACAAAAACCCGTAACTTCTCAACTTTATCCAAGCTCAACGAGCTGTTCTTGCTAAAATCATAACCCAATTCAATGTTTCTAACTTTCAAGAAATCTCTGTCTTTAATCCAAAATGAACTTCCTCTATAATTGTTCTCGTTACTTTGTGTTGTCAAACGTGGATACTTTGCACTATTACGGGTGTCAATATTCTGTTCCGGATAGAAAGCCCAAGCATCTTTTGCAATAGGATATACTGTACGGTTATCTACAAAAGCAACAGTCTGATTCCAGTTATCCAACAGGTTTACAGAAGCACCTGCTATACCTTGTAACAAAATCGTAAAATCGAAACCTTTATAGTCAACAGAACCTCCAAAACTATATGTCCATTCCGGATAAATTGATTTGCCAATCTTTGTCACATCATTCTGATCGATGATGCCATTGTTATCCAAATCCACATACTTGATATCACCGGGTTGAACATTGCCAAAAGCAGGCATAGGTAAATCATCAACTAGCGAACCATCCGACATAAAGTCTTCAATACCATAAAATCCATCAGCTTCCAATCCAATGAAAGTTCCGAAAGGTCTACCTGTTTTTGCATTATACTCATACGCAGGCGCTACCTCAGCCATGTAATCAATGTTATTGGTATTGTATGAAACCATACCGTTCAACGAGTAATTGAAATTACCGATACGATCTTGCCATATTCCGGTCAGTTCAAACCCTTTGCTAGTCATCTTACCTATATTAGAGAAGTAATAATTATTACCATAGTAATTCATTAACGAATTATCCCGTGTAAGAATATCGGTGCGTTTGTCCATATACACATCACCTGTCAATGTCAACTTATTAAATAAGCTCAAATCAACGCCTAAATTAAATTTAGTACTCTTTTCTGCATTTGCTTCCGCATTAGGTATAAACATAGGCACCATTGTATTTTGCCATGTTCCTGAAGTTGCGCCGGTGTAGAACGAACCCGTATAACTAGATGTAAAGTACTCTTTAAACAAGAAACGACCGTTTGAATTGAAAGATGAGAGTGCACCCATAGCATTCGAGTCAGAGAAACCGGAAAGTCCGGCAGAAGCTCTTACTTTCAAATAGTCAACCTTTTCAGAATCTTTCAAAAAGTCCTCATTCGATACAATCCATGCTCCGGAAATTGCAGGATAGAAAGCCCATCTGTTGTCAGGAGCAAAAGAGTCGTTACCAAAGTATGAAAATGCAATCTGACCGATGTATTTGTTATCGTATGCATAGTTTACATTTCCGTTATAATTCAAGTAATTATACTTATAAGAGAAATATCCATCTCCATTAAAAGCAGAAATATTCAGATTAAGAGAAGTTGAAATAGCATGTTTCCCGAATATACGATCATAACCGGCCGTTAACTTACCCTGTTTCCAGTCCTCCATTGCTGCAGAACCATATCCACTGGCTCTGATGGAAGTCGTTTCATCCGTAGTAGTTGTAGCACCATTAAAGTAACGAGCATAGTTTCTAGTCTTGCTATATGTACTCAATGTGTATGCATTAAACGAGAATACCTCTTGCAAATAGAGACCCGGAGTAATGAAATCGAGTTTCTCTTTCAACGAGAAATTACCTTGCAGAATGCGCGACTGATTTGAAGCCCATCCCAAACCATTAATAGCAGCCACAGGATTATTGCGGTGAATAGCTGTTCCGGAATAATGATTAGCAGCCTCATCATCATATATATTATAAATATTTGAAGGATAATGAGAAAGAACCGACATTAGATCCGAAATACCAACGTTAGGTCTCTTACGTTGTTCAATTCTACCACCTAAATCTACCCTTGCTTCAAAAATATCCAACATGCTAAAATCGAGATTCGCTCTTAAATTGTATCTCGAATATCTCAAATTCGATGTAGAGTCGCTGTTGTTCACATTCAATAAACCCTGATGGTCAACATAACCCAAGGTCACATTATAGCGAGCCTTTGTGGTACCACCATTAAATGTGATATCACCATCCACATAGTTACCTGTATTGCGAAGTGCTTCGTCGTACCAGTCCACGTTAACCCCACTGCCATTCATATAATCGGCAATTTGATTTTGCGAGTAATAAGGAGTCCATGCTCCATTATCATTACTTATAGCCTGATTGTACAACGATGCATGTCCATACGAATCCAACGGTTTATTTATTTTTGATGCCGATTGTGAACCATAACGAAATTGAGCAGAAACCTTTGAAGGACCCACTTGACCACGTTTTGTTTCAATCCAGATAATACCATTGGCACCTCTTTCGCCAAAAGTTGTTAGAGTAGCAGCATCTTTAAGAATTGAAAAGCTTTCAATTTCAACCGGTGATAGATAAGCCAGATAGTTGCTGTTTACTTCAAAACCATCCACAAAAATCTTTGCGACATTAAATCCGTTATTACCATAACTTCCAATACCACGAATCAACCACTGAGCATTGTTGTTTCCCACTTCACCGGTTCCCTGAATATAGGTCATACCCGATAACAACCCGGCTAACGTATTTGTCAGGTTAGAAGCAGTAGTCCGATAAAGTTTATCCGAACCAACATTGGAAACCGCTGCTGTACCGGTATTTATTTCCAACGGAATTATTCCAAAAGCATCAAACTTATTTTTTAGTAATGAGTCCGATTCAGCTGTAGAATATTGTGCAAAGGCCGATATCTTAATCACAAGGAAAATAAGCGTGATCGAGATTACTCGAAAAATAGTATATTTTCTCATATTTATTTCATTCATATCTTATAAATAACTGATATTGTATTAATATCCAGGGTTCTGGACAGTTATCCCCTTGTTGACTTCCGATTGAGGAATTGGTTCAAGGTACATCATCGGGCTCCAGAATGCAGTATAAGTCACGGCATCCCAGTACGACTCTAAATTAACTGCAAGGTTGTTGCTACCGCTTGCACCGGCTTTAATTTTGAATTGCAATTCACGCATATCTCCACCAATAATTCCGTTGCCAATATTTTTAAGTTTCCAGTGTTTCACATCAAAGTATCTGTGATTTTCATTGTAAAACTCAATTGCTTTCTCACGTTGAATTATCTCTCTTAGTTTCGTTTTGTCGGTTTCAGTTACTGAAGGCAAACCGGCTCTGTTGTGAACCATGTTTAAATTCTGAAGAGCCTTAGCCGTGTTACCCGCTTCGTTGTATGCTTCAGCCAGATTCATATATGTTTCAGCCAATCTAAACAAAGGAGGTTCAAACCATACTCTCGAACCGGCACCATAATAGAACTTCACAGGGAAACCACAACCTTTACCCACACTGATTGCATTGGGAAATACACCCTCTTTACCGGAGTTAGCCGTAGCGCGTCCCCATCCGGCTGCGCTATAGTTGTAAACACCCGGGTTATTATATGCATCAAATCCAGGGAAAATATTGTCAGCCAAACAACGAGGTTCCATGTTCGGAATTTTTTCTAACCATTCCTCTGCGCTTCTTGCCGAAGTTTCACCAATTTTTGGCCACTCCTGGTTCGTTCCATCTTTTGTATAGTATAGTTCCAGGAAGTTAGTTAAAAGACCAATTAAGTCGGTATCCCATCTGTTATTTGTCCAGTTAGCCGATGTATTCAGATAATAGAAAATTGCACTTCCGGGCCATTCATACTGGTTGGTCGAATTTATTTTATACGCCAACAGCACCTCGTTATTCGATGGAGTAGAAGTAGCTGTGCCATAATCTTCCAACGCATTCGGATTTGGTTGTCCCACTCCGGCACCACCTGAATTCAGGAGTTGATAACCATTTGAAGAAGCCCACGACAGTACCGCTTCATTTGCCTCAATTGCTTCGTTCCAGCGAGAAGCATTTTCACTACCAAAACATACCAGATTGTTATTTTCGCCATTATCCAAGTAAGGCGTACTGCTGTTGAACAGTGGACGAGCAGCATACATCAACGCTCTAGCTTTAATTGCCAAGACAGCACCTTTGGTCAATCGTCCCGTCTTATCCGTACTATATTTGCCATCGGGTAAACCCTCATATGCTTCATCACACAGCTCAATAATATATGCGAGTGTATTCTCAAGCGATTCTCTTGGAATATTCAAATCATCAGTAGCTTCAAATGATTTACGTACAATTGGCAGACCGCCGTATCTGTAGAACATACCCATATAGCGGTAAGCAATTAAGCCTGTAACTTCCGCTTTAATTTGAGCCTTTGTTGTCTCATTCATATCCGGTACAAGGTCTATATTCTCCTTCACCAGGAAGCAAGCTCTTATTGCACTCCAGTTGTTGCCATAGTTATCAGCACCCGCATCCGATCCGTCAGAACCATTTACCGACAAACCTGTCAATGCAATAGTATAGGTGCCATGCCATGAATAACCATACGAGCGTTCACCGCTAATCGATGCCAAAGCGCCATGACTAACACCCCAGCCACCCGGCCATCCATGAATCAAAATATTTCTGTAGCAAGTGAAAAGAGCAGCCTCTGCATTTTTTGTAGAGCTATACACCTCTTCCAAGTCAACAGTTCCGGTCGTATCTGGTTTTTCTAGAAAAAAGTCCTCACAAGCAGTAACAACCGAAAAACCTATTATTAAAAGTAATATTCCTATTTTTCTCATAAGATTAAATTTTTTCTATTAAAATTGAAAACTCAACCCAACTGTTACAACTTTTGTCAAAGGATAGATATACGTTCTTCCGTCCGTTACCTCAGGGTCTATTCCAATTGAAGTAAGTTCATTTTTAAAGGTGAACAAGTTATTGGCATTCATGTAAATTCTTAAACCTTGAACCATTTTCAATAATTTTGCAGAATTCGGTTGCATTGTGTATCCAACTTCAATATTTTTCAGTTTAAAGAAGTTGTTCGATCTCATCCAGAAATCACTTGTCAAATAGTTGTTATGATCTCTTGTAGCATCAAATGTCGATCTAGGATAGTTAATTTCTTCACCTGCCAGATATTTATCCATTGTCCATCTTTCGTCATACATCCACTGCCATGCATTACCTGCACGTTTAAAGAATGGAATTGTATAACCACTGTTCAAATAGTATGATCCGTTAGCCGATCCTAAGAACAGCACGTTCAAATCGAAACCTTTATAAGCAATTCTTAATTTAGAGCTAAAGTGGAACTCCGGATAGTTTGGATATCCAATAGGAGCAACATCCTTGCTGTCAATAAGACCATCACCATTTAAATCTATGTATTTCACATCACCAAGTGTTGCACGATTCGATGTGTATGTATTGTATGGCCTGTTGTTTAACTCTTCAACCGTATTGAATAAGCCATCGCTTCTCAAGCCAAAACGTTGACCGATAGAGAAACCTGTTGCATTCATCCATGTGTATGGATTTTTAGCTTCTGCACGATAAATAATCTTATTGCGTGCATAACTACTATTTCCTTCAATCGAATAGCTCCAGTCGCCCACATGATCTTCCCACTTTATTTGAACTTCATAACCCTCGTTCTTCGTAATACCCACGTTTGCAGGAGGTACAGAACCCGACGGCACACCATAAATAGCAGGAATTGTACCCAAAGTGGTAAGAATGTTATTTCTGTCTTCTTTAAACCAGTCGGCTGTCAGGAAAAGGCGATCTCTAAATAAACCAATTTCCACACCAACATCATATTTCTTTGCACGCTCCCATGTGATGTTCTGGTTACCCAACGCACCTTCGGTCGCACCCTGGTAATAGGAGTTCTGCGATGAGCCATCGCTATTTCCAAACCAGTAACCACCCTGTCCCAGGTTGTAGGTATTTGGCAGGTAGTAATATCTTCTGTTACCACCCAGCTGATCGTTACCAACTTCACCGTATGAAGCTCTCAATTTTATAAATGTAAGCACATCATTTTCCGGGAAGAACTCTTCAGAAGTTGGAACCCAACCTACAGAGAAAGCAGGGAATAATCCAAATCTCTTACCCTCAATAAACTGCTCTGTGCCATTGTAACCCACATTCCACTCGGCCATATACCGGTTGCTATAATTATAGGTAACACGACCAACAAGACCCATAATTCCCGAAGGCACATTGTATGAGTCTGAAGGCATTGTATAACGTGAACCTTTACCTAACAACAGCGCTGTCAAATTGTGTTCTCCAAAGGAGCCTGCCCAATCTAAACCGGCATCCATATACAACTTATTCCAGTTGCTGTAGCCATACGAGCTGAAACTACCGGCACCCATCGAACCGCCAAAGAACTGCAATTTATTCGGATCTTCTAAGTCTCGCTGAACAGAATAAGAAGGAATTGATGGAGAGTAGGTTACATATCTGTTGTAGTTATCCTGATAACTTACCGAAGCGTAAGCCTTTAACCCCTTAATCAAATAATCCATCTTGTGATTCACTTTCACGGTATTGCTCAACAAATTGTTATGGATTGTACCTCTACCGCTTATCAGCAAGTTATAAACTGCATTCTGCGAGCCAATCTGGCTACCTGTCTTAGCACCCAGCGGATTCTGTATTGTACCCGGCACACCGGCAAAATCATTAATCAGTCTACCATCTATAATACCCGGAGAGATAAATGGGTTACCATCATATATATACTGCATGATCACTTTGTAACGTCCATCCAAGTCGTAAGGTCCTGAGTTGATACCGGGTCCTTGCGTTTCTCCAAACTGACCGGCAATATTGATATCAACATCCCAGTTTTTAGCAACTTGAATACCGAAGTTACCTCTGAAATTGTATCTGTTAAACTTCGAACCGGTATTCGATCCATAGTATTTCGTAGCATTTGTAATACCTTCCTGATTAAAATAACCGAAAGAGACAAAATAATCCACCTTCTCCGTTCCACCCGAAATGTTTACGTTAGTCTGTAACTGAGGTGCACTCTTGCTAAACTGATCCTTGTAAAGATCTTTGCTCGAATAATACAATGCCGGAGAATTCTTTAGTTGCTCTCTCTGAGCTTCCGACAAATTAGTCATTGCATCCACCTCAACCGGTGTAAAGTCTCTGTTATTTTTAAATTTCCACAAGTCGTAATCGCTATACAGATAAGCCGATAAACTTTCAGAACCGTTATAGCTCCTCTGTTCATTGCGAATACCCTCATTACGCATCAATGCATATTCGTAGGCCGTTACACCCTTCTGCAGATTTGTAGCACTTGTAATACCATAATTCGTGGAGAAGTTAATTCTTGGTGTACCCGAACGACCTTTCTTGGTTGTAATAATAATTACACCGTTTGCAGCACGAATACCATATACAGCGGTCGATGCAGCATCTTTCAAAATACTAATCTGAGAGATTTCATTCGCGTCCATCGAGTTAAGCTCCGAAAATGCCTGCTCAGCAGCCTGCTCAACCCCATCAATTACGATAAGTGGAGTTGACGAACCATACGTAGAAACACCACGAATACGAAGATTAGCCGCATTTCTACCCGGTTCACCGGACGATTGCAAACCACTCACACCCGGTGTATTACCAATTAACGCGTTCGAGATATTTGAAACGGGAGTAGCAATAAGCGCATCGCCACCCACCGACGAAATAGCACCCGTAACATTCACTTTCTTCTGCGTTGCGAAAGCAGTTACCACCACCTCATCAATAGCCGTAACTTCCTCCTGTAGAATAATTTCCACAACACCACCTGTAATAGATACAGGCACTTCTTTCGGTTGATATCCGATATATGAAACATGCAAAATGGCGTTTGATGTTTCCAGAGGCAGTGTGAATTTCCCCTCTGCATCAGTGATCGTACCGGTTGTTGTACCCTTTATAATAATTGTAGCTCCGGGTAGTTCACCTTGCGCATCCTTCACAATTCCGCGGATAGAACCTCGCTGTCCATAGATTACGTTTGTAAAGCCCAGCATAACTAGGAAAAAAGTGGACAACAAAAACACTTTTAAAAATTTTATCATAAACTCGTGAATTTAAAAATTCCCCATTTTGTAAATATCATAATTTTGTCACCTTCACAACAAAGTTTCTGGGATGCCATAAATATTTTGCATCATCCTCCCAAATCACATCCCAATTATCCGAAACTCCCTCAGTAACAGGAAAGTTAAAGCCTAGATTTTCAATACTAATACTTTTATACTGGTCAAAAGCATGAGTACCTGCAGTCAACAATGTGCACGACCTTCTTACACCATCCTTCGATATAAATGTAATAACCCCGGTTTTAGAGTTCTTTTCCCATTCACCTTCACCCTCAGGGATACATCTGTAAAAATGTTTCAAATCGTGTTTAGTCCAATTTCTATCGTCATAAATAAAGCTGGCATACATTCCGTCCGGACCTGCATCATTAATGCTAATTCCGTATGTATCACCTGTTTCTTCATTCACACCCTTCAAAATTAGAGAAATCACATTATCCTCTTCTGCAGTCGGCTTACCGTCTACATTCCAGCGCCAGCTTTTCTCCATCAAGTTCCATACGGCACCACCACCATATTCCGGTCCGGTACCACCATATAACCACAATTGATCTACAGCATAATCGCCCACAAGAGGCTCATAAAACTCATCAAACGTAACAACATAGGTCCTCTTTTCTCCATTTTCAGCAACCACTTCAAATGAATCAGAACCTTCACTTAAATCGAGTGTGCCTCCAACGGCCAACGAAGAGGTCGCTTTATATTGGAGTTCAAGATCTAAAATCTTTACATTCTTAAGATCTGTAATAGCAGAAGAAATCAGCGTAACTCGGATAGATCCCTCATCATCCTTACGCCAATTATTTTCTATCAAGGGTTCCCCAACCTGACCTTCAATTTTAAAAGCAACAGGCGTTCTTTCCCTTATCCATGGATCAACAAGATCTTGCACCTCTCTTTGAGCATTATCACAAGACCAGAAAAAGGCTAAGACTAATACAATAATTAATCCCTTAAAAAGTGTCGATGTTCTCATAATTTAGGTAAATAAATATCCATTTAATTTTCAATCATTTATTTTTTAATTTTTCATACTATTAAACCCAATAAAATAAAGCTCACAGAATGAGTTTTATTTTCCACTCTCATTTCATTTCCACGTACCAATTTAGATTTTAACACAATTTACTTTTTTCAACACTACAAAATTATAGTGTTATATCCGTATTAAATAATACTATTTTATCAACTCATATGCATTTTTTGCATTTACTAATAAACAGGCTAATGCCCTGATACTTTAATATTTTTAGCCATTTCATACATATCGGGAAGATCTCTGGAAAAGTATGATGTTGTATTATTATACATCGAATTGAAATTGCTTTCGGTTGAATGTCCCTTAAATACTGAGTAAAAATGATGACCCTCCTCATTCGGATCATATTTATTTCTCCACATAACTATCATGCTTACAGTCTGTCCCGAAGCAGGTGTTAGAATCTGCTCAGTCCAATAGCGGAACTCCGTATTTCCCTGCCAATCCATTATGCCCTCAACCCCTGTTTCCGTAACGCCACAAGGCTTCTTTAACTCCTTCGACAATTTCGATAAAACCGTCAAATTAACTGCAAAAGTTACAGGATTAAGGCCATGGTAACAATCCATACCTATAAAGTCAACATATTCATTCCCTGGCCATCTATACAAGAAATCCTCCCTGCTCTTTGGCGAATCCATTTGAGGAGAGATGGCATAAATAAAATTATGCACACCCTTAGCATCCCGCAGATAGTTAACCGTAAACTGCCACAGCCTCACAAATTCACTCTCTGTCGTACACGATTTTCCCCACCACGACCAGCTTTGCGTATGCTCATGATAAGGGCGAAAAACGACAGGAATAAGCTTCCCATCAGACCCCTTCAGATCCATTGCAAAAGCGGCCAATCTATCCAGCCAAACCTTGTACTTCATATTGGTAGGACTGCCCTCATTCAGAATCTCTTTCACCACATCATTCCTCGAGTTATCCCACGAGTCGCCCCCGGTAAGCGGATTGTTGATATGGATGCACGCTGTAATCACTTCACCTCTGTCATACGCCTCTTTAATTACCCTTTTGCGAATCGCATTCTCCTTCTTATCATAATCGTACGCATACCGGTCGTCCATAACAGATCCAAAATCCACACTAAACACCGCCGGATAATCTCCACACACATCCTTTGTATCCGATCTGCCCATCTCATTATACCATTTTCTCCCATACCAGAGATCATCATGATGCCCAAACATAAAGCCTGTCTTTTGAATCTCCCATAAATTCGAATAGAGCGATTTTGTTTCGTAGGTAGCATTTCCATCGGCAAGGTAAAGCTCGGTAGGCGTTTCTACAATAGGCTCATCCAAAATATCCTCACCGGCTTCAGTACATGATAATGAAACAATATTTATTACAATCAAGAGAAGTACAAACAATCTTTTCATAGTAAAACAACAACAAGTCGCACATTAATAATATATAACAGTTAGATTTTCAAAGGTAGGCGGCTTATTTAAAAAAATATAATACAATATTATCAATTATTGACATTTTGCATAATTGAACCAATTGTTTAGAAACATAAAAAAAAGATTATTCTATCGGTCAACAATATAAAATTAGATAATAAAATTAAATAATAAGCTTAGTTTTTCTATAGTTCTCCCTAAAGACCTTAGGCGAGCACTCTTTTCTCTTTTTAAAGATACGGTTAAAGTTAGATACATTATTAAACCCACAGTCGTAACAAATCTCCGCAATCGAGTTGGTAGTATCAACCAGAAGCCTTGTAGCATTACCCAAACGAATATCAATAATATACTCCGAAATAGTTTTGCCCGTCCTCAGCTTAAAAAACCTGCTAAAAGCCACCGGTGTCATCCCCACAATTTGCGCAAGCTCCTCCAGTCTGATATCATCCTGATAATGACTATTAATATATTCATATATTTTACGCACCCTCCTACTATCCGTATTATCCTCAGTCTGTGCAAAAGAAGAGCTTGCCAAAGTATGGCAATTTTCACACATAGAAAGATCATACAAGATAGTCAGCAACTTAATAACAGCATGAAACCCCGACCGCTCCGAAGACAGCATATCAAGCATAGGATAAACTTTCATAATAGTCTCCATCGGAAAGCTAATCCCCTTCTGCGCATTCACAAGCATCTTCCTAATGCTGCTAAATTGGTTCTTATTAATAAAATTCTCAAAAAACAGATCCTTCGAAAACTGAATTGTAATCTCCCTAATATTCTTCGATGAACATTTGTGCTGCTCCCACACATGCTCTAAATCACCACCCGCTATAAGCGTAAGATCCCAATTACCGATAACCTCAACCGAGTCACCCACAATCCGTTTCACCCCGGCTGCATTTTCAACATAATTAAGCTCATACTCACTGTGAGAATGCAGAGGGTATGTAAACTCCGATTTGCGGCGGTCGGCTATATAAAAACAATCCTTATCAGACAAAGGAGTTATTTCTTTTATGATATTATTAACAGGTTCGTTCATAAGGGGTAAAAA
>CAYLKV010000017.1:0-54914 GCA_964384545.1 uncultured Proteiniphilum sp.
TGCACCGCTTAAGCTAGACCAACGGATGAATGGTTTGAAAAGAATTGATTTGAGAATTTCCGGCATGGAGAATTAAGAATGGGAGTATAAGAATTTAAATAAGAGTTGCAGCAGAATAAATAATTGTTACATTTGCATCAACCTAAGAGAAGAGCCTTAATATCACCATAATAAAAGTATTAAATATGCTTGAGAAAATTATAAACTTCAGCATTCGGAACAAACTCATAGTTTTTCTCTTCACCTTTACCATTGCGGCATTTGGCATTTTTGCCGTGTTTAGGATTCCTGTGGGTGCTGTGCCCGACATCACTAATAATCAGGTGCAGGTGATTACCACCTCGGGCAATCTGTCTACTCAGGAGATTGAGCAATATATAACCACACCTGTTGAGATGGAGATGGCAAATCTGCCGGGAGTGATTGAGATTCGTTCTATTTCGAAATTTGGAATCTCGCTTGTTACAATTGTTTTTCAGGAGAAGCTTGGTACCTATCTGCCGCGACTTCTTATTGCCGAGAAGATAAAGAGTGCGGCGGCAAAGATTCCGGAAGGGTTTGGTGAGCCTGAGATGGGACCGATTACTACGGGCTTGGGTGAGATTTATCAATATACGCTTGATGTGAAGGAGGGTTATGAGGATAGGTACTCTGCCACTGATTTGCGCACTATTCAGGATTGGGTGGTGAAGAGAAGGTTGTCGGGTATTAGTGGTGTGGTGGAGATTAACAGCTGGGGTGGTAAGCTGAAACAGTATGAGGTGGCTGTTACGCCATCGAGGTTGAGTGAGGCAGGTGTTACGCTGATGGAGGTGCTGAGTGCTCTGGAGACAAATAACAGCATTTCGGGTGGTTCATATATTGAGAAGGCCAGCCAGAGTTACTTTATAAGAGGAGATGGTCAGGTTGGCTCTGTTGAGGACATTGAGAATATTGTGGTGAAGAATATTGGGGGTACACCATTGCTGATTAAGCATATTGCTGATGTGAAGTTTGGGTATGCCAACAGGTATGGGGCGATTACTGCCAATGGTAACGGAGAGACTATTCTGGGTCAGGTAATGATGCTGAAGAATGCCAACTCGAAGGAGGTTATTAAAGAGGTGAAAAAGCGGGTAGAGGAGGTTGGGCGTAATCTTCCGGAGGGCGTATATATCAATCCGATTATCGACAGGAGTGAGCTGGTTGCAAAGACCTCTTTTACGATAGTGGAGAACCTTATTTTGGGCGCAACTATTGTGATGCTGATTGTGCTTATGCTGCTGGGTGATATACGGTCGGCTCTGGTTATCGCCTCAGTGATTCCACTGGCGCTGCTCTTTACCATATCGATGATGTATATATTTGGTATTGATGCCAATCTGATGAGTTTGGGTGCACTCGACTTCGGAATTATTATTGATGGGGCGGTTATCATTGTGGAGTTTATTGTGCTGGGTATCTCAGGCAGAAAGAATGAGTTAGTAGGTGTAACCGGTGCTGAGAGGAGAAAATTGATGGATCATATTGCTCTTGACGGGTCGTCGAAGATGATGAAGTCGGCTATATTTGGACAGGTTATAATTCTTATTGTATTTATTCCTATTCTTTCGCTGAGTGGTGTGGAGGGTAAGATGTTCAGGCCGATGGCGCTATCATTTTGCTTTGCAATTATTGGGGCTATGATAATGGGGCTGACCTGGGTTCCGGTTGCTTCGTCGGTTTTTCTGAGGCCTCTGAGTAATAAGAAGAATTTGTCGCATTGGGTTATGAGAGTAGCTTACAGCTCCTACAGGCCGGTAATTGTGTGGTCGAGAAACCATAAGCGTCTGGTGCTGGGTATCGCCTTGCTGTCGCTGATATTTACCGGCTTACTCTTTACAAGGATTGGGGGTGAGTTTGTGCCAACTCTGGATGAGGGTGACTTTGTGATTCAGCCGGTGTTGAAGACAGGGACTTCTCTCTCTAAAACTGTTGAAACTACCACTAAGATGGAGCAGATTTTGATGAGTGAGTTTCCGGAGGTGGATAAGATTGTGAGCAGGATTGGGGCTGCAGAGGTGCCAACCGACCCAATGTCGATGGAGGAGATTGATATGATTGTGAAGCTTAAACCGACGAAACAGTGGACAAGTGCCAAAAGTAAGGAGGAGCTGGCTGATCTGTTTAAGGAGGCTCTTTCGGCCATACCGGGAATTGAGTATGAGTTTACCCAGCCGATTGAGATGCGATTTAATGAGCTGATTACAGGTGTTAGATCTGATATTGCGATAAAGATTTTTGGTGATGATCTCGACTATATAAATGGCAAGGCGGGTGAGATAAAAGAGCTGATTGAGGAAATACCGGGTGCAAGTGATATTATTATGGAAAAGACAGCCGGATTGCCTCAGATAAAGATTGATTATGATAGGGAGAGAACTGCCATGTATGGTATTGATATTAGTATGCTTAACAGTTACCTGGCGACCGCTTTCGGGGGTGAGACTTCTGGTATTGTGTTTGAGGGTGAGAAACGGTTCGATCTGGTTGTTAGATTTGATAAACAGAGTCGTGTAGATATTGATGATATTAGAGAGTTGAAGGTTCCTATTTCAAATGGCAATCTGATTCCACTGACAGAGCTTGCAGATATTGAGTATGATACCGGGCCGGCTAAGATATCGAGGGAGAATACGCACCGAAGAGTGGTTGTGAGTGTGAATGTGAGAAACAGGGACCTGCAATCGGTTGTGAAAGATATTCAGACTGCTGTTGATGCAAACATCACTCTAACGCCCGGCACCTATGTAACTTATGGTGGTCAGTTTGAGAATCTTAAGAATGCAATGAATAGGTTGCTGATTGCTGTGCCGGTGTCGCTGCTGCTAATTTTCATCTTTCTGCACTTCGCTTTTCAATCGTTTAAAGATGCCTTTATGATATTTAGTGCTATTCCATTGGCAACTGTGGGTGGTGTGCTGCTGCTGTGGGTTAGGGGTATGCCATTTAGCGTATCGGCAGGTATCGGGTTTATTGCTCTGTTTGGTATTGCTGTACTTAACGGTATTGTGCTGATTGAACATCTGAAGGAGCTGAAAGAGAAAGGAACGATGGATATGAAGCAGATAATTATGAGGGGAACTAAGAATAGGTTGCGTCCTGTGATGCTGACTGCCGGTGCTGCTGCTATGGGATTTCTGCCGATGGCTATCTCTACCGGTGCGGGTGCTGAGGTGCAGAGGCCGCTTGCCACTGTGGTTATTGGGGGGTTGTTTACTTCTACAATGCTCACTATGATTGCTCTGCCTCTGCTTTTTGAGATGTTTTCGACTATAGCTGCCATTAAGTTCTTCCCCTTCAGGATTGTTAGGAAGAATGAAGAACTAAACGATCTTAAATAACTTACATTTACTATCTGCGGGAATTGGAGTGAATTTATCTGCAGGAATTGGAATAAAAAACATAAAAGCTTTAAATATGAAAACTGTGATTCATCTTTTATATTTTGTCTCTCTGTTTATACTGTTGGGCTTATTTATAGTGTTAAGCAGTTGCAACAGTAAGCAGCAACCATCTGAACCGGAGTCGACTTTGATTGAGATTACCGACCGGCAGTTTGCCACGGAACAAATGAAGTTGGGAGAGATAGAAACGATGACTTTTGAGAATAGAATAAAATGCAACGGTGCAATTGTTCCTCTTCCCGGAGCTATCGCAAAAGTGAATGCTCCCGCTGCGGGAATTATAAAGAGCATAAGATGCCAAAATGGGCAGTGGGTTAGTAGTAATCAGTCGCTTCTTGAGATAAGTGGTAACGAGATAATTGATATTCAGGTGCAGTTTGCTGAGGCTGCAGCCGACTACCATCGTGCGAAGATAGATTATGATAGGGCTAAATTGATGTATGAAGAGAAGATTTCATCAGAGAAGGATTTTATGATGGTTGACAATAATTATAAGAGTTCTCTTGCGAGATATAGCGGACTGAAAATGAAGATTGAAGCGATGGGTCTGTCTGTATCTTCTGTGGAGAATGGTGAGTTTAGCACCTCATACATGATAAAAGCCCCAATAAATGGATACATTTCAAATATGAATGTACAGATTGGTAGTTTTATTGATTCTCAATCGGAACTGCCTGAAATTATTAACCCAAAGATGGTACAGTTAAAGCTATCACTATTTGTGGCAGATATGGCACAGGTTAAAGTTGGTCAGACCGTTAGCTATAGGTCGGTTAACTCGCCGGAGACATATCCCGCAACCCTTACATCACTGGGAGTTGCTATTGATGATGAAACAAAAACAATAGATTGTTATGCTTCATTGAGTGATAACAGGCCGGCAAATATGATAACTTACACTTATATAGAGTCGGAAATAGTAACCGGCAGCGATAGTGTTGCTGCATTGCCCGATGAGGCTATTATTAAGACAGAGAGCAGCAATATCATTCTTGTTGTTGAGAGGCGGGAAAACGACAGCTGGTACTTCACCCCGGTGGAGGTTACTGTTGGCAGACAATTTAATGGTTATAGTGAAATTGTGAGTGGAGCGACTAATAAACAGATTGTTACTGCAGGTGTTTATAATATAAATAAATAGCCCAACTAAGTTTTTATGTTTATTTGATTTAAATTATTAATCTCAACTGCGATAATTGATCGACCAGAATAGGTATCGATTCCTGAAAGAAAAAGTTAGTATGGTTAGCGCAATTGTTTAAAAAACAGCTGCATCAACTCACTGCACTCACTCGATAAAATACCGGGAGTAACCACAGTTTTGGGATGAAGCAGGAAGGGCGAGATAGTAGAATATCCTCTTTTTGGATCAGATGCACCATAAACCAATCGCGAAAGCTGTGCCCAGCGCAATGCTCCGGCACACATGGGGCAAGGCTCTACCGTAACGTATATAGTGCAATCGTTGAGGTACTTCCCCCCAAGCACATTTGCAGCAGCAGTAATTGCTTGCATCTCTGCATGGGCTGTTACATCATTAAGAACCTCGGTTAGATTATGAGCGCGGGCAATTATGCGGCTATTGGCAACAACCACTGCTCCCACCGGTACTTCTCCTCTGTCGAAAGCTTTTTGAGCCTCCTGAAGAGCAAGTTTCATAAAGTGATTATCATCGAGCATAATAGTGCATTTATCTTCTCATCTCATTCTCCTCGAAGAGAGTAGGATAATCCTGATCCATATTCTTTAACATATGGTTAATAATAGTTTCGCGATACCATCGGGAACGGTTTGAAATCTTATATTTCTTAAGGTAAAATTGTATCAGGTCATACTCATCATCATTGAGAGTAAAAACCACTTTGTTAGTGCGAGGTTTTGGTCGCCCATTCAATTTTAATATCTTAGTTCCCATTCAATAGCTCTTGAATCAATAATGCTTACAGCCTTTTACCAATATGCAAAAGTAACTCGATTTTATTATAATTCAGCTTTTTTTAATAGAAAGATGCTTCAGATAATTAGGGTTATATCAACTGGTTGAATAGTTTGCACGACTTCGCGAGTGAAATAGGGTATCTAGAGAGGTGCAAAAAACAAAATATTTTCATTAAAAAGAACTAATTACATTGTTAATTTGTATTTTTACCATGCATATGGGGCTTTTAGCACAATTAAAGTCCGTTTTTCTATTATAATAATGGCTGAACATAATATATTGGGTACTCGGGGGGAGGATCTGGCAGTTGAATTTTTAAAAGATAAAGGTCACCAAATAGTTGAAAGGAACTGGAGACTTGGCGGATATGAGATAGATATAATTAGTGAGGATGATGAGTTTATTGTTTTTGTAGAAGTTAAAACCCGTTCTTCATCACAATGGGGAAACCCCGAGCAGTCGATAGGAAAACAGCGGATGCGCAGGATGATAAATGGAGCAAGTCATTATCTTAAACTAAACAATATAGATAAACCGGCCAGATTTGATATTGTAGCTATAATTGTGAGTGAAAAGGAGAAAGAGATTGAACATTTTGAAGATGCATTTCTTGCATTTCTGTAAACTGTGTAGAGTGTTCATTAGTAAGTAAATCATATTTATTTAGTTTGTATGGATATAGAGGAACTTTATGATTATTGTATGT
Source organism: uncultured Proteiniphilum sp. (assembly GCA_964384545.1). Lineage (GTDB taxonomy): Bacteria > Bacteroidota > Bacteroidia > Bacteroidales > Dysgonomonadaceae > Proteiniphilum. The sequence goes on from CAYLKV010000017.1 coordinate 6,071, forward strand.
CGGTAAAGGGATCAGAAGCCACAACACCCTTTGATGAAACGACTATAGTTATCAAGGTAATGGACAAAATGTTTGCATTAATACCAACCGAAAATACAGAGTTGAGTATAACGCTGAAATGTGATCCTGAAAAAGCTGTTGAGCTGCGCGAGAAATATATGTGCGTTGAGGCCGCCTATCATATGAATAAAACCTACTGGAATACAATATTTTTGGATGGCACTATGGATGATAGTGAGATAAAATATTGGATTGATCATTCAGTTGATGAGGTGATTAAGAAATTATCTAAAAAGAAAAAGACAGAATATTATGGAACATCTGAGTAAGGAGAGAATTGTAATGCGACTAAAAGAGGTTGATTCGACAAACAATTATTTGAAGAATTTGATTCTTGACAGATCGCCGGAAGAGGGTTCTTTGGTGATAGCCGATTTTCAGACCGCCGGGAGAGGTCAAATGGGGAATGGCTGGTTTTCTGATTCCGGAAAGAATCTTCTGTTGAGTATGGTTGTATATCCGGAGATGCTGCCTGCAAATGAGCAGTTTATAATTTCGAGAATTGCCTCTTTGGCGGTAAAGAATTGCCTTGATCAGTTTGTTGATGATATTCGTATTAAATGGCCAAACGATATCTACTGGAGAGACAAAAAGATTGGTGGGATACTTATTGAGAATAGTGTTCAGGGCAGATATATTAAGAACTCTGTAATTGGATTGGGGTTGAATATTAATCAGCAAAATTTCCCCGAAGATCTGCCAAATCCTGTTTCGTTAAAAGAGATTACCGGAATTGACAGTGATATTGATAATATAGCAGATATCTTTGTAAGAGAGTTTTTTATGCTTTACAGGGAGTTTCAGCAGGGGAAGATTTCGCAGATTGAGGATGAGTATCTTCTCGACCTTTACAGAATTAATGATTACTATTGGTATAGAGATGAGAATGGCTCTTTTAAGGCTAAAATTGAGGGAGTAATGCCTTCTGGTCATCTTATTTTAAAGACGATGGATGAGGGTGAATTGCGCTATTATGCTTTTAAAGAGGTTTCGTTTATCAACTCGGAGGGGTAGAATTATGACTTTAATTGATATAAATAAATAAACATCATAGTATAATGCAGTATAACAGAATTTTATTAAAGCTTAGCGGTGAGTCGCTTATGGGAAACAAGGAGTATGGTATTGATGAAGAGCGACTTGCTGAGTATGCCCAACAGATTAAAGAGGTGTCGGAAATGGGTATTCAGATTGGTATTGTAATTGGAGGTGGTAATATTTTCAGGGGGCTGAGTGGTGCCACAAAAGGTTTCGATCGTGTGAAGGGCGACCAGATGGGTATGCTTGCAACAGTTATTAATAGTTTGGCATTGAGTTCGGCGCTGACCTCAATTGGTCAGGAGAATCGTGTTTATACTGCTGTTAGAATGGAGCCTGTGGGTGAACTTTACTCAAAATGGAAAGCTATCGAATCGATGGAGAGTGGCGAGGTGGCTATTCTTTCAGGTGGTACAGGTAATCCTTTCTTTACAACTGATACTGCTTCGGCTTTGAGAGGTATTGAGATTGAGGCTGATGCAATGTTTAAAGGTACACGTGTGGATGGGATCTATACAGCCGATCCGGAAAAGGACCCAACTGCAACTAAGTTTCAGACTATTACTTTTGATGAGGTGTATGAAAAGGGGCTTAAAGTGATGGACCTGACTGCAACTACTATGTGTAAAGAGAATAATCTGCCTATAGTTGTTTTTAATATGGATGTTGTTGGGAATCTTAAAAAAGTTATTAACGGGGAAAACATAGGTACTATAGTGCATGTTTGATAGTTGATTATTAGCTAAATTTTCACTATTTTTGTTTATTAATCACTCATATTTGATAATTAATCGAAACAAGATATATATATGGAAACTAAAGTAATTAAACAGGAGGCAGAAGAGAAGATGCAGATGACAATCGAATTCTTAAAGGAGACGTTCTCAAGAATTCGTGCTGGAAGGGCAAACACACATATCCTTGATGGAATTCGTGTTGATTACTATGGAAGTTCAACGCCTTTGACGGGAGTTGCGACTGTTACTACTCCCGATGCAAAGACTATTATGGTGCAGCCATGGGATAAAAAAATGCTTAAAGTGATTGAGAAGGCGATTATGGACTCTGAAGTGGGTATCACTCCGGAAAACAACGGGGAGGTTATCAGACTTGGTATTCCACCACTGACAGAAGAGCGCAGAAAAATGTTGGTTAAGCAGACAAAACAGGAGGCTGAAGATGCTAAAATTAGTATCAGAAACGCTCGCAGAGATGGTATTGATGATGTTAAGAAGGCTGTTAAAGCCGGTCTCCCTGAAGATGCAGGTAAAACAGCTGAAGATGAGCTGCAAAAACTACATGATAAATTTATTAAACTGGTAGATGAGCTGTTTGTAGAAAAAGAAAAAGAAATACTAACCGTTTAATGTCAGGAGTATCAAAGGGATTGGTTATTAGAAATACAGGTAACACCTACCTGGTTAGGGATGATACCGGCAGTGTTTATACATGTAAAGCCAAGGGAAATCTTCGTTTAAAGGGAATCCGCAGTACCAGCCCGGTTGTGGTAGGTGATATTGTATTTCTGGATGTGAACCTTGATGGGACAGCATTTATTACTGATATTGAGGATAGAAAAAATTATATTGTTAGAAAATCATCCAATCTCTCTAAGCATGCTCATATTCTTGCAGCAAACATAGATTTGGCATTGTTATGCGTAACTGTACGTTATCCTGAAACGACAACTGTTTTTATTGATCGGTTTCTGATGTCTGCAGTGGCATATTCAGTGCCGGTTTGTCTGCTTTTTAATAAAATTGACCTTCTTGAAGAGGAGGATATAGATTATCTAGACGCACTTATTAATCTTTATACAACAATTGGGTATCCTTGTTTGAAAACATCAATGACCACGGGTGAGGGGGTTGATGAGCTTAGGGAGCTGACAAAAAACAAGTTGGTGTTGTTGTCGGGTCATTCAGGTGTTGGGAAATCAACTATCATAAATCTTCTTAGAGGTGAAATGGTTCAGAAAGTTGGGGTAATCTCCGATTATCATTCAAAAGGTATGCATACAACAACCTATTCGGAGATTATAGATCTTGAAAATGGAGGTATGGTTATTGATACACCAGGAATTAAAGGTTTTGGTACTATTGATATGAAAGTTGAGGAGATTTCTCACTATTTCCCCGAAATATTTAAGTTCTCAAGCAATTGTAAATACTACAACTGTTTACATTTAAATGAGCCTGATTGTGCTGTTATTAAAGCATTGGAAAATCACTATATAAGTGAGAGCAGATATCACTCATATCTTAATATTATGGAAGATATTGGTGGTGGTAAATACCGTGTTTGATTATGCAAATAAATGCGACACTGCTTCTGATAATTGAGATACTTTATCTGCTGACGGTTGCAAGTATTGTAGTAGTTGTTATTTCAGAGAACAGAAATCCTATAAAGTCTGTTGCATGGATTATGGCTGTTGTGTTTTTGCCTTTTATCGGTATTATCTGGTATGCAATATTTGGGCAAGATGCAACTAAAAAGCATGTTATCTCTAAAAGGATGTACAGTAAACTTAAGAGGAGGCCTCTAGATGAGATGGAGACTCCAGTTGAGTTTAATGTGCCTGATGAGCATGATAATCTGGTGTCATTACTTAAAAACCTCGATTATAACCCTCTCTTGGGTGGCAATGATGTGAAGTTATTCACTAGTGGTACAGAAAAATTTAATTATCTATTTTATGATATTGAGAGAGCTAAGGAGCATATTCATATTGAGTATTATGTTCTGATTGATGATGAACTGGGGCATAAGCTTCAGAAGGCTCTTATTAAAAAGGCGAGTGAAGGTGTTGAGGTAAGGATTATTTATGATAGCTTCGGATCGAGAAAGGTAGAGGAGAGATATTTTGAAGATTTTAGGATGGCCGGTATTGAAGTAGAGCCATTTTTGAAACTTACATGGAGTGCATTGACTTCGCGACTGAACTACAGAAACCACCGAAAGATTGTTGTTATAGATGGTAAGATTGGTTACGTTGGGGGAATGAATATTGCAGACAGATATATCAAAGGTCTAGAATGGGGTTTATGGAGAGATACTCATGCCAGAATTGTTGGTAAAGGGGTGCAGGGGTTACAGTCGGTCTTTTTGATTGATTGGTATTTTGTTTCTCAAACTCTTATTACTTCAAGAAAGTACTTTCCATCAATTGAGAATAGTGGAACTACTCCTATGCAGATTGTAAATAGTGGTCCTCTAAGTGTCGCAAACGAACTTTCTTACGGTATAACTCAAGCTATTTATGATGCTAAAAAAAATATTTATATTCAAACTCCATATTTCCTGCCTCCGGATGGAATGTTAAATGCTTTGCATGCAGCTGCAATTAGAGGTGTGGATGTAAGGCTGATGATGTCGGAAAAATCGGATATACCAATAGTACATTTAGCTTCCAGATCATACATAAAGAATTTATTGAAAGCGGGTGTAAAGGTCTGTTTTTACACTAAAGGGTTCATGCACTCGAAGTTAATTATCTTTGATGACTCGCTAACATTAATTGGATCTGCTAATTTTGATGCTCGTAGCATGGAACAGAATTTTGAGGTAGAGGCTTTTATTTATGATAGTGAGATTACCGGTAAAGCAATTGATATATTTGTAGAGGATCAGAAGAGTACAGAACTACAGAATCTGAAAGATTGGATAAAGCGACCGGTAACAAAACGTTTTATAGAGTCTTTTTTACGCCTTTTTGCACCACTTCTTTAGATTTAAATCTGTTTATTAATAACGAATTGAGATGAAGAGAATTTTTCTGATAGGATATATGGGGTCGGGTAAAACCACAGTCGGTAAGAGATTGGCTAATTCTCTATCTCTTTCATTTATCGATTTAGATGATTTTATACAGAATAAATATAGAAAGACTATTGCTGAGATTTTTTCTGAAGTGGGGGAGGATGAATTCAGAAAATTAGAGAGAAAAGCACTTATTGAGGTTTCAGAAATAGAAGATGTTGTTATCTCTACAGGTGGAGGAGCACCATGCTATTTTGATAATATCGATTTAATGAATAGTAAAGGAATTACGGTTTATATTGAGGCTGAACCCGAAGAACTAGCATCGCGATTGTTAGTCTCTAAGTCTGTAAGACCAATAATATCAGGTAAATCGGAAGATGAGCTAATACCATTTATCAGGGAACATTTATCTAAAAGAGAGTGTTATTACGAGAAAGCAAAGATTGTGTATCATACTGAAAGTATGATTACGAAGGATGAAATTCATCTTACTGTTCAAGGTATTGAGGAGCAATTAAAAAATAAGTTAGAATAATGATCTATAAATCGGAAAAAAGCACATCTTTTATAGTAAAGGAGCTTATGCTCACGACAGATACTAATAAAGTATCGACTATAATTGGAGTTCCTAAAGAAAACAGGGAAATTGATAAAAGAGTTCCTTTAACACCCGAGATTGTAACATTACTGGTTTCATCGGGTTACAGAGTTTTGGTTGAAGCTGGTGCAGGACTCTCCATAAATTATTCTGATTCGTATTATGCCGAATCTGGTGCCGAGATTGTATCTTCAGCAAGAGAGCTGTTTCAGGCAGATATCATTTTAAAGATTTTACCACCAACAATTGAGGAGCTGGATTTGATGCGAAAGGGTACAGCTGTCTTCTCATTTCTGCATCTCCATACCTTAACTAAACCTCTTTTGGAGCTTATGCAAAAAAAGAGAATAGATGGTGCTGCATATGAACTTTTTTATGATGATACAGGTGTCTCTCCATTTATTACTTCGATCTCTGAAATTGAAGGATCTACATCTATTAATCTTGCCGCAGAGCTATTGAGTAATACACATGGTGGAAAAGGTATTCTTTTAGGTGGAATTCCGGGGATTTCTCCTACAGAGGTAGTTATTATTGGTGCAGGTGTAGCCGGTACAATGGCTGCTCGCTCAGCACTTGCAATGGGGGCTTCTGTTAAGGTGTTTGATAACGATATCAATAAGTTACGTAATATTCGTCACGAGTTGAGAGGACCTCTATTTACATCAACACTTCAGCCAAATGTATTAAGAAATGTATTTAGATCGGCTGATGTGGTTATTGGAGCTATGCAATATATTAATAAAGTGCACTTTTACAGGATATCATCTGATCTGATTAGCGAGATGAAAAAAGGTGCTATTATTATTGATCTGCGAATGGCACAGGGAGGATGTTTCGAAACGACTATGGAGGCATGTTTACCCGGTCACCCATCTATATTTGAGAAACATGGTGTTCTTCATTTTTGTGAAATGAGTTTAAGTTCGCGTGTAGCACGAACTGCTTCAATTGCGTTAAGTAATATCTTCTTTTCACTGTTTACTGCAATGGCAGATTCGGGAGGAATAGACCATTTTGCTATGTTCGACAGAGGTTTTGCTTCGGGTTACTATACTTACTCCGGCAAAATTGTAAATGCATTTGTTGCGAATAACTTTAACTTGCCGGTTTCTGATATAGGTCTTTATCTGAGAGCCTATTAATTTTGTTTTAAAAGGCGACTCTTAACTATTGAATACCAAATTAAAAGTATCACCCCTTTAAAGATTGAGGTAATTGTAATTGACCACCAAACACCGGTGACTCCAATTTTATTTGCAAGAAATATAGCTAATGGTATTCTTACAGTGTTGAAAATAATACTTATAACAGCAGGTGGAGATGTTCTGCCTAATCCGTTAAACATACCTTGAGTTGTAATCTCAAGCATCATAAATATCTGTGAAATTCCAAGTATAAAGAGATAGGCTCCTCCAGCTTCATATGCCTCTTTTTCAGGAACGAAAACAGAAAAAATATTTTCTCCAAAAACCATAAAAGCGATTGTTGTTATACTTCCTAATATTCCCATAAGAAGAAGTGTACCGCGATATGCACTTAGAGCGCGTTTAATTTTATTTGCAGCGTAGTTTTGTGCAGTGAAACTGCCGAGTGCTGTAGAGAATCCTGAGGATGAGTTCCATGTTATACCTTCAATCTGACCACCTGTAGTTTGACTCATTATTCCAAGGTGACCTCCATAAATTGAAGCAATTCGGGCAAGATTCATATTTATAAATGCAAAATATATATTCATTGCTGCAACCGGAAAGCCAAGCTTAAGAATATTAGCTGTATATTTCCATCTCAGTTTCACTATTAAAGAATATTTGCCAAGAAGTCCTTTTTTTCTCTTCATATGAAACAGAAACAATCCTGTCACAACTCCCTGAGACAATACTGTAGCTAATGCTGCTCCTTTAACACCCATTTCGGGAAGAGGACCTATCCCAAATATCAGCAAGGGGTCTAATACAATATTTATAAACAGTCCTACTGCATTAAAATAGAATGGGATATCGCTTCTTCCGGAGCCGACATATATACCGGAGAAATTGAGTGTCAAGAAAACAAAAGGAATACCTAATGCAATTATTCTTAAATAATTTATAGCCTCTAGTGCTATATCTGTTTCCAGTTTATAGAATGATATATATGGATTGGGGAAAAGAAAGAATAGTATTCCAAAAAATAGCCCCAAGATTATTGCTATTGTAGTTGTATGTGAGGCATATATAGCTGCTTTATCGAACCTGCGAGCGCCTATCGACTGTCCTATCGTAATTTCGGCACTTACTTTTGATATTATAGCTACTGAATTCATCATCCACATAAGCATGCCTACAGAGCCAACAGCTGCTACAGCTTCACTTCCCAGCCTGCCTATCCATATTAAATCTACCAGATTATAGGCCATCTGAATAAAGCTGATTGCCAGAAGAGGGAGTGCCAATGTTAAAAGCTGACGAAATATTCCACCTTGAGTAAGGTCGCGAAACGAAGTCCTATTTTTGAAATTATCTTCCAATCTCTTTGTAGTATCTTATTAAAAAAGGAGTAACTTTTAATGTTACCCCTCTGATATATTTTTACTCAATTTTAAAACAGATACAATCAATTGTATCTCTCTTTAAGTTCTATCATTTTAAGTGCTGTAATAGCTGCCTCATCACCTTTATTACCGTGAATGCCACCTGATCTTGCAATAGCTTGTTCTTGTGTGTTAGTGGTGAGTAGACCAAATATTACCGGAACATTATATTTCAGATTCAATTGTGTTGTACCTTCGGTTACACTGTCACATACAAATGTGAAGTGTGGTGTTTCTCCTTGAATTACACAACCTAAAATAATTACACTATCAACATTTGATTTCTCTAAAATTACTTTAGCTCCAAAAGTAAGCTCGAAACTTCCGGGTACATATTCTATAACTATATCATCACTTTCTACACCAAACTTGATGAGAGTGTTATATGCCCCTTTAAGTAAATTACCGGTAATTGAACGGTTCCACTCTGATACAACTATACCAATTCTCTTTCCTTTACCATTAGGAATTGAATCAGGGTCGTATGATGAGAGGTTCTTTAATACAGTTGCCATATTTAATTTGCTCCTTTCAACAGTTCAGCTTGCTTAATATACTTGTCAGCTTCCTGTCCTTCCGGTGAGCTAATGTAATTATCTTTTAAATAGGTAAAGTTTTCGATTGCTTTATCGTAATTACCTAAATGTAGATAAGCTTCGCCTGCCTTTTTATAGTAAATTGGACTTATCATCTCATCTTTAGCCTGTTTAGCTGCTTTTAGGAATTGAGTGATAGCCTCATCTGTGTTACCCATATTCATGTAAACATCTCCAATAGCACCTGTAACAGCAGGAGTAAGTAGAAGATCTCCGCCTTTAAACTTTTTAAGATGTTGTAAAGCTTTTTCCTGATCGCCTAAACGATTGTAAGAGATACCGGAGTAAACATGTGCTAGATCGGCTGTTTTAGTTCCTTTATACTGGTTGATTATCTCTTCAAAACCGATGTAATCATTTCCATTACCAAAAATTGCAAGAGAATCTTGTCCATTCTGGAAATATCTTTCACCTTTAAAAATTGCAGAACGTGCATCATTATTTCTTGGAACTTTATACAAATAGTGATAAGCTAGAAATAATCCAACTACTACTATTACTGCTCCTAATCCGATTAAAATGCTTTTTTGATTTTTCTCCAGAAATTGTTCGGAGGTGGTTAAAGCTTCACCAATGTTTTCAAAGTTCTTTTCGGCCCTTGACTCTGTAGTTTTTTTAGCAGACATATTTTATAAAAAAAATGTTACGAATGATTTTTGAGTTGCAAAAGTAATCGTTTTTGATAGATAAATAAAATTTAATGGGCTGTTTTTAAAAAAAGTGATAGCTAATTTTAATCTTTTTCTTATGTTTGTAGTCAAATGAGTAGTTTCGGTACAAATTTACCGGATTTAAAGGTATAAAATTATGAGAAAGCTTATTTTGACAATTTCACTGTTTGCAGTAATACTGTTTGGAGCTAATGGGCAAACTAACTTAGCATTCAACTCTGTACCTGTTGTTAACGGTAAAGTCGTATTTGAGAATTTTATACTTACAGAAGTTGGCGGTACTCCTGAACAAGGATACGCAAAACTTCAAAAATGGGTAAGAGAAAAGTATAAAGGTAATCAAATGGTTTCAGCAATTAGATTCGACGATAAGGGTCAAACGGTTTCAGTAAGCGCTAAAACCAATGTTGATAATACCACAACTATGAATTATAGGTTAGATGCTTCAGTAACTGGTTCGGGCTGCATGATTGTTATAAGAGATATTACTTATCAATCTAAAAGCAATGACTCATCTGTTTTTCCAAAAGTTGTAACAGCAGAGCAAACTATAACAGATCAAGCCGTTAATAGCGGTGGTGATGAGAAAAAGCAGAGAGAAGTGTTCAGAACAGCAACACTTTCTTTCCTAAACAAACTTTATTCAGAAATCAGTTCACTTTATAAATAGTAGATTAAAATCTTTTTTACACATAAAATAATTTATAATTTTTCTTACTTTTATATTGCAGCTCTTTCAAAAGCTCTACAATAGTTATTACCTAAGTAATGAGTGAAATATCTTTGAAATAAAGAAATTAATTTGCTGTATATCTTGGTAAATTAAAATTATATACTTAATTTTGCGCCCTGATTTGTAAGGAATAAATATAATACACTATATAGCAATGTCTAAGATTTGTCAAATAACAGGAAAAAAAGCAATGGTTGGAAACAACGTTTCACACTCAAATGCCAAAACGAAACGTAAATTCAACGTAAATTTGTTTAGAAAAAAGTTTTATTGGGTAGAAGAAGATTGCTGGATCAGCTTAAATATTTCAGCTTCCGGATTACGCACTATCAATAAGATTGGATTGGATGCAGCGTTAAAACAAGCTGCAACTAAAGGATTTTTAAACGCGTAAGGCTTACGCATAACGAATAGGAGGAAGCAGAGATGAGTAAAAAGGCTAAAGGAAACAGAGTGCAAGTAATTCTGGAGTGTACAGAGCACAAAGAGAGTGGTATGCCCGGCACATCAAGATATATTACAACTAAGAATAGAAAAAATACAACTGGTCGTATGGAATTGAAGAAATTCAATCCGGTTCTTAATAAAATGACCGTTCATAAGGAAATAAAGTAAACAATATAGAATATGGCAAAGAAGGCAGTTGCGGGATTCCGCGATAAAACAACCACAACAGGGCGTAGTCATACCAAAGTAATTAAAATGGTAAAATCGCCTGAAACAGGAGCATATAGTTTCAAAGAAGAGATGATTCTGAATGATCAGGTAAAAGACTACTTTAAGTAATCAGAACATACCTGCAGAAATTATAAAAACGATTATTCGTTAAAGATATTTAAAAGTTTCCCTGTGCAACACCGCAGGGATTTTTTTTGTTTACTATTTAGTAGATTTGTAATATAATACAGGTCTGGTTATTATTAAATTTATTGTGTAATATGGGCTTTTTCAATAGATCCTCCAAAGGGAAAAATGAGACTCTTGACAAAGGTCTTGAGAAAACAAAAGTTAGTTTCTTTTCAAAGTTAACTCGTGCTGTAGCAGGAAAGTCGAAGGTCGATGATGATGTTCTCGATCAGCTTGAAGAGGTATTAGTAACGTCAGACGTAGGAGTTGATACTACACTTAAAATAATTGACCGTATTGAAACTCGAGTAGCCAAAGATAAATATTTGAGCACTGAGGAGTTAAATGGTATATTACGTGAAGAAATTACACTTTTACTAACAGAGAATCGCTCTGGTGATGTTTCCGATTTTTCTATTCCAACAGAAAACAGGCCACATGTAATAATGGTGGTTGGAGTTAATGGTGTTGGTAAGACTACAACAATTGGGAAACTTGCACATCAGTTAAAACAGAAAGGTCTCTCAGTATATTTAGGTGCAGCTGATACTTTTCGTGCAGCTGCAGTAGAGCAACTTGATATTTGGGGCAATAGGGTAGGTGTACCTGTGATTAAACAGAAAATGGGATCCGATCCTGCTTCTGTGGCATACGATGCAGTAAACTCGGCTAAAGCACACAATGCTGATGTGGTAATTATAGATACTGCAGGCAGACTTCACAATAAAATCAACCTGATGAATGAGCTCACAAAGATTAAGAATGTGATGAGCAAAATTGTGCCTGATGCACCACATGAGGTTTTATTAATATTAGATGGATCAACCGGACAGAATGCATTTGAGCAAGCTAAACAGTTTACCGCTGCAACTGAGGTTACCGGTCTTGTTATTACTAAACTAGATGGTACAGCTAAAGGTGGTGTAGTAATTGGAATATCAGATCAGTTTAAAATACCTGTAAAATATATAGGTCTCGGTGAAGGTATTGATGATCTGCAAGTATTTCGTAGAAAAGAATTTGTTGATTCACTTTTTGGAGAATGAAACAATCAATAATAAAAAATAGAGTTGATGTAATAACTCTGGGATGCTCTAAGAATCTAGTTGATTCTGAGTTGCTTATGCGACAACTTATATCTAATGGATACACTCTTGAACATGATTCAGATAATCCAAGAGGAGAGATTGCAATTATAAATACATGTGGTTTTATAGGTGATGCCAAAGAGGAGTCGATAAATACAATTCTTTCATTTGCAGAAGCAAAGAATGAGAACCGACTCAAAAAACTTTATGTTATGGGTTGCCTCTCAGAAAGATATAGAGAGGAGCTAAAACAGGAAATTCCTGAGGTAGATAAGTTTTATGGTAAATTCGACTGGAGGGGTATCATTGCAGATCTTGGAAAATCTTACAATAAAGAGTTGGCACTCGAAAGATCTTTATCTACTCCTGAACATTATGCATACCTAAAAATATCAGAAGGTTGTAACAGAACATGCTCATATTGTTCAATCCCACTAATTACCGGCAAATATAATTCACGTCCAATTGAAGAAATTGAAGAGGAGGTACGAGGATTAGTCGCAAAAGGTGTAAAGGAGTTTCAATTAATTGCACAAGATCTCACTTACTACGGACTTGATCTTTACAAATCAATGAAATTGCCTGAGTTGATTGAGAGAATCTCTGATATAAAGGGTGTTGAGTGGATTCGTCTTCATTATGCATATCCGGCACACTTCCCGATCGACCTGTTAAGAGTGATGCGTGAAAGGGATAACGTTTGTAAATATCTCGATATCGCACTTCAGCATATTAGCGATAGAATGCTTAAAATAATGCGTCGCAATATTACAAAACAGCAAACTATCGATTTAATAAACAGAATAAGAGAAGAGGTTCCAGGAATACATCTGCGCACAACAATGATGGTTGGTCACCCTGGCGAACAAGAGGAAGATTTTAATGAATTGATGGATTTTGTAAAAGAGTTTCGCTTCGAACGACTTGGTGCATTCCCATATTCTCATGAAGAGGATACATATAATGATAAGCATTATAAAGATGATGTTGAGGCTTCTGTTAAGCAGGATCGCATGAACAAAATTATGGAACTGCAGGAGGATATATCACTCTCAATAAATGAGTCAAAGATTGGCGAAATATTCAAAGTGATAGTCGACAGAGAGGATCCGGATTATTATATAGGACGCACTCAATTTGATTCTCCTGAGATAGATGGAGAGGTATTGATAAACAAGGATAGAGAGTTGCTTATCGGTCATTTCTACAATGTAACCATCAATTCAGTATATCCGTTCGACCTAATTGGAAGTGTAGTTTAGTCTTGTTTTAATGAGTTAAGATTTATCTTAACAATATATTTAGCCGATTTCATTCTTTTATAGATATAATCAAAATATACAGTATGACACAACAGGAATTATTAGGAAAAATATCTGAAAAGATTCAGACTCCTTTAGAGAAAACCAATAATGTTTTGGATGTAATTTTGAGTGTTATAACTGAAGAATTATTAGAAAATGGTTTAGTTTCAATTGATGAGTTTGGCGTTTTTAAAACTCAAAAGATATCTGAATATATATCTTTGAATAGTAAAACCGGAGAGAGGCTTTTAATGCCACCATCTGTTGAGATAATCTTTGAGCCTTTATTAACCGACTCAGTTGAAAATGAATCAGCTGACTCTGATAATCCGGAAAATGCAAATCAGATTTCAGAAAGTTTGTCTTTTGAACCTGAACTATCATTAAAAAAACGAGTCAACAGTGCATTCGTCAATTTCCAGCCTACACTATTAAACGAGGGTGTTGAGTTAAAAGGTATAGCTGTTATTTCAGATGCCGAAATTGAAGAAGAAAAAGTTGAATCTCAAATTACCATAGAGGATACTCCTCCATTAAAAAAACGGAGTTCAAAGAGTAGATCTTGGGTGCCTGTAATAGGAGGTGTAGCCATTTTTGTGGTTGCTCTTTTTTTTTTCATTGGGAAAGCAGAAAGAGATAGTAAAGAGTGAGGTTTCTTCGGTAGAAGCCTCAAATAATATAAGACTTGAGAATTCATTACCCCTTAAAAACTCATCGCAACCTGACAATTCATTACAAAGTGATGTAGAATCGAGTAATACAACAGTTGAAGAGGAGCATAAGCAAACCATTCTAGAAGTGGATAATCTGGCCGAATCATCAATATCGGGAGAAGAAAATAGAGCAACAACGGCAAATTTGGCCGATAATCATCAGTCTGGATCAAAAGTCCAAAAGAAAGATGAAAAGGCTAAAACGGTAATTTTGGAAGGAGGGAAGACTCTTAGAATATTAGCTCTGGAGCTTTTTGGAAATAAGGATTTCTGGGTTTATCTATATTTAGAAAATGTAGATTTAATACCTAATCCTAACAGAGTAAATGCCGGTATAGAGTTAAAAATACCGGATACCGATAAATATTTTATCAATAATAAAAACCCTGAGTCTATTTCAAAAGCAAAATCAGAAGGAGATAGAGTTTTAAATATTGAAAGCAAAATTTAATTTTACAAACTACATATATTTATTGTTATGCAAAAGAATTTAGCGACCCTTGCCATAATGCTGGCAACTATTTTATTTGTTGGATGTCATGGAAACATCTCAACAAAAGAATCTTTTGAGCCTATACAGACAGATGTACCGGCTCGTCCTTCCGGTCAAAAGGATGTAATAGGGTTAACAGTACCAAAGATTGATACTGTACGTGTTGGTTTTATCGGTCTTGGAATGCGTGGCCCAGGTGCAGTTAGCCGTTTCACTCATATTCCCGGAGCTAAAATTGTTGCTCTATGCGATATTTATGAAGATAGAGTAGAGAAGGCTCAAAAAATACTTGATAATGCAGGACTTCCACGTGCAGCAGGCTATAGCGGAAGTGTAGATTCATGGAAAGAACTTTGTGAGAGTGATGATATCGATCTTGTTTATATTGCAACAGATTGGAAAAAGCATGCCGAAATGATGATATATGCAATGGAGCAGGGCAAACATGTTGCTTGTGAGGTTCCTGCAGCTATGTCTTTAGATGAGATCTGGGCAATTATTAATACAGCCGAGAAGACTCAGAAACACGCAATGCAGCTTGAGAACTGCGTATATGATTTCTTCGAATTAACTTCACTCAATATGGCTCAGCAGGGTCTTTTTGGAGAGGTTCTTCATGCTGAGGGTTCTTATATTCATAACTTAAGCGACTTCTGGGATTATTATCAGGACGATTGGCGCATGCAGTATAATAAGGAATTCAGGGGTGATGTATATGCTACTCATGGAATGGGACCAGCTGCTCAGGCATTAAATATTCACCGTGGCGATAAGATGAATATTCTTGTTGCAATGGATACCAAGCCTGTAAATATCCCTGAATATCTGATAAATAAGAGAGGTGTAGATAGAGATAGCGCATACATGTTTGCAAACGGTCAGCACACGATGACAATGATAAGTACTGAAAACGGCAAAACTATTCAGATTCAACATGATGTTGCATCTCCACGTCCATATTCACGCATGTATCAGCTAAGCGGAACCAAAGGGTTTGCTAACAAATATCCGTTAGAAGGATATGCCCTGGAAGCCTCTACATTTGAAGGGAGTGAGATACCAAACCTAGAAAATATTAATTCTCATAGTTTTGTGTCAGAAGAGACTAAAGCTGCATTAATGAGTACATATAAACATCGCATCCACAGAGAATTAGAAGAGAAGGCTAAAGAGGTTGGCGGACATGGTGGTATGGATTTCATTATGGATTACAGACTTATCTACTGCTTGCGTAATGGTCTTCCTCTTGATATGGATGTGTATGACCTTGCAGAGTGGTGTTCACTTGCCGAATTGACCCGAATCTCATTAGAGAACAATAGTGCTCCTGTTGCAGTGCCCGATTTCACTCGTGGTAACTGGAATAAGATTGATGGATTCAAACATGCATTTGTCGACTAAACCAAAATATCATAGCTAACATATTGTTAGTAACTATACAAAAAAACAAGAGATCGCATTAGTTTATAGAATGCGATCTCTTTTCTTAATATGACTTATTTGATTACAACACCATTTCCCATCCTTTTTGATAGTCTCTGCTCCATAGATTTTGAGCATCTTTATTATCAAGTATTCTTCCGTTTGTAGGATTGGTCATGAATGTACTTTTTGTTCTTTGAGCTATATTTCCAAGAAGAGCAAGTGTTGAACTAATGCAACCAACATTGATATCTGCATTTAATGCAGTTCCCTTACGAATTCCTTCAAGGAAATTAAAGAAGTGGAAATGATCTAAAAGCTCTGTAGGGTTGGTAATATCACCCTCAGTAAATCCCATATCACTTGTTACATCCTTTATCAACTTATCCTGTTTGTCAAAAACCTGATATGCATTGCCACCTCCAATAACTAATGAACCTTCACTTCCATAGAAGATAGCACCTACTGTAGCTCCTTCAATTCCTCTTCCGTGGGCACTTCTGCCCTCCCAGGTTATTAGCTTTTCGTTACCAAACTCAAAGTTTATTGTTTGAGCATCAGGGAATTCCCAGTCGTCGTTGTAGTAGTATCTGCCACCTGCCGAGTTGACTGATGTTGGGAAGTTTAATCCCATTCCCCAGCGAACTATGTCGATGAAATGCACTCCATTATTTCCGGCCTCACCGGTTCCCCAGTTGTAAAACCAATGCCAGTTATAGTGCAGAACATTATCCTTGTAATTTGTAACACGTGGTGCAGGTCCTTGCCATAACTCCCAATCGAGCCATTCGGGAACCTCTGTAACTTTACCAATTCCAATTGATGGACGATTGTTTGAATACCAGCATTTTCCGAAATATACATTACCTATCAAACCACTGCGTACATCATTAATTGCATTGATTACATTTGGCCAAGATCTTCTTTGCATTCCGGTAGCTGCAACAACTTTATATTTTTTTACAGCATCCATTAAGATCTCATTCTCTGCCGGATTATGGCCTGTTGGTTTTTCTAGGTAAACATGTTTACCTGCCTTCATAGCCATTAAAGCAGCAGGAGCATGCCAATGTTCAGGAGTTGCAATTATAACTGAATCAAAATCTTTGTTTTCTAATAGAATTCTGATATCCTTTTCCTGTTTGGGGGTGTTGCCGCCAACCTTCTTTACATTCTCTGCACATTTGTCCATTGCACGTTTGTCTACATCGCACACATAGGATATCTCGCAGTTCTTTTCCTTTGCAAACCCGCCTGCTAATGCATTTCCACGTGAATTTACTCCAATTGCAGCCATTCTAACCTTATCGTTGGCTCCAACGATATTGCTATAACTTTTGGCACTGAATCCGGGTAATACTCCGCCTATAGATGCAGTTGCGGTACCAACTGAAACTTTTTTGATAAAATCACGTCTTGTAGTCATTATATAATTGTTTTTCATTAATTAACTAGCAACAAATATAGAGAAATATAAATTATAAGATTTATATCTTTAACGCTATATTGTCTTCAAAAAACGCAAAATATACTACAATAGCTGCTTTAATAATTTAGGAATCAAGCTTGGCTCATTTGCAACCGGCACTCCCGCCTCTTTAAAAGCAGCAATCTTTTCGGCTGCAGTACCAGACCCGCTCGATATTATAGCACCGGCATGACCCATCTGTTTTCCAGGAGGTGCCTGTTGCCCTGCAATAAATGCTACAACCGGTTTTGTTATATGGTTTTTAATATATCCGGCAGCCTTCTCTTCTGCATCACCTCCAATTTCACCAATAAGGGCAATTGAGTCTGTCTCAGGGTCGTTCTCGAACATATTTAATAATTCCTGATAGTATAAACCAACAACAGGATCACCACCAACACCCACTGCAGTAGATTGCCCCATTCCATTAGCAGTCAGATTATAAACCACTTCATATGTAAGAGTTCCACTTCTGCTTATAACACCTGTGCTGCCCTGCTTAAATATCATTGTGGGCATAATACCCACCATACTTTTATCGGGCGAAATTAATCCGGGACAATTTGGACCAATAAGTTTAGCTCCTTTTTTCTTAATATAGTCATATGCTTCAACCACATCGAGTGTAGGAACTCCCTCTGTAATACAGATAATTAAACCTATACCAGCATTAGCAGCCTCCATCATTGCATCTTTTGCAAACGGAGCAGGTACAAATATTACAGAAGTATTGGCACCTGTTTCATTAACTGCATCCTTCACAGTATTAAATACAGGAACACCCTCTACTAAATCACCTGCTTTTCCGGGTGAAGTACCAGCTACTACATTAGTACCGTATGTTTTCATTTTTGTAGAGTGAAATGCTCCATCTCTACCTGTTATTCCTTGAACTACAAGTCGTGTGTTTTTATCAATAAGAATACTCATAATTAGTTTTTCAGTTTGATGTTTTTAATGTAGTTTAATAATGAAGCTGTTTTACAAGATCTACTGCCTTCTGAGTAGCCTCACCCATTGTGTTGGCAACATGTAAATCGGTTCCCTCTAACAGAGCGCGTCCCTCCTTCTCATTCGTTCCGGTAAGTCTTATTACCACAGGAACATCAGTCTTAAGCTGTTTAAAGGCCTCCAAAAGTCCTCTTGCAACATCATCACATCTGGTTATACCTCCAAAAATATTAATCAGTACCACCTTCACATTCTTGTCGCTAAGCAATAGTTTCATCGCCTCAATAACCTTATTAGGGTTAGAGCTTCCTCCAATATCCAAGAAGTTTGCAGGATTTCCTCCATACAGTTTAATCACATCCATCGTTGCCATTGCAAGCCCGGCACCATTAACCATACAACCAATTTCACCCCCTAGGTTTACATAGCTAAAACCTTTACTCTTTGCAAAAAGCTCCTTCTTCTCCTCTTCAGTCGGCTCATTCAATGCGGCCACTTTTGGGTGTCTGAATAGTGCATTATCATCGAAAGTCATTTTTGCATCAATTGCCATAATATTTCCCTCTTTTGTGAGAACCAGTGGGTTAATCTCAGCCAATGAAGCATCAGATTCAATAAACAGTTTATATAACTTCTGTAGAATTGATGCAGTTTGTCTTACAAGCGTAATTTCGTCAAACAGTTTAAATGCAGCTTCTCGTGCCAGAAACTCAGGTACTCCAATTGATGGATCTATCACAATCTTATGAATCTTTTCAGGTGCAACTCTGGCAACCTCTTCTATATCCATTCCGCCCTCTTTGCTAAGCATTAGAATTACAGATTTAGAAGTTCTGTCTATTACAAAACTGACATAATATTCTTTATAAATATTAACAGCCGGACCAATTAAAACTCTGTCTACAATAAAACCCTTTATATCCATCCCCAGAATCGCAGCAACATGTTTGCGCAATTCAATCTCATCACCGGCAAGTTTTACACCTCCCGCTTTTCCTCTTCCTCCTGTAAGTACTTGAGCTTTAATTATTGTTTTTTGTGACTCTATTTGTGAATATGCTTTTACTGCATCCTCCACCGAGCGGCATACTACACTTTGGTCAACAGGTATTCCATATGCCGAGAACATCTCTTTAGCTTGGTATTCGTGAATTTTCATATGATTGATAATTTTCAGAAAGCGTAAATCTATTATAAATATTTAATAAAAGAAAATTGATTTACGATTCTTTGCTACTTTGATTTTTAAAAGGTTGAAACATATAAATCTGTAAAAAGTTTAATAAATAGTGAAAATAAATAGAAAATTCTAGCAACCTGTTATAAATTGCGACTATTATAATACCATAAATGGTAATATTATGGGATTGTAGCACTGCTGTTTTTAAAATTACTTTGTAACATCAAATTTTGGGTTATTTAAAGTATTTAAAAATTATATGAAAAGAAAAATAATCATTCTTTTAATGGGCTTAATAACTTGCATATTCATCGCAAAGAGCCAGAATCACAATATTTTTTCAGGATGCGTAACAGATAATGATGGTAGTGAACTAATTGGTGCCACTGTCTATTTCGAGGAGCTTGGTATTGGAGATGACACCGATAATTCAGGTAATTTCTATCTTAATAATATACCTTCGGGTAAATATTCAGTTGTAGTGAGTTATGTTGGATATGAAACAGTAACAAATCAGATAGAAATTCAACAGGGGCAGAATAAAAACGAGAATTTTGTACTAAAAAGCGACGATCAGGTTTTGTTGGAGGTTGAGGTATTTGGTAAAAGACGCGAACGTCCGGAGAAGATGGACGCTCTTACTAGAATACCTTTGCGTTTGGATGAGCAGGTTCAGAGTATCTCTGTAATTTCTCAGAAGATGATTGCAGATCAGGGAGTACTAACACTTAACGATGCTGTTAGAAATTCTCCCGGTCTTACTACATTTGCCACATTTGGCAACACAACAGAGAGTATAACATCTCGTGGATATAGAGGAATTCCTGTAGTGAAAAATGGTGTAAGAGTTCATTCCGATTTCAGAGGATCGGGCTTCCTAACTGATATGCAGGGTGTAGAGACTATCCAGATTTTAAGAGGTTCTGCTGCAATTGCACAAGGTTTAGGTAATGATCTGGGTTCTGCAGGTGGTATTGTAAATATTGCAACAAAAACTCCACGTTTTATAAATACAGGCAATATCGGTTTTAGAACAGGCAGCTGGGGACTGTTTCGCCCTACTTTCGATGTGCAGTTCGTGACAGATAAATTGCAGCGTACAGCTTTTCGTATCAATGGTGCCTACGAGAGAGGCGATAATTATAGAGTTCATGTATCAAAAGACAGGATCTACCTAAACCCTTCGTTTGCATGGCGCCCCGATAGTAAAACGATGTTTACGGTGGAAATGGACTATATGCACGACTCCCGCACTCCCGATCAGGGTACAGTGAACCTTAGTGCCGACAGCGTCTATAATGTCTATAAAATGCCTGATAATAAGTTCTTGGGCTTCTCTTCCGACCGTCAAATCTCAAATACTGTTACATATTTGGCGCAACTCAACAGAGCTATTAACGACTGGTTAAGTCTTAGAGTGGCTTATGCCGGTTCCGATATGAATCAGACAAAAATTGCGTCTCTTGTAAATCCGCTAAGAAATGCTACTCAAACTGGCAACTTTAATTTGCGTTCCAGAACCTATAGTGGAAGTGAGAGATTGGATAAGAATGGTGTTTTTCAAATCGATATTATTGGTAAGGATCTATACACCGGTTCAGTAAAACATACTTTTAATGTGGGGCTAGATTACAGATGGACCGATGTTTCTACAATTAATACAAACTCTGTGATTGTTGATACAATCGATGTTCTGCAATCTATAAATAACACTCTTCCAAAGTTGACACTTGTTGAAGGGGAACCGGTTACTACTCAAGATTATTCATACGGTTTTCTTATGCAGGAGGTGATGACACTCAACAAATATCTCAAATTATCACTTGGTTTAAGATTTAGCCAGATGAGTGGGTTGACCGATAATACAGTCTCTACAAATGGTGGTAGTGTTTGGGATCCATTGGCAGGATTGATTGTAACTCCATTTAAGAATCTAAATATGTTTGTGTCATATACCACAACCACTTCTCTACGAGGAGCAGGTAATCTTCTGGAGGATAAAGTGACTCCTGTTGGTGCTACCCGCGAAAAACAGGTTGAGGCCGGTTTCAAAACTGAATGGTTCGACAACAGGCTCAGATTTAATGCAACATGGTTCAATATTCTTAATAACAATATTTCTTATGCTGCACTTGATGAAGCAGGTAGAAATACAGGCTATTATATAAAAGCGGGAAATCTTAAACGTCAGGGTGTTGAGCTGGAGCTGACAGGTAAGATTCTTAGGAATATGGATGCTGTACTTGGTTACTCATATCTCGACGCAGGATATCACGACAGCCCCTATTATCATGAGGGTTCTGCACCTATGAACACAGCAAATCATATGGCTAATGGATGGATCAATTATACTTTCTTTGAGGGATTCTTGAGAAATCTTTCTCTTGGTGCCGGTGTCTATTATGTGGGTGAGAGACCATTTGCTGAGTATACCTATCAGGTGTTGCCGGGACATAATGTTCAGCCAAATGTAAAGCCTTTTATAGCCGACTCATATACAACTCTCAATCTGCAAGCTGGTTATAGAATCGATAAAGTGCAGTTGCGACTGTTTTTCAATAATATCTTAGATGCTACAGGATATACTTCTTATTATAGAGGTGGTTATCTAAATCAGATAGATCCTGCAAATATAGCTGCAACAATTAACTATCAGTTTTAAATAGGATAGAATCAGTTTAAGATCTCGAGATTTATAATTTTAAATCTTGAGATCTTAAACTATTGATCTTTAAATATTCACTTTTAAATCTTTAAATCTAAAACTATTGATCTTTAGATATTCACTTTTAAATCTTAAATCTTAAGATCTTCAATATTTACAATATTCTTAGATATTGCATAGATAGTAAGACCCGACTGACTGCGGATGCCTGTCTTAGTGGTGATGTTTTTCCGATGTCTTACAACAGTATGGATGCTGATATTTAGTGAATCAGCTATCTCTTTATTAATCATACCATTTACAATTCCCGATAACACCTCAATCTCTCTCTTTGTGAGATTATCATCTTTCTCATTCTCTTTTGTGATGCTTTTGTTCTTACTGTCGAGTCTCGATAACAAGCTAATAATCTTCTCCTGAGAATCATACAGAGAAAATAGTGCATCCGGTTCCGGATCTGTTTTCTGCATCATTCCGTAGTCGATACCCACAATAGATATATCGGGATTATCTTTTCTGAACTTTCTAATCTCCTTTTCTCTGTTTACAAAATGGAGTAGATTGGCAATTAAGATATCTATTTTTTCTGTTTCAATAATACCGTTCAGTTCATCTATTGCATCAATCTTATATATTTTACAATCGAGATCCGACTGGTGCAAAATTGTGTAGAGACCCTCAAAAATTATTCTTGAGCTTTCAAGAATTAATATATGTAATGGATTCTTATGCATTTTCTTTCTTCTCGATTTTTATCCCCGAAGGAATTAATATTGTCTCCTCAATCAGGGAGTGTATATATAGATCATACTCAAGCTCATATAGCGCAAAAAAGAGCTTCCTGCGTAGGTCCAGATCATTGTTCACATTCACATACTTAAGCAGAAGGTTCTTTAAATCATGCAGTTTCAGCTCTATATCTGTATGGTGTTCACTATATTCTTTCGATGAGTATAAATCAAGCGCATTATTTGCGTTGTTCTCATCCAGAAGCTTTATAAAATAGGGAAAAGCTATATTATCCTCATAATCCAAATGTTCCTTCACCTCTGTGAAATATTCATTAAAAAATTTCTCTATCAGTTTAAGCTCTACCTCAGGGTGATTCTCCTGTAGCTTATGTATATAGAAATTTATCTGCGGATACATATCAGAGCGATAGTAGAGATGCGTATTTTTAAGGAAATCGATCACCTGAAGCAGATCCTTCTTGGTGTAGGTGTGATTATTCTTTGCCCCAAAACCATTGTATAAATTGGCAATATCTACAAAGAGATTCTCGCTAATATCATGCTTTTCACATAATTGCGCAACTGTTAGGTCGCTTACCCTAAAATCTATGTTGAAGTGTTGCAACATTAGTAATAACTTTGGGTTTGAGTCTATCTGATCTGCCATCTTCATCGATGGCTTCATTTTTACTATTGAAGTGAGATGCATAATATTTCTGTATTTGCTGCAAAATTAAGCAAAAAAAATGGTAATGTAGATTAATTCTAAATAATAGTTGCGACTTACAACTCATTTGGATAGTCGCAATTAGATCTCTTTACCTCTTTTAGACCATTGCATTAGTTTAATTATTCCTCTTTTTTGCGTATCATTGTACTCAATTTTGATGTTTGCATAATAAATAGACCACATAACATGGATAGTTTTCAAAAATTACTTATAAAGAGGCGTAGCATCCGAAAATATAGTGATGAGTTGCTGTCGTCGGACGAAACCAGAATGATTCTGGAGGCTGCACTGCTTTCTCCCACTTCTAAGAATAAGCATTCATGGGACTTTATTGCTGTTGAAGATAAAGAGACACTCAAAGCTCTATCTTTGTGCAAACCACACAGCGCCTCTTTTGTAGCAGATGCCGCATTGGCAGTGGTTGTTGCAGGTAACCCACTTATCAGCGAGGCATTTATAGAAGATGCATCTATTGCAGCCATAAATATGCAGCTGCAGGCCGAAGAGCTTGGAATAGGAAGTTGTTGGGTACAGACAAGAGGTCGCTTTCATTCCGACAATGTAACTGCAGGCGACTATATAAACGATCTTTTGGATATTCCAATGCCTCTCGAAGTGGTTTGTGTAATCTCATTTGGCAAGAAGGAGCAGGAGCGTGCCCCAGCAGATATCGACAGTTTAAGATGGGAAAAGGTACATATTGGTAAATATGATTTTGAGCCCGGAGATGTTGAGTTTTCTGAACAGTAGAAGGTGCATAAATAGTAAATATAGAATATTTAAATTTTAACGTCATAAATAATATGATAAATTTATCAAAGATTCCTTCGCCATGCTTTGTAATGGAAGAGGAGTTAATGCGTAAAAATCTTCAGCTTATAAAATCTGTAAAGGAGCGTGCCGGTGTAGAGATAATATTGGCATTCAAAGCCTTTGCAGCATGGAAATCATTCCCAATAATCAGAGAATATATCCAACACTCCACAGCAAGTTCTGTTAGCGAGGCACAACTGGCTTTTGAGGAGATGGGCAATCCGGCTCACACATATGCTCCGGCATATACCGACGAAGAGTTTCCTATTTTTCTAAAATATAGCAGTCACATCACCTTCAATTCACTATCTCAGTTTTATCGATTCTACCCACAAGTTGCAGCTTCAGAAAACAGTATCAAGTGTGGTTTACGTGTAAATCCCGAGTTCTCGGTTGTAGATACAGATCTTTACAATCCAAGTAACCCCGGTTCGAGGTTAGGAGTGACAGTTGCAGGTTTAGGCGACACCCTGCCTGAAGGAATTACAGGCTTGCATATGCACAATCTTTGCGAGAACAACTCATATGATCTCGAGAAGACGCTTGAAGTTCTTGAGAAGAAATTTGGTAAGTTCTTCAATCAGATAGAGTGGCTTAATCTGGGAGGTGGTCATCTTATGACGCATAAAGATTATGATGTAGAACATCTTATAAAAGTGCTTAAGGGACTTAAAGAGCGATACCCAAATCTGCAGATTATATTAGAACCAGGCAGTGCATTTGTTTGGCAAACCGGAGTACTAGTGGCAACAGTGGCCGATATTGTAGTCAACAATGGCATTAGCACAGCAATGCTTAATGTATCGTTTGCTTGTCATATGCCCGACTGTCTCGAAATGCCCTACAAGCCAAGAATAAAGGGTGCATACCACGATCCTGTTGAGGGAAAACCTACATACAGAATGGGAGGAAACAGCTGTTTGAGTGGCGATTTTATGGGTGAATGGTCGTTCGATAAACCTCTCGAAATTGGCGATCGCATTGTGTTTGAGGATATGAACCACTACACAACTGTCAAAACCACAATGTTTAATGGTGTCTCTCACCCTTCAATTGGAATTTGGCGACTAAATGGTGAGTTTGAACTATATCGAAAGTTCGATTATCAGGATTACAAAAACAGAATGTGTTGATTTTATTTACTATAACTATAAACTATTTATTTGTTAAGCTTGTTTATTTAACAGAATGCCAATAATTAATTGGTGAAATCCAAAATATTTTAAACTAAAACAAAGAATTATGGGATGGTTATGGTGGATTATTATTGGAGCAGTTGCAGGTTGGCTTGCAGGCACCTTAATGAGAGGAGGAGGCTTCGGCTTCTTAGTTAATGTTATAGTAGGGATTGCAGGAGGTCTAATTGGAGGATGGGTTTTTGGCCTTCTTGGAATTACTACAAGCGGAATAATTGGTTCACTCATAACAGCATTTGTTGGTGCTGTATTGTTACTTTGGATTATTTCGCTTTTCAAAAGAAGAGTTTAGGCAGCCCCCGATATAGTTTACTGAGAGTTATCGCTCTTTGTAATATAACCGGGGGAGACGTAAATAAATGTTTTATGAAAAGCGACTAAATTTTAAATATTAAAAGATCGATGTTTCTTCGGAGGCATTGATCTTTTTAAACACAATACTGTTAATGATAGAAAAGCGGAAAATTGGACTCTTTTCCGGATCTTTTAACCCAATACACAATGGTCATTTAATATTGGCCAACTATATGTGTGAGTTTACCACCCTCGATGAGGTTTGGTTAATTGTTACCCCACATAATCCATTGAAAGATCGTCAGGATATGCTCGATGAGGAGTCGAGACTAAAGATGGCTGAGCTTGCTGTTGACAAATTTGAAAATATAAAAGCATCTGATGTAGAGCTCCATATGATGCGCCCCTCATTTACAATCAACACTCTCGAGAAGCTATCTGGTGATTATCCCCACTATAATTTCACCCTCATTATTGGAGCCGATAACTGGACCTATTTTAGTAAGTGGAAAGATTATGAGACTATAATAGAAAATTATAATATTCTGATATATCCCCGCAACAACTATGCTGTTACCATACCGGAATCATTAAAAGAGAGAGTCCGTTTGGTAAACGCACCACTTATTGAGATCTCATCAACCTTTATCAGACAAAGTATAAGAGACAGGAAAAATATCAGAGCATTTCTTCCACCCGAGGTTTATGATTATATAGAACTTAATAATCTATATAGATAGAGGGGTAATAATCATTTATACCAAGACCGCACCTCGCTCGGAGCATCCTCATATCAACAACATTGCCACCTCATATCCTCCTTATTGTTTTATGAGGATAATTGAGACTTTGTAAAGATCATGTAACAACTATATGATATTCATTTACATAGTATATAGAAGCCATCTGAGACTATTTAAAGTGTAGACTCAGATGGATCTTAGAAAAGAATTTGGCAAAAACAGGTGAATTGTCAGAACTTACTACTCAAGATCATAGAGCATCTTATCGACAATAATAGGAAGTATTTTAGTGTTAACCCCAGCCTCTTCAAGCACCTTTGAATCATCTTCCAGCATTGAGTTGAACTGCTTAATACTGCCTGCCATATTCTGAGAAAGTTTGTAATATTCAACAGCTTTGTGGTTATTGCATAAACATAACTCAACATGACCGGCATTGAGGTAGTCATGAGCATTTGGCTTGTTATCGAGAATACGGGTATAGTAGCTCTGTGCCACATCAAATTTACTGGAGAGAAATGCACACCAGGCAATAGATCTCCAGGCGCGGGTGTTGTTGCTGTTAATAAGCTCAACCTTAAAATAGTAGTTAAGCGCCTCATCATACTGCTTCAGCTCAAGATAGCAGTGCCCAATATTGAGCTGCACATTCAGGTCGTCCGGCCTTAGCTGCTCAACTCTCCTGTAATATTCTAAAGCAGTCTCAGGTTTTTTAAGTATACGATAGCAGTGAGAAATTTTATTCAACAGCCATGTATTATTATCCTCAATCAATTCTGCATGAAGATAATCATCAAGTGCACCCTTTATATCCGACATCATCTGCTTGCAGTAGCCCATCTTCTGCCAAAACTCACTCCTGGGCGGCACACTCTCAGACAACAGCTTATATGCTTCGGAAGCCTCCTTCAGATTGTTCTTTTCAAAATAGTAGAGCGCAATCTTCTCAAGGTTAGTAGGTTGCAAAACAATAGGATAAAACTCCTCAATCTGGTGAAAGTTAAGCGGCAGGTTAAATATATCTTTGAAGTTAGAACTTCTGGGATGAAGTTTAAAGAATCGGTACAGATCCTGAATATATTGCTTAATTATTGAATCCTCTTTTTGGTTTGGATTGATTGAGAATTCATCTTCCTGCATCTTTTTCAGTTCATCACCATCGGCACCAAGCTGACTAACCATCATACTTCTGTACTCTTCAGGCATCATCATTATGCTGAAACAGAATGAATATTTATCTGAATTGCATATAATAGATGTTTCGAACATCGATTTAATCATATTCGAGCTTTCGAGACCACCGCTAAATAGGTTTTTAACACTGCTGTGGTGCGGGTCGAAAGGCAGGAACCAGTTGCTTAACTCATTAAAGAAGGGATAGTTCTTTAAGTTAGAGAAAGTTGAGTGAAACACATCAGCTCCCTCCATCTGCAGTTCAGAGAACTCCTGAATTTTATCACTCAATCCGCTTTCGTCGAGTATCTTCTGCCACTCCGGATTCTTTTCATCTAATCCCGATTCGCCCATCCATTCATCAAGCTTTATCTTCTTGCCAATCATTGGGCTTAACTTCATCATCTCGGGAATAATCTCCTCGTTGAGTCTTTTAGTTATTTTCTCTGTTTCATGAGCCTGAATAAAACCAGTTAAAGCTTTCATAAACATTCTGTTGAACTGAATGTTGTCCGACAGAAGCTTTAGCCTGCTGCTCAACTCAGGGTAAAGCTGACATCTTTTTCTGTAGATCTGAATAATTGGTATAATTGCAATAATTGCCCTAGTAGTTATCTCATTGAGTGGTCTCAGACATACATCGAGCAGGAAAATTATCTTAGCTGCATCAAACCTCTCAAATATATTTAGCGTCAATGCAGAGATAACCACGCATTTATCATTTACAGGAATTAACTCATTATCTATAAGCTTTTTAAGAGACTCAATGAAATCGTTGTTGGCACGTGGCGAAGTAAATATAAAGTAAAAAAGATCACGCAAAATATTTTCGTGATCCAGAAGGTTTTTTCTAACTCTCGACTCCTTATCCTCACCCTCCTCAAGCAGATCAATAAATGATAATGTATCGGCCTGTCTGTTCAGCTGATCGATATAATCATCAAGAGAAAGAGTCTCACGCACATTCTGTACCCTCATCTTCTCGAAAAAGATAGAACTGCTATTCTGTAGAAGCAGACTCTCTGCAGCATCGTCGGTAATGATGTAAATATCTCTGAAAAGCTTGTCATATATTCTATCCTGCTGAGGATCACCCTTTCCCTCTACAAGATAGTGCAACATATACTTGTAGTTAGTCTCCAGTTCATTCAGCTTATCAGATATTATCCAGTTATTCATAGATGAAATCAACACCTTCACTGCAGCTATTGCGCTCTTGAGTTGCTTCTTCTCTATAAAACCATAAATTGTATCTCTTTTCCCGTTTATATTATTTGGGCTCATATAATCTCCTATGTTGTTTTGGTTTTTATTATCAGGGTTGTTGGAAGTTTCTCAATCCAGGGAAGATTAGTCCTTAACAATTTGTTCCATCCCTCAACACTCAATACGCAGATATCCTGCTGCAATATAAAACCTGTTTCTATCTTCTTGTCGATATCCCACAGAGATACTTTTGTCTCATTAATCCTCTGCAGATTATTATATATTTTCTGTACCTTCTGATCCTTCTCAATAACACCTATCGCATCCCAGATCATAATCTCAGCACCCTCTTTACGCGCCAATCTTGTAATGGAAGTTGGCAATAAATTCACATCAGTCGCACACAATATTGGCACAAAGAACCTGTTCAATTCTTTTATATTGTTATTTATAAACAGATAAGTTGCCACCGGGTTCATATTAAACAGTTCCGTTGCCCTATTCATCATAAACCACTCATTCGGTTTAAACTGCTCCTTAATCTCAGTTTCACTAATTTTAGGGTCACCCTTCAGTCTACTCAATCTGCTGCAGAGTGAAGGAGAAATATTTTCGTTACTCATACCATAAATGAGTAGGTTGAAATTCTGCTCCTTTGTAATCTTCTTTATTTCAGCAATATAGTCGCTGGTCTTTTTGATAAAAGTGCGAACACTAAACTTGTTTCTGTCTAACTTTGCAACAAGACTTTTAAAATCATCACTTTGATAATCATCTTCATTAACAGAGTAACCCGGATCAACATCCTCATCAATAAGGTGAATAAATGTGATAGATGAGTTTTCAGGACCCGAGAATGCCAGATATGCCGCAGTTTCGCTCATCGCCTTAGCCGTTTGAATATTATCAAAGCAGACAAGAGCATGAACAGAGGCCTTAATATTTTCGGCTGTTTCCATTTTTAATAGTTGTAAATAAATAACCTACTCTTTAATCAGTTCCCCGTCAAGCATCGAATCCTTATATCCTAAGAAATATAATATACCGTCGATTCCCACAGAAGATAGCGACTGACGTGCATTCTGAATAACTTTTGGTTTTGCATGAAAAGCGATACCTAAACCGGCAATACCCAGCATTGGGAGGTCGTTTGCACCATCGCCCACAGCTACTGTCTGTTTTAGATCTATTTTTTCTACCTGCGCTATTAGTTTCAGCAGCTCCGCTTTTCTCTTTCCTGTAATAATATCACCCAGATAGTTGCCGGTAAGCTTACCATCAACAATTTCAAGCTCATTTGCATACATATAATCGAACCCATATTTTTCTTTCAGATAATCGCCAAAATATGTAAATCCCCCTGAAAGAATTGCAGTCTTGAAACCAACCTTCTGAAGTACTTTCATCAGGCGCCCGAGACCCTCTGTTATAGGTAGATTTACAGCTACCTCTTTCAGCACAGAAGAATCTAAACCCTTTAGCAATTTTATACGCTGTTTAAAGCTCTCTTCAAAGTCGATATCACCCTGCATAGCCGATTCAGTAATTGCTCTAACCTCATCCCCCACACCGGCTCTTTCGGCAAGCTCATCAATAACTTCAGTCTGTATGAGAGTAGAATCCATATCGAAACAGATAAGCCTTCTCATGCGCCTAAACATACTCTCTTCCTGAAATGAGATATCGAAGTTAAGTTTAGACGACAACTCCAGGAATGATTGCTGCATTTGCTGGCGATCGATAGGAGTACCGCGAACCGACAGCTCAACACACGATTTAGCAGCACGCTCCTGTTCATCGAGAGGTATGCGTCCGGTAAGCCTTATCATATTGTCGATATTCAAATTCTGATTAGCAATAATTCTTGAAACAGCAGCAATCTGTTCGGCCGTTAGAATTCTACCCAGGAGAGTAATTATATATCTATTTTTACCCTGCATGCTTACCCAATTAGAGTATCTCTCATTTGAGATAGGGGTGAATTTTACATTTACCTCCATCTCATAAGCTTTAAATAGCAAATCTTTTAAAATATCCCCTGAGTTGTTGTGCATCGATTTAAAGAGGATCCCTATTGCCACATTTCTATGAATATCAGACTGACCGATATCGAGAATAAATGCTCCATGTTTAGCTAAGATTTCGGTAAGTGCAGCTGTGAGTCCCGGCTTATCTTCTCCGTTTATATTTACTAATATGATTTCTGATTTTTCCATATTTACATCTGTTTTTAGCCCACTGAAAATAGTTGGATATATAACCTTATGATTACTTTATAGTTGGTTAACCAAATTAAATTATTGGTAAAGATACCTGACTATATATATCTTCAATATCGCTATTATCTATCTTGTTAAAATCCTCCTCCCTCACTGTAATTAGTAGCCCAGCCATATCAAGTGCCCCCGGGCTGATTAGAAATTTGCCATTTCCCTCAACATAATATTGCGAAGGACGATGCTTTTTGCGGGGGAATATATTTATGTTGTAACTGCCATTTTCAAAATAGGAGATAATATTCATCATTGGCTCCTCCTCTTCGGGCTGAAGCGACTTTAAATATTTATACACCTCATTAAAAAGCTCAATAGCTTCGTTGCGATCATCACTATTTATCATCATACATGATCTCAAATCGTTATCACCTTGTAGTAGCAGATCGGACTTAAGCCCTGCCTGAAGATGAAAATGATCTGGTGCAGAAGCACCACTTTTGGGACCATTATAAAACAGTATATAATCGGGAAGTTGCTCGGAGATAGTGAGCATATCACCAATTTTATTTCTTATTCGCTGAGGAACATGCGAGTGTAATGCAATGGTTATGTGATTCCGAAGTATTGGAAAGGGGTTGCAAAGAATTGCATATTTCTTTAAAAACGTTATACTTTGCTGCTCTTTGGGACGGTTTATTTCGCAAAGAAAACAGGGTCTTTCAGCCAACTCCTTACTATCTGTCTTTGCTCCCGTAGAAATAATTCTATTAGGGTTAAACTGTACTGTAACACATGCATCACCATACAAATTAAACTGCTTTTGTTTAACTGAATTTAATTGTTTTATAGCATTTTGCAATTGCTGCCAACTCTTTTGCTGATTTAAAAAAAGGTTGTTAATCTCTTCCTGCAGGTTCATTTATACTCAATGTTTAGTTGAATTTTCAGAAACAAAGATAACGATATTTTCTGTTATAATATATTATACTTTACTATTTGGTTATCAACTTTTTTTGTATCTTTGTGGGTGACAATGTCGGATATTTTTTTAAATGAAAAAAACATTTTTTCTCTTCACAAGCATAATTTTCACTCTGCTTTTTTCATGCACCCAGAGCAGAGAGGGTAAAAATAGTGTGCAAAGCGATAGTAACAATGACATAGACAGCACTCTGTTAAGCTCCAACATCCCTGAGCTTGAGGATTTTGCCGAATTTGTAGAAAAATTTAGCAAGGAGAAATCCTTTCAGATGCAGCGCATAAAATTTCCAATAAAGGTAATTGTTCCCGACTCAGAGCATGAAGGTATGGCACCAATGGAGGATGCTATTAATAAATATGACTGGGAACAGCTCGATTTAACTTATGACAGTACATATCTGACTCGCCCTTACGACAAATATTATCAGGTGGTAAGATTCGATAATGATACAGCAATTGTAGAGATACGTGGTATCGATAATGGCATTTATGCCGACTACTATTTTACCATTATCGATAGAAAGTGGTATTTGGTTACGCTCTACGAAGCATCATTTTGAAGCATTAAGCTGCTCATCTCCAAAACTTAGCGGTAGTATATCTTTTATGCTGTTAAGAACATAAACTTCACTGTCGCTGTACATTAAAATTCTAATTGGAGATCTGTATCTGTTCTCGGTTTCGAGAAGTACCTGTCTGCAGCCACCGCAAGGGGTAATTGCATCTTTAGTGAAAACATTGTCAACACTTGCAGCTATAGCGATAGCAACAACCTTTTGGTCGGGATAGTTAGAATTTGCTGAGAATATTGCAATTCTCTCGGCACACAATCCGGATGGGTATGCAGCATTTTCCTGATTATTTCCGCTAATTATCTCACCATTCTCTAAAAGAAGAGCTGCACCTACATGAAAGTTAGAGTAGGGGGCATAAGATTTTTCAGTTGCATGTTTTGCAGCAGCAATAAGTTTTTTTTCAATATCAGTGCACTCCTCTAAAGGATAAACAGCTATCTTTGTAGATAAATTTATTTCTCGCATATTTAGACACTTGTTAAAATTATAATGCAGATTATTTCTTACAAATATAGTCATATTACACAATACATAATTCTTCTGTCATTTTTATTTGTTTCTACTCACATGTTTTCACAGGGTGGAGTAAGAACATATTTGAAATATATAGATGATTACAGTGATCTTGCTGTTATGCATATGGAGAAGTATAATATTCCTGCCTCTATAACTCTCGCACAGGGGATATTAGAATCGGGTGCAGGAATGAGCGATCTGGCACAACGCTCCAATAACCATTTTGGAATTAAGTGCCATCGCGACTGGAGAGGAGGTAAAGTGTATGCTGCAGATGATACGCCTAACGACTGCTTTAGAAGTTACAGCAGAGTAGAGGATTCATATCAGGATCATTCGGAGTTTCTGGTTGGAAGCAGCAGATACAGTAATCTGTTTAAGTTGTCTGTTACCGATTACAAAGGGTGGGCAAGAGGACTTCAGCAATCGGGTTACGCAACCGACAGGGCATATGCCAATAAACTGATAAAGCTTATTGAAGATTATGAACTCTATAGGCTTGACGATAAAAAATATCGTAAAGGAGTTAGTCAACAGCAACGAAAAGTTATTCGCAGCAACGAGGCTTTAGCTGCCCAATGGAAGCATCAGCCCTATATTACTCACGGTTTGCTATATGTTATTGCTGTTAATGGGGATACATTTAGCAGTATAGCTGCTGAGTTTGGATTTAAAGAAAAGGATCTTTTAAAGTATAACGAGGTGCCCGAAGATTTTCCATTGAGTGAGGGAGATATAGTCTATTTTCAGAAAAAGAAGACTAGGGCCGATAGGGAATTTGAATATCATACAGTGCAAGTGGGAGAATCGATGTATAGCATTTCTCAGAAGTATGGAATTCAAATCAGAAATCTTTATCGCCTGAATAAAAAGAGTTATGAGTATATTCCTGAAGAGGGTGATATGCTCAAATTGAGATAATTGAATAAAAAACAGAAAGAAAAATATATTAATATGCAATATAATACACAAAAGGTTAAGCTTACAATGCCTGAATATGGAAGAAATATTCAGAATATGGTAAATCATTGCGTTGGAATTGAGGATCCGGAAGAGCGTAAGAAATGTGCCTACTCAATAATCGACGTAATGGGAAATATGTTTCCCCATCTGCGTGATGTAAATAATTTTAAGCATATCCTTTGGGATCACTTGGCGATAATGGCCGACTTTAAACTAGACATCGAATATCCGTATGAGGTGATTAAGAGAGAGGAGTTATATTCTGCACCCGGAAAAATTGAATATAGCAGACCTACAATGAGATATCGCCATTATGGAAAGATTTTAGAAAAGATAATCGCCATCGCTTCAAAAATGGAAGAGGATGAAAAGAAGGTTCAGCTTGTGAAAATGATTGTTGGACAGATGAAGAAATCCTATATTCAATGGAATAAAAATGTTGAGGATGAAAAGATCTACGCCGATCTTGCAGATTTATCGGGAGGCAAATTGGAGTTCACAAGTGATTACTATACGATTCCGGAAGTGAAAATTGCACCTGCAAAAGATAAACTTAAGAATATTAGACATCAGAGAAGAAGATGATGAAAATCTTTCCACAAGAAATTATACAGATTGGACGCACCCAAAAACCATACGGAATAAAGGGTGAGCTTAATATATTATTCGATAGAGCCGAATATGCTGAGTTGGATAGTGAGTATTATTTTTTGATGATTGAGAATATTCCGGTACCTTTTTTTATTGAAGATTTTACTTTCACAACTGATGTTGGCGCAAGAGTGAAATTTGAAGATATAGATGATGAAAAGATCGCCTCAAAATATAGCAATCTTGCAGTCTGCATACCACAGGAACTGGTAGAGGAGATTGAAGAGAGTGAAGCTGCCGATTGGAGCTATTTTATTGGTTATGATGTTGTAGGGTTGGATGGTGAACTTATTGGTAAAATTAGCAGTATAGATGAAACCACTTTAAACGTTCTGTTTATTTTGGAAAATGGGGATGAGGAGATATTGATTCCTGCCACAGAAGATTTTATTACTGCTATTGATGAGGAGACGAAAATTATTGAGATGGATCTCCCGGAAGGATTATTAGAGGAGTAATATGTCGTTTCTTGAACTTGCCAACGTAACCATTGGGTACCCTGATAATAAGAGAACAAGAGTTGTTCAGAGTAATCTCAATCTATCTGCAGAAAGGGGAGAACTGATAGCTTTAATTGGAAAGAATGGTTGTGGAAAATCGACTCTAATTCGTTCGATTGCCTGTCTGCAACCTGTCTACTCCGGAGTTATAAACCTTGAGAACAGAGATTTGGTTAACCTAAAACCTGAAAAAAGAGCACGATTATTATCTGTTGTGCTTACCAGACAAAATTCAGTGGCTGCATTTAATGTAAGGGAACTTATATCAATTGGTCGCGACCCATACACAGGATGGTTGGGAAGCTTATCTGAAAAAGATAATGAGATTATTTCTGAAGCGATGAGGATTACCTATCTTGAAGGATTTGATGATAGGAGCATTTATGAACTTTCTGATGGTGAGAGGCAGAGGGTATTTATTGCCAGAGCTCTTGCTCAGGATACTCCTCTGATTTTGCTTGATGAGCCCACATCTCATTTAGACCTGCCAAGCCGAATTAATATTTTACTGTTACTGCAGAAGTTGGCTCGTGATACAGGAAAAACTATAATAATATCTACACACGAACTTGAGACTGCGATGCAGGTGGCAGATAAGTTATGGCTGATGTTGAATAACAAGGGTGTGATTGTGGGAACACCCGAAGATTTGGTGCTTAATGGCAGCTTTGAAGAGATATTTAGTCACATGTCTTATGATTTTGACAAAGAGTATGGTAGTTTTATAGTTCGGAAGAATTTAGATAAGTTTATAACAACTCATGTTAGTGAACCGGATGGATTAATGGCAAGATGGACAACAAAAGCCTTGTCGAGAAAAGGTTATAAAATTATATCAGAAGCGCCAATAGAACTTTTTGTAGATGAAGAGAAGAGAAGCTGGACATTGAAGTTTAACCGGGAGACAATAATTACCTACAGTATAGATGAGGTCCTTAAAGCATTACCCTATTTAAATTAGTTTTTATTATCTTTGTAAGATTTTGGAATAACAGTCAAACATGGAAAAGAAAAGACGTAAAATTGCTATTTTAGGATCAACCGGGTCGATTGGATCTCAGGCGATTGATGTTATATCCAGGAATGCCGACAGGTTCGAAGCATATGTACTTGTAGCCAATAATAGTGTAGATTTGCTAATAAAACAGGCTCGTGAAATGATGCCTGAAGTTGTTGTTATTGCCAATAAGGATAAATATAGTCAACTGAAAGAGGCTCTGAGCGACTTGCCAATAAAGGTTTGGTGCGGTAGCGAGGCTATTGAAGAGGTTGTAAAGGATGAAAACATCGATATGGTGCTGACCGCAATGGTCGGCATTTCAGGTTTAAAACCAACAATAAGTGCTATCAAAGCAGGTAGATCTATTGCTTTGGCAAATAAAGAGACGCTTGTTGTGGCGGGAGAACTAATTACATCTTTGGCACTGGAGAATAGAGTTGCTATTTTGCCTGTAGATTCTGAACATTCGGCAATATTTCAATGTCTGAATGGAGAGGTGAATAACAGGATTGATAAGATATTGCTAACCGCTTCGGGAGGTCCATTCAGAAAGTTTACTGCTGAACAACTGGTTAAAGCAACCAAGAAAGAGGCATTAAATCATCCCAATTGGAATATGGGTGCAAAGGTGACTATCGACTCATCAACATTGATGAACAAAGGGTTTGAAATGATAGAGGCTAAATGGCTGTTTGATGTGGAACCGTCGCAAATTGAGGTGTTAATACACCCTCAGTCGATAATCCATTCCATGGTTCAGTTTGATGATAAAAGTATTTTGGCACAGCTTGGACAGCCTGATATGAGAGCTCCAATTCAATATGCATTGTCCTTTCCCGAGCGTTTGAATCTGAATTTAGAACCGGTAGATTTTGTTAAGTTATCTCAACTGACATTTGAAGCACCTGATAATGAAAGGTTCCCAAACCTCAGTTACGCTTATGCAGCGATAGAAAAAGGAGGCAATATGCCATGTATATTAAATGCTGCAAATGAGGTGGCTGTATCACTTTTCCTGGAAGATAGGATTGGTTTTTATGATATGAGCAGACTGATACATAAAGCTATGGAGAGTGCTGCGTTTATTGAACATCCAACACTTAGCGACTATCTTGAGAGTGATAAAGAGACTAGAGAGATAGTGAATAGTTTACTGAATTAAAATATAGATGCTTCTGGCATTAAAGAGATAAGAATTAAAAATTAATATATAACAATTTGTTTGTAACAATAACTGAATGGAAACTTTTTTAATAAAAGCACTACAGCTCATTTTGAGCTTATCGATACTTGTAGTCGTACATGAATTCGGTCACTATATTTTTGCAAGGATGTTTAAAATCAGAGTAGAAAAGTTTTATCTATTCTTTGATGCAGGCTTTGCACTTTTCAGATATAAACCTAAAAACAGCGAAACAGAATATGGAGTGGGATGGTTGCCACTTGGAGGATATGTGAAAATATCAGGGATGATAGATGAGTCGATGGATAAAGAACAGATGGCTCTACCTGCAAAACCATATGAATTTAGGTCGAAACCGGCATGGCAGCGACTTCTTGTGATGGTTGCGGGTGTTATTTTCAATCTTCTTCTTGCATTTTTTATCTACTCGATGGTTCTTTTTACTTGGAATGATACATATCTTCCACTTGAGAAAGTGACACAGGGTATGGAGTTTAGCTCTGCTGCAAAGAGTGCAGGTTTTCAGGATGGTGATATCCTGTTAATGGCTGATAATAAAAAACTGGATAGGTTTGGTGTTCGCACACTTCTTGATATTGCTGATGCAGAAACAGTGACTGTAAAACGTAATGGTGAGATAGTTAAGCTTCAGATGCAAGAAGATATTATGAAAAATCTACTTACAGATAAAGAGGGATTTGCCAATATACGTATACCTTCTGTAGTTTATGATACAAATGAGGGTAGTGCTGCAGAGCAGGCGGGACTGGTTAAAGGTGACAGCATTGTCTCTATTAACGGTGTTGAAACTGCATCGTTTGGAGAGTTGAGGAATCAGCTTGAAAGCTATAAAAATGAGGTTGTGACATTAGGTTATTATCGTAATGGATCACTGATGAGTGCCGATGTTCAGGCCGACTCAGCCGGTACATTGGGCTTTTTTGTGACACCGGCCGGTCTTATTTATGGTGCTGTAACTGTTGAGTATGGTTTCTTTGAATCGTTCCCTGCCGGTATTAGGATGGGAGTTCAGACACTAAAAGATTACATTGCTCAGTTTAAGTATGTATTTACAAAAGAGGGTGCATCTTCTCTAGGTGGCTTTGGTGCAATAGGCGGTCTTTTCCCTGCACAATGGGATTGGCACTCATTCTGGATGATGACAGCCTTTTTGTCGGTTATCCTTGCATTTATGAATATTCTTCCTATTCCTGCACTTGATGGCGGACATGTTATGTTCCTTATCTATGAGGTGGTAGCAAGAAGAAAACCTAACGAAAAGTTTATGGAGTATGCCCAATTGGCGGGTATGGTTCTGCTTATATCTCTTGTATTGTATGCAAATGGAATGGATATAATAAGAGCTATATTTAACTAGTTATTGAGTAATCATTTTTTGAAATAGAGGATTATGAAAATTTCGGAACTGATAAATAAAGGAGACAAAACAGCTTTTTCATTCGAACTGCTACCTCCTCTAAAAGGGAACAGTATAAATAAACTTTTTAAAGCGATAGATCGACTGAAAGAATTCGACCCGAAATATATAAATATCACAACTCATCATAGTGAGACTATATACAAAGAGGATAAAGATGGTGTAATCCGAAAGGTTAACGTGAGGAATAGACCAGGTTCTGTTGCCATTGCCGCAGCAATCCAAAACAGATATGGTATTAAAGCAATTCCTCATATTATATCGCAGGGATTTACAAAAGAGGAGACTGAATATGCTCTTATTGATCTCTCTTTTTTAGGAGTAACAGATTTGCTGTTGCTCAGGGGAGATTCAAAAAAACTTGATGCACAGCAGCGAGCGATGGATAGTCATAAATATTCGACAGGGCTGCAGGAGCAGGTCAATAATTTCAACGTAGGAATCAGTATCGATGGCTCTGAATTTACACCTTCGGAGGTTCCTTTTTCGTATGGAATGGCCTGTTACCCGGAGAAACATGAGGAATCGCCCAATATGGAATCGGAGATATTCTACACCAAGATGAAGGTGGATAATGGTGCCGACTACCTTGTAACACAGATGTTTTTCGACAATAGCAAATATTTCGAATTTGTTGATAAATGCAGAGCTGCAGGCATAGAGGTGCCAATTATACCGGGTATTAAACCGATACATTTAAAGAGTCAGTTGACAGTTTTACCAAGAATTTTCAGAACAGATATTCCAGAGGATCTGGAAAAGGAACTTCGCAAATGTGAGACAGATGAAGAGGCTGTTGAGGTTGGTGTAGAGTGGAGTATTAAGCAGTGTAAAGAGCTTATGGCTGCCGGTGTGCCTAGTATTCATTTTTACTCTATGAGTGCCGTAAATAGTGTTAGAAGAATAGCACAACAGATATATTGATTTAATGTATTTTCGCGATGTAATAGGACTAAACGATGTAAAGCAACATCTTATAGATAGTGTGCAAAGTGGTTTTATGCCTCATGCACGTATCTTTTATGGTCCTGAAGGTGTGGGAAAGTTACCCCTTGCAATTGCATATGCGAGATATTTGAATTGCAGTAATCGCGGTGCAAACGATGCTTGTGGTGAGTGCCCTTCGTGCCATAAGTTTGATAAGCTGGCTCATCCCGATCTTCATTTTGTTTTCCCGGTAGTAAAATCGAAGGTGAGTGACGATTATCTGCCAGAGTGGCGTCAGTTTTTGTCGGAGAACAGATACTTCAATCTTAACCGGTGGCTTAGCTTTATTGATGCTGAAAATGCTCAGGGTGTTATATACTCAAAAGAGAGTGATGAGATTATTAGAAAACTCAATCTGAAAGTATATGAAGCTCCATATAAAGTTATGGTAATTTGGTTGCCTGAGAAGATGCATGATGCCTGCGCCAACAAATTGCTTAAATTGATAGAGGAGCCGCCTCTGAACACTATTTTTCTCTTGATATCAGAAGATAGTGAGAATGTTTTGCAAACAATATGGTCGCGATGCGTTCCTCTTAATATTCGTGCAATAGAGAAGGAAGAGATGATTACTACGTTGACAAGTAATTTCGAACTTAGTGAAAATGAAGCAGTTTCAATAGCACATATCGCAAATGGCAGTTACACGAGTGCTTTACAGATAATTGATAACTCAGAAGAGAATCAATTCCTATTTGATCTTTTTGTAAAAATGATGCGTTCGTCTGTTTCGGGAAATATAAAAGCAATAAAAGAGGTGGCAAATGAGATAGCAGCAATTGGTAGAGAGATGCAAAAAAGCTTTATTTCATACTCACTTAAGTTGTTCCGTGAATATTTTGTTAATAATTTGGGTGAACCCGAAATGGTATTTCTCACTAGCTATGAAGAGCAGTTTGGGGAACGGTTTTCTCCTTATATTAATGAAAAAAATATAGAGGAGTTTAATGATCAATTTTCTGTTGCTTATCGTCAGATTGAGCAAAATGGAAATGCGAAAATTATTTTCCTTGAACTTTGTTTAAGGGCTACCCTTCTGTTACGAAAATAATTTGTAACTTGCAAATTGATTTAATTACATTTAAGAAGCGTTGCTAATCAATATGATATAGCAATTTATATATATATGGATAGAGAAGTATTTTCAGATAAACTTGCAGATATTGCACCAATTAAAGAAGTGACAATAAGAAATACAAAGAGCTGCAAAGGTTGTACACGACATAATAATAAGCTTCATATTTACGACTGGCTACACGATTTTCCTGAATTTCAGGAATTGAGTAAGATGGTTGAGGTTCAGTTTAAAAACACTCGCAAGGGATACTATATAAATAGCAATAATCTGGAACTTGAACTGGGCGATTTGGTTGCTGTAGAAGCAACGCCGGGTCATGATATTGGAACTGTTACATTAACTGGAAAACTGGTTGAGAAACAGATGAAGAAATATAACTACCGTGATGATCTAAATGGTGGTTTGAAACGTATTTATAGAATTGCACGACCTGCCGATCTTGAGAAATATGAGTTGGCAAAAGAACGGGAGCAGCCTACAATGATTCGTGCCCGTCAGATTGCAGAGGATCTTGGTCTTCAGATGAAGATTGGAGATGTTGAGTATCAGGGAGATGGGAATAAAGCAATATTTTATTATATAGCTGATGAGAGGGTGGACTTTCGCCAGTTGATAAAAGTGCTAGCAGGCGAATTCAGGGTTAAAATTGAGATGAAGCAGATTGGTGCTCGTCAGGAGGCAGGCAGAATAGGCGGTATAGGGCCATGTGGCAGAGAGATGTGTTGTAGTAGTTGGGTGTCGAGCTTTGTATCTGTGTCGACCAACGCTGCACGTTTTCAGGATATCTCCATCAATCCTCAAAAACTTGCAGGTCAGTGTGGAAAGCTTAAATGCTGCATGAACTACGAAGTTGATATGTATGTTGAAGCTCACAGGAGTTTGCCTTCGAGAGAGATAGTTTTAAGTGCCAAAGATGGTGATTATTATCATTTTAAGAGCGATATTCTGGCAGGCCTAATCACATACTCAACTGATAAAAATGGTGCAGCAAACTTGGTTACAATTTCAAAAGACCGTGCTTTTGAGATTATAAAAATGAACAAGAAAGGTCACAAGCCAGATCAAATAAATGTTGTTGTAGAGAAGGTTAACTCAAAGGGTGATGTTTATAAAAATGATAT
This sequence comes from uncultured Proteiniphilum sp., assembly GCA_964384545.1. GTDB lineage: Bacteria > Bacteroidota > Bacteroidia > Bacteroidales > Dysgonomonadaceae > Proteiniphilum. Next base: position 48,329 of record CAYLKV010000017.1, read on the forward strand.
TCTTGAGGATGAAAGTATAACTCGCTTTGATGCAAAGAGCAATAAACAGTCTCGTAAGAAGAGAAAATCAAAGAAAAAGAACAACAACAATAATCACGAAGGAAATAATAATAATTAAAAACAGTTCTTCGGGTGAAAGCCATTAATAGGATCTTTTTTGTAATTGCAGGATTAATAGTGCTTATCTCCTGTAATAAAGGAGATTTATATTTTAAATATAATAAGGTTGAGAAAGAGAATTGGTATAGAGATTCTGTTTTAACCTTTACTATTGATACACTCAAATCTGAGCAGTATGGAAAATATTCTATCTCTTTGGAACTGACCACATCAATGGTTTATCCATATAGTGAAATTTACTTGGAAGTTAATCATAACCTTAATGATATAGTGTTTTACAGTGATACAATAAGATACAAAGTAGCCAATGATTTTGGTAAAAGATTGGGTAGTGGAAATGGGAGTTTGCGCCAAATCTCTCTCCCATATAAGAGCGATGTGTGGTTGAACAGACCGAGAACCTATGAAATAAATATTGCTCATCTTATGTATGCTGATCCGTTAAAAGGTGTAGATAAAGTAGGATTGAGAATTTACAAAGATGAAAATTAATCTGAAATATCTATTATGAAAATTGTATTTATCGGATCCGGTAATGTAGCAACACATCTTTCTTTGGCATTGAAGAGTGCAGGAAATGATATTTTGCAGATTTATAGTAGAAACTTTAATAATGCTCAAGCTCTTGCAGAGATAGTAAATGCTCAGCCGATTGATAATCTCAACAATATAATTAGTGATGCAGATCTTTATATCTTTTCTATAAAGGATGATGCACTTTCTGAGATAATAGAGTTAATGCCAGTCACTTTCGGAATATGGGTGCATACATCTGGCAGTGTACCGATTGATCTGTTTGAGAAGAGAGATCCTAAAGCAGGATATGGTGTTATTTATCCATTGCAGACTTTTAGTAAAGCCAGAAAAGTAGATTTCTCCAAAATATCGATCTTTATTGAAGCATCTTCTAAAGAGATTGAGGAGATTTTGATATCGCTTTCAAGAACTATATCCGACAATGTGAGGCTATTAGATAGTGAGAGCAGAAAGTTTTTGCATCTGTCAGCTGTATTTGCAAATAACTTCTCTAATCATATGTTCACTCTATCATACGAAATACTCAAATCAAAGAAAATTCCATTTGATGTTTTAAGACCACTGATATCAGAAACAGCTGCAAAAGTGATGGAAATGGAACCTGCAGAGGCTCAAACAGGTCCTGCTATCAGGTTAGATGAAAATATATTAAACAAGCATCTCAATTTAATTGAAGATATTCAGTTAAAAGAGATATACTCTATTTTAAGTAAAAGCATCAATAACTACTCAGTTAAGAACAGGAAAGAGGAAAGAGATTGATGAACAGAAAAATAGTGATTTAATTAATTAGAACTCGTTGAAAACTGATATCTTTGTAGAATAATAATCTAAAATCAAATAAATAATGGCAAAATTTATAGGCTATGTGGAGGTAAACAGGGATCACTGCAAAGGTTGTGACCTCTGTGTGGTTTCATGTCCTACCGATGTGCTGGAATTAGAACCGCGTGAGGTAAACGATCGTGGGTATCACTATGTATATATGAAAAACCCAGACAATTGTATAGGTTGTGCAAATTGCGGATATGTTTGTCCCGATGCTTGTTTAACTGTTTATAAAAAAAGAGTGGGGTAATTATGGTATCAGAAATATCTTTAATGAAAGGAAATGACGCAATTGCTCATGCAGCAATTCGTTACGGAGTAGATGGCTATTTTGGTTATCCAATTACACCTCAGTCGGAAATTATAGAGACACTTATGGATGAAGCTCCCTGGAAAACAACAGGAATGGTTGTACTACAGGCAGAGAGTGAGGTTGCAGCCATAAATATGGTTTATGGTGGAGCTGCATGCGGAAAGTATGCTATGACATCATCTTCAAGTCCCGGTGTTAGTCTTAAACAGGAGGGGATCTCCTATATGGCTGGAGCCGAATTACCATGCCTCATAGTTAATGTGCAGAGGGGTGGGCCAGGATTGGGAACTATACAGCCTTCGCAAGCAGACTATTTTCAAACTGTAAAGGGTGGAGGACATGGTGATTATAAACTTATAACTCTTGCACCAAGTTCGGTTCAGGAGATGGCCGACTTTGTTGGGCTTGCTTTTGATCTTGCTTTTAAATACCGTAATCCGGCTATGATTCTTACTGATGGGGTAATTGGCCAGATGATGGAGAAGGTGAAACTTCCTGAGTTTAAACGCAGAAGAACTGAACAGGAGATTAGAGAACATTGTCCATGGGCAACTTTGGGTAAAACTCCGGACAGAGCTCCTAATGTAATTACATCACTTGAGCTGGATTCGGCCTCAATGGAAAAGAACAACATTCGTTTTCAAGCTAAATATAGAGAGGTTGAAGCAAATGAGGTTCGTTATGAGGAGATTAAATGCTCAGATGCTGAATATATTATCGTAGCATTTGGATCTGCAGCAAGAATTTGTATGAAGGCAGTAGATCTTGCGCGTCAGGAAGGAATAAAAGTTGGATTAATCAGACCAATTACACTTTGGCCATATCCATCTGAAATTATTAATGAGTATGCCGATAAAGTGAAAGGAATGCTTACAGTTGAGTTAAATGCCGGTCAGATGGTTGAAGATGTGAGATTGGCTGTAAATGGTAAGGTTCCTGTAAAACATTATGGCAGATTGGGTGGAATTGTTCCTACACCGGATGAGGTTCTAAAAGCTCTTAAAGAGAGTTTCTAGAAATATAAATTGCTAATTGTATTAATAATAAGGGCTTAAGAAATAAAAACTTAAGAATTTAGATATAATAGACAACAGTTTAAAATCTATCGATATGGATCTTAAAATAAGAAATATCTTTCTTCTACTATTTTTGATTGCATTTATAGCAACGTTTGTTGTTTATTTTTCTTCCGAAAAGAATATGCAATTAACATGGTGGTTTGGAGGATCAGCAATTCTATTTTACTTGATTTACAGATTTAGTAAAAGATAGTGAGATAATCACTTTTAAAAGATTAAGAAAATGAATAAAAACGATATAGTTAATCCTGAAAATCTGGTGTATGCTAAACCGGAATTGATGAATGACAATTACATGCATTATTGTCCCGGTTGTTCACACGGTGTTGTACATAAGATAGTAGCAGAGGTAATACAGGAGTTGGGTTTACAAGAAAAAACCATAGGTATAGCACCTGTGGGATGTGCAGTTTTTGCATATAAGTATTTGGATATAGATTGGCAGGAGGCAGCTCATGGTAGAGCACCTGCACTTGCAACGGCTGTTAAACGCCTTCTTCCTAAAAAAATGGTCTTTACATATCAGGGTGATGGTGACCTTGCTGCGATTGGTACTGCAGAAACAATTCATACAGCCAACAGAGGCGAGAATATTGCTATCATATTTATAAATAATGCAATATATGGTATGACAGGTGGTCAGATGGCTCCCACAACACTGGAGGATATGCCAACTGCAACCAGCCCTAGCGGTAGAGATATAAAAACAATGGGACGTCCTTTAAAGATTCTTGACATGTTAGCATTGCTCGATGGAGTTTGTCTTGCTACCAGAACAAGTGTTCATACTGCTGCTGCTGTGAAGAAGACCAAGAAGATGATTAAACTTGCTTTTGAGAACTCTATGGCCGGAAAAGGAACCTCGATTGTAGAGGTGGTTTCTACCTGTAGTTCCGGATGGAAAATGACACCGGCTAAATCTAATGACTGGATGGTTGAAAATATGTTCCCGGTATTTCCGATAGGGGATTTAAAAAATATATGATTAATAAAACTTTAGACTAATATAATGTTAAAGGAAATTGTAATAGCCGGATTTGGTGGACAGGGTGTATTGTCGATGGGAAAGATACTTGCATATTCCGGTATCATGGAAGATAAAGAGGTGTCGTGGTTCCCTGCATATGGTCCTGAACAGAGAGGAGGAACAGCAAACGTTACAGTTATTATTTCTGACGAACAGATTAGTTCGCCGGTTGTAAATAATTATGATATTGCTATTGTACTTAATCAGCCATCGCTCGACAAGTTCGAAGAGAAGGTTAAACCTGGTGGTGTACTTATTTACGACCAATATGGTATTAACAATAAAGTTAAACGTAAAGATATTGATGTTTACTGTGTTAATGCTATGGATGAGTCTGTGAAAATGGAAAATAGTAAGGTCTTTAATATGATTATTCTTGGTGGTCTGTTAAAAGTGTCTCCAATGCTTAAGATAGAGAATGTGATGAAAGGACTAAAGGAGACTCTTCCTGAACGCCATCACCACCTACTGCCTGTAAATGAACAAGCTATTCTTCGTGGAATGAGTATAATTGAACAGGAGCAGAAAGCTGAACTACAGTTAGTATAATCCAAAATATAAATAAAAAAGGTGCAATTACTTAATGTTATTGCACCTTTTTTTGCTATGTATACTCTTTATTATTTTTTCTTGAAAGGTAGCCAATCCCAGAAACTCTTCTTCTTTTCCTGATTTTTTTCTTGAGTAACTTGTGATATAGATCTTTCCTGATAAGCAAAATTATCTTCTATATCTTTCTTCTTTACCAACTTCTTTTTTACCACCTTCTTTTGAGTAGTATTATCAGTTTTGCCTGTTTTTTGAGTAGAGTCGATCAGATCTCTATTACCCTTTTTATGAGTATCTTTAGTGGTTTTGTTACTCTGCTCTTTCTTAGGCTTAGATTTACTCTTTGAATCTTTGGTTGTAGATTGATTGTTTTCAGCAACTGCCTCCTCTTGAGGTTTAGGTTTACGCTTTTTTCTCGATTTTTTCTTTTTGTTAGGGCTCTGTTGAGTTGCAGCGATAGTCTCTTGCGGAATTACATTATTTGAATCCTGTGCTGTTTTATTAGTCTGCTGCTTAGCTGATTCAACCTCCAGAACTAAATTATCTGGTTTGATGATATTGATGTCGTGATTGTTGCCGTTTGCTTCCTGTCTGTTACGAGGCTTTTTGTTCCTCTTCTTTTTAGGTTTATCGTTTGGTTTCTCAACTTTGTTATCGGCACTCTTCTCCTTTGCAGAAGTTTCACCTTTATTTGATTTCTTTCTCTTTGAAACATCATTGAAATTGCCACCCTGACGTTTGATTTTGATTGGATTGTATTCGGGGACATCGCCAAACTCAATAGGTACAGGAATTCTATATATTTTCTTTTGAAGAAATTGTTCTATTTGCTCAAATCGATATTGTTCTTCAGGAGCAACAAATGTGATAGCCATTCCTGAATCACCAGCACGAGCAGTTCTGCCTATACGATGAATGTAGTCTTCAACATCATAAGGTACATCGAAATTGATTACAAGTGTAATATCATCAATATCGATACCGCGAGAAACAATGTCAGTTGCAACAAGAATATCAACTCTCTCATTTTTGAATTCACGCATTATATGTTCACGCTGTGACTGATCGAGGTCGGAGTGCATTTCTCCAACAGATAGATTTAATTGCTGTAATATCTTTGCAACATCCTTAACCTTTTGTTTAGACCCTGAGAATAGAATAACCTTATTAGGTTTCTTATCACTAAACAGCTGCTTTAAGATCTGAATCTTCTGCGGTTCGTAGCAAATATATGACGATTGTATAATATTTTCAGGTGGTCGTGCTATCGCAATAGTAATCTCTTCCGGATTCTTCAGGATTGTTTTAGCCAATTGCTGAATTTTTGGAGGCATAGTAGCGGAGAACATCACTGTTTGACGATCTTTAGGCAATAGTTTCTCAATCTTCATGATATCATCATAGAATCCCATATCGAGCATCCTGTCGGCCTCATCAAGAATGAAATATTTTACACTAGAGAAGTCGATATTATATAGATTGATATGCGAAAGTAATCTTCCGGGAGTAGCAATAACAACTGCAGCTCCACTAGTTAAACCTCTTTTCTGAACATCCCAAGCATCACCATCATTTCCACCATAAACAGCAACTGATGAGAAAGGAGTGTAATATGAAAAACCTTCCATCATCATATCAATCTGTTGCGCCAGTTCGCGTGTTGGCGCCATAATTATGGCATTTACCTTTTTCTCATCATGATTGTCGGTCTGTAAATTATTAAGCAGAGGAAGTAAAAATGCAGCCGTCTTACCTGTACCCGTTTGCGCACAAGCAATAACATCTTTTTTATTTAATATAATTGGGATAGCTTGTTCTTGTATCGGTGTGGCCTCTTTAAAGTTCATAGCATCAAGGCCTTCTAAAAGCGAATCAGTAAGCGGAAGTTCTTTAAATAACATGAAATATTGAATCTAGTTTACACAAAGATACAACGAAATATTGATTTTTTTTATTTTGACTAAAATAATCCCTTGTTATTGTTTTTTCTTTTCGAAAATAGTAATATCTTTGCACTCGCTTTTGGGATTTAAATATCCTGAGATAAAAGTAAAGGAGAGATGGCAGAGTGGTCGATCGCGGCGGTCTTGAAAACCGTTGAAGTGTGAGCTTCCGGGGGTTCGAATCCCTCTC
>CAYLKV010000018.1:0-35313 GCA_964384545.1 uncultured Proteiniphilum sp.
AAATACTCTTAATTGCTTCATCACTGTATTTTAAAACAATACCACTTTCAGAAAGCGACTGTGCAACTTTGTTGAGCTGAAGTTTCACAATTTGAGTTATCTCACTCTCTTTAAGAGGAGTAAACATAATAACATCATCAATACGATTCAGAAACTCAGGACGGATATTTCTCTTAAGCATATCCATAACCAGATTTTTGGTATTATCAATTATCTCCTCTCTGTTAGATGGAGTGATCCTCTCAAAATTCTCCCTTATTTCACTAGAACCCATGTTTGAAGTCATAATAATTATGGTATTCTTAAAGTTGACCACCCTACCCTTATTATCAGTAAGCCTTCCATCATCAAGCACCTGAAGCAATATATTAAACACATCAGGGTGAGCCTTCTCAATCTCATCAAACAAAACAACAGAATATGGCTTCCTGCGAATAGCCTCAGTTAGCTGTCCACCCTCATCATAACCCACATATCCCGGAGGCGCACCAATCAATCTGGTAGCACTAAATTTCTCCTGATACTCACTCATATCAATACGAGTCATCATATCATCATCATCAAACAGATACTCAGCAAGCGCTTTAGCAAGTTCAGTTTTACCCACACCAGTTGTTCCTAAGAATATAAAAGAGCCAATTGGACGCTTAGGATCACTCAATCCGGCCCTGCTCCTTCTAACAGCATCCGAAACAGCTTCAATGGCTTCATCCTGACCCACAACACGTTTATGAAGTTCAGTCTCAAGGTTGAGCAACTTCTCACGCTCGCTTTGCAACATCTTATTAACGGGAATTCCTGTCCATCTCGATACCACATCGGCAATATCCTCAGCATCTACCTCCTCCTTGATCATGGCGCGACTACCCTGCTTTTCGTGCAATTGAGCCTGAAGAGCCTCAATTTCGTTCTCCTTTTCCTTAATTTTTCCGTAACGAAGTTCCGCCACTTTACCATAATCACCTTCACGTTCAGCTCTGTCGGCCTCAAACTTAGCATCCTCAATATCAATCTTCGCCTGCTGAATCTTATTAATCAGCTCCTTCTCCGATTGCCATTTAGCCTTATAATCAGTCTCTTCAGCCTTCAGTTCCTCAATCTGCTTTGTCAGCAACTCAACCTTAGCCTCATCATTTTCGCGTTTAATAGCTTCACGCTCAATTTCAAGCTGCTTAACCTTACGCATAATCTCATCAAGCTCCTCAGGAACTGAATCGACCTCCATCCTCAGCTTAGCCGCTGCCTCATCCATCAGGTCAATTGCTTTATCGGGTAAAAACCTATCAGTAATATATCTGCTAGAAAGCTGAACAGCAGCAATAATAGCCTCATCCTTAATTCTCACCTTATGATGATTCTCATATCGCTCCTTCAAACCCCTCAAAATTGATATACTATCAGTCTCAGAAGGCTCATCAACCATAACAGTCTGAAAACGACGCTCCAACGCCTTATCCTTTTCGAAATATTTCTGATACTCATCAAGTGTGGTTGCACCAATAGCCCTCAACTCTCCGCGAGCAAGTGCAGGCTTCAGAATATTTGCAGCATCCATTGCTCCTTCGCTCTTTCCGGCACCCACTAAAGTATGAATCTCATCGATAAAAAGAATAATCTCCCCATCAGACTTAATCACCTCATTAACAACCGATTTTAAACGTTCTTCAAACTCACCTTTATATTTAGCACCTGCAATAAGTGCACCCATATCAAGCGAATAAACCTGCTTACTCTTCAGATTCTCTGGCACATCACCACGAATAATACGATAGGCAAGACCCTCAGCAATTGCAGTTTTACCCGTACCCGGTTCACCAATTAAAATAGGATTATTTTTAGTCCTTCTACTCAAAATCTGAAGAACACGCCTAATCTCATCATCGCGACCAATTACGGGATCGAGCTTACCATCTCTAGCCTTCTCTATCAAGTTAACCGCATATTTATTAAGTGCCTGATAGGTATCTTCGGCAGTCTGGCTTGTCACCTTCTCACCCTTTCTCAAATCACTAATTGCCAATTTCAGCTGATCAAAAGAGATACCTGCATCCTTCATCATTCTCGATGCACTATTTTTCTCATCAACAATAGCAAGCAAAATATGCTCAATAGAGACAAACTTATCACCCATCTTGCTGGTCAAATCGGCCGCTTTCTGAAGAACAGCATTTGTATCCCTGCTCAACATCGGGTCGCCACCCGATACACGTGGCAACGACTCAATCTCAGCGTCTATAACCCTTTCTAGATTATGACTATTAGCTCCAAGTTTATTAAAAAGGAAGCTTGTAACGTTCTCACCTACACTCATAATAGCCTTAAGCAAATGAGCAGGTTCAATCATCTGCTGGTTATTTCCGCGAGCAATGTCGATAGCCTTCTGCAGAGCCTCCTGAGCTTTAATTGTAAAATTATTGAAATTCATATAACTATATTTTATTTTTTCTCACCTATAAAAAGTTACGCACTCATAATTATAGAACAAATTATAATGATAATTGACGCAACTAACTACATAATAACAACAAATGGTCAAAATCTTTGCCAAGTTAAAACAACATGACTTTTTGTCACTTTCAAATCAATATTCCCAAATTTTAATAGTGTATTACTTTATATATTAACTTTGTAGCTTTCAAACAAAATATGACAAAAGAGAAGTTTTATACACTACGAGAAGAGAAAGCCAACTATATCAGTCACGGTTTGGGACTACTAATAGGCATAGTTGCAACAGCTATTTTGGTTAACAATGCCATTGCAAGCAACAATATCTGGGGGATTATAGCCCACTCCATTTTCGGACTAGGGATAGTTGCCTGCATGGGATCATCCACCATATACCATTTCGTGCAGGAACCCCTTAAAAAAGCCAAACTGCGACATTTCGACCATGCCTCAATCTATGTTTTGATAGCCGCAAGCTACTCACCCTTCACACTAATACTCCTTAAACCCGAAGAGCCTGTTTGGGGATGGGTACTATTTTCATTAGTCTGGATAATAGCAATTATTGGTATAACCATCAGCTTCAAACCATTAAAACGAAATAGCAATATCAAAACTACCTCATATGTATTTATGGGAATGGTTGTTCTTATTGCCTTTAAACCACTTATCGATGTAGCAAAAGCTCAAAACTCAATTGAGGTAATAAACTGGCTGATAGGCGGAGGCATCTTTTATATAATTGGCGCTGTTATCTATGCAAAAGCAAAAAGAGAATTTATCCATTCAATCTTCCATCTATTTGTAGTGTTAGGTCTCATCTGTCACATCTATGCCGCATGGTTAATTCCTCTATAGAAGATTTGAGCTTACTCTAACCTCACTCTTATATTGTCCCTATATTGCTCTTATAATCTCCCTTTATAATAGAATCAGATAGGAGTAAAATGATATCGATATAATAGAAATGAATATAGAAAATAGAAGGGAGTTTAAACTATAAATTAAAGCAAAAAAAAGACGATTCTTTTGTTATATCGAATCGTCTTTAGAGAACATATACCAACTTAGGTATATAAAAAACAAACCTTAACTAAGAAGTTTCTTTACATAATATATATTCATTATTGCTCAATATTTGGAGATTCAAGTCCGTAACCTTTCTTCTTATCTTCAATCTTAAGCAATAACGCAAATATTAGAGACAATATACCAAAACAAGTGAAAATCATCATTGGTAAAGTATAATCGTATGTGTTAACAGTTACGCCATCTCTGATAGTCTGACCGGTAATACAATATTTTTCGAGCACCCATCCGATAAGCAATGGAACGCCCATCAAACCCCAATTCTGCACCCAGAAAATAAGCGAATAAGCAGTACCAAGTCGCTTTTCAGGGATAATCTTTGGCACTGAAGGCCACATTGCCGAAGGTACAAGCGAGAAGGCGATACCAAGAACAATCACTAATACAATTGCTGTTATCCAGCTATCTAAGCCCGGAATTGAGAAAATTCCGTGAACAAGAATAAGTAAAACCGAACCTATAATCATTATAGTTGCACCTTTTCCCTTCTTGTCGTAAATTCCTCCAAACAATGGAGTAAGCAAAATATTTCCAAAAGGCAAAAGCATTGGTATCAATCCTGCAATATTTTGATCAACATGAAACTTATTTACCATAAGGTCAGTTGCATATTTCAAGAATGGGAAAACTGCAGCGTAAAACAGAACACATAAAATTGCGATATACCACCAACCCTTGTTGTTCAATATTTTACCTATATCAGAAATTTTAAAATCTTCCTCTTCATGATTTTCTTTAACACCATTTGCTTCAACCTCTGACTTATCTAACTTTATATCCATCAGAATATAAACAAGAAATACAACAAGACCGATACAAAGAGCAATAAGAGCAACCAAAACAGGACGAGAAACATCAGTGATACCTGTTGCACGTGCAATCGGAACCGAGAATCCAAGAGCAATTGCAGTACCAATTCTTGCCATTGCCACCTGCATGCCCATTGCTGTTGCAAGCTCCTTACCTTTAAACCACTTTACAATAATTTTTGATAATGTGATACCGGCAACCTCAGCACCTACAGCAAAAATAGCAAAACCAACACTAGCCCATAGAAGCTGACCGTTAATACCAAATAACAGTTCACTTTTTAGTGCAGTAGTTGTAATAGCCCAATATTTAATTGCAGTACCCGCCACCATAAGCACTGTAGCTCCAAACCCTGTAATCCTTATACCAAGCTTATCGAGGATGATACCTCCTAAAATAAGCATAAAAAGAAACACATTAAACCATCCGTAAGCGCTAGTGTAAGTACCATAGTCTGCACGAGACCAACCAAGCTGACTCTCGAGTAAACCTGCCAGTGGCGACATAACATCGGTCAAAAAATATCCGCACATCATTGTAAACGATACAATAAATAGTGCGGTCCACCTCGCCGCTGCAGAATCTCTGAGCGATCTTTTAATTGTTTCTACCATCTATTTATATTTTTCAATTTTGTATGTTGCTTTCATTTATGAAGATTCAAAGATAATATCATTTAAACAATTTTACTATAATTAGGATTACAAAAACAGCTGTTAGTTAACATATTGTCATTAATAAATATCAATATCTTTATTTATTATATTACATTTAACAATCATCTCTCTTTTAAACTCTTCATCATCAACATGATGCAAGTTGGTTTCTACATTAATTACTGCTCCTTTTGCAGCAGTAGCACAGATCATTAAACTCACCGTAACATCAGCTTTCAGGCTACCTTCAACAATATTTATTATCTCCTTAATATAATTATAAAACTCATGACACTTCTCAGCAACATTCATTTGCACCAGAGTTGCAGCCTTTAAAGAATTCTCAATCTCCCTTTTGCGAACACCAGCCACCTCTACACTGCTCTTTGGCAATTTATATGCATCAAACACCCCTTGATAAGCATCTGCATCACAATCTATATAGCTTGTCAGAAGCAACCGTGCACTGTTTAATTCACTACAAATTTCCCTTAAACGTATTTCATAATCAGCATATTTAGCTTTACCAAAAGTCACCTTGGCAACCTTCTCTGCAAGAGCCGCTGCGAGAGCCCCACATAATGCCAGAGTACTCCCTCCTGCCGGCAGAGCCTCATCAGAAGAGCTCTTTTCGAGAAACTGATTAATTGTCAATTTATTTAGACTCATATTAAATTCAAACTTTTACTTTGTTTCTCCACTCTTTTATTCCAAGTATAGCAAGAACCAAAAATACTGTATATTGAAATGAGGTGAAATAGAGACCCTGAGAGGCGAAGATAGGTATAGAAACAATATTACCAACAATCCAAAAATACCAATTCTCCAACTTTTTAAAAGCCATTAAAATTGTAGCAACCAGAAAGAAAGATGTATTAAAAGAATCAATCCATGGCAAGTATGAGTCAACATACTCAATATCACCACGGTTAACCCACCTCAACAAAAAGAATACAGCAACATAAATTGAAAACACTGACACCCATGATAATATATTTTGTCCCTTACTGTTACGTGTAATATGCAGTTTTTCATCATTATTTCCTTTTCTCGACCACATATACCACCCAAAAATATTGGATATAAGGTAAACTATATTTATGCCGGCATTCGCATAGAGCAGAGAAACAAAACAGATATAAACATATATCGATACGTTTGCAATGCCGAAAGGAAAGACCAAAATATTCTCTTTTCGGGCATACCAAACACTTAAAATACCAAATATTACAGCAATTATCTCAATCCAGTTCAAAACATTCTCATTTTAGAGTTGATAAATTAAAAAAATAAAAATCCATTTGTTACTCCCAAAGTTTAGCCTCCAGAACCTGATTAATTGAAAAATTTTCGATACCCAGATAATATGCAGCAGATTCAGTCAAGGCAGCCATCGGAACCAGACCTATCACCTCCGATCCGATAATAGTAACTCCATATCTAATAGCCTCCATCCGCACCATCTCATGCACACTATAAATAGAAGTTTTAGTGTAATCGGTCAGGTTCATCGACACTTGCGCAACCCCGCGCCCTTTCAAATCAATTCCGATTGCCTTGCAATATCTCAGACCACCACTGCTGTGGCGCACTCTCTTTGCAATTTCCTTTGCAATTTCAATATTATCAGTACTAAGATTTATATTATAAGCAATCAGAGGTTTACGAGCACCAATGGCAACGGCACCGGCAGTTGGATGAGGAGAATCCGGACCAAAATCCGGTTTCCATTCGTGCAATTTCATTTTTTCTGTTAAACCCTCAAATTCACCTCTACGCACATCAGCCAGATTCTCTCTATGCCTACCGGATGCAGATGCTTCGTAAAGGAAAACAGGAAGATTAAATCTATCAGCCACCTGCAATGCAACCTCTTTCGATAGAGCTATAGCCTCATCCATTGTAACATTTTTAATAGGAATAAAAGGTACAACATCCACAGCGCCCATGCGAGGATGCTCACCACTATGCTTTGTGAGATCAATAAGTTCTACAGCTTTCCCTACAGCCTCTATCACAGCATTTTTTATAGAATCAGGTTCACCTGCAACCGTAATAACCGATCGATTATGATCGGCATCACCACTATAATCCAATAGCTTTACACCCGATTTACCTCTAAAACAATCTGCAATACTTTCAATCTTTTCTAAATCGCGTCCTTCACTAAAATTAGGTACACATTCAATAATTTTATTCATATATAGATGAGTTACAATCATACAAAATCTACCTCTTACATGAAATCAGAGGCAGACACAATTATTATGCAATTTACAAATAAAATTGAATGTAATAATTATCTATCTCTTTTTCTAAATAACATTAGAACAAGAGCAAGAATATTCACTATTTCGAGACGCCCTAGAAACATATTAGCAGTAAGCAGATATTTAGCTGCATCTGGGAATTGTGAATAATTAGCAAGAGAACTTACGTTGCCAAAGCCGGGACCTACATTACCTAAAGTAGCAATTGAAGCAGATAATGCAGTCATTCCATCTAGTCCAAATAAAGAAAGCAGAAGTGTAGTTATTGAAAAGGTTAGAATATAAAGCACTATAAATATCGAAATTTGTTTTTCCAAACCCTGATCCACAACATAGTTATTAAATTTAACCACATACAAACCTTCAGGATGTAGAGTCTGTTTTAATTGCTTAATAAGTGATGAAAAATATATATAAATTCTGTCGAACTTAATCCCCCCTGTAGTAGATCCAACCATACCACACTGAATTGATAAATAAAGTAAAATAATAATTGTAAAAAGAGGCCATCCTTCACTATCTGCAGATGCTAAACCAGTTGTACTTGTTAGAGAGATTACTTGAAATGAAGCATGCCTAAGTGAGTTCCAAAAACCATATAAATTCTCATTGTATAACTGTAATGTAATCAAAATAATAGCGATAAACATCACTAAAACATACATTCGAGTGGGCAAAGAAGTAAAAATATTCTGCTTCTTACCGTTCATAGTGCTCCATATTAAAAGAAAATGGACACTACTAATCAGCATAAAAAACATTACCACCACTTCTATCCAAACATTATCATATGCAGCAATACTAAGATTCTTTGTTGAGAAACCAGATGTCGCGATAGTAGAAAACGAGTGACAAATAGCATCAAAAAATGTCATTCCCAACAACTTAAGCAAAATCGTCTCAAGTGTAATTAAACTAATATATACAATAGAAACAGCACGTATAAGGTGCTTAGATCTTTCGGCAATGCTAAACTTTGAAAGATCAGAAACCTCTGCTCTGAAAATATACGACTTACTACCCTTCTTCTCCGGAATTATGAGCAATACAAACAGTATAATACCCAAACCACCGATAAAGGAAGTAGATGAGCGCCAAAAAAGTAATCCTTTAGTAAGACCTTCAATATTTACAAGTATACTGGCTCCTGTTGTGGTATAGCCCGACACACTTTCAAAAAGAGCATTTGCAAATGTGAACTCCCCTCCCCATAATAAGAAAGGCAATAAGCCTGAAAGACAAGTAGCAACCCACCCCAAAACACTTATTGCCAAACCCTCATGAAACCTGATATCACCTACTCTTCCAATAAAAAAGGTGCAGCAAGTACCAATTGCCACACCTATTAGTGCGCTTAAAAGAAGTGAATAAAAAGAATCTTCTCTATAGGCTAATGAAATCACTGCAGCAATAAGCATGAACAGTGAATTAAATAGTAAAATAACACCTAAATATTTAACAACCGCTTTTGTTCTTATCATAAATAAGGTGAAGAAAAAATAATGTTATCGTTCCGTTTCGCTCAATAAATCTCTCAAATCGAGTGCTTTTGTATACATATTAAGTGAACCATCCTCCTCAACCGGCCACTCACTTTTTGGTTTATCCCAATATAGCTCCACTCCATTTCCATCGGGATCATTAAGATAAATCGCCTCAGACACACCATGATCGCTGGCACCTGTTAATGGATATCCAGCCTCAAGTAAATGCTTAAGAATAAGAGCAAGATCCTTTCTGGTAGGATATGCAATTGCAGTATGATATAAACCAACACTATTTTCAGGAGCATTAGGCATACCTTGAGAGTGCCATGTATTAAGTCCTATATGATGATGATAGCCACCTGCTGATAAGAATGCAGCCTGTTTTCCATACATCATTGTTACCTCAAATCCCAATAGTTTATGGTAAAAAGATAGTGCTCTATCAAGGTCGGCAACCTTAAGATGTACGTGCCCAATACTCACTTGGCTGGGAATGTTATATTCGCTCATTTGTCTATTTTTTTAATTTTGTTAGTATAAATTTTTTGAATAGATATATAACAGTTGGTATGTATATTCGTTCAATTTGAACAAAAGTAGGTTATATTGGTTTACTAAGCTCAAGATTAATCAGGAAATGCAAAAAATAAAGTTATCAATACTAGATTTATGTTACTTAACTGAGAATGATAAATCAGCAAGTGATGTATTAAACAACTCTACTAAAACAGCTCAGTTGGCAGAGAATCTGGGATATACACGTTATTGGTTTGCTGAGCACCATAATACAGGCTCTCTTATGAGTATGTTTCCGGAGATAATGATGGCACATGTGGCTTCAAAAACTGAGCGAATAAGAGTAGGCAGTGGTGGAGTAATGCTTCCAAATCATAGCTCTTTAAGCGTTGCAGAACGATTTTCTATGCTTGAAGCTCTTCATCCGGGCCGAATAGACCTGGGGCTTGGAAGAGCACCCGGAACAGATGGCAGAACAGCATATGCGCTTCGTCGCTCATTTGAGGTGTTAAGAGAAGATACATTTCCAACACAGTTAGAAGATCTGCTTCACTATTTTGGTCACGACTTCCCCGAGAATCATCAGTTCGAAAATATAACAGCGAATCCCGACCCATCACTCACTCCCGATATTTATATGCTGGGATCGAGCAATGGAGGTGTTAAGTTTGCATTAGATAAAGGACTTGGTTTTGTTTTTGCTGCTCAAATAAATGCAGACATGGCTATACCTGTACTGAAATTTTACAAGGAAAACTTCAAACCTTCTAAATATTGTAGCCAACCTAAAAGTATGATGTCGATAAGTGTATTTACAGCAGAAACTGAGGAAGAGGCGCAATTTCTTGCCGAACCAACGCTTTTGATGTGGACCATGCTGAGCACAGGCAAAAGATTCACTAAATTTCCTACAATTGAACAGGCTGCTAACTATAACTATTCGCTGCAAGAGATGGCCGTTAGAGAACAGCAAATGAATAAGTTTGTAATTGGTACACCTAGCCAGGTTGCTGAAAGACTAAATGATTGGGTACAGAAAACTGAAATTGATGAGATTATTATGGTAGATGGCTACCATGATATGCAGGCTCGCACAAAGGCATACTCCCTGCTTGCCAGAGAGTTAGGCCTATAATATTTTGACTTATTTAACTATTGTGAGCATACCTTTCTAAAGCTCCGGCATTTCATCATTAACAAGAGCATCGACCAATTCCTGATTATACTCTTCTGTTTTAGGATTATAAATACCAAAGCCTGAGTTCCATTCCCAGTATGCCCAGCTAAAACCTTGCTGTTCGAACCACCTGGTTAAATAGCGAGTCCATTTTACACGAGATTCGATATCAGCCTTAGAATAGGCTCCAAATTCACCAATATGGATTGGAATATTTTTCTCTTTTGCAAGATCAATTGCGAATTGGAATTCATCTGAAACGGTCTGTCGTTCAGCCTCTGTATCACCCCATTTAGTACCAAGCCATGCATCCGAACCTTCCGACCAGCTGGCTCCCTGATGTGTAAAATGAAATGGGTTATAGTAATGAACAGTAAGAATTATATGCTCATCATTTGGTATCTCGAGCGATTTTAATCCGCCAAGACCACCCCATGGAGCTGTTCCTATTAGCACACATCGATCAGGATTTGTCATGCGAATAATTCCGAGAGCACCTTTTGAATATTTGTTCCACAATTCCGGAGTAAGTTTATCATGTGGTTCGTTAAGCACCTCAAACAAAAGGCTATCGGGGTAATCTTTGAAGTATTCAGAAATCTGAACCCACTGAGTATAGAATCTTGCTTTATTATCATCTGGCTCAGCCATCAGATTATTATGATGATGCATATTTATTATAACATGCAATTTATTCTTTAAAGCCTCATCAACAACACCTTGGATTGTTTTTAGAAAGTCGCTGTTTATAGTATATGGAGCTTCATTAATACTCCTATCGGCTCTTTCCCATTTAATTGGCACACGAACATGGGTGAATCCCAAGTCGGCAATCTTCTTTAAATCTTCGGTTACAAAAGGAGACTGCCACGACTGATCTGCTTCGAACGTATTTCCAATATTAATTCCTCTTCCAAGACTGGAGTTAATCTCCATTGCGGTGCGACTTTTAACCGGTTCCACTTTGACATTAGGCTGATTAGCATTACAACACAACATTATTGAAGAAAATATCAATAATAAGAACAGTGCTCTCTTTTTCATAATATCTGTTTTAAAATAATTTAAATACAATTTTAGCGAAAATAAACAATTTATCACTATAAAATGTAACTATTTAATATATAATAGGCTTTGTATATTCTGATGAGAGAGGTATCTTTGCCATAAAAAAATTCAAAATTTTATTATCATGACATATATTCGAACAGTTTTTCTTATTGTACTTTCTCTCCTATTATTTGAGTGCACTTACGCACAAGGTAAAAAAAATTCAGAATCTAAACCGGAGGTAAAAAATGTAATTCTGCTCATTGGAGATGGAATGGGTGTTGCTCAGGTTTATTCAGGTATAACAGCCAACAAAGGTCTTAACTTTGAGAAGGCTCAGTTTGTAGGGTTATCAAAAACATACTCGGCAAGCAGTTATGTAACCGATTCTGCAGCAGGAGGAACAGCTTTGGCAACCGGTACTAAAACAAATAACGGTGCAATTGGTGTTGATGCTGATGGAAATGCAGTTAAATCAATTATTGAGTATGCAGCAGAAAATGGTCTGGCTACAGGTGTAGTTTCGGCTTGTGCTGTGACTCATGCAACCCCTGCTTCTTTTGTTGCTCATCAACCCAAAAGAAGTATGGAAGAGGAGATAGCAGAAGATTTTGTTAATTCAGATATCACCCTATTTATTGGAGGTGGAAGAAAATTTTTCAATGACCGTTCCGATAAAAAGAATCTACTACCTGAGCTTGAAGCAAAAGGTTTTAAGGTTGCATTGGATATGGAGAGTGTGATGAACACAAAAAGTGGTAAACTTGCTGCACTAATTGCTGATGAACATCCTGATAAATATCCGGCTAGAGGTGAGTTTCTTCCTCAAAGTGTTGGCAAAGCACTCGAATTGCTAAAAGATAATAAAGAAGGATTCTTCCTGATGGTAGAGGGTTCTCAAATTGATTGGGGTGGTCACGCAAATGACATCGATTATGTAATCAACGAAGTGATAGATTTTGATAGAGCATTTAAGGTAGCGATGGATTTTGCAGATCAGAATCCCGGTACATTAGTGGTTGTAACTGCCGATCATGAGACAGGAGCTATGTCTATTGCGGGTGGTAATGTAGATAAGGGAGAAGTTAACGCATCATGGGGATCAACTGGTCATAGTGCTATTATGGTTCCTGTTTTTTCATATGGTACAGCCGCTATTGAGTTTGCTGGTATCTACGAGAACACAGATATATTCAAAAAGATTTTAGAGCTTTATAATTTCTAAATATATAGATATTTGTAGTTATTATATTTACAAAAAAGTATACCCTAAGGTGTTGAAAGCCTTAGGGTATTTTGTTTTATACTAGATACACAAATCTTAAATTATGAACCTATAAACTCAGAAATCTTTTCAATAAGCTCTTCCTGTGGAATACCCGACTGTTCACTCATCATCTTTATTGTAGCAAGTGGTAACACTACTTTAGCCATTGGGCTGTTTAACATTGAAAATTTTGAATTATAGCCAATCAATCTCTCTTTTAAATCTGGATATTTTTGTAGTAGCGATTTCAACTTAGTATCGCCTGTTATTTTAACCGACTTAGAATTAGCATTCGAAGAAGTATCGTTTTCATCTTCAGCGTAATAAGATTCTTTGGTATCTGATTCTTTGTAAACATCTTCATTTCCATTTTTTCCCGAATGCTCTTCCCATGTAAGAAGCCTTTGTTCGCCTTCCATAGCACGGATATGAGTGCAATCCTGCATCATCTCCATCACCCCTCTAAATTTACCATTCTTATCTCTAACAGCAATATAAACTATGTAAATAAACATCCCTGGCTTATTAATCCAGAACTCAGCTTTACTCTGCTCACCACTTCTGAACTTTTCAATTATCTCTTCTACAAGATATAGGCTTTTTGGAGGGTGACAATTGCGGACTTCTCTTCCTATAACTCCTTTGCTGCGAGGAAATACTCTATGTTTTGTATCGGTATAAAACTTAACAATATCATTTTCATCAACAAAAGAAATATCGACGGGGAGATGCTGATAGAGAAGATTTATCTGCTCAAGTGTAAGTTTACCTTCGGCAACATCAAGTACTTTTTTATCGGAAGATGAGTCTGATTCAATTTTATGACCATGTTTTGCTAATAATGCTGCAAGGTCTGTCATAAAATCAGTTGGAGTATTATCGACCGTATTTGCATTCTCTATGAGGTTAATCTTATCAGTTTCCAACTCAGGCATATCAATCATAAAAAATCCAATCTCTCTGTCGCCAGATTTCAACTCCTCCATTTTTTCTTCTGAGATTAATTTTAATGAAGTTGGATATAAAATCATCTCCTCTTTCTCCA
This sequence comes from uncultured Proteiniphilum sp., assembly GCA_964384545.1. GTDB lineage: Bacteria > Bacteroidota > Bacteroidia > Bacteroidales > Dysgonomonadaceae > Proteiniphilum. Next base: position 13,816 of record CAYLKV010000018.1, read on the forward strand.
TTAAATCTCTAAGGTCGACAGCTATTTCGGCGTATAATTTCAGGAACGCCTCAACATCAACGACCTCCTTCTTTAGCAATTCCCATGCATCGTTTATTTCATCCCTGATATAATCATCATAAACCCACATAGTGGTAGTTGGTCTGTCGAATCCTTCCCTTTCTAGTGCAGAGTAAAGTTGATTCTGCTTACGACTGAAATGTACTTTAAACTGCACTATTTTTTCAAATACCTCTAACCATGGATTAAGAATAAAGGGCTTGGTGGAGAGTTCATCTGCTTGGTTGAGCAACTCCTTCATCTTATTGTTTTCGCGTCGATAGGCGTCAATTGTATGCCCAAATGGAAGTGGTTGTTCTTCATTTACAAACAAGCCATCAAAAACATCCATCATTGTGCGAACATCCTCATTTCTGCACTCATCTGGATCTTCATCCATAAGTAATTGTTCAGCTGCAGCATACTCTTCCGGAGTAATTGTACCAACTTCAGCTTTCATTCGCTTTCGTGCCTCCTCTAGCTCAAGCAGTTCGTTGTCATATTGTTGTTTAATTTCCAACATTCTTTTCAATTTCTCCTGATCGAGGCTTGCGAATGTCACATTTCTTCTATTCTCTTCCATAATATGCTGCGATTTTAAATGATTGTAACTACAAAAATAGGTCATAAGTAGAGTCGATACAATACCTATAAGTTGCTATTTTACTTATATGTTAACTATTTACTCTACCTCAATTAGTATTGGAGGAGGAAGCTTAAGAGCAGCATCATATTTTGTACTGTCGGGACGAATAAGCTGTTCTGTTTCTCTTACATCTTTACCTTTAAACTCCTCAAATGAATATTGTTCGCCTGCAAGTCTTTTAATCTGTTTTACAATAAGTTCTCTGCTTACTGCATTAAAATATGATATATTTTCGTCCATTACGCTATTGAACTCCGAACGCCAGACACCTGATTTATATGTATATCCGCCTTCGTAAGCTCCAACATATGTAAAATGAGAATCGGAAATAATATGACTCCATAAGATTGTTTGGAGATTATTTGTTACATCTACATTTAGAAAGAAACCCCAATTTTGCCACTTCTTAAGATCAGGTATTTCTCCTAAGGGTATATAGAAGTTATAATAAACATATTCATCGGCTAGTTTACCAAAACCGTGCCCACCAATTTCATGTTGAACAACACCTCTAAAATCGTTAGGATATGGTAAATCTGTGTATGGAACAATTGAAATTGATCTTCCATCTGAATAGCTCCAGTTTGTGCCTGCATATCTGGAACTATTTGTTATTATTGATATTGATGTCTCTTTTAAATTTGAGCTAAGAGGAGCTTTCTGTGCATATTCAAACACTGTTTTATGGTTTACACTCATTCTCGTTGAATTGGATGAATCATATTTTGCAGAGAATCTTGTGTTTTTTGTTGTTATATGATCGCTTATACCGCTCTCTGAAGAAAAAGCATAAACAATATATACATCGAAATAATTTCTGTATGTTCGATAAGGCTCGATATTAAAGAAATGCTCAATTGCCTCTATTAGTGTTTTCTTGTATTTACCCTGTTTAGTGTCCTCAATTGTATATCCATCGCCCATAAAAATTAAATCTATACCATTACCGACAGTGGACGTCTGAATTATTTCATATTGCCCATCCCCATAAGTGTAGTTATACTGACTAATTTGCAGTGTGTCAGAATATTCCCAATTGGTTAACTTATAAATTATAGAGCCTGAACGATGAAGTAAATCGGGATCAATTTGTGGTATTGAGATGGTAATAGTTGTTGAGTCTTCTATTTGACCTACACCGTTTTGTGGAGTAATTGTTAGCCATTGAGGTGCAGAAATGAGACTCCAATCTTCACTTGCAGATAGATAAAATTCTGATGATCCTCCAGCTTCCCCGAAACTTATACTGTTTTGAGATAGAGTGATCCATTTTTCTTTAACATTAATATAGCTTACAGCTGTTTTTTTTCCATCTTGTGATAAAGCAACTACAACTGTATTTCCTTCTTTATGTGCAGTAATTAACCCATCTTCATCAATTGTAACAATTGAATTATCGTTTGAGGTCCATAGTACTTTTTTATTTGTTGCATCTCTTGGATTTACTATAGCATTTAGTTTATAAACATTGCCCACAGACATAGTTACACTGCTTTTATCGATTGATATTTCAGTAACATAAATATATGGTAGACTCATTTCACATGAGTTAAAAAGATAAATTATTGAAAATATGATGGTGGAAATATGTAATCTGGTTTTCATAATGAATATTTTTTTGATAACCGTTTATATTGATATAACAGTCAGGTTTCTATCAGGTTTACGGCTAATATTGGGGATGACTAAAGGAATTAAAAATGTAAGGAAAATGTAAGGAAAATGTAATAATTTAAAGAAATCTGCACTCACAAAAGGATCCACGTCGGTTTTAACTTGTACAAGGTTGTAACTCTTAGTGTATTTTTTTTTGATAAAATATTATTGATTGAGAATAATTATGTAATTTAGGACAGTTATATTTTCTTTAAAAAAAGAGAAATAATATTATTTTTTTTTATGAATATAATAAACCTAATAACTATGACTACTCAACAGTTAGATAAAATTAAAGGTCTTTTTTTCGGACAAGCAATTGGAGATGCATTGGGATTGGGATCTGAATTTTTAAACAAGAAGCAGGTAAAAGTTTATTATCCCGAGAAACTTACAAAATACTCTCAAATTATACAGGACTCCTTTAGAAAACAGTGGGAAATTGGTGAATGGACCGATGATACAGATCAGTTTTTATGCATCTGTGACTCAATCATAAAGACTAAAAAAGTTGATATAAATGCTTTTGCAAAGGAGTTATTTAATTGGGCACAACAATCGCCTGTGGATATAGGAATAACTGTAAACAGTGTTGTTTCGAATCCCAACTTCCTGGAAGATCCTTTTAAATGCTCAAAAGAGGTGTGGGAAGAATCGGGGCGCGATGCTGCAGCAAATGGAGCAATAATGCGCACTTCAATTCTAGGGGCTTATGAGTTTTGGAATTATGAGAAGGTAATATCTAATACAGAAAAAATAGCAAAGGTAACCCATTGGGATCCCAGATGTGTAGGATCGAGTGTTATTATATCTCTGATAATTGCCAATCTGATAAAAGAAAACAGGTTACTATCTATGAGAGAATTAATTGAGATTGGAGATAGGTATGACAACCGTATTATTTACTATATAGAACAATCGGCACAAAATAGAATAAGTGGCTTGTTCCTCGACGAAGAGGGTGTAATTGGATATACTTTATTGGCACTTTCCGCAGGGTTATGGGCATACAATCATGCTAAGGATTTTGAATCGGGCTTGATTTCAGTTATAAACGAAGGTGGCGATGCAGACACCAATGGATGTATAACAGGCAGTGTTTTGGGTGCAAAATTTGGATACAGTACTATTCCTAAACATCTTATTGATGGATTAAAGAATAAATCGATAATAGAGAATAAGTTTGAGGAGTTTATAAAGCTGCTTGAAGTGTGAATATAAAATGTTCAGAACTTAATTGAATTATATATTAAAAAAGATAGTATACCGAATAAGGTTTTTTGAGGAACAATAAAGTCCTTAATAAATTATCAATGATTGAAAAAGAGATTGTTTTTTAATTGTTGTATATTTGTTGCTGTTATATAGACTTGATATTTGAAACGTTACTTAAAAATATATACAATTGCATTTACAAGTATTTTAATGCTTGTATTATCGGCAATTCCACATCATCATCATCACCATAATGATGGTAGTCCCTGTTTTAAAAATGATCTGATTGAACACACAGCGCAAAACTGCGCTGAAAATCATGAGCATGAGCACAATCATAACAAAAATCAATCTTCTGATAATAATCATGAAAGTTCGAATTGCATTCTACATGCAAATTTCATTTTTCAACAATCGGATTCCAATTTAAGAAACAAGTCGAATTCTATAAATTCTGACGACAACAAAGCATTCAAAGCATTTAATACAATTTTTGTTTCAGAGAATCTTAATATTATATTGCCTGTAAAAAGAGAACTTATATGTGAATATATCAACTCTCTTTTTTCGACTGACACCACAACCCCATTAGGACTTAGAGCACCCCCATCTGATTTAGCTTAAGACCTTTAACCTATTTTGGTTTTATTATTATAATAATCTTAATCTTATTATTTATACTTTTATTTTCATTTAATTATGAGAGCTAATTTATTTTCATTGCTCATTGCAATAGCTGTGTCATTAACTGGCTGCCATCAACATAAAGGGGAAGATCATGATCATGAGGATCATTTAGACCATGATCATAAAGAGGTTGCAGATCACGACCACTCTGAAGAGTTTATTCACTTCACACAAGAACAGGCATATGCGGCAAATTTATCTTTAGAGACTATATCACCCGATACTTTCAGGCAGGTCATTAAAACAAGCGGTCAAATTTTATCTTCTCAAGGAGATGAATTTACAATATCTTCAACAGCAAATGGTATAATTTCATTTTCTAAAAGCAATATAGTACCCGGGACCTCGGTTAGATCGGGAGAGTCTATAGTTACGGTTTCTTCAAATTCTCTTCCTGAGGGTGACAGAATAGCCAAAGCTAAAATTGGATATGAAACTGCCCTGAAAGAGTTTGATCGTGCAACCAGTTTGGTAAAAGATCAATTAATTTCACAGAAAGAGTTTGAACAGATTCGTCTTGTATATGAAACCGCCAAAATGGAGTATGAAGCACAGGCATCTAATTATAGTGAAAAAGGTGTTAGTGTTACATCACCATTAAATGGATTTGTAAAAAATCTTTTTGTTGGCCAGGGCGATTTTGTATCTGTTGGTCAGCCAATTGCCACAATATCGCAAAACAGGAAATTACAACTTCGTGCAGAGGTTTCAGAAATATATTTTGGAACTATTGCCTCTATTAATGATGCGAACTTTAAGCTGGCTTACGATGATAATCTGTTTAAAATAAATGAATTAAACGGTAGATTACTATCAAGTGGTAAGACTTCTGATGGGGACTCATTTTTCATTCCAATTACTTTTGAATTTGATAATATTGGAAATATAATTCCCGGATCTTTTGCAGAAATATATCTTCTTTCGACACCTCAGCTTGATGTAATAACTGTACCAATTTCAGCTATTACAGAAAGTCAGGGTTTATATTTTGTATTTATAAAAGTTGATGAGGAGCACTACAGAAAGCAGATGGTTGCACTTGGTGAAACAGATGGAGTACGCGTAGCGATTAAATCGGGATTAAAAGATGGTGATGAGGTAGTTACAAACGGGGTATACAATGTGAAACTGGCTGCTACTCCTTCTGTAATGCCTGAAGGTCATACACACTAACCTTTAACAAGAACTAGTTATGTTGAATAAATTAATTAGGTTTTCGTTGGATAACCGGCTGGTTGTTTTGGTAGTGTCGGCCTTACTGATGATTGCTGGTGTTTATACCGCTTCTAATATGGAAGTGGATGTATTTCCTGATTTGAATGCACCAACCGTGGTTGTGATGACCGAAGCATTGGGTATGGCGCCTGAAGAGGTTGAGCAGCTGGTTACTTTTCCAATTGAAGTTGCTTTAAATGGAGCTACTGATGTAAGGCGTGTAAGATCTTCATCCACAACAGGCTTTTCGGTGGTGTGGGTTGAATTTGAATGGAACACTGATATAAATCTTGCAAGACAGATTGTTACTGAGAAGTTGACAGTTATAAGAGAATCATTACCTCAGAATGTGGGAAATCCAACATTGGGACCACAATCTTCAATTATGGGTGAAATAATGATTATTGGGATGACTGCAGATAGTACCTCGATGAGAGATTTGAGAAATATTGCAGATTGGACCATTCGCCCACGCTTATTATCTATTGGTGGTGTAGCACAGGTTTCGGTACTTGGTGGAGATATTAAAGAGTATCAGATTCTGCTGAATCCTGAGAAAATGAAATATTATAATGTTACACTTGAAGAGGTAATTAATATTGCTAAGGATATGAATCAGAATGTATCGGGTGGCATTATTAATGAATTTGGCAATGAGTATATTATTAGAGGGATGCTGTCGACAAATAACATATCAGAATTGAAAAAGAGTGTTGTAAAATCGATAAATGACTCTCCTATCCTTCTTGAAAATATTGCTGAAGTTACAATTGGCGACAAAGCTCCTAAGCTTGGCGTGGCATCTGAACGAGGCAAACAAGCTGTTTTATTGACAGTTACAAAACAACCCGCAACAGGAACGCTGGAGCTGACTGATAAACTGGTTAACTCAATATCTGATTTGCAAAAAGTACTTCCTCCTGATGTTAAAGTGTCGACAGATATTTTCAGACAATCCCGATTTATTGAAAGCTCTATTGATAATGTTAAATCGGCATTAATAGAAGGTGGCATTTTTGTGATAATTGTGCTTTTCATCTTTCTGATGAATACAAGAACTACAATAATTTCATTAATAACTATTCCTATCTCATTGGTAGTTGCAATTCTTACACTTAAACTGATGGGAATGACAATTAACACTATGAGCTTGGGAGGTATGGCTATTGCTATTGGATCTTTGGTGGATGATGCAATTGTGGATGTAGAAAATGTGTTTAAACGACTTAGGGAGAATAGGCATAAACCTAAAGAGGAGCAGCAGAAGGTTATTGAGGTTGTATATAATGCATCTAAAGAGGTGAGATTACCTATATTAAATTCAACTTTAATTATTATAGTAAGTTTTGTACCTTTATTTTTTCTTACTGGAATGGAGGGACGAATGCTTGCTCCACTGGGGATAGCATTTATTGTATCACTGATTGCATCAACTGTTGTTGCTTTAACGCTTACACCTGTTTTATGCAGTTATTTACTTGGAAAGAAGAATGGTGATGCAAATGCAGAGGATAGAGAACCTTTTGTGGTGAGGTTTTTAAAGAAATATTATAAGAAAGCTCTTATTTTTTCATTACACTACATAAAGTGGGTATTGGGTATTGTAGGTACTCTATTTATAATAACCATAATAATTGCTTTTACACTTGGAAGAGGCTTTTTACCTCCCTTTAATGAAGGCTCTTTTACAATTAATGTGAGTTCTCTACCTGGAATTTCACTGGAAGAGTCGGATAAAATTGGTCGTATGGCAGAAGATATACTTCTATCTATACCTGAAGTTCAAACAGTTGGCCGAAAAACTGGTCGCGCAGAGCTGGATGAACATGTTTTGGGAGTGAATATTTCTGAAATAGAGGCTCCAATTGCTCTTGATAAACGGTCGAAAGAGGAGATATTGACCGAGATTAGAGAAAAAATGAGTGTTATACCAGGTGTTAATATCGAAATAGGCCAACCAATATCTCACAGGTTAGATGCCATACTCTCGGGATCTCAGGCAAATATTGCAATAAAACTGTTTGGAACTGATTTAAACAAGATGTTTGAGATAGGAAATCAGATTAAAAGTTCTATTCAAGAGATTGATGGAATAGCTGATTTGAATGTTGAGCAGCAGATTGAACGGCCTCAACTTAAAATTTCACCAAAGAGAGAACTGTTGGCAAAATATGGTATCTCTCTTAATGAGTTTTCAGAAATAATATCTGTTATGCTTGGAGGAGAAGTGGTTTCGCAGGTTTATGAAGGCAACAGGTCTTATGATTTAACCCTGAAGGTGAATGATGAAAATAGAAATACAATCAATAATATTAGTGAAATGATTGTAGATGCAAATGGCCGTAAGATACCATTAAGAAATGTGGCAGAAATCAGTTCTGTGATGGGCCCAAACACTATTAATCGTGAAAATGTATCGCGTAAGATTGTTGTGTCAGCCAATATTTCAGGAGGAGATTTAAGGGGTGTTGTAAATGATATTGAGCAAATTATAGATGAAGAGATTCATCTTCCGGAGGGATATCATATTGAGTATGGTGGTCAGTTTGAAAGTGAACAGAGAGCTTCACGCACACTGTTACTTACTTCAATTTTATCGATATTTGTAATATTCCTTTTGCTATTTAAACAATTTAGAAATGTAAAACAATCTGTTGTTATTTTAATTAACTTGCCACTTGCATTGGTAGGAGGAGTTTTAATATTATTTTTCACAAGCGGAAATTTAAGTATACCTGCTATAATTGGTTTTATCTCTCTTTTTGGAATTGCAACAAGAAATGGAATGCTTTTAATCTCTAAATATAATCATCTGATTGAAGAGGGACGTACAACATTGGAAAGTGTTATTATTGGCTCTCTGGACAGATTAAATCCTATATTAATGACTGCTCTTACAACTGCTTTGGCTCTGATTCCACTTGCAATGAGCGGAAGTTTGCCCGGCAACGAAATACAGAGTCCAATGGCTAAAGTAATTTTAGGGGGATTGCTAACCTCTACCCTTTTAAACGGATTTATAGTTCCTAGTATGTACTTACTAACACATAAAAAAGATGAATACTAAATTTTTTCTGACGAGCATAATATTATACTTGAACTGTTTCTTAATTGTATCTCAGAATAGTATAGACGAGGTACTGCAGTCGATAGAAGTGAAAAATGAAACTCTTAATGCTTTAAGGAAAACAACCGATGCACAAATACTTGAAAACAAAACAGGTATATATCTTTCAAATCCTCAGGTAGAGTTTGGATATCTATTTGGTAAACCGGATCCTATTGGCAACCGAAAAGATTTTAGTGCATCGCAGGATTTCGATATACCTACAATTTTAGGAATGAAGCGGAGACTTGCTGACAAGCAGAATATGTCTGCTGAGATGAATTTTAAGGCAGAAAGGATGGGTATATTACTAGAGGCTAAACTTCTATGCTTGGATCTTATTTATAAAAATTCACTGTCTGATATATTAGAGAAGAGGCTTTCAAATGCTCAACATATATTTGATATTTATAAAAAGTATCTTGAAGAGGGTAATACAAACAGACTTGATGTTAATAAGGCAGAACTGAATCTATTAAACAGTCAGTCAGAATTAAGACGTGTTGAACTCGAAAGGAATGAGATTATAAATAAATTGAAGCTCTTAAATGGTGGTGAGGAGATTTATTTAAATGAAAGGCAATTTGAGCCAATCCTACTCCCGCCTGGTTTTGAGGAGTGGTATGATAATGCAGTAAATATAAATCCATTATTATCTTTTGCAAGACAAGAGGTGGAAGTAAGCAAAGATTTTGTTAGGATGAACAAAGCTCTAAGTTTACCAACATTTTCGGCCGGCTTCATGAGCGAAAGAATTATCGGAGAAACGTTTAAGGGAGTAATAGTGGGGATATCTGTACCTCTATGGGAAAATAAAAATAGAGTAGCACATGCAAAGGCTTTAGTTTCAGCAGCTGAGGCACAACAAGTTGATGCTTCACTAAAATATTATCTTGATGCAAAAAATCGATATGAAATAGCTTCCGGTCTTAATGAGATTTCACAAAACTACAAGAACTTATTAAAATCATCAAATAGCGCCGAACTTTTACAAAAAGCACTTGACGCCGGTGAGATATCACTACTTGATTACCTAAATGAGATAACATTGTATTATAATTCTGTTGATATGGCACTGAAGGCAGAACTGGACTTTCAAAAGGTTGCTGCTGAACTGTTTGCTGTTGAATTATAATAGCTGTATAATAATAGTCGTATAATAATAGCTGTATTATTAATACAGAAAATAAAGTTTATTAATCCGGAAAAAGCAACTACTCCCTCACTATATTTATCTAAATATCTGAGAGAGTGTTGCTTTTACTAAATAGGCTATTTTATATATATATATTTTTTCTTTGAAAATGAGTATGGTAGATCCTCATTTTTAACACCTCTATTTTTATTAGGCTCTAAGCTCATTTTATATTCTATTCTCGCTCCATTTATAAGATCATTATGAGTGACATAATTTTTGGTATATTTCTTACCATTTAACATCATCTCATCTATATATCTGTTTTCTTTTGAGTTATTGGATGAGTTGATGATTAATTTCTTTCCACTCTCTAATTCTATTTCTACAGATTTGAATAACGGAGATCCGAGAATGTACTCATTACTACCGGGGCAAACAGGATAGAAGCCAAGTGAAGAGAATACATACCATGCAGATGTCTGACCATTATCTTCATCTCCACAATATCCATCTGGGGCTGCAGAATATAATTTATCCATTATTTCCCTTACCCAATATTGAGTTTTCCAAGGCTCACTTCCATAATTATAGAGATAGGTCATATGTTGAATTGGCTGATTTCCATGTGCATACTGACCCATATCCATTATCTGCATCTCACGCATCTCGTGAATTACAGAACGACTATTGATTCCTTTCCATCCGGGTATAATAAATACTGAGTCGAGCATATTAACAAATGTCTTTTTATCACCCATCAAATTAATTAAACCTTGAGGATCGTGTAGTGATGCCCAAGAATAGTGCCAACTGTTACCTTCTGTAAAATCTCTGCTCCAGGCGGTTGGTTCAAAATTATCTGAAAACTTACCATCTTCTGACTTACCTGCCATTAGCTTATTTTTTGGATTATAGAGATTTTTATAGTTCATTGCTCTTTCACCATAAATATCAACCTCTTCTGCAGGTTTACCCAATGCTTTACCTAGTTGATATATTGCCCAATCGTTATATGAATATTCTAAAGTACGGGCGGCAGTTTGACTAATACCTACATTATTAGGAATATATCCTAGTCGGTTATAATGTTCATAACCTGTTCTGCCTGATGCTGCAACTGTTGGATGTACATTGTTTGCTCCATGTTTAAGAGCTTCCCACAACGTTTCGATATCATACCCCCTCAAACCTTTGAGGTATGCGTCTGCAACTACTGAAGCTGAATTATTGCCAATCATTATACTGCGATGACCCGGACTTGCCCATTCGGGGAGAAAACCACTTTCTTTATATGCATTGACTAAACCCTCTTGCATTTTAACGTTTTCGGAAGGATAGACTAAATTAAGAAATGGGAAAAGACTTCTGAATGTATCCCAAAAACCTGTGTCTGTGAACATATATCCTGGTAGAACTTCACCATTATATGGGCTATAATGATATATATTTCCGTTTGCATCTATCTCTGAAAGATTTCTGGGGAACAATACTGTACGGTAAAGATTAGAATAGAATGTTCTGAGATTATCAATATTATCATCTTCTATTTTAATTCTGCCTAATACTTCATTCCATCTGTTTTTACCTTTTTCTTTTATGTCTTCGAATGAGCTGTTATCCAACTCCTTTAGATTAAGCATCGCTTGCTCTACACTAATGAATGATGATGCAACTTTAGCAATCACCTTCTCTTTGTTTCCTGTTTTAAAACCAATTATGGCACCTGCATGACTGCCTGTGAATTCAGTTTCATTTATATGAATTACACTATCTTTAACAGCTGCATAATATGTAAATGGTTTATCGAAAACAATTACAAACCAGTTTTTGAAGTTATCAGGAACACCTCCACTGTTTCTGGTTGTATATCCTATTATTTGATTCTTTTCGGGTATAATTTTAATATGTGAACCACGATTAAAAGCATCGGCTACAACAAATGAGCTGTCGTTTTCAGGAAATGTAAATCTAAACATTGCAGCCCTCTCTGTAGGTGTGATTTCTGTTGTAACATCATGATCGGCCAGATATACTTTGTAGTAATGCGGGGATGCGATCTCCGTTTTATGTGAGAACCAACTTGCTCTCTCCTCTTCATCAAATATTGGCTTACGAGTTATTGGCATCAATGAAAATTGGCCGTAATCGTTCATCCATGGACTTGGTTGGTGTGTCTGTTTAAAACCTCTAATCTTATCTGCATTAAATGAATACATCCATCCGTTACCCATTTTACCTGTTTGTGGTGACCAGAAGTTCATCCCCCATGGTAAAGCAATTGCAGGATATGTATTGCCGGTAGATAGTTCAAACTTTGAGTCAGTTCCTACAAGGGTGCTGACATAATCAACAGGACTAAATGTTGACGCACTTACATAGATTGTTACACTAAGCAACAATGTCAATTGTGTTAAAATAAATTTTCTCATAATGTTTTAATTATTACAATCTTCAAATATAATACCATCTTTGTAATATAACTAAATATTCTTCTGATATAATATTGCAACATGTTAGATAATATTAGATTATCATTTCATATTATTATTCTATATATTATTCAATTATTTTGTAAATTTGTGGGTATATCTGAAATAAAAAAATTATTGCATAATGATTATGGTAAAAGATTACAAAATAGAAATATGCACAAACTCCGTAAAGAGTTGTTTAGAAGCACAAAAAGGCGGAGCATACAGAGTGGAGTTGTGTGCAGGTATTCCTGAGGGGGGAACCACTCCTTCTTATGGTGATATTTCATTGGCCCGTGAACTTTTGAAAATAAAACTTAATGTTATTATTCGTCCGAGAGGTGGTGACTTTCTCTATAGTGATCTGGAACATAGAATTATGCTTAAAGATATTGAAATTGCTAAAAAACTTGGTGTTGATGGTGTTGTTTTTGGTTGTCTTACGCCAAACGGAGATATCGACATGAAAAGAAATAGTGAACTGATGGAAGCAGCAGAAGGGATGAGTGTTACATTTCACAGAGCTTTTGATATGTGTCGTGATCCTTTTGAAAGTTTAGAAAAAATTATAGAACTTGGATGTGACAGAATTCTCACTTCTGGTCAACAACCTAAGGCTGAAATGGGTTTCGACCTAATAAAACAACTAGTGGATTTAGCAGGTGATAGAATAATAATTATGCCAGGTAGTGGTGTAAATGACCAAAACATTGCAAAAATTGCATCAGCTACAGGTGCTAAAGAGTTTCATTTTTCAGCCAGAAGAGCAATTGAGAGTGGAATGATTTATCGTAATCCTAACCTTAAGATGGGAGGTACTGCTGTTGTAATCAACGAATTTGAAGAGCAAGTTACTAGTTATGAATTGGTAAGGGCGACTATTAAAGCCCTCGAGAGCGAATAAATCACTAATTTTTTATATGATGAAAATTAAAATACAATTAACATTAATACTACTAACAGCAATTATTTCTTCTTGCTCTATGGGTAGTAAAGGGACTTCAGAGGCAAACTATGAGGTAATTCCTCTTCCAAAAGAAATAAAGACTTTAGATGGTGAGGTTTTTGCATTAAATGGCAACACAAAGATTGTCTTTGCTGAGGGTAATGAAAAAATGCAGAAAAATGCAGAATTTCTAGCTGACTTTTTAAATATTTCAACTGGAATTAAACTCGAATTGGGTAATGATATTGTAGCAAAGAATGCGATTGTACTTAAAGTAGATTTAGAATCTGAAAATTCAGAAGGCTATACCATCGATGTTAATAGTGAGACAATTACAATTAATGGAGCATCAGAAGCAGGTGTTTTTTATGGTATTCAAACATTAAGAAAAGCTGCACCTGTTGGAAATGTGAAATCGGTTAAATTTTCAGCTGTAAGCATAAAGGATGAACCAAGATTTGGATACAGAGGGGTAAGTCTTGATGTGGCCCGTCATTTTCAACCTGTAGAGTTTGTAAAGAAATATATCGACCTGCTTGCACTTCATAATGTAAATCGATTTCACTGGCATCTTACTGATGATCAGGGATGGAGAATTGAGATAGACTCTTTTCCCAGGTTAACAGAAGTTGGTTCTGTAAGAAAAGAGACCGTAATAGGAAGAAATTCCGGTGAGTATGATGGAACACCACATGGGGGATATTATACAAAAGATGAACTTAGAGAGGTGGTTGAGTATGCAAAAGAAAGATATATAACAATCATTCCGGAAGTAGATCTTCCCGGCCATATGTTGGCTGCTCTAACAGCTTACCCTGAACTAGGATGTACAGGTGGACCATACAGTGTTATAGGTGAATGGGGTGTTTTTGATGATATTTTATGTGCCGGAAAAGAGGGTACTTTTGAATTTCTTGAGGCTATACTTATAGAGGTAATGGAGATTTTCCCTTCAGAACTTATACATATCGGTGGCGATGAAGCACCTAAAACTCGTTGGGAGACATGTCCGGATTGTCAGGCAAAGATTAAAGAATTGGGCCTTAAAGACAAGGATGGTCACCTGGCAGAACACTATTTACAGAGTTATGTTACAGCTCGCATTGAGAAGTTTTTAAATGAACATGGACGTAATATAATTGGATGGGATGAAATATTGGAAGGTGAACTTGCTCCTAATGCTACTGTAATGTCTTGGCGTGGTATGGATGGTGGAATTCAAGCTGCCAGAATGGGTCATGATGTTATTATGACTCCTACTACTTATAGTTATTTCGACTATTACCAGGCTCAGAATACAGAAGAAGAGCCTTTTGGAATTGGTGGATATCTTCCCCTTGAACAGGTATATAGTTTTGAACCTGCACCAAATATTCTAACTGAGGAGGAAAGGAGTCACATTCTTGGTCCTCAGGCAAATTTATGGACAGAGTATATTAAAGATCCTGAACATGTAGAATATATGATATTACCTCGTCTTGCTGCAATGAGCGAAGTTCAATGGATGGGTGCTGAAAAGAAAAATTATGATGAGTTCCTTGAAAGATTGCCTAGATTAATTAGTCAATACAATAAGCTTAATTATAATTATGCTACACATGTATTTGATGTAACAGGTGTTTTCATTCCAAATTTCGAGGCAAACAGTCTTGAAGTTGAATTATCTACAATCGACAATGCTGATATATTTTATACACTTGACGGTAGTGAACCTTCAAAATCGTCTCATAAATATGAAGGAAAATTTGGCATCACAGAAGATGCCGATTTAAAAGCTGTAGCAATTCGTAATGGTGTTAAGAGCAAGATCTTAAGCGAAGTAGTTAAAGTTAATAAAGCTACTTTTAAGCCAATTGAACTTATTACTACACCCGCACGAACATATGAATTTGCCGGTGCCGGATTGCTTGTAGATGGCTTAAGTGGCAAGAGCACCAATTATCGCACCGGAAGTTGGATCGGTTTTGTGGGAGAAGATTTAATTGCCGTTATTGATATGAAGGAACCCACAGAAATAAGCACACTTGAGATAAATAATTCAGTTGTAACAGGTGATTGGATATTTGATGCTTCTGAGATTATTTTAGAATCATCTGCAGATGGCAATAGTTACACTACAGTTGTTAATGAAAAAATAGTTGATGAAAACAATGGGCATTGGGAAAAAATATCAAATCATCAGTTCTCATTTGATCCTGTAAATGCAAGATATTTTAAAGTTACTGTTAAGTGCTCTACAATGCCGGAGTGGCATCCAGGAAAAGGAAACAGAGCTTATATATTTGTTGATGAGATTAGGCTGAATTAAACTATAGAAATTGAACAGATAAATAAATATCAGTAATCATAAAAATGCTCCGGATCAGGATTGATTCGGAGCATTATATTTTAACATTATCAGTATCTATAGTTGAGATTCTATCACATTAAATAAGTCTAATTCATAAATCTAATTACTCTTTTATACTATTTCTGAAGTGAATATAAAAGCTTAATTTCTTCTGCCCATAACGCTTCGTCGGGTGTTTCAAGAATAAGAGGCAGATTATCAAAACGAGAATCATTCATCATAAACGAAAACAGATCCATGTTCATAATTCCTTTACCCAAACTATCATGTCTATCAACACGACTCGCTAACTCCTTCTTTGAATCGTTTATATGCATTCCTTTTAGATAATTAAATCCTACAATCTCATCAAACTTTTTAAATGTATCGTCATATCCTTCTCGGGTACGAATCTCATATCCTGCTGCTAATGTATGAGCTGTGTCGAGGCAAACGCCAACACGACTTTTATCTTCTATCTTATCTATTATATAAGCAAGATGTTCAAACCTATAACCAACATTAGTACCCTGACCGGCTGTATTTTCCAAAACAGCACAAACGCCTGTTGTTCTATCGAGTGCCATATTTATAGACTCTGCAATACGGTTAAGACACTCTTCCTCTGATATTTCATTGAGGTGGCTACCGGGATGAAAATTAATTCTATTTATTCCAAGCTGCTCACATCTTTCCATCTCGTCAAAAAAGGCATCACGCGATTTCTTTATAGCCTCTTCGGTGGGGTTACCCAAATTTATAAGGTAACTGCTATGCGGTAAAATATGGTCAGGATTATAGCCAAACTCTTCACATCTTGATTTAAACTTTACAATATTTTCCTCTTTATAAGGAGAAGCAAACCACTGGCGTTGATTTTTTGTAAAAAAAGCAAATGATTTGGCTCCAATTGCATTTGCATTTAATGGGGCATTCTCAACACCACCCGAAGCACTTACATGTGCACCTATAAATTTCATAACTTGATAATTTTATCTCTTTGGCAGGCTTATTAAAAAGGATAGGCCACCCTCAGATCTGTTTTTTGCTAAAATACTACCTTTGTGAAACAATACAGCATTTTTTACAATTGAAAGGCCTAATCCCGAACCACCACTATCTCGTGTTCTGCCCTCATTTACTCGATAAAAACGCTCAAAAACTCTTACCAGATGTTTGTCCTCTATTCCTAAGCCTGTATCATAAAACTCAAAGAAATATGTATTATTATCACTGCTATAGCAACGTAAAATAATTTTAATATTACTTCCTGCATACGATATAGAGTTTTCTGCTAAGTTTCTAAATATTGAATATAGCAGTGTTCTGCTTCCATAAATTACAACATCATCCTCAACTTCAATAATGAATTCGTCGTTGTTTTCTTTTAACTTTTCTAGAATATCAGAATGCAAATCAAATAATAATTCTTTCAGATTAACCGGTTCAAGATTAAATTTATCAGATGCCTCTTCTATTTTGGTAAGCATGCTTATATCTTGAATTAGTTCCGAAAGCTGTATCGTTTGTGCATATGCCCTCTCTAGAAAACTCTTAACTCTATCTCCTTCATTATTCAGGTCTAAAGATAATATAGTTTCCAGATATCCTCTAATACTTGTAACAGGAGTTCGTAGTTCGTGGGCAATATTATTTGTCATCTCCTGTTTTAATAGTCGTGTCTTTTCAGACTTTGTAATGTCGCTGATATAAAGCTCAAAGCTCTCATCTTCAAACACTATGACTCTAACATTAAACTGTTTTCCACTTCTTCCAATACGTTTTGAGAACATATTTCCTTTACGAGATTCCTGATTTAAAAAATCTACAAAATCTTTAAAAGCAGAGTCGTTGAAAAGCTGTTCTACCTCCAATGTTGGTTTTTCGAGAATAATATTGAGATATTGCAAAAAATGAGAATTTATATATAATTTCTTTTTGTCTTTTGAAAATATTGCAATTCCTTCTTCTGAAAATTGAAAATGCTGCAATAGTTTCTCACGCTCAGCTGCTAACTCCAATCTATTTTCTTGAAGTAAGTTATAATTCTCAACAATATCTGCACTAACCTCTCCAACTTCATTATCGGCAAATTCAAATGAGTCAGGTATTGGAAGTCCATTTTTTAAACTCAGCGAGAACTCTCTCAATTCAAGAATTGATTTTGTAAACCTGTTTGTAAAAGAGAGCATCATTAAAACACAAATCACAAAAAACAGTAGAATATAATAGATAAAACTATTCTTAGAGTTGATGAATGAGTGTATATTTACATCATATGGAATTGCAGTACGAATAAAGAAACCATCTTTATACTCCTTTGCAAAGTAGAGATACTCTAAATTATTACTTTTTGAGAAACGAATATTTGATCCAGATCCAAGAGCAATACTCTTTTGAATCTCTGGTCGCTTAAGATGATTCTCCAGATTATCAGGCTCAAGCAGATTGTCAAGAAGAACCTTCCCATCCCAGTCGATAATTGTTAATCTCAATTCAGGAGACATATAATTAAGCTGCTCTATTACTCTATCTTTGTCATTCAGGGGTGATATGTTATTGATTTTAATGAAGTTATAAATAATATCTGCATTATTCTCTAAAGATCGTTCAAGACTACCTGTTCGTTCTTTCTTAATCTGGTTTTGCTCAAATATTATTATACCGACAGTAAATGCAGCTATTATTACAGAAAAATATATAAGTATTCGTTGTTTAAAAGTAACCTTGTATTTCATTGATCTATTTTTTTATTTTTCTGTTACTATATCATCCTCTTTCTCTTCAAGGTTAAGAAAATAACCAAATCCTGATCGATTTACAATTAATGAACCATGTTCTCCCAACTTTTTCCTTAGCCTTGTAATATGTACATCAACAGTTCTATCCAGCACATACTCATTCTCACCCCATACACTGTTAAGGATTTCAACGCGAGAGAGAAAATTGGGTGATACCTGTGCCAGCAAAGATAGAATTTCAAACTCTTTTTTTGTCAATGAAATTTCGTTATCATCAATTGTTACTCTGTTTTTAGTAAAATCAATATTCAAACCTTTATAGGACCAATTGATTTCAGCAGGCTTTTTAACAAGTGAAGCTCTTTTAATAAGAGCCCCTACTCTTGCTATAACCTCTTTGATCGAGAATGGTTTAGCTATATAGTCATCACCACCCATGGAGAATCCTGTTAAGATATCACTCTCTGTATTTTTAGCAGTAAGAAATATAATAGGAATATAGTTACCCTGTTTTCTTAGCTTTTCGGCCATATTAAAACCAGATATTCCATCCATCATAACATCCAAAATTATAAGCTGATGAATATCTGATAGAATACCCAAAGCCTCCTCTGCAGAATTTGCAACATCTACTTTATAACCCTCTTTTTCGAGATTAAATTGCAGAATATTACATATATCCTTTTCGTCGTCTACAACTAAAACTCTATTCTCCATAATTTGATTGTTAGGATTATTGATCATCTGAATTAGTTTTACCTTCTTTATCTCTTATATTAGAATTTTCTTCCAAGCTATCTTTATCAGCCTTCTCTTTCTTCTCTAATGATTCTGCTTTTTTAGAATGTTTAACGCTCTTATCGTGACGAATATCTTTACCTTCAATAAGATATACCGCAGATTCAGCAATATCAACAGCCTTATCTCCAATGCGTTCCAGAAAATATGAAAGACTGTTCAAATTCATCATATTAACAAGACTCTGTGTGCTGAGTGCTTGATTGTTGAAATCTTCTGCAAGCTTGCGTTCAATTTTACGCTCAAGTTTATCAACTTTGTCGTCCATCAATATTGTATCATATGCCATTTCGTGACTGACTCCGGAAAATGCAAATACAGCTTTACGCAACATTTTATTTGTCTGATTAAACATTTTACTTAACAGCCTTTTATATGATTCAAAACCAGTAATTGTGAAATCCATATCCTGAAGAGCAAGAGTGATGTTTTCAATAAGGTCTCCCACTCGTTCCATAGAAATTGTCATATCGTGATAAGCCATCAATCTGCGAAGATCCGAAGCACGAGGTGTAAATAGCATTATTGCGTTTATAACCTTCTCTCTGATAGTTACATCAAGAGAGTTAATAATCTTCTCATTTCTCTTAAGAATGTCTACAATTTCTTTGTTATGATTATCATTCACTAATTCTTCAGCCTTAATCATTTGAGTGAGCACAATCTCAGATAATAGTTCGAAATCGCTATGCAACTGATTTAGATATTTATCTTTTATCCCCAATACCGGAGATGTATTTCTATTTTCGTTATAAGTATTCATCAGTTTTTAAGATGTTAATTGATTAATAAATGAAGCTAGAATTAGCCAAACACACCGGTAAGATAATCTTCGGTTCGCTTATTCTTAGGCTTAGTAAACATTTGAGTTGTATTTCCATGTTCAATCAACTCTCCCAAATACATAAACATAGAATTATCAGAAATACGAGCTGCCTGCGACATGTTGTGAGTAACCACAATAATGGTAAACTGACTCTTCAACTCCAACAACAACTCTTCAATTTTGTTTGTTGAAATCGGGTCTAAAGCCGATGTTGGCTCATCCATTAGCAATATCTCCGGTTTAAGTGCAAGTGTTCGTGCAATACAGAGGCGCTGTTGCTGACCACCCGAAAGGAATGAACCACGCTTGCTCATCACATCTTTCACCTCATCCCAAAGCGCAACACCTTTAAGACTCTGTTCCACAATCTCATCTTTCTCTTTCTTATCTAACTTTATCCCGTTTAGTTTATATCCGGCAAGAACATTCTCATAAATACTCATTGTTGGAAAAGGATTTGGTTGCTGAAATACCATACCCGCCATTCTTCGCACCTCCATAGCATCGAGATTGAAAATATTTTTACCTTTAAGCAATATCTCACCTGTAGTTTTGACATTATCATAAAGATCATGCATGCGATTAATTGCACGCAGAAGTGTACTTTTACCACATCCCGAAGGACCCATTATTGCAGTTATTGTTTTAGGGTAAATATCTGTACTTACATTTGTAACCGCCTGGGTTCCTTTAGCATAAGAAACAGATACATTTTTCAATTGAAGAATGGGTTCCATTATATTATTATTTATATTTTCCATTTACGTGCTACAATTTTTGCTATCCAATTCAAAACAAATATTACAATTAAAAGTAATAATGATGATGACCATACCAAATCTACCAAATTAGGATCATTATAAAAATCCCAAATAAGCAAGGGAATAGCACTTGTGGGTTCTAGAACATTCCAGTTCACAACAGATGCTCCTAAGGCTGTAAGCATCAATGGTGCAGTTTCGCCCATAACTCGTGAAATAGCAAGCAATATTCCGGTAAAAATTCCTCCAAATCCCGAAGGTAGTAAAATTCTAAATACAACATTTGTATAAGATGAGCCCAAAGCTAATCCTGCTTCTTTATAAGCACTGGGGAGCATTTTTAATGTCTCCTCTGTAGATCTTACAATCATCGGTAACATCATTATTGTCAGTGCAACACTACCTGCAACAGCAGAATAGCCTCCAAGAGGTTTTACAACCCAGGCATATGCAATTATTCCAATAACAATAGAGGGCATACCCTGAAGCAAATCAGTCAAGAAGCTTATCAATTTAGTAAACCTCTTATCACGATTTTCCGACAGATAGATACCAATAAACAGTCCAAGAGGCACAGAAATAACAATTGCCAATAAAACAATTAAAATCGATCCTGTAATTCCATTTAATATACCTCCTGGAATTGGTTCCCCATCCATATTTGCAAGAAGAGCATCCATAGAAGATGGAGTCACTTTTGTCAAAAGGTTTAAATTGAAGTTTTTATACCCTTTTGTAACAACATCCCATAATATAAAGAAAAGAGGAATCATAGCTAAAAAGGAGAATAGGCAAACCAACCAATATATCAGTCTGTTGATTCTCTTTCTTGCACTTATTGTATTATTCATACTCATACTCATACTAAAACTCATACTCATACTATTTATACCTGGGCAACTCTTTTCATAACTAATTTAGCAA
>CAYLKV010000018.1:35413-45275 GCA_964384545.1 uncultured Proteiniphilum sp.
ACTCATACTCATACTATTTATACCTGGGCAACTCTTTTCATAACTAATTTAGCAACTAGATTTATTAATGCTGTTATAATAAACAGCAAAAGACCAATTGCAATTAATGAACTCAGCTTAATGCCATCTGCCTCTCCAAATTGATTTGCAATTACACTTGCCATAGTGTTTCCGGTATCTCGCAGACCTGATGGAATTCTATCAGTGTTTCCAATAAGCATTGTTACGGCCATGGTTTCGCCAAGTGCACGTCCGAGTGCTAATATATAAGAAGCAACAATTCCTGAAGTTGCAGTAGGGAGACTTATATGGCGAATCATCTCAATCTGTGTTGCACCTAGACTATATGCCCCCTCTTTTAGTTTATTTGGCACCATCGAGATAAACTCAGTGCTTAGAGATGATGCATATGGTATTATCATAATTGCCAACACAATAGACGACAAAAAGATACCGAAACCCTGGGCATTTAATCCCAACTCAATTATTAGCGGTCTCACAGCATAGAACCCCCACAATCCATACACTATTGAAGGAATTCCGGCAAGCAGATCTACTACAGATCTTACTATCGACGAGATTCTTTTCCCTTTAAAATATTCACCATTAAACAGAGCAACAGCAATTGAAAAAGGGAAACAGAAAAGAAGTGCAAAAAAGGCTGTATATATAGTACCAATTATAAAAGATAATGCACCATACTCTTCTGTTGCAGGGCGTGGATCCCACTCTGGATTGGTTATAAAACCAAATAGTCCATATTCCTGAAATGCATTTGAAGAACGACTTACAAGAGCATATATTATACCGGCACTGAGCAGTAGTATTATAAATGCTGCAAAAAACAGTGTAGACCGGAATATTTTATCTTTCATATAATCAATTTATATCAATATGATGAGGATTAACTGCCCGCTATTGCAACACCTCCATAATTTATACTATTTATTAAATTACGATTCTTCTCAATAGCCTGTTGTGGGAGTGGTGCATAATTAATCTGAGCAGCTACTTTCTGTCCATTAGGACTAATCACATATTGCAGCAAATTAATCAAATCTTTTCCATCTTCAATAGATCTATTGTCATATTTTTGATCTTTATATACAAGAATCCATGTAAACAGACTTATTGGATATGCATTAGGGTCGTCTGAGTCCGTAATTGTTGCTCTCATATCGTCTGGAAGATTTACATTTGCTGCTGCAGATATTGTTTCGAGTGTAGCATCTACATAATTTCCTGCTCTGTTTCTTAGCTTTGCTGTTGGTAACCTAAGAGTTAAAGCATATTCAGAACCAATATAACCAATGGATCCTTCGGTTTGCTGAACAATTCCTGCAACTCCCGGATTACCTTTTGCAGCTATTCCGGCAGGCCATTTTAGCGATTTTCCTTTCCCCATTTTATCTTTCCACTCTTCACTTACAACAGAAAGATATTCTGAAAAGTTATACGTGGTTCCACTCCCATCTGATCGGTAAACAGGGGTTATTTCTAGGTCAGGCAGTTTAATTCCCGGATTAATAGCAACTATCTTGTTATCATTCCATTTTGTAATCTTTCCCAAATAGATATCAGAGATAAGGTCACCGGTTAATTTCAAGCTATCTACTCCCTCTAAAGTATACGCCATCACAACCCCTCCCATGCATGTGGCAATGTGAATTACTTCCGTTTTCATCGATTCAATCTCTTTCTGACTAAGGAATGCATCACTTGCGCCAAAATCCACTGAATGGTCGCGTAAACTACGAATTCCTCCACCGCTTCCTATTGCTCCGTAATTTACGGTATAACTTTCGTTTGCTTGCATGAAATCACGAAAAACAATATTGTAGTATGGATAAGGGAATGTTGCACCTGCACCGGAAATGGTACTTCGTGAACTGTTACTCACATTACTCATATCATTACTATTACAAGATAACAGAATGATAAAGAAGAATAAAAAGACAGATATTTTCCTCATTAAACTTAACCTCAAGTGTTCGGTTTTAAAGATTCACCACAAAAGTACTATTTGTAAACTATATTATACTCAAACAATTGTTACATATTTGTTAAGCTTATATCTCTTTTTCAGGTACACTTTTGAGCTTAAAGCTTAATTTACTCTTGTTTTTGTTACCTCAACAAACTAGTTCTTCTTACATTTTATATCTTTTCGTTTTTATAACTATGCTTTAAATCTCTATATTTTTAACATTTCACCCCGTTTAAATACAACCAATTTGTTTCTGTGAAAACTAATAATATTAACTAATCATTTTACCACTCAAAATGCACTATTTGTTTACTATTAAAAATGGTTCTAAATTAATACTTTCGCTCTAAGTTGTGTCAAAATTACCCATTTCAAATAACTACAAAAAGTTTATTAGATTTAGGACTTAATTTTAACTATTATTCGCAAATATATAGGCATTTATATCAAAAATATTAGGCTAAATAATTAAAATATCCCTAATTTTGTAGACTGTCATTTTTATATGACACCTTAATTGTGGAGCCGTTCGGATTGTGAAATTTGGACGGCTTATTTTATACATTTATTTTCAAAAAAAACACTATGAAAATATTAATTTAGATAATCTAATCATATAGCTTTGTTAATTATCAAGATGTTAAAAAAAAGTGTTACTTTTGCCTCCGAAAAGTCTTACTTTTCTGTGTAGCTTAGGAAACCACATAAAAAACAAAGTTAATGAAAGATTATAAAAATCAAGACGCTATTGTTCTTTTTTCTGGAGGACAAGACTCAACAACATGTCTGTTTTGGGCTAAGAGAGAATTCAAAAAAGTGTATGCCCTCTGTTTTACTTATGGTCAACGCCACTCACAAGAGGTAGAAAATGCCCGAAGATTAGCTGAATTAGCTGATGTAGAGTTTATTAATCTCGACACAACAGTTATTTCACATCTTGCTCCAAACTCCCTTACAAATAAAGAGATAATTATGGACAAGGAGAAGCCTAGCGACTCATATCCAAACACCTTTGTCCCGGGAAGAAATCTTCTATTCCTCACATTTGCCGCTACAATTGCTTATGCCAAAGATATAAGACATATAGTAACCGGTGTATCTGAAGCCGATTATAGTGGGTACCCCGACTGTAGAGATACATTTATAAAGTCGGCAAATGCAACTCTCAACCTTGCAATGGATAAACAGTTTGTAATTCATACACCCTTAATGTGGAGAACAAAAAAAGAGGTATGGCAACTTTCGGATGAGTTAGGTGTTTTCGATCTTATTAAGAATGAGACTTTAACTTGCTATAATGGTGTTCAGGCAGGTGGTTGTGACGACTGTCCTGCATGTATTATCCGTAATAAGGGTTTAGAGGAGTTTTTAGCCGAAGAGGCTGAAGAAAAGGATCATTATTGATTTTATGAATTTAAAAAAGTAAATATTATGCAAATCGATGGATTAAGTCACCTTGGAAGTAAAACAGAATATAAACAAGACTATGCTCCGGAGATGCTTGAGGCATTTGAAAATAAGCATAGAGATAACGACTATTGGGTAATATTCGATTGCCCCGAATTTACAAGTCTTTGCCCTATCACAGGACAGCCTGATTTTGCGACTATTAGAATTAACTATCTGCCCGATATTAGGATGGTTGAAAGTAAGAGTCTAAAACTCTACCTTTTCAGTTTCAGAAATCATGGTGCATTTCACGAAGATTGTATCAATATAATTATGAAGGATCTTATCAAATTAATGGATCCAAAATATATCGAAGTGTCAGGAATCTTCACCCCTCGTGGCGGTATAAGTATCTATCCATATGCAAATTATGGTAGAAAAGGCACTAAATATGAGAAGATGGCCGATGAGCGACTCCTAACATATTCAGTACCTTTATAATTTTAATAGTTCGAGTTTAATATCTATAGCGCTTAATATCTATAAACTAGATTACTCTTCTGTTTTTGGTTCGTAATAGCGTACCCAGTCGATATGGAATTCTGCAGGCAGTACCGAAGGATCAGTATCGTGGTTAAGTCTTAGTCCTATCAGAAGATTCATATCTAATTCGTTAAAAGGAAATTGTCCCGGGATCTCAGTCAGAATCCTGGGATATTTTTTTGTACGCATACCATCTACATAAAATACAATACTATCGGGATATTTTTCTACTCCATAAATATGATAATTCATCGGATTTACTCCAACAAGTACACTTGACGTTGGGTTATCGGGCATTCCCTGAGTAGTGGTATATTCTGATGATA
This sequence comes from uncultured Proteiniphilum sp., assembly GCA_964384545.1. Lineage (GTDB taxonomy): Bacteria > Bacteroidota > Bacteroidia > Bacteroidales > Dysgonomonadaceae > Proteiniphilum. The sequence continues at coordinate 39,659 of CAYLKV010000018.1, forward strand.
CCGAATGATATACAAAATCATCATTACCATACTGCTCCATTATGTCAATCGATATATTTTCTTCTCCTGAAGCAGGAACAAGTGTAATATATGGTGTAGCGCCCACTTTGCCATTTACACGCACTCTGGCTTCAATTCTTTTAATATCATTTGCTTTAAAACCCTCTCTGGTAATACCACCTGTAAGGAATGGAAAATTATTACTTCCAGATGGATCTGCAATTCCTTTTAATATTAAATTTCCACCTTTAGTGATATATAATGCACTGCTGTCATTCATATATCTATACATATGCTGTTTACCACGTTGAATTTTAGACCATTGCGTAAGATCGAGCTTTTTATCAAAATTATCTTCCCATGCTAATGTCCATCCTTTTCTATAATATTCATCCTCTTTGTTCTTTTGAGAACATGAACTGAGCAGTACTCCCAGCAGTAATACAAAATAAATTATATTCCTATTCATAAGATTTTTTCTAATTAATATATTGATTTCTAATTATAGTTAGACGCAAAAATACAAATTATAAATCTCTCATTGTTCTAATCCTTCTCAATTTGTGTTAATGGAGAGTGTTTTCCACTCTTTTTATTAACTTTGCCTCTCGATAAAATAAATAGAATATAAGCAATTTATAAATTCAACTATGCTTGAAATTTCTCAACGAGGCATACAAATGCCTGCGTCACCAATCAGAAAATTAGCTCCGCTTTCTGATGCAGCTAAAGCAGAAGGCATAAAAGTTTATCATTTAAATATTGGTCAGCCCGATATGCCAACTCCTGTTGAAGCATTAGACGCAATTAAATCGATAGATCGTACAACGCTAGAATATAGTCCGAGCGACGGGTATAAATTTTACAGAGAGAATCTGGTAAAATATTATAAGAGTTTTGATATTCAACTAACTCCTCAAGAGATTATTGTTACTGCAGGCGGTTCAGAGGCTGTATTATATGCTTTTATGGCATGTTTAAATCCGGGTGATGAGATAATTGTTCCTGAACCTGCATATGCCAATTATATGGCTTTTGCAATTTCTGCCGGTGCTATTATTAAGACCATTCCCTCTGATATAGAGACAAATTATGCTCTGCCTCCTATCGAAGAGTTTGAGAAGCTGATCAACAAGAGAACTAAAGGTATTCTAATCTGCAACCCAAACAATCCAACAGGTTATGTTTACACTCCTGAAGAGATGGAGCAGATTCGTCAATTGGTCTTGAAATATAACTTATATCTATTTTCTGATGAGGTTTACAGAGAGTTTATCTATAATGATACTCCATATGTTTCGGCATGTCACCTTAAAGGAGTTGAGGACAATGTTGTGCTTATAGATTCTGTATCAAAGAGATATAGTGAGTGCGGAATTAGAATTGGGGCTCTTATAACTAAGAACAAAAAGGTACACGACACGGTGATGAAATTTTGCCAGGCGCGATTAAGTCCCCCTTTAATCGGACAGATTGCCGCAAATGCCTCGCTTAATGCTAATGATAACTACATGCAAAGAAGCTTCGATGAGTATAAAAGCAGACGCGATTTCCTAATCGAAAAGCTGAATAATATCCCGGGTGTATACTCACCAATGCCACAGGGGGCATTTTATACGCTTGCCAAACTGCCTGTTGATGATGCCGATAAGTTCTGTGCATGGTGTTTGTCGGACTTCCGCTATGAGGGCCAGACTATCTTTATGGCTCCTGCATCGGGCTTTTATGTAACTCCCGGATTGGGCACAAATGAGGTTCGTATAGCATATGTTCTTAATAGGGACGATTTGGCTAAAGCCATTATTGTTCTCGAAAAAGCATTGGAAGCATACAAGAAGATAAAAAACTAAGCATAAAATTTCATTTTTAAAACCATGAATGCAGAACTTTTTATAGCAAGAAGGGTATATAAGGGAGATAAAAACAATAATAAAAAGGTGACTTCTCCGGCTATAAAGATTGCTATTGCAGGAATAGCTCTTGGGCTTGCTGTAATGATTGTGGCAGTATGCATTATTGTTGGTTTTAAAAAAGAGGTGCGGGCCAAGGTTATAGGATTTGGTTCTCATATACAGTTAACAGCTTTTGAGACAAACAATTCATACGAACACACCCCTATTGCAATTTCCGATACACTTCGTCAGATTCTTACTGCAAATAAAGATATCAGACATTTCCAGGAGTTTATTACTAAGCCGGGTATTATTAAAACCGAAAGCGACTTCATGGGGGTGGTTCTCAAAGGGGTGGCTGATAATTACGACTGGGATTTCTTTAAATCCAATATGGTTGAAGGGGATGTTATTGTTCGCAACGATACCTCAACTGCCAATTCTGCTGTTATCTCCAAAACTATTGCAAATAAGCTTCACCTAAAGGTTGGCGACAAGTTCACATGCTATTTTGTTCAGGACCCTGTTCGTGCAAGAAGGTTCGATATTGTTGGTATTTATCAGACTAATTTCGAGGATTGGGATAAGCTTTTTATTATTACCGATAAAGATGTTTTAGGGAGCCTCAACGATTGGGATGATGATCTTGTAAGTGGTATTGAGGTTTTGGTTAATGATTACAACAACCTCGACGTTATTAGCCAGAATCTCTTTTTTGATATGTCTTCTTACAACGACAGATTGGGCAATGCACTCTACACTCGCTCTATAAAAGATATAAACCCAATGATATTCAACTGGCTAAGTCTGCTTGATATGAACGTTTGGGTTATAATTACTCTTATGTTAATTGTATCGGGATTCACAATGATATCGGGATTACTAATTATTATTTTAGAAAGAACTAATATGATTGGTATGCTTAAATCTATGGGTGCAAGAGACTTTAGCATCAGGAAGGTGTTTCTCTATCTTTCAGCATTTCTTATTGGCAGAGGAATGTTTTGGGGCAATGTTATAGCGCTGGTTTTCTGTATCATACAAGACAAATATGAAGTACTTAAGTTAGATCCATACACATATTACCTCTCCTCTGTTCCTATAGATCTGAATCTTATTTATATAATTCTTCTAAATGTGGGCACTCTTATTGTTTCACTTCTAATGATGATTGGACCTTCTTATCTTGTTGCTAAGATCACACCTTCTAAATCAATCCGCTTTGAATAGATCATGTAGAATTCTTCATACGGGCGACTGGCATCTGGGTAAACGTCTCGACAATTTTTCACGCCTGGAGGAGCAGCATATTGTTATGAATGAGATCTGCGAAATTGCAAATAGTGAGGATGTGGATATTGTGGTTGTGGCGGGTGATCTTTTCGACTCATTTAATCCTCCCATCGAAGCAGTCGAACTTTTTTACAAGACATTTAAGAGGCTCACAAATGGGGGGCAGCGACCGGTTGTTGCTATTGCGGGGAATCACGACTCTCCCGACAGGATTGAAGCTCCCGACCCATTGGCAAGGGAATGTGGAATTATCTTTGCAGGCTATCCCAATAGTGTTGTTCCTCTGTTTGAATTGGAAACAGGACTTAAAGTTATCAGAAGTGAGAAGGGTTTTATTGAGTTGCAGCTACCTAGAAAATCGTTTCCTGTACGTATCTTGCTAACTCCCTACACTAATGAATATCGCCTCAAAAGTTATCTTGGCTCTGAGGATAGTGAGGCAGAACTTCGTAATGTTCTTCAGGAGAAGTGGCAGCTTTTGTGCAACAGTTTTTGCGATAACAATGGGGTCAATATTCTTGTATCTCATCTTTTTGTTATAAAAAATGGTGGTCCTGTACCGGAAGAGCCGGAGGATGAGAAACCAATTCTTCATATTGGTGGAGCACAGGCTATTTATAGCGAAAATATACCTAATCAGATTCAATATAGTGCTTTGGGACACCTTCACCGAATGCATAAAGTAGATGATTCACAATCTCCTGTATATTACAGTGGCAGCCCCATATCTTACAGTTTTTCTGAAGCAAACCAGAAGAAGTATGTTGTTTTGGTAGATGTGACACCGGGTGAGATTGCAAATGTGAGGGAGGTGCAGCTAACTACGGTGCGTCCTCTGCTCAGAAAGCGTGCTTATGGTGTTGAAGAGGCTTTAGAATGGCTTAATGATAACAGTAACGCACTGGTTGAGCTAACCCTTGTTACCGACAGCTTTATTACTGCTAAGGATAGACGAATGTTAAATGCGGCTCACAATGGGATAGTAACAATTATTCCGGAGGTTCAAAACAGCGATTCTTTTGAAGATAACAATAGAAATCAAATAGATCTGACTCAGGATATGGAGTCGCTTTTCACCAAATATTTTACTCAAATCAAGGGGCAATCACCTAACGATGATATTATGAATCTCTTTAGAGAGATATTGGCAGAGGAGGATGAAGAATGATACCAATAGAACTAACCATAGAGGGACTTTATTCATATCAGAAACGTCAGACTATTGATTTCACCAAGCTGACAAGCGCAGGTCTTTTTGGTATATTTGGGACTGTCGGCAGTGGTAAATCTTCTATTCTTGAGGCTATCACATTTGCTATTTATGGAAGAACAGATAAACTAAATCTGTCGGGCGACAATCGCAACTACAATATGATGAATCTTAAGTCGAATGAACTGCTTATAGATTTCATATTTGAGGCTGGGAAAGATCAAATAAAATATAGGTCTATTGTTAAAGGGCGTCGCAACAGTAAGCGTTTTGATGATGTAAAGACTTTTGAGAGAAGGTCGTTTAAAGAGATTCAAAACGATTGGGAGCCAATTGAGACTGAAGAGTTGGAGGGTGTAGTGAGTCTGAGTTTCGAGAATTTCAAGCGTACTATCATTATTCCTCAGGGGCAGTTTCAGGAGTTCTTACAACTGGGTAACAGAGACAGAACTCAAATGATGAAGGAGCTCTTTAATCTCGAGAAGTATGAGTTTTACTACAAAGTGGTCTCTTTAGAGAATAAAAACAACACTCTTATTCAAAATATTGGTGGTCAGCTACAGCAGCTTGGCAATATTGACCCATCTCAGGTTGACGCATACAACACTCAGCTGAAAGAGCTTGAGGAGAGTATCAAAGTTCTGAATATTAAGCTTGAATCTTCGGTTAAAGAGGAGGAGAGATTAAGACTCCTAAAAGAGTATATCAGAAAGAGGGATGATGCTCAAAAAGAGCTGAATAGACTAACCGAAATGCAGCCTCAAATAACTAATCTGGAGAATAGAATCAGAAGATATGAGCAGTCTGTTGTCGATTTTAAATATATACTTAAATCATTAGATGATAACAGGACAAAAGCGAATGAACGTAAGACGCAGATTACCAAAGATGAGGCTAAGCTAAAATCTGATAGTGAGAAGATAGAGGAGCTTGTTAAGGAGGTTAAAACATTAAAGGTTCGCTTCGATAAACGTGAAGAGCTGAGTAAAAAAGCAAATGAACTGAACACTCTAATCAGTATAAAACAGCTTGAAAATGATATTAAGAGAGAGGCGGATGGTGTTGAAACTGGCAACAAATATTGGGCTGACACCAATGTTATAGTAACCGGCTTAAAGGGTGAAAAAGAGGAGCTGGAGCAAAGATTGGCTCAATTAAGAGCCACTATGCCCGATTTTTCGCTGCTCACAACTATCAAGTCGTGGTACACCACAAGAGAAAC
>CAYLKV010000018.1:45375-51303 GCA_964384545.1 uncultured Proteiniphilum sp.
AATGATCTGTTTTCGAATAACATTTGCAATTTAAATTTCGAAGAGTCGTTTCAGCTGCTAGAAAAAGAATTACAAAAAATAAAAGAACAGTTGTCGGAACTCTCTAATCATGAGAACCATATTTTAGTTAAGGCTCAACTAGAGGTTTATGCAAATAGTCTTGAACCCGATTCCCCCTGCCCTCTTTGTGGTTCACTGCATCACCCCGAACTGTTTAAAAGCGATGATCTTAAAGAGTTTCAAGAGCAGATAAAGAAAAGTAAATCACTCTTGGAAAATAAAAATGAGTCGCTTCTAAATATTAAAACAGAATTGAGCGTTCTCCAAAATAGCTATAATGAGAATTATAAGAGATTGGGTGAATTTAAGGCTCTTTATGAGGGGCAGCAGATTAAAGTCGATAATCACGCTAAACTGTTTGTATGGGACAGATATCTGACTCTTGAGGATTTGAATATCGCTTTCGATAATATGGTGCTGATTCAGAACAATATTAAAGATTGCGAGACAGAGTTAACCAAAAAGGCAGATGAGCTGAAGTCAAAGGAGAAAATTCTGGAGAGAGCAGCATCTAGGTTAGATGAATTGAAAGGATTGGTATTAATTAACAGTGCAAAACTACAAACTTTGCAGGAGCAATTGCAAATCATCTCCCCACTCCATTACACTAACATCGATGAAGATACTATTATCAGCGAGAGGGATAGCCTGTTAAGCGAATACTCCAAAATAGATAAGGAGTATAATCAAAAGGTTGAACTGCTCAACAGTAAGAACCAACAAAGAGATCTGTTAATTGGGGGTATTGAAAATAATAGAACAGTTCTTGACGGTGAACTTCAAACAATCCAAAATCTAGAGAAGGAGGTCGATCTAACACTTTCCAAATCGGAGTTTTCTTCAATCGAAGAGGTTAAGTCAATCCTTTCTGAAACAATCGATATAATTGCAGAAAAGCAAAGGATTGAGAATTATAGGGATGGTCTGTTAAAATGCAAATCTACATTAGAACAACTTGATAAAGAGATTGGTGATAACAGCTACGATAGCGAGATTTATGTTCAATTAGTGAAAGATATCAATGATATAAAGGCCAAAGTGAGTCAAATGACCGAAAGCAGAGGACAGATCAATGAACTTTATAATAGACTGCTTGAAAAAATTGAGACTCAAATATCTCTACATAAAGAACTTGAGGCATTAGAAACAAGAGCAGAGAATATTAAAACTATGAAGTCACTCTTTAAAGCAAGCGGCTTTGTCAATTTTATCTCCTCGGTCCACCTGCAAAATCTGTGTAACTCAGCCAATAGCCGCTTCTTTCAGTTAACCCGTCAAAAACTGCGTCTCGAAATTAGTGAAGACAACAACTTCAAGGTTCGCGATTTCATGAATGGAGGCAAAGAGAGAAGTGTTAAAACATTATCGGGAGGTCAGACATTTCAGGCAGCACTTTCACTTGCCCTTGCATTGGCAGATAATATTCAGAAGATTACTGAGTCGAAACAGAACTTCTTCTTCCTCGACGAAGGTTTTGGTTCTCTCGATAAAGAGTCGCTTAATATTGTATTTGACACCCTTAAAACTTTGAGAAAAGAGAACAGAATTGTAGGTGTAATCTCTCACGTAGAGGAGATGCAGCAGGAGATTGAGACTCACTTACACATCGAGAACCATGATGAAAACGGCTCTATTATCCACAAGAGCTGGTAAAACAATTACATCTAATATTTGTTGATAATATATTCCGAGGTAAAATCTTTAAGGAGTATATAAATAAATGATAAAAAAAATATTAATTGCTAACCGAGGCGAAATTGCTCTCCGGGTTATGCGAACATGCAAAGAGATGGGCATTCAAACGGTGGCCATCTATTCTGAAGTAGACAGAACATCACGTCATGTTGCTTATGCAGACGAGGCCGTTAATGTTGGATTGGCCTCCGCAAAAGAGAGCTACCTTAATATAGAGAAAATTTTAGAAGCTGCTAAACAGTTTAATGTCGATGCAATTCATCCGGGCTACGGGTTCCTGAGTGAGAATGCCACTTTTGCTCGTCGCTGCAAAGAGGAGGGAATAATCTTTATTGGTCCCTCTGCTGAGAGTATCGAAGCTATGGGCGATAAGATATCTGCACGTAAAAAGATGATTGAGGCAAAGGTGCCTGTTGTACCCGGAACCTCAGAGGATCTTAAGCCAAAGGATCTGTTTCGAGTATGCCGAAAGATAGGTTATCCTGTAATTATTAAGGCTACTGCAGGTGGTGGCGGTAAGGGTATGCGACTGGTTTACAAGGAGAAGCAGTTGCAGGATGCTTATGATGCAGCTAAATCAGAAGCTATGGCTTCTTTTGGCAACGACTCTGTTTATATCGAGAAGTACCTCGAATCGCCCCATCATGTGGAGATTCAGTTTCTTGGCGACTCGCATGGTAAGGTGGTGCATCTTTTCGATCGTGAATGTTCTGTTCAGCGTCGCCATCAAAAGATTATTGAAGAGAGCCCCTCCCCTTTTATTGACGAAAAAACCCGTCTTGCAATGGGTGCAATTGCTGTTAAAGCGGCAAAATCGATTAATTATGTGGGAGCAGGAACCATTGAGTTTCTTGTGGATAGCAACATGAACTTCTATTTCCTCGAGATGAATACCCGACTTCAAGTGGAGCACCCCATTACAGAAGAGGTGCTGGGTATCGATATTGTAAAAGAGCAGATTAATATTGCCAACGGACGTAAGCTTAGCTTCACTCAAAAACAGCTTCATCAGCGTGGTCACGCAATTGAGTGTCGCATCTATGCCGAAGATACCGAAAATAATTTTGCTCCATCTCCCGGATTTATTCACTCTATTCAAACTCCAAAAGGCCTTGGTGTGCGTATCGATACACATATCTATGCAGGTTATGAGATCTCAATTTATTACGACTCAATGATCAGTAAGCTTATAGTATGGGCCACTAATCGAACCTATGCACTTGAACGTATGCGTCGTGTGCTATATGAATATAAGATTACGGGGGTGAAGACTAATATCGATTATCTTCGACGAATTATGGATAACCGTGAGTTTGTGAAGGGAAATTACACTACTCACTTTATTGACGAGAATACTAACAAGCTCCAGGAATCTGATGAATTGGCTGATGAGATTGAGGATATGGCAATTATTGCTGCCTATATCGATTATATTGTAAATAATAATGATTCAACTACTGCACTATCCGACAATCGCCCAATAAGCAAATGGCGTGCCTTTGGAAAACAGAAAGGAGTTTTAAGAATATGAGAGCAAAGATAGATAACAGGAATCGCGAGGTTGAGATGATCTCGAAGGATGGTAATAAGGTTGAGATTTCAGTCGACGGCAAGATTTATGATATAGATGTTGTGATGTCCGAGAGTGGTTTCTGCTCAATACTATATCAGGGCCGTTCGTATAATGCCGAGTCGGTAAGACATACAGAAGGTAAATATACAATCACCACACATTTCAGGAACTTCGATATAGAGCTATCCAACCCACAAAAGAAATATCTCAGAGGGCGACAATCTTCTGCCGATGAGGTGCAGGAAACAATCACATCTCCTATGCCGGGTAAAATTATAAAGGTGTTGGTTACAGAAAACCAGGAAGTAAAACAGGGCGACCCATTAATTGTTGTTGAGGCAATGAAGATGCAAAGTACATATACAGCTGCACAAAATGCTATTGTAGAAAAGGTTCATATTAATGAGGGCGATTCGGTACTTCGCGATCAGCTTCTTATCACTTTTAAAACTAACTAAACAGAGATATAATGACACTACAAAATATATTTCAGGAATTTATAGATAAAGATAGAGTTGCCGAATTGGGAGGTGGCGAAAAAGCTATAGAAAAGCAGAAGAGTGCAGGCAAGCAAACAGCAAGAGAGAGAATTAATATGTTGCTGGACAACAACACTTTTGTGGAAGTTGATAAATTTGTACTTCACGATTCGCACAACTATAATATGCAAAATAAGCGATTGCCGGGCGATGGTGTTGTGGCAGGTTATGGCAAGATTGAAGGACGTCTTGTTTATGTTTATGCATATGATTTCACAGTATATGGGGGCTCACTTTCGCGCACAAACGCAAATAAGATTGTTAAGGTACAGAAACTCGCACTTAAAAATGGTGCTCCCATAATTGCTCTAAATGATTCGGGTGGTGCACGAATTCAGGAGGGAGTGATGGCATTAAGCGGATACTCCGAAATCTTTAATCAAAATGTTAAATCATCAGGTGTAATACCTCAGATATCTGCAATACTTGGCCCATGTGCGGGGGGAGCCTGCTACTCACCGGCGCTTACCGACTTCATCTTTATGGTTAAGGATGAGAGTTATATGTTTGTTACCGGTCCCGATGTGGTAAAAGCGGTGACTCACGAGGAGCTCACAAAAGAAGAGCTGGGTGGTGCATCTGTTCACTCTTCCAGAAGTGGGGTTGCTCATTTTGTGGGTAACGATGAAGAGGAAACTTTAATGATGATCAGAGAGCTTATCAGCTTCCTGCCTTCCAACAATATGGAGGATCCTCCGCTAATAGCTACACGCGATACAGACAGTCGCAAAACTCCTGGTATTGAAGAACTTCTCCCCGAAGATTCAAGTATTCCTTACGATATTAAGAAGCTTATAGAAGAGGTGGTTGATGAGAACTATTTCTTTGAGGTTATGCCTCAGTTTGCCCAGAATGTTGTAATAGGATTTGCCAGAATGGGTGGAAAGCCGGTCGGCATTGTTGCAAATCAGCCTGCCTATCTTGCCGGTGTATTAGATATTGATGCTTCCGACAAGGTGGCAAGATTTATTCGTTTCTGCGACTGTTTCGATATTCCTATCATCACTTTTGTTGATGTTCCCGGATTCCTCCCGGGAAGAGATCAGGAACATAATGGCATAATTCGTCATGGTGCTAAAATTATGTATGCTTATGTTGAAGCTACTGTTCCTAAAATCACTCTTATTACCCGTAAGGCCTACGGTGGTGCTTATGTGGTGATGTCGTCAAAGGAGTCGGGTGCCGATCTAAACCTTGCATACCCAAATGCTGAGATTGCCGTAATGGGTGCAGAGGGCGCTGTAAATATTCTATACAGGTCGTCAAACGAAGAGGAGCGAAAAGAGGCTATAAAAGAGTATAGCAACCTGTTTTCAAACCCATACAGAGCTGCAGAGAAGGGCTATATCGATGATATTATACTTCCTGCCGATACTCGATTGAAAATAATTCAGGGACTTGAGATGACCTCAAACAAAACAGAAACCAATCCTCCCAAGAAGCATGGAAATCCTCCATCTTAGGATTTGACAATTTTGAAGATTATTTTGAAGATTATTTCATAAACTTTTATGCAGACTAATTTGTAGACTATTTTGTAGATTATTTTGCAATAAAAGCAATATATTAATTTTTTGTTTGTATTTAAGTTAGTGGTGGACCAATATAATTAGTCCGCCACTATTTATTATCTTTACCTTTTTAAACATAGATGATGAATTGGATTTTATTAATAGTTGGTGGTCTTTTCGAGGCAATGTTTGCTTTTAGCCTCTCCAAAATATCTGTCACCTCAGGCAAAGAGATGTTTCTTTGGATTCTATCTTTTATTTTATCAGTATCATTAAGCATGTTTATGCTCTATAAAGCAATTGACAATGGCATAAATGTAAGTGTAGGATATGCTGTTTGGTCGGGATTGGGAGCCACATTTACCGTACTTGCCGGGATATTTATTCTTAAAGAGCCTGTGTCGGCAATGAAAATATTCTTTCTCTGCACACTAATTTTATCTATTGTGGGGTTAAATATCATCTCACATAAATAATTTATAAATGATTTTACAACTAACTTTCTTAGTTTATACAATTAATCTTCGTAGCTTATACAACTAACTTTCTT
>CAYLKV010000018.1:51403-54153 GCA_964384545.1 uncultured Proteiniphilum sp.
TAACTTTCTTGGTTTATACAATTAACTTTCTAAGTTTAAAAAATTAATTTTCTTAGTTTATACAATTATTTCTCAATTATTTTATAATAAATTCTCTTAGTTTATTAGCATCATATTTTTGCAAGCCTTTCCTGGTAAGGGCTTGAGCCTGTTGTTCATAACTTGTTGATAACCTGTTGATAAATTGTTTATAATTATAGGCAAAAATATTTGCATTTTATTTGGATATATAATTATATTTGCTTCGAACAAAAAACGAAGGTGATTTGTTACTATTTAAAGGAAAGAAAAAAGGAGTTCTTTGAAATTTTGCAGACGACTTAAAATGATTATTCATTCTAGAGGAGAACAAACTTGTTTGTTCAAACTCCGATGTTTTTAATAAATCAAAGCTTATGTTTTTTTTTCATACAAACTGAATGAACAATCATAATCAGAAATGAAATAGTGTAGCAGTAACAGAGGTACTTCTCAAACGAGAGTAACAGTAATCACTGCAAATGCTAAGAAGAATATGAAGTGATTTAATTACTAAATCTTTTCATTAGTGAAACAGATGGTAATTATCTTGAAGCTGAATACATTTAAAATCAAGGTTTTAATAATTCTACTTCACAATTCAGAAAATTAATATCAAACGATTCTAATGTTATCGAAACGAAAGATATTTAAGACTTCACAGGGCAGCTTAATAAACGTAAAAACTTTTTGAGATGTAATTTGAGGTATCTGAACTCTGAAGTATTAGCTCTTAGAAATTTACAAATAAACCTCAAAGTTTGCTTCTAACTTCTAATGGTTCTACTCTTCAAAAGTATTTATACATTATCATCATATTATGAGGTCGATGTAAAACGATTAGAACTCCTACATTATAAAAAAAGCTGACTAAAATAGCCAGCTTTTTTTTTGCTTTAAATTTAAATTCAAAGAAAATCTCAATAACATATCAAAATATCCTCAATTTAAGCTGAGTATCATCTTATTGTCGCTCACCATCTTGCGCATATTTAATATTGCATATCGCATTCTGCCCAGCGCTGTGTTTATACTTACACCTGTAAGCTCTGCAATCTCCTGAAAGCTTAAATCGTTGTAATACCTCATCTCAAGCACCTCTCTCTGCTTGTCGGGAAGATAGCAGATTAGCTTTTTTACATCCTCAAGTACTTGCAACTTCACTAACTGCGACTCAAATGTTTCATCACACAGGTTTACATTGTTGAGTATATCAACCTCATACATATCATTAGAGATTGTGTTCTCCTGTTTCTTCTGCCTGAAAAAGTCGATTATCAAATTATGGGCTATTCGCATAATCCATGCTTTAAACTTGCCGGTTTCGGTATACTTGCCCTGCCTGATAGTGGTGATGGCTTTTATAAAGGTGTCTTGAAAAATATCGTTTGCCAGATCTGCATCACGAACATTATAGATTATATAGGCATAGAGTGGCTGCTTGTGCCTTTCCAATAGTGAATCAAACGCACTATCATTGCCTTCAGCATACAAAACAACCAACTGCTCATCGGTCTTCGCTGAGAAATTATCCATAGCTTTACTGCTTAAATTTATTATGTCAAATTAGTTGAGTAAAGAGGACTTATAGGCAATTGTTTTTAATGTTTATTATTTATCAGTAACATTAGCAAAGAAAAACAAAATGGTGGATAAATGCAAACTTCAGAAAATAAAATTTATCTTTGTTCATATTGTTTCCCCTTTCTTAGTAAACTGAAAGATTATGTTCAGATATTTGAGAGTATTACCTATCATCGTTTTTCTCTCTGTTTTATCTAATGGATATGCACAGGAGATTAACAGCTCATACCCCGATAGTATAAAGATTGATATATCTAAGCCTATTATAATTGAGAATGAAATGAATAGATCGGGTCAGGCTATTATTAAACTACCCAGATTGAACCCTGCAGATAAGATTCAGCTTCAGTTTAGCCCATTCTATAAGTTTAATCTTTCTACACCTCAATATACAGGTTATGGGCCATTGCCGGAGGTTAACTGGAATGGTGTGGCTTCAGATTTCATCTTCTCTAAGAGCAGAACTGCAATTGCTTCTACTATGCCTACCAACAGGCTGCTGCTGCACTCGTCGGCCACTATTGGAATTATAGAGACTCCTTTCTTTGGAAAAGCGGCCTACTACTCTGTTAATGCGGGAGGCCTATATTTTATCTCTCCAGATCTTAATGTGGGACTGCGAAGTGGATACAGTTCCAACTACGATATTATCCCTACATGGAATGTTGCGGCCGATGTAAGTTATATGATAAATAGAAATCTTATGATCGATGGGTCGCTTTCGTACTTGCAGACGGCCAACAATCAGTTTAATGTAAATCAGGGTGTTGTTAATGTCGACCTGCATACACGTTATCGCATCAATAACGATTGGTTCTTAAATGGTTATGGTGGTGCACCGGTTAAGCATATTAACAGAAACCTTAACCAGCCGCTACTGCCTATGATGAATACTCCCTACTTTGGCGGAACGGTTGAACATTGGTTTAAACCAACTATGGGTGTTGAGGGGGGAATGATTTGGACTAAGGATATGATGACGGGGAAGATGCGTGCGAGGCCGAAATTAGAGTTGAAATTTAGACCGGGTAGTTGAGAGGATAATTAATAAGATGGCCAACATTACAATGATTAACCAGATGTTTTCTTTATGAACTGATTCTGTTTTAACCAACCTGTTTTCATCAATCGATTCTTCAATATTTAAA
>CAYLKV010000019.1:0-53745 GCA_964384545.1 uncultured Proteiniphilum sp.
TGAAGAAATATTGTCGAGATGGCTCTATTATTGTGTTTCACGACTCACTAAAGGCTGAGGTTAATATGAAATATGCCCTGCCCAAAGCCATCGAATGGCTAATTGAACAGGGCTATTCATTTGAGTTAGTTAAGTAACTTAATCGATTTAATCGTTTTTTTATATCCTCAGTGGTAAACCTCTATCAGAGAAAATCTTCTCTGCCACTGCAATCCTTTCGTTTGAGAGTGGCTCTATACCTTTAAGGGGGTATTCTATTCCCAACTCTTTATATTTTAATACACCCATCACATGATAAGGAAGAAGCTCGACCTTTTTTATTACACTAAATTGTGTAAGGTAGTCGGCCAGATTCTCTAACTGTACATTATCATCCGTATAATTGGGCACCACAACATGTCTTATCCATGTATCTTTACCAATATCCTGAAGATGATTAAGGAATGCAAGCGGTTTATCAAGACGTGAACTGGTTAACCGCCTATGCATATTAGGATCTATCGCTTTAATGTCTAGCAACACTAAATCTACATACTCTAGCATTTCGTAGGCTGCAGGACTTGTTATAGCTCCGGAAGTATCAATTGCTGTGTGGATATGCTCTTCGCGGCAGAGTTGAAAAAACACTTTAAGAAAAGAAGACTGCAACAAGGGTTCACCCCCTGTTACAGTTACTCCTCCATTTAATATAAATCTCTTGTACTTTAATACCTCATCCAGAAGTTCTTGGGCACTCATTGTGTAGGCCGGCTCAACATTCACATCCCATGTATCGGGATTGTGACAGTAGAGACATCTCAGTGGACACCCTTGCATAAAAATTACAAATCTGATGCCGGGTCCGTCTACAGTACCAAAACTCTCAAGAGAGTGTATTTTAGCCTTCATTAGAGAGTCTTATTGATTGTACGCGATATAACATCGAGCTGCTGCTCTCTGGTTAGCTTAACAAAATTAACAGCATATCCCGATACCCTGATTGTAAGCTGAGGATAGTTCTCGGGATGTTCCATTGCATCAATAAGAAGATCAGAATCAAATACATTTACGTTAAGGTGCTGGCCACCATCGGGTGTGAAATAACCATCTAGCAAACCTGTAAGGTTATTTACTCTAATACCTGTCTCTTTGCCTAAAGTTCCGGGAGAGATTGCAAATGTGTAAGAGATACCATCGTGTGCATGCTGGAATGGCAATTTAGCAACAGAGGCAAGTGCTGCAACAGCACCTTTTTTGTCGCGTCCGTTCATTGGGTTTGCACCCGGAGCGAAAGGAGTACCAGCCTTACGTCCATCAGGTGTAGTACCTGTTTTCTTGCCATAAACCACATTTGATGTGATTGTTAGAAGCGACTGTGATGGTTTTGCTTTACGATAAGTTTCGTGCATACGTAGATACTCCATAAAGCGTTCTGTTACCTTTACTGCAATTGAATCGGTGCGATCGTCATTATTTCCAAATGGAACATATTCTCCTTCACGCTCAAAATCAACAGCTAGGCCTCTCTCATCTCTAATTACCTTAACTTTTGTATCGCGAATAGCTGCAAGTGAATCAGCAACTATTGAGATACCTGCAATTCCTGTAGCACGGATTCTCTCAACATCACCATCATGCAGAGCCATCTGATATGCTTCATAGGCATATTTATCATGCATATAGTGGATGATCTTCAATGCATTAACATAAACCTTTGCAAGCCATTTCATCATTGTTTCGAACTTCTCCCACACCTCGTCGTAATTGAGATATTCGCTTGTAATGCCTTCAAATTTAGGAGATACCTGTACTCCCGAAATCTCATCTCTACCTCCGTTAATAGCATAAAGCAGAGCCTTTGCAAGGTTTGCTCTTGCACCAAAAAGCTGCATCTGCTTACCAATTTTCATTGGAGAAACACAACATGCAATACCATAATCGTCGCCATAATCAGGACGCATCAAATCATCATTTTCGTATTGTATTGCTGATGTATCTATTGAAACCTTAGCACAGAATTTCTTCCATGATTCAGGTGAATCTTTCGACCAAAGCACTGTAAGGTTTGGCTCTGGTGAAGGTCCGAGGTTATATAATGTGTGCAGATAACGGAAAGATGTTTTTGTAACCAAAGTTCTGCCATCCATTCCCTGACCACCTAAAGATTCAGTTACCCAAACAGGGTCTCCTGAGAATAATTCATTATAATCGGGTGTACGAAGGAAACGCACAATTCTCAATTTAATAATAAACTGATCAATTAATTCTTGTGCCTCCTCTTCTGAAAGAACACCGTTTTTAATATCACGTTGAATATAAATATCTAGGAATGTTGATGTGCGACCAAGCGACATTGCAGCACCATCCTGATCCTTAACTGCTGCAAGATATGCGAAATATAGGAATTGAACAGCTTCGCGTGCATCTTTTGCAGGGCGTGTTACATCAAATCCGTAACCTGCACACATCTTTTCGAAATAATCGAAAGCTTTAATTTGCTCATATACCTCTTCGCGACAACGAATTACATCTTCTGTAAGTTCTTGTATATCTAATCTTTCGTAAAATCTTTTTCTCTCTTTCTTAAGTGCTTCAGTACCATATAGTGGAACTCTGCGATAGTCACCTATAATTCTTCCTCTTCCGTAAGCATCAGGCAGTCCTGTGATTATACCTGAACGGCGAGCAGCAATCATCTCTTTGTTGTAAGCTGAGAAAACTCCTTCGTTGTGAGTCTTTCTATAGCGAGTATAAATCTCTTTTGTAAATGGGTCGAGTTCGTATCCGTATGCATTCAGACTGTTTTCAACCATTCTGATTCCACCATTAGGAAAAATACCTCTCTTAAGTGGGGCATCAGTTTGAACTCCTACAATTACTTCATTATCTTTATCGATATATCCTGGGCCATAAGCATCTATACGCTGAGGTTTTTTAGTCTCCGTGTCATAAACACCTTTTTCACGCTCCACTTTGAACATTTCAGATAATTTATCCCAAACTTTAAGTGTTTTCTCGGTAGGACCTACTAAGAAGTTGTCGTCCCCAACATAGGGAGTGTAGTTGAATTGAATAAAATCTCTTACGTTGATTTCTCTTTTCCACACCTCGCCTTTGAAGTGTTCCCATGCATTTTGTTGCTCTTCAATCATAATAAAATTTATAACCTAAAATTGTTAAACATCAGGGAAAAAAACCAGAAGACGTAGCATGTCTTATAGATTGATAACCCGAACTTTTTATTGGCTGCAAAGTTACTGCTTTTTGCTTAAAAAACTGCCCTATTTATGAGTCATAAACTGTAACTATATATCATATTGCACATATATATACTTAAACAATGTTAATATATAATATTTTAGAGTATTGTGCATTGCATAGTACATTATAATAGCATACTTTTACGCTATACAAAATACTTCATCATATATTCTAACAATTAATTCATTATTTTTGATATTTAGTTTGAATAAAGAAGTATTATAAACTAATTGAAAATGATACAAATACGACAGTTACATAAATCTTATCAAACCGAAGCCTTGTCACTTCATGTTTTGAAAGGGCTAGACCTCGAAATTGAAGCTGGTGAATATGTTTCGATAATGGGTGCATCAGGATCGGGTAAATCTACTCTATTGAATATTCTGGGAATTCTTGATACTTATGATGAAGGTGAATACTATTTAAATGGAACACTTATAAAAGGGTTAAGCGAAAAAACTGCTGCCAGATACAGAAACGACTACATTGGGTTCGTATTCCAATCGTTTAATCTTATCAACTTTAAGAATGCGCTTGAAAATGTTGCTCTACCTCTTTATTACAAGAAGGTTAGTCGCAAGACAAGAAATATAATTGCACTGGAGCATCTCGATAAAATGGGATTGAAAGATTGGGCTTATCATATGCCCAACGAAATGTCGGGTGGACAAAAGCAACGGGTTGCAATTGCTCGCGCAATGATCTCTAATCCTAAAATTATACTTGCAGATGAGCCAACCGGAGCGCTAGACAGTACCACAACGGTTGATGTAATGAATGTACTGACAAATCTAAATAAGGAGGGAATTACAACAATTATTGTTACACATGAGAAATCGGTTGCCGAAACTACAAACCGTGTAATTCATCTTAAAGATGGTATGATTGAGTATGAAACAGTAAAGCAAAATGGTTTTAATACAGTTAAAACAAACAACCAAACAATTCCTGCAAACAGCTTGATATTATGATAGATTTGTTGCAAGAGATATTAACAACTCTCAAAAAGAATAAATTGCGCACTACTCTTACAGGGCTTTCTGTATCATGGGGAATATTTATTCTGATTGTTTTACTGGGAGCAGGAAATGGCCTCAAAAATGGGGTTATGGAAAATTTCAGTTCAAGAGCAATAAACAGAATCAACATATGGTCGGGAACCACATCAATACCTTACAAGGGACTTAAGTCGGAGCGTATTTTGCAATTTACAAACAGTGAACTTGATATTATTAGAAGAGAGGTTGAGGAGAGTAAGCTAATTACCGCACGTACAAATAGCACTCAAAATATCTCTTTTGGTAAAGATTATGGCTCTTATCAGGTAAGAGGTGTAATGCCAAATTATTATGATATAGAAAAGTTGGAAATAAATGATGGTGATGGTCGCTTTATTAATGAGTTGGATATGAACTCAAACAATAAAGTTATTGTACTTGACAAGAGGATTACAGATCTGCTTTTCAAAGATGAATCACCTATTGGTAAGAATGTTAAGGTGGGGCAACTGATGTTTAAGGTTGTTGGTGTAAATTCGAAGAAAGAGGAATGGGGCGGACCAAATGCTTATATTCCATTTACTACATCTCAGCTTATATTCAATCCCGGAAAGAAATTTAATCAGATAACTTTTACTGTTGATAATCTTACAACAAAAGAGGAAAATGACAGATTCAATGAGTCGCTCAGAGAGATATTGGGTCGCAAAATGAATTTCGATCCTTCAGATACTCAGGCTATATGGCTTAATAACAACCAGGCCGATTATATTGAGACGATGAAGATTTTTGATGCAATTACTAATATTGTTACAATAATTGGAATACTAACTCTTATTGCAGGTATTGTTGGAGTTAGCAATATAATGCTGGTTTCTGTGAAGGAGAGAACTCGCGAGATTGGTATTAGAAAGGCAATAGGCGCCCCACCCTCATCAATTCTAAAAACTATAATACTAGAATCAATAATTATTACTACAATTTTTGGTTATATAGGTTTGGTAATGGGAGTTGGACTGACAGAGATAATAAATTTTGTAATGGAACAGGCAGCAAACGCAAATGTAGCATCGGATCAACAGCAAATGTCGGTTTTCAAAAATCCGACTGTTGAGATGGGTTATGCATTATTTGCAACTTTAATATTGATTATTTCGGGTGTACTGGCCGGGTATATGCCAGCACGAAAAGCAGTTAAAGTGCAACCTATTGAGGCTATGCGCCAAGAGTAATAAAACATTAAATATACAGTATTATGTTCGATTTAGATAGGTGGCAGGAGATCTGGATTACAATAACTCACAATAAATCTAGAAGTGTACTAACAGCATTCGGTGTATTCTGGGGAATGTTTATGCTTGTTTTGATGGTGGGTGCAGGAAATGCCCTTTCTGAAGGAATGTTTTCTCAGATGGAGGGTTTTGCAACCAACTCTGCATTCTTTTCGGCTAGGAACACGACTGTAGCCTATAAGGGATTTGGGAAAGGACGCAGATGGAGTATGGTAAACAGTGATGTTCCTGTAATTAAAGAGAGAGTGAATGATTTGCAATATATATCTCCGGTACTTTTTGAATATCCAAATGGTCAAAACAATATAGTAAGGGGTGAAAGA
The DNA here is from genome assembly GCA_964384545.1 of uncultured Proteiniphilum sp. GTDB lineage: Bacteria > Bacteroidota > Bacteroidia > Bacteroidales > Dysgonomonadaceae > Proteiniphilum. Next base: position 5,857 of record CAYLKV010000019.1, read on the forward strand.
AGTGGCTCTTATCTGGTAAAAGGGTGTTATACTGAGTATGATCTTATAGAGAAGAGTAAAATGATCTATGGGAGATATGTTAATGATATTGACATAGCCGAAAAAAGAAAAGTTTGTGTTATTGGTGAGAGAGTTTATGAAGTGTTATTTCAAAAAGGTGAAGATCCAACAGGTAAACAGATACGTGTAAACGGAATTTATTTTCAGGTAATAGGAGTTGCAAGAAGCTCTTCAGGTGTTAGTATTGGAGGTCAGACTACAGAGACAGTTGTTTTACCTTTTTCAACCATGCAGCATGCATTTAATCAGGGTAATGAAGTTCACTTTTTAGCTGCAACAGCAAAACCGGGTGTGGCAGTTAAGGTTATTCAAACACAGATAGAAGATATTTTGAAACAGCAACATCAGATTGCTCCGAATGATAAAGATGCTCTCTTTTCGATGAATATAGAAGAGCAGTTTAATATGTTTAATAACCTGGGAATTGGTATATCGGCTCTTATTTGGATTGTGGGTTTGGGAACTCTATTTGCAGGTGCAATCGGTGTTAGTAATATTATGCTCGTAACAGTTCGCGAGCGTACTAAAGAGATTGGGATTAGACGTGCACTGGGTGCTACTCCACGCAATATTATTGGACAGATTTTAAGCGAAAGTATCGTGTTAACTCTCATTGCGGGTGTATCAGGAATTATTGCGGGTGTAGGAATATTAAGAGCTGCTGGCATCATGCTTAAAGATGGTGATCAGTTCTTTAAAGATCCTCAGATATCTTTTGTAATGGCTGTTGCATCACTATTTATTCTTGTAATAATTGGTACGATATCAGGTTATGCACCTGCTCAAAGGGCGATTATGATTAAACCTGTTGAGGCAATAGGAGAAGAATAGACATCAATTTGAATTAACATATCGAGAAATTTTAAGACAAGTAAATCAGTAATACATAAAATATAATATGAAACGAATTTTTAGAATAATTGGACTTGCATTATTGGGACTTTTAGTGATTTCTACTTTTGTGTTTTTATGGCAGAAGTCAAAACCAAAAACTGTGTTGTATACTATTGTATCTCCTCAGTTTGGTGATATAGAAAAAAGCACTGTTGCAACCGGTAAAGTTTCACCTCGTAACGAAATTCTAATCAAACCTCAGATGTCGGGAATTATATCACAAGTTCATAAAGAGGCAGGTGATATTGTTCGTGCAGGAGATATTATTGCAACAATACAGGTGGTTCCGGATATGCTTAACCTGAGCAATGCAGAATCACGCTTGGAGAGGGCACAGATTTCTGCAAACCAGAGCAAAAGCAACTATGAAAGAGATAAAAAACTATATGAGAAATCGGTGATATCGCTCGAAGAGTTTGAAAAAGTGAGTCTTCAGTATAAAAATGATCAAGAGGAGTTGCGTGCTGCAACCGACAACTTAAGCCTTGTGAGAACTGGTATAACCCAAAGTTCTGAAAAGACTAGTAATACTTTGGTGAGATCGACAGTTGATGGTACAATTCTAGATATTCCTATAAAGGCGGGCAACTCGGTTATTCAATCTAACAATTTCAATGATGGTACCACTATTGCATCGGTGGCCGACTTGAGTGATATGCTTTTTATTGGTAAGATAGATGAGACTGAGGTTGGGAAGCTAAGTGATGGTATGTCAATAGAAATCACAATTGGAGCTATACAAGATCGTATAATTCCTGCGACTCTAGAGTATATCTCTCCAAAAGGCATTGAAGAAAATGGAGCTATTTTATTTGAAATGAAGGCTGCCCTATCAATTCCGGAAGATCTATTTATAAGGGCTGGGTATAGTGCAAATGCTAATATAAAACTTGATCATCGCAGTAACGTATTAACAATACCTGAGAGCTCACTTGAGTTTAGCAACGATTCAGCTTTTGTTTATCTCGTTAAGAGTGAAGAGCCTCAGTCTTTTGAACGTCATCATGTTAAAATAGGACTTTCAGATGGAATCAATATTGAAGTTAAAGAGGGTTTAAGCGAAAATGATAAGATTAGAGGAACTGAAATTATTGAGAAGAAATAGTGTTGGTGAATTGAATATGTTCGTGATACTTTTAAAATTTAGTTGAAAAAGAGACAACAGTATGAGGTTAAAAAATATTTTAATGTGCCTGTTTTTTGTAGTAACTACCATTTCGGCAGTAGCTCAGAAGCAATATACATTACCTGAATGTATAGATATAGCTTTAGCAAATAACCGAAACATAAAACAGCAGGAGATAAATCGTCAACAGAGAGAATTGGCATATAGTCAGGCACGTACAGATCTGCTGCCTAGCATAAATGCATCTGTAGGACAAAGTTTTGTGTTTGGGCGTTCTATCGGTATAGATAATGTATATGAAAACAGTAACTCTTCACAATTCAACCTTGGAGTAGGTGCTGATATTACAATATTCGACGGACTGAGGATGAAGCATAATATTGATTCGCGAAAGGCAGAAATGTATGCATCTGAAGCTGATCTTGAAATAATACAAGATGATATTGTTATGAGTGTTTCAACTGCTTTTCTTCAGGTTCTGCTAAACAAGGAGCTGCTTAGAATATCAGAAAATCAGCTTGAATCGACCAATGCCGACTATCAGCGAAAGCGCTCTCTTGTTGAAAGTGGTAAATTGGCAGAGGGTGAACTCTCTGAGGTTGAGGCTCAAATGGCACGAGAGGAGTTAAATAGAGTGCAAGCTGAAAATAACTTAAAGATTGCACTTCTTGATCTTGCACAGATAATGGAATTGGACTCTTTTAAAAGTTTCGATATTGTTGCACCTTCAGCAGAATCTTTAATTAATGAGTTGACACTTATACCTTCTGAATCTTTATATCAGAGTGCACTTGTTAACAGACCTCAGATAAGAAGCATGCAACATCGCCTTGAAAGCAGCGAAAAAGAGATTCTTATGGCTCGAGCACAGTACTACCCTAGCCTATCATTTGGTGCAAATATGGGAACCGGATACTATAATATGAATGGCAGAATAAATGACCCTTTTAGCAATCAGCTTCGCAATAATATGAGTAACTCGATCGGATTTAATCTGAGAATTCCAATATTTAATAAATATCAGATTAAGAATAGTGTAAGCAGTGCAAGGCTGACAATTGCAAATACGCAACTGGAGCTCGACAAGACTAAACTTGAACTTCGCAAACAGATAGAACAGGCATATTATAATACTGTAGCATCGGCAAGCAGATGGGAGGCAGCTAAAAAATCAGTTGCGGCAAGTAACGAAGCTTACAGGTTTACTGAAGAGAAGCATAATAATGGACGAGCTAACTCATATGAACTTTTTCTTGCAAAGAACAATCAGACACAGGCCCTCAGTGAAGAAGCTCAGGCTAAATATGAGTATGCTTTCAGATTAAAAATACTTGAACTTCTGAGAGATTAGAAAATTAATTGAATTTTTTTGTAACCATTTACTGAAAAAGTATGTCATATTAATGATACAAATAATTCTGTAATCCTTTAAATAATAGAAGTAAAACTAATTAAAAAATAAGAAATGAAAAAGATTAACATTTTAATTCTTGCACTACTTATAATATCAACCAATATTGCATGTGCACAATCTAAGCAAACTAGAGATGAATTTGAAGTTTCAAACTTCACTGCTATAAAATCTAATATAGTAGGCAATATTGAAATAAAACAGTCTTCACAAACAAGTGTTGTAGCTGAAGGTGATGAAGAAATACTCGATTTACTCGAAGTTAAAATTGAGAATGGAACATTAGTATTTAAATTAAGTGAAAGAGGTTTTAAATTGTTCAAAAACAAGAAAAACAGGTTAACTATTTTTGTAAATACTCCTATGCTTACTAAGTTAGAATCTGATGGAGTTGGTAATATTGCGGTTAAAGGAAATTTTGAGACCCCTGAACTGACTGTAATTTCTGAAGGTGTTGGTAATATTTATGCAGAGAATATGAATATTGGCAGTTTAAAGATTGATTCAGAAGGAGTGGGAAATATATCATTTTCAGGAAAAGCAAAAAGTGTTGAAGTTAAGTCAGAGGGTGTTGGAAATATTAATACACAAAATCTGATAACAGCCAACGCAACAGTTAAATCAGAAGGTGTTGGAAATGTTAGTTGCTTCTCTTCTGATTATATGAAAGTCGATTCAGAAGGTGTTGGAAACGTTACTTATTATGGCAACCCAAAAACTACAAATCTTAATAAAAAGGGTATTGGTAAGATTAAGCCAGGAGACTAATCACTTCATTATATATAGTTCTACTTTTTAATTTTTTCTAGTAAAAAGCCGGGCACTTTTAATAGAGTCCGGCTTTCCATATTTAATCAAATAAAAGATTTAAAATGCAATCATTGACTCATAAAAATATATACATTTGTGTTTGTATATAAGTTGCTATAATCACATATTGATCTATAATGGGATTCTACAAATAATAAACAAAAAAGAGCAAAATGGATCTTAAAGAAAACAGTACCTCACATTACCGGCTTACAATTATTATACCGGTTTATAATGAAGAAGATAATATATATACCTTAGAAAAAAAATTACAACAATCTATTCCTCAACTAATTGATTCAACATGTGTATTGTTTGTAAATGATGGATCTAAAGACGATAGTCAGAATAGAATTAGAGAAATTTGTGGAAGAAATAGAGGATTCTTTTATATCAACTTTGAAAAAAATGGGGGACTGAGTGCAGCTCTAAAGGCTGGTATTGATTATACTTACTCTGAATTTGTGGGATATATGGATGCAGATATGCAGACCGACCCTGAAGATTTTAATCTGCTATTGAAACATATTGCAAATTATGAGATGGTTACAGGTATAAGAGCCAACCGAAAAGACTCGCTATTTAAGAATCTGCAATCAAAGATAGCAAATGGATTTCGTCGGATGATGACCAACGACGGAGTTGAAGATACCGGATGTCCTCTTAAAATTATAAATACAAAAATTGCAAAGAGGATTCCTCTTTTTAATGGTATGCACAGATTCCTGCCAGCACTGGTTTTGCTTCAAAATGGAAAGGTTAAACAGGTGGCTGTAAGACATTATCCTCGTGTAGCAGGCACATCAAAATATCATTTGTGGAATCGTCTTACTGGCCCTTTTATTGATTGTTTCGCTTATCGATGGATGAAAAAACGTTATATTAACTATTTCATCAACGAGTATAAACTCGACTAATTTATGAGTGGAAGTAATATTATCATTTTTGGCATTGGTTTCCTTGCGCAAATATTCTTCTCTGCTCGTATCCTTTATCAATGGATTGCAACTGAGAAAGCAGGGAAAATACTCTCTCCTCCCGCTTTTTGGATTCTTAGTGTTGCCGGTTCTTACCTACTGTTCATTTATGGTGTATTGAGAAATGACTTTGCAATAATTCTTGGTCAGTTTATTGCCTATTTTATATATCTGTGGAACTTATATATGAAAGGCACATGGAAAAGAATAGCACCCTTTCTTAAAACCATACTATTGATTACTCCATTTATTGTATCAGCTATTTTATTACGTAACTTTTCGGAGTTCTCCTCTAAATTCTTTAATAATGAATCAGTTCCTTTATGGTTATTAATATTTGGATCGGCTGGACAAGTTATTTTTTCGTTACGTTTTGTATATCAGTTCTTGTATTCAGCTGCACATAAAGAATCTTCTCTTCCAATTGGATTTTGGTATATGAGTCTTACCGGTTCTGTTATGATTATTGCATACGCAATCTTCCGCCTCGATCCGGTTTTGTTACTTGGACAAGCATTTGGATTTGTTGCATATATTAGAAATATTATGATTGATAATCATAACAAAAAAATTGATAAGAATGAAGGATAAATATATCTACCTATTTTGGTTTATATCACTGTTACCGTTAATGATACTACGCGATTTCACTCCTAATAATGAGTTGCGCTACTTAAGTATTATTGATGAAGCACTTCGCAATGGAAATATATTTACATTCACAAATCAGGGAGAAATTTATGCAGATAAACCACCTCTACATTTTTGGTTAATGATGCTGGGTAGGGTTATTCTTGGAGAACACCGAATGTGGTATTACTCATTGTTATCTGTTATTCCGGCGTTTGTAATCATTTTAACAATGACCAAATGGATCCGTTCAGAGATAAAGTATAATATAATGGTTGCCCCACTCATGCTTATGACTACAGGCCTATTTATAGGTGTAACTCTTGTAGTTCGTATGGATATGTTGATGAATATGTTTATAATCCTTTCCTTATATTCATTCTATGAAATATATAATGGGAAAAATATAAAATTTAACAGATGGCTATTTCCATTATATATATTTCTGGCACTATTTTCAAAAGGGCCGTATGGATTATTAATTCCACTTGTATCTACTATATCATTTTTAATTTTTAAAAAGAAACTATCGGATTTCACTCTTTACTGGGGTTGTAGAACTCTACTTGTACTCTTGGCAGGAAGTATTTTATGGTTTACAGGTGTATATTTTGAGGGTGGTATTGAATATCTCAACGATCTGCTCGTTCGTCAGACTGTTGGTAGGGGTATAAACTCTTTTCATCATAGTGAACCCTTTTATTACTACTTAATCTCCATTTGGTATTCTCTTGCATTTTGGGCACCGTTGGTTTTAGCTGTAATATTTGTTAGTCTGAAAAAGAAAAAAATAGATAGCCAATTAGAACAGTTCTTCGCCATAACTATTTTGTCAACACTCGTTCTATTATCGTTGGTTAGTTCTAAATTAGCAATCTATTCACTACCGGTTATACCATTCTTAATCTATTTATCGGTATTGCTGCTTTATAAATTCGACCTTCAACAAAAATGGCTAAGTTTCACAGTTGCATTTCCAGCTATTTTAATGGTTATGGCACTACCAGCCTTAATATATTTAAGCAGAACAGAAGAGTTGCAATATATAGGAACAGTTTTTATTTACATCTCAGCAGCAGTACTTACCATTACTGGTATAATTTCAATATATAATATATATCTTCTTAAGAAGACAATTAAAGCTATTTATACATTTTCGTTGGGCTTTTTATTGGCAGCATTTATTGCAGGTTGGTCTATGCCCTCAATCAACGCTTATATCGGATGGAAGGATGTATGTTTAAATGCGAAAGAGATATTAGAAGAGCGTAAACTAGATGATTGTTGGGTATATAAAATTTCTCGTGCCGAGAATATGGATGTTTACTTAGGAAAAGATATTATCAAAGTAAATAAAGAAGATGTACTGAACAATCAATCTAAAAACAAAGTGCTCCTCATTAACAATAAAGTAATAGAAACTGATAAAGAGATAAATATTGCTTTAAGAGATAAAGAACAACACAAAATAGGTAAATACATTATTGTACTTTTATAGAGAAATAGACATGAAAATATTAGTCACCGGTGCAGCAGGATTTATTGGATTTCACTATATACAATCTTTAATGAAAATAGAATGCACTGTTGTAGGAATCGATAATATCAACAACTATTATGATATTAACTTAAAGAATTCCCGTTTAAAAGAATTAGGAATAAATATTGAAGTATACAGTGATAAGCATCCTATTCAGAGCTCAATTTACCCTTCATATAGATTTATAAGAATGGATATTAATGACAGTGTTAATCTTAATTCATTATTCGAAAAGGAGAGGTTCACACATGTCATGCATTTAGCGGCACAAGCCGGTGTAAGATATTCAATACAAAAACCATTTGAATATATCGATGCCAATATAAAGGGCTTTATGCACCTGATAGAAGCATGCAGGCATTATCCTGTTGAACATCTTGTATATGCCAGTTCAAGTAGCGTGTATGGAGCAAACAAAAATACACCTTACAAAGAAACAGATCAAACAGATCACCCTATAAGTCTATATGCAGCAACAAAAAAGGCTAACGAAGTTATGGCGCATGCATATTCAAAACTTTATAACATACCTTCAACTGGTGTACGTTTTTTCACTGTCTATGGGCCCTGGGGTCGTCCGGATATGTCGCCTTATCTCTTTATGAATGCGATTTTAAAGAGTGAACCAATCAAACTGTTCAATCATGGAAATATGGAGCGAGATTTTACTTTTGTAGGCGATGTTTCAAATGGACTGATAAAAATTATAGCTTCTCCGCCAAAAGGGGAAACACCTTATGCAATTTATAATATAGGATGTTCCTCACCTGTTAGGTTGACCCACTTTATATCTGTAATTGAAAATATTACATGTAAAAAAGCTATTATAGAACTGACTGATATGCAACCAGGAGATATGGCCTCTTCATATGCAGACACCTCTCTACTTTATAAAGATTTCAATTATAAACCTTCCACTGCAATAGAGGAAGGTTTAGATATTTATTATAAATGGTTTACTAAATACTATAAATGAACAGAACGGATTTATATTACTCTACCATTTTAATATCTCTCAACCATGACAATACTCTATGAGGCCACTCATTTACAGTGTGTCCAGTATTTCTTGCACCATAACCATGACCTCCTGTAGTATAAAGATGCATTGCAACAGGCACTTTAGCCTGTTTTAGTGCATAATAGTAAAACAGACTACTATCTATAAAACTATGATCGTCCTGAGTCTGAATTAATATTGCAGGCGGTGTATTTTCATCAACTTTGAGTTCAGGTGATAATGAAAAATTATCAGCAGATAGATATGCAGGATAAATCAGAGCAGTAAAATCTGGTCTAAGACTTACATCATCGTTTGAATCAATTCTTGAATAAGTTCTATTACTATAATTAGTGCTTGCCACAGCCGACAGATGAGCTCCTGCTGAAAAGCCTAAAACACCAATTTTATCAGGATTTATATTCCACTCTTTAGCATGAGATCGTGTATATGCAATTGCACGCTGCACATCCTGAAGAGGAGCTTCATGCTTTTCCAATCCCTCACGTCGAGGAACACGATACTTCACAAGCACACAGTTTACACCATAGTCGTTGAAACGTTTGCAAATCTCTGTACCTTCAAGATTGTATGCAAGTATATTATATCCACCACCGGGATTAACAATTATAGTTACACCTGTATTGATATCTGCAGGAGCAGGATAAAATGTTAATGTAGGCTCACTCACATTTCCTATACGTAATACCTGACATCCGGCAACCTTACCACCTGAAAGATCATCAACCTGTTTCAATTTCACTGTCTCTCCTGGTGCACCATTAGGAAAGAGCAATATTGGGTTCTCTTGAGACATTAAAGTCAGATTAGTTATAAAAAGGAGTAACGATAAAAATATAGTCCTCATAAATGTTTTCTCTTTTTATTTAGTTTATTCTATATTATATTATTCAATTTCATTCTATAAATTTCCAATAAGCTAAGATACTATTAAATTAAAACTAATGTACTATTAAATTAAAAAAAGAGAATATGGTTAAATGTAAAATCTACTTTTTTATAGATTCTTTCAAAAAACATATTCTCTTTTAAAACCAGTACTTAACTTATTACCATTTCGATATTTCGCTATCCATCCACTCTACGCGAGCATCTAAAAACTCCTTCTCATAATCGACCTCTTCTTGCCAAGTATTAAACTTAATAAGTCCAACACTTATGAACTGACCGAGTATTGGCCAACGAGAGAAATTCTTTGTTTGAGCGTACTTAATATTTTCTGCTTTCTTATCCATTATTTCTTCTAAAACAGGTAGATTGGCTTTTGCTTCTACCCACTCCTCCTTCACTAAATCAACAAAATATGGATCTTCAAACAATCTCTTAAAATATAGAGTCTTGTGATAAAAGTGTGCAACCGGCGAAGTTGCAGGAGGTAAAATCCAAGTATTATTCTCCCTGTAAGCAAGTCCTAAACTCCATTCGAAATCCCAAGCAGGATACATTTCAAGTTTATCTGTTTTCGAATTAAGAACATAATATGGATTTGGCTCACAATTGCCTAATGTTTCCTGAACAATATACCATTTAGCAAAGCTTTCAGCATCTATATATTTTCTATATCCATTAACAGGATCTTTAAAATTACTAGAATATAATACCGATTCAAATTGATTCATATAGTTCAATATGAAGTTGTAATTATCATCACCTTTTACCATATCATCAGTATCGGGATGTTTAAATGTGTAATTCAAACCCTTGCTAGTGGTAAACCATATCGGTTCACGGCTATAATAGTTGTCATTTTCAATCAAATATCCATCATCTGTAATATTTACTCGGTCTGATGCCACTTTCACATGCTCTCCAAGAAAATATGTACCATTATATGAACCATTAAGGAAAACCTCTACATGATAACCACGTGGGGTCCAAGGCATTCCCATCAATTTAGCAAATTCGAAAGCATAGGTTGAACGTAACAGTGACTTATCGCAATACTCTGCTAGTAGTACCCAATCTTTATCTGCAGGCATACCTAAAATGCTTGATTTTTTATCCAGTTTTATTCTGTAAGGTTTCTTTGGATATGCTGACCATGTTGCATTACCTCTACCTTTGATACGCATAGTTCCCTCAAATCCTTCAGTAAAAGGATGAGTTTTAGATATAGTTACTGTCCCATTTACATAATCTTCCTTACTGGTAATTGCCTGTTTGTTTTCAGTTTCAACCCATACAATAGGTATTCCGGTAAAGATTTTTACATTTACCTTATATTCTTTTACAGTACCCTTATCACTTGTCAGCTTATAAGTAATCGTCTCTTTGAAGTCATGTGAATTAACACCCGAAGTTTGTTTTTCTCCCTCAACCTCTACACTTTTATATTCACCAATAAAAGATGGAATTAGAGTCAACGACTTATCACCATAAGTTTCAGGTAATAGAACATAAATTTCATCATCAGTTATTGTTGCACGAATATCCCCAGGCAATTGAGGATTCAATGATTTGTTAAATGAAAAATTTAAAAACCGTAATACAGGAGTCTTTGTTGGTGGTACAGGTGGTTTTGGTTCTTCATTTTCATCATCTATTATTATAGGCACCTCTTCTCCCCTACATCCTGCAAATGCAATAACAATAAATAGTATAAATAATAAGCTTTTATTTAGTATGATTTTTTTCATAATGTCGTTTAAAAATTTTTTTTACTATTGAATATCAATTAAATCCGATTCCAACAGAAAGGTTAAGACTGTTCATATTCTGGCAATAACCACTTATATCAGGTGCAGGATTTGCCCCACCGGGATTTAAGCTTGCATAGTCAAAAATCTTTACAAATTTCGGGTATGCCATGGTTAAAGATAATTTAAATTGTGTTGATAAATGTCGTGTTAATTTCATTTTATATCCTAGAGCAACATCACCTGCAACTGTATTGGCAAATAAACGGATTGGTTCAGGATCTTTAGTCCCAATTTTAATCATAGCATTTTTAAAAACCATCCTTCCATATCCTGCAGAAAATTGAATAATCCATTGATTCTTTCTTTCTTCATCCCAAAATCTGAATGCAATCATCGGCCCTATGTAATTTTGTATAACATCACCATCTAACATAGTTCGCAGATGGTATTTTAATCCATAACCAGTACTTTGTGTAATATAAGCAGTAAGATCTGCTCCTGCATAAAATAAATTACGATCGGAGAAACTAGCCTCCTTATGTTTGAAATCATCAGTTAGCCCGACTCTCATTTGTCCAAATTGCTGCCCCCCACCAACATTAACATCCAATGATACAGTAGGATACCAAGGTCGCAAACGGAAATCAGTCATGCTTCGAAACATATTTTTTCTGAAATACATTACAGAATCTTTATGAATCATTCCAGTCATTAGTTCATCATCCATCCTAAATTCAATTGGATAGAAATCATCAGTCAACTGCCCAATTTTACAGTTCAAGCTATCTCGATTTATAGTTACCAATAAATCTTGCGCTTGAACAGAATGAATACTAACTAGTATCATTACATTAAAAACATGGAGTGAGAAGAAAAACCATCTGTTTACATTCGCTTTCATAATAAATTGTAATGTAAATAAAATATTGATTGTCTAAATATAATACTTTTTAAAAAAAGATACGCACTGCTTTATTTTAAAAAGCAGTGCGTATTAATTGAGAATACATTCGTTTTAATCTAAAATTTATGTATTTATATTAACATAAACATTTCGTCCACGCTGCTCTACTACCTAACTAAAGTTCCCCAGAAGCTAATTTCAGCAAGTAAAAGACGTGGTATTTGAGATTTATTGAAATTCTCTAGACTTCTTAATCTGATATATCTAACAACAGTTTCAGGATGTACATTCTCACCAGGAGTGAATTCAAAATCCAAACCTCTGTCTGATAAAGCTATATCTTCTGCTGTAGGAGCTAACCAAGGCACTTTAATACCATTTCCTGAAGGTTGAACACATTCAAATGAACCTAATAGAGTCCATGAATCATCAAAACTTCCATCAGGATTTGGGTTCAAAGAACCATAAATCTCAAAGAAACGTGGCATACCTTTATTCCATCGGTCATCATTATCTTTACGAGGCCAGAATTTCATTTTGCTTAATTTAGCTTTAATACCCATATCCCAAGTCATTGAACAAGGAGTAGAAGTAACACCATCAGAGTGCATAAAGTTGTTTGTGTTTCCATCCCAAAATCTAGCTAATGGATAACTACCATTTATGCCAATATCACCAGGCAATAAATTTGCCTTCCATGTAGTTTTAGGAATAAATGTTTCAGCATTTATCATTTTACTTACTACTGGAGCCTGGAATAAATCTATAGCCAATGAATCAGGCTTATAAGTAGTGCTGTAAGTTAATGGTTGTTCAAGATCGAAATTTGGAATCAGCGTTTCTATTGCTGTTGGTTCAACATCCATTGTGTGACTTACACCGTTTATGTCAACCCAGCTTACCTTTATACCCTCTTCCGAACTTTCAGGGGCACCCCAGTTAAGTTTCAAATCAAGTCCATCATAATATGTACTCTTCAACAGACGATTTGTAAGTAAATTCTTATAATTGTTGCCATACACTGTACCTGGTACTTCAATAGGTATTGACATATTTCCTTCGCCGTCATAAGTACGAATCATAAATGAATATGTGTTTTCGGCGATTGGGTCGATAATGAAACTTACAGTGTCTTTATCTGATGGTACCACCAATTCAACCGAGTCGGTATAATTATTCCAAAATATTTTTGCTGTCTCCACTCTAGGATCAGTTCCTTTCAGCCACGAAATCTTAATACGATTATTACCGGGATATGTAATAGGACTTTGTGCAGGGCCCGGATATATCAGTCCATTTGGAACAATATATTTTTCATAGATATCCGTTTGGCTATCGCATGAGGAAAGTCCTATAATGATCGCAATAAAGATGACAAATATTGAATTCTTCATCATAATTTATTTTTATTGATTTAACATTAATTTAATATTTCACCCCAGAAACTTATTTCCAAGATATGCGTAGTAGAGAATGATGCATTAGCATAAGTAGAAATTGTTCTAAATCTAATATACCTTACAGGAACAAATGGATCTGGAGCAAAATCGGTAATACCAAAATCAAATTCTATACCATCCTGTGCGAAAGCAATATCTTCTTGAGTAATTTGAGTACCTGGACCTGATGGCTTCAAGCTCTCAAAACGTCCTAAAGGTATCCATGAATCATCCATTGCACCAGTTGGGTTCGGTCCATTAGATCCCCAAATTTCGAATACTTTTGGATGTCCTCTCTTCCATCTGTCATCAGCATGATTTCTTGGCCAGAATTTTAAGCGGCTTAATTTCACACTTTTCCCTAAATCCCAGGTTAGAGTTGATGGTAAAACCTGTGTTTCCAAACCATGGAATCCATCTACGCCAGTATTTTCATCCCAAATTCTGGTAATAGGATAACTTGCATTTACCGGAGGAATATCACCTGGCAAAGTATAATCTCGCCAAGTATTCTTAGGTATATATTCTTCAAACCATGGAACAACATTTGCAGAAACAGTATCAGAATAATTATTCCATCTGTCACGAATATAAACTGAGAATTTTTGTTCTACCGGATCAAGACCATCAACCCCACGATAAGTAAATGTTCCTTTAGGAGCAGAAGTGTAATAAGTAATTAATTCAGTTTCATAACCTAAATTAGCGGTATCAGCCATCAATACTATTGCTAAACTAGCTTCTTCGGAATTTTCAAAATCAATAGAAACTCCACCAAAAGTATCTCTAAGCTTTTTTGTTGCCAACTGTACAGGTGCAGTAGTTGGATTAATCTGTACGGTCAAAGGTTGAGACTCCTTCTCATTCTTTCCTACAGAAAACAACCTTACGTCATAAGTTCCCGGTGTTCCAAAACCCTCTATTACTAAAGAATCTTTAAAGAATGATGATTTTGTTTCACGTTTAACACCCGACTTTATTTCATATTCAGCTCTTACATAGAGCAAGTTTTTATCAAGCGGTAAAGTATACCTCAATACTGCTCCTCCCGGTCTATTATCAACTAATACATTTGAGACCTTGCCGGGAGCAGGTATGCTGTCATCTATAAAATCAATACGTCCCTCCTCCTCGCAACTGTACCATAATATAGATAATAAGAAGACAATGATATATAATATTTTATTTTTCATCTGTTTGTAATTTAAAAGTTACCATCCAATATTTTGTACCAAGTTTGGATTTATTTCAATATCGCTAGTTCTTATCGGCCAGAAATAGTCGCGAATACCGAACTTTTGTTCCAATAAAAGCTGAGGTTGATACATCATTCTGTTTACCTCTTCTTCTGTTCCATCAATAACAGAAACCATCATATTCCAACCCATAGAAGGTACATGATACTCAACCGGAGCTGTTTTCCAACGACGTATATCCCAGAAACGCTGACCTTCGAAAGATAGTTCAATTAAACGTTCTTTTTGAATAATTTCACGCATACCTGCCTGAGTGTTGTACTTTTGTGTTGTAGTATAATTATCCCAAGACTCTTTAACTCCTTTTAAGCCGGCACGAGCGCGAACTAGGTCGATATACTGGAACAGTTCAGAACTATTAGGACCATTAGGACCTTCATACTCATTAATTGCTTCAGAATACAACAGGTATAGATCGCTCAATCTCATAATAGGCCAAGCATAACTTGGAGATGAAATACTATTAATTGCATTTAACTGAGCTTCATAAGGAATGAATTTTTTAGGAATATAACCTGTCCAGTTACCCTGTCCTTCTGTGCCATCAGTTTCGCCAATCTTAAAACCAAGGTATCTTAGAGATGATGCATCTTTATCGTTATACTGACCTGCACCAAACCAAACTCCACCGTCAAATCCTACCCATGCGTAAAAACGAGGTTCACGATCAAAGTGCATATCAACCGTTGTTCTTCCCTGACGTATATAAAGTCTATCTTCTGCCTGTGAAGTTCTCAAATTATAAAGTTCACCCACATCTCTGGTAATATCTTCATCCAATGGAACACCATTTTCTGTATAGAACATTTCGGCAATCTTGATAGGCATACCAAACCATTTACATATATCATTACTATTCACATAAGATGGATTCAATTTAGGCATAGATGCATGAATCATACCTCCGTTACCCGGTATAGAAATCATTTGAGTATTTGCCCATATAACTTCTACATTGTTACGTAAATTAAATGCATTTCTAAGAGTAATATTTAACACAGTTGTATCGTTGAATCTGTTTGCTGCATCATCATATGTATACAACATCATTCCTGCTTCATGACAAATATCAATGGCTTCTTTACATGCCACCATTGCTTTTTCCCACTTAGTCAGATCAAATGTAGAATTAAACAGCAGTGTGCCATCTTGGTTTTTTAAAGTAGCCTGATCGTTATTACCATTAAACAAAGGACTTGCCGCTGTTACCAATGCTTTAGCTTTCAATGACATAGCAATAGGTTTTGTAATGCGACCATAATCACTTGCAGGGTCTAAAACGTAAGTTGTAAGTTGGTCACCTTCGCAAGCTTCATCAATTAATTCAACAATATAATCGATACACTCGTCCACTGGTCTTCGCTCTACCTTAACTGAATAAACATCAGCATCAACCGGCAAATTTTCGCGAATAATAGGTACAGGACCATACATTTGAACCAGACTAAAATGGTAATAAGCTTTTAAAACTTTTACCTCTGCAATCCATTGTTCTCGTTCCCATGCTTGAATATCAGGAACCAGATGAATATTATCTAAGAAAGTATTACAAACACGTAATGCCTGATACATACCTCCCCATCTTCCAAGTACCGGGTTGGCAGCGTTTTGTCTACCTTCGCTGATATCTAATCCTGCAACAGAGAATCTGTTGGATAAGTGAGTTGTATTTCTTGTAAATATATCATCTCCACCCAAAGTAGCGGGATCGCCGGATCCACCATTCATAGGCATATACGAATAACAGGTAGATAGATATTTAAGTGCCTGCACTCTTGAATTGAAAGCCATCTCCAAAGTAGGAATACCATCTGGAACAACGTCTAACCAATCACTGCAAGCTGTAAAACTCATTAACGCTGCAAATATTATAATTTTTATTTTCTTCATATTACTTGTCCTTAATTAGTTAAAAGTAAAGTTTACTCCAAAGTTGACTACTCTTTGATTAGGATATCCTAATCCATTTCCTGCCATTTCTACATCCCACATTTTAAATTTACTGAAAAGAAGCAGATTGCTACCACTTACGTAGAATCTAAGGTTATTCATTCTAATTCTTTCAGTGACTTTCTGCGGAACTGTATATCCAAACTCCATCTGTTTAAGACGTAAAAAACTACCATCACGCATAAACCAAGTACTGGTTGCAACGTTGTTAGAGATTACTGTTGGGCTCAATCTTGGCCATAATGCATATACATCCTGATTTTCTTCAGACCAATAGCTATCAGCATAAGCTTTTAGTATTTGCGCTTCATTTATAAAAGGAGAAGTTGCGTTTGCATTAATCCAGAATGATTGTCTTTCAGACCCCTGGAAGAATACTGAAAAGTCAAATCCTTTGTAACCGGCTGAGAAACCAAAACCGTAAATAATTTCAGGAACTGTAGGGTGACCAATTGGAACTCTATCAGCTTCTGTAATTCTACCATCACGATTCACATCAAGATATTTAATATCACCACCACCATAATAAGATGTACCAATGTACTGTGGAGGAGAACTAGCAGCCTCTTCATCATCAACGAAAAGTCTTTCAGCAATATAACCATATGCCTGATTCAATGATAATCCCACTCTTGAACGCCAAGGTTCTTTATAAGCAGGTTCTTCATAAACATCATATCGGCTAGTTGCATAAGTAAAGTTACCTCTTGCAGATGTCCAGAAATCTTTGCTCCAGCTTTTCTGATATTCTAACATAATATCAACACCTTTACCCGATGCTTCACCCACATTAGCTCTTGGAGTTGCAGTTAAACCCATTGTATTAGGAATACTTGATCTGGTCATAAGAATGTTATCTCTTTTTTCAGTAAAGTACTCAGCAATAATACTCAAATCATCCCACAAACCTAATTCAAGTGCAAAGTTTTGTTTGTATGATTTTTCCCAAGAAATATAAGGATTTGCATAACGATTTATAGTAATACCGTTATATCTTATAGCATATTCCGATCCAAAAGTTGCACCTCTACCTCCATTGTTCATATTCACTTCCGATAGATAGAAAAATCTGTCATAAGCAGAACCAATCTGGTCATTACCAATTAAACCATAAGAGTAACGAAGTTTCAAATTATTAATTGTTGGTTGTAAATCTTCCCAGAACTTTTCATTTGAAATAAGCCATGCCACACCGGCTGATGGGAAGAAACCAAATCTGTTATTTTTGTCGAAACGTTCACTACCATTATAACCAAAGTTAAACTCAACAAAATAACGAGAGTCATATGAATATGTAGAACGACCCGATAATCCCAAGTTTCTTGATGGCAAAGATAATTGCAGAGAACCTGCATTAGCATCTAATGTTTGTCTTGCCTGAAATACCAACAAGTTACTTATATTATGTTTTCCAAATTCACGTGCATGATTTAAACTACCTTCAAAATAGAAAGATGAGTTCTGTTCTCTTTCTCCGGGTAATTCACCATATCCCAAATATTCAGTACCAATAGTAGTTTCAATTAACTTATAATCTCCTGTTAACCTATTATAATTGCTAATTTCATAGAAGAATGGATTGTAAGCTCTATTAACAGAGAACTGAGACAGACGACTTACATTA
Source organism: uncultured Proteiniphilum sp. (assembly GCA_964384545.1). Classification (GTDB taxonomy): domain Bacteria; phylum Bacteroidota; class Bacteroidia; order Bacteroidales; family Dysgonomonadaceae; genus Proteiniphilum. The sequence continues at coordinate 24,138 of CAYLKV010000019.1, forward strand.
AGCATACCTCTTGCAGTAAGACCTTTAGTAATAAAATCCAAATCTTGTTTTAACTCAATCTGAGCTAATATTTGCGAACGAGATTTTTCTTTGTAACCACGAACCATCTCAGCATAAGGGTTGATCTTACTATTATTGTAGTTACCAAACAAAATATGTTGTGCATATTTAAAATCTTCATCTGCTGGATAATATGCAGGGAAGAGCACCGGATTAGAGTGCACCATCAAATTGTACATATCTGTACCCCCGCGTAATGGCCCTTTATATTCCTCGAAGTTGGCACTGAAACGTATATTTAATTCTGTTGTTTTTGTAACATTGATATTTACGTTAGAACGTAAATCGTAGTTATTGATCGCAATATTGTTATTGAAATTATTACGTTTATCAACTTTAAGGATACCATTATCACGGTTATAAGATCCTGCAACATAGTATCTGGCAACACCACCACCTCCGCTCACATTCAAGTTAACACGCTGGTTCATAGTGTTTTCATTAAACAACATTTCTTTCCAGTCGTTGGCTGGATAGATAAGTGGGTATTTACCCAGTTCTGTCATTTCAATTTTTTCCTGTGAATACTCAATAATTCCAAGTGGATCTCTTGTAAGAATAGCTTCATTGTGCATCTTCATATAAGTCACAGGATCTGCAATATCAACAGTTTGTGTTGGAGATGACAATGAGTTTTCTATACGAACTGAAATTTTAGCCGGTCCAACTACACCCTGTTTTGTTGTAACCAAAATAACACCATTCGCACCACGAGCACCATACAACGCAGTTGCAGTAGCATCTTTCAAAATTGAAAAACTTTCAATATCGTCAGGACGAAGACGTGCAAGGTCGCTTGAAGTAAGTTCTACTCCATCAATCAAAATAAGAGGGTTGGTATTAGTACCAAATGTAGTAATACCACGAACAAAGAAGTCTGCATTATCCTGTCCAGGTTCACCACTTCGCTGATAAGCGATAACCCCTGCCATATTACCTGCAAGAGTTGTAGTTAGGTTACTTGATGGCACCTTTAGGTCTTTTGGGTTGACCGTAGTGATAGCACCAATCACACTTTCCTTTTTCTGCTTACCGAATGCAACGATAGTTACTTCTTCTAATTCGTCTGCCTGTTGAGCTAACTCAACTGAAATATAAGTCTTATTACCCACTTCAATAACTTGTTCTTGCATCCCAATAAAGGAGAAGATCAACTTATCAGTTGGTAATACACGAATTTCAAAAGTACCATCGATATCCGTTGAAACACCTCTGGTCGATTTGTCAACCATAATACTTACCCCAGGTAAAGGCTCACCTGTGTCGGCTTCCACAACTTTTCCTTGTACTGCCACCTGTTGTGCCTGTACACCTAGAGAGAGGAGCAAAAATGTCAATAGTAAAAATTTTACTTTTTTCTTCATTTCATTTTCATTTGTTTAGATTAATTATTTAGGGTTTATCTGCTCTCATGACTAACTTTTTTTATACATGTATTGTCACGTATTTACATGGTTCAATAAATTATAATTCTCTTTACATTATATAATTGTACTTAAAAATGATTTTAGATATATTTGTAAAAGTAGTAGTATAATATTCTTTAAAACTGTAAAAAATGATATTAATACTATGGGAAATGACATCATAAATTATAGACAGCTAAAAACCTTTTTAGTCCTCAAACAGAGCAAAACACATCACGCTAGTGACAATAAATATACATAATTTAATATCCCAAAACTAGTTAATTTAAATGAAGCATTTAATATTATTTATGTTTTTAACAGTTCAAAATATCAAATACTTTTTTTTATAAAATGTAAAAAAATCAGGTTGAACTATAAATAAATTAAGAAAAAAACAGCATATCAAGATCATTAAAGTAATTCAATTAAAAAACAGAAATCCTTTAAATTAAACGCAACTATTTAATATCAAACACTAATTATATTCATCAAAAAGATAAAAGAAAAAGAGATTTTTCTTTATAAGACATAGACTTTTTATAAAATCATATATTCTTATATTAATTTTCCTATTTTTGTAAGACAATAAAATAAATAGAGGTGTTTAGTTGCACTTTTATAATTAATTGAAACGTTTATATATTCCTTCAAATAAAATAGGCTCATGCCTTGCTATAGTATGAAAAATATTATCTGTCTATTATTTCTATTATTCCCATTATCAACTCTGTTCTCACAAATACTACCTCCAGATATTGATTCTGTTGAGTATAGAATGGAGAATCAGTTATTAAATTTTCCTCAGGAGAAGATCTACGTTCAAACAGATAAAGCAGGTTATCTCTCTGGAGAACGAATTTGGTTGCGTGCACATATGGTAGATGCACTCACCCATCAGCCCTTATATTTGAGTCGATATATATATATAGAACTAGTTAACCCTCTCGATGACCTGGTTAAAAGGATAAAAATCAAGCCTGATAGTATTGGATCCTATCATGGATATATAAATTTAGATGATGATCTTGCTCAGGGCACATATACTATTCGTGCATACACAAACTATATGCGAAACATGAGTGAAGATTACTTCTTCCGCAAACATGTTCAGGTACTCGACCCATTCTCTCTTGAACTTGAGCCGCTTGTTGAGTTTGATGTTGATAAAAACGATATGCATATGTCGCTTCAGTTTATCGACAGGCAAAAAAATGACACTGTAATGCCTGAGGTTGTTACAACAAAAATTGGGCATAACGCAATTAAAACACTCAAACCTAAGAAAAATGGCCAATATGAGCTTGATGTAAGGTTTACCGAAAAAGATAAGAACAGAACACTTCTGTTGGGTATTAAATATGAAGGAAGAAAATATAATAGATACTATACTATTCCCGGTGATAACTCAGAATTTGATTTACAGCTTTTCCCAGAGGGTGGATCTATAATACCGGGTGTAATCACACAGGTAGCGTTCAAGGCACTTGGAACTGATGGAATGGGAATGGATGTAACCGGAACACTTTACGACTCTTCGGATAATGAAATTGCTACATTCAGCAGTCAGCATCTTGGCATGGGGCTCTTCCATTTTATACCATTAGAAAATGAGACTTATCATGTAATATGTCGCAATAAATGGGAAAACAGCAAAAGATTTGAGCTTCCAGCACTGCAACCTTCCGCTTATGTAATTACTGTACGCAATGCAGGAACTCAGTTGAGAATTACTCATAGTAAAGGTAAAGAAGCAAAAGTTGATGATGTTTCTATGCTAATTCACCATAAAGGAGCTGTTCTGTTTCATGAAAAGTGGAATCCTGAAAAAGAGATGTACAGTATACCTAACAAAGAACTTCCTACCGGCATTTTGAATATACTGTTACTCAGTTCAAATAATGAAGTACTGAGTGAGCGACTGATTTTCAATTTCAATGATAACGAGTTGGCTATTATACAGGCAGAGACTTCAGCACCAACCTACAAACGTAGAGAGCACGTTTCAATTGCACTGAAATTAACCGATCAGGATATGGCACCCATATCAGGAAATATGGCAATATCTGTTACAGATAAGGGGACTGTTTTAACCGACACTACAATTAATATTATAAGTACATTGCTCTTATCTTCTGAACTTAAAGGATATATTGAAATGCCATCTTCTTACTTTAAAGATGGGGAAATAAATAAACATGCAATTGATGCACTTATGCTAACTCAAGGCTGGAGAAGGTATGATGTCCCGGCTGTTATAAAAGGCAAAATAGAGCTGCCTGAAGCTTATGAACCTGAATTGGCACAGAGGTTAAAAGGTAAATCAGACGGAGTATTCACCTCACTTAAAGAGGGACAAATAAGTCTGCTTGCCCGACTCGATTCTTTGGTCACCACACAGATCACTCAAGCAGATGAGAAAGGTCGCTTTTCATTTGATATGGAGTATCCTGAGGGAACAAGTATAGTTGTGCAATCATTAAGCAAAAAAGGAGGCAAATTTAATACTGTAAACATCGATCAGGAGACTTTCCCGGAACTTACAGGTGCTGCAATGCCATTGAAATCTGAAGCTGTAAACAAACATCATGCATTACAGGACTCATATTTAAAATTGGCCAACGACGACTACACTCAGAAAAATGGTATCAGAACCATCATGCTAGAAGAGTTCACCGTTACAGCTCAAACTTTAGATAAATATAAAGAATCGATGTTTTACTCACCAATAAATGCTACTTCAGTGCAAACTGCAGAAGATATTGATAAGATGAGAGTATCTAGTCTGAAAGCATTGCTACAGCGTACAGGAGGACTTATTTTCAGAGGTGATGTACTCACTACCACACGTTCTGAAATGCCGGTACTGTTCGTAATTGATGATATGTATTATGAAGATTTTTCCAGTCGAATTGATGATATCGAAGTCACTTCTATTGAGAGTCTATTTGTATTAAGAGACAACACATCTATGCCCGGCTTTTATCCGGAGAACAGCGGAGCAGTTGTAATCACAACAAAGATTGGAAACTTTCAGGATAAGCCAACCCGTTCACGTAACATCGATGAGATAATTCCACTAGGATATCAACAGGAGGCAATCTTTTACTCACCCAGTTACGATACACCCGAAAAGGCAGAAACTACAATTCCCGACCTACGCACAACTATCTACTGGAAGCCAAATGTGCAGTTCAATGAAGAGGGCGAGGCGGTTATCGATTTCTACACGGCCGACTCACCCGGAGAATACAAAGTAATTGGAGAGGGAATTAGTCACAAGGGCAAATTAATTCACCTAACAAAAGAGATAACTATAGAGAGCAGCAATACTCGTTAAAAGCAGTACTACTTTCCAGTTTCAATATTTACTTCAAGAATTCCAACTCCCTTATCAGGATAAGGGTTCATTAAAATACGTATTTTACCTGTTATAATTTTATGTGCCGGATGCACCATATTAAACTGATCTTTAAAGACATTATATGCATCTGTTACATAAAGTGGGAATTGTTTCATCTCACCATCCTCTTCATACTCCAACGACCACTCTTTTGGTATTTTTACCCCTTTGTTGTCGTCAAACCAATATATTGAGATACTCTGAATTTCTACCGGCTCATCCAGTAAAATCTCTATCCACTGATTCTTACCCTGTTGCCCCCAACTGGTCCAACGTTTCACATCCTCATCAGCAGAAGATTTTGGAATCTCATTATCAGCCACAGCCACCAGATTATCGCTCTGATATGTATGCGATGCTTCAAGACTTTTAAACTTACCATGCATCTGCAAATGTCTGTCGAAATAGGGTCTTACAGATTCCGACCCAGGCATCCATGTCATCATGCTTCCATCACCCCTGTTATTCCAGGCAAGATATGGTAAAAGAGTAAGTTCAAACTCCCTACTTCCATCTGATGTTTTTTCCCATGCCGGAATTACAACTTTTGGTATACCACTCAAGACTCCCTCAGAGTAGGTTGTTAAATTGTAAGTTTTTGGCAAATCTGAGAAAAATAGATTTGGCAAAATATCATTATTGTCTATTCCTTCTGCAGCAAAAACCAATGGACCTCTTGTAAGACAAACGAGACCTCTGTTTTCTGCAACCTTATCAATAGATTTAGTAAATTGAAGTGGCATAGGAAGGTAAAGCTCAACTACATCTCCTTTTTTCCATTTACGATTTATCTTGGCAAATCCTTTATCCAAATTTACCTTTACTTTCTTTCCATTCACCTTAATTACCCAGTTACCCGACTCCTCTTTCGACGATACTGCTTCATCAACATAATAATAGAGCTCTCCAGGGACAAACTGACGACCGGTCCATGTTGGAATTCTAAGATTCATTGAAAACTTTTGACCATTCTTCTCTGGTGTCACTTCATACTTAATAGTCTCACCATAAGGATAATCGGTAATCTGTTTAAGGTCAACTTCACCACTCTCCAAATTCAATGTAGTACTGCTTCCTGCATAAAATGAGCAATATATCTCATTATGAGTAGTTGCATAAGTCATACCGGGAATTTGAGGTATCAAACGAGCAAGGTTAGATGGGCAACAAGCTGTTCCAAACCATGGAGAACGTCCAGGTACACCATGATTAAATGGTGTAAAACCATCAGCTTCCAATGGATTAATGTAAAAGAACCTGTTACCTTCGAGATTTACTCCCGCCAAAACATTATTCAACAGTGCAACTTCGGCCACATCCATATATTTAGCATCTTTCTCCATCAGAAACATTCTATGGTTAAAAAACACATTTCCTACAGCTGCACAAGTCTCGTTAAACGCTCCCTTATTTGGAAGATCATATTCAGGACCAAATCCTTCAATACCATGAACTGCACCCAATCCTCCTGTAATATGCATTCTGGTATCTACAATATTATGCCAGATTCTGTTAAGTGCCGGACGAAGTGAAGTGTCGTGTGTATAAACACTTACATCTGCCATTGCTGAATAGAGATATGTAGCGCGAACTGCATGACCAACAGCCTCCGACTGTTCTCTAACCGGTTGATGCTGCTGTGCATATTCGGGCGACATTGTTCCCTTTCCTTCAGGTCGATATGTTACACCTCTAATATCAATAAATCTCTTTGCCATATTAAGATAAAGGCTATCACCTGTTACCCTGAACATCTTCACAAGCGCAAGTTCAATCTCCTGATGGCCGGGAGCCTGCATAACAGGTTTTCCGTTATTATAGTTTGGATCACCTTCAAAAAACACCTTGTTGATATGTCTTGCATTCTGCTCTGCAACCCTCAGCCATTTATCTTTACCAGTTGCCTGAAAATAGGCTATTGCACCTTCATACATATGACCCATATTATAAAGTTCGTGACTATGCACAACAAATGAATAGGGCTTTTCTCCCATTCCATTAACATCATGTTCTGCCACCCCGGTTATATGAGATTCATAATTATAACCATCATCTTGCTGAGCTTCGGAAATAATATCAATTATACGATCCATCTCCGCCTCTAGTTCAGGATCAGGATAAAGCTCCAACAGATATGCTGCCCCTTCCATTACCTTATATAAATCTGAAGATACAAATCTGTGAGTGAAAGGTAGTTCATCGGGAATTCCATTTAAAAAATTGGCTGTTCTCTTCAGATTCTCTACTGCAGGTACTGTTTTTTCTAAAGAAAAAGGAACCAACACCTCTTTTTGTGTCTGTAATCTTGAAAGCCAGAAATTGTCTTCTAATTTAACCTCATTAAATGAAACAGGATTTAATATCTCCTGACCGTTAGCTACAAATAACGATAAATTAAAAACAATAGTAGCAATAATTAAAATTATCTTTTTAGTCATGAATTGATTATTTTTCTTTATTCTTTACATATGTCTCAAGCCACTGATCCTGCTCCCATAGCAGATGCAAAATATTCTCACGTGCCACATATCCATGGCTTTCCATAGGTAAAATAACAAGTCGCGTTGGTGCTCCAAAACTCTTTAATGCCTGAAAATATCTTTCACTCTGCATAGTGTGTGTACCCGAATTATTATCAGCTTCACCATGAATAAGCAGTAGAGGTGTTTTCATCTTATCGGCATGCATAAAAGGTGACATCATATCATAAACTTCCGGAGCATCCCAGTAATTTCTCTCTTCCGCCTGAAAGCCAAAAGGAGTAAGCGTTCTGTTATAAGCACCACTTCTTGCAATTCCGGCAGCAAACAGGTTAGAGTGAGTAAGCAGATTAGCTGTCATAAATGCACCATATGAATGGCCACCTACAGCAACTCGTTCGCGATCGATATATCCCAGTGCATCAACTGCATTAATTGCAGCTTTAGCATTCGATACCAGCTGTTCAACAAAGGTGTCGTTTGGTTGCTCATCCTCAACTCCCACAATAGGGAAAGATGCCTCATCCAGCACTGCATATCCACGCGTTACCCAATAAACCGGATTGCCATAGGATAGATATGTGAAGGTGTTTGGATTGCTACTGTTCTGTCCCGCACTTGCCTGATCTTTATATTCCCTTGGGTAAGCCCACATAATCATTGGCAACTTCTCTTTCTTTTCCATATCGTAACCAGCAGGAAGATAAAGAGTTCCTGTTAGCTCTACCCCATCCTCTCTTTTATAGCTGATCACCTCTTTATGTACACCCTCAATAGATTTGAATGGGTTCTCAAATGATGTAAGGGGGATATTGGCAATTCGTTTCCTTAGATTTCGTATATAATAATTTGGGAATTCGGTAGGAGACTCCACCCTGGTTATGAGCGAACCCTGCTTGCTGTCGATAAAGGCAACAAACTCTTCAAGTTGATTGGTCGCGGTCGATTGATATATTCTTTTCCTTTCCAAAGTTTTCAGATCTAGCTGATCAATAAATGGAAACTGCCCCTCTGCTGTGAATCCATCACCAAATAGGTAAGCTATATTTCCATCCATCAACAGAGAATATTGTCCATACTCATTTTTCTTTGTCTGAAATGTTCCCGGGTCACTATAAAGATCCTGGTAGTTCCTGTCCGAAATAACACGTGTTGATTTCTTACTGTCTGATGGATTAAATAGATATGTCTTTGTATTTCTTGTATTCCACCATCTGTCCTGAGCAATAGCATAGTTATCATTGCCCCAGATGATTCCGGCGAAACGATTTGTAACCTTAATCAGAGAAACTGGTTTTCCTGTAAATGGATATTCAACCTGAAACAGTTCATCTCGATATTCTGCAGCAACTGCAGGATCTCCCTTATCAAGAGCTTCAACCCATGCAAGAGTTGATGGTTTATCATCACGCCAGTGAATATATCTCTTACCCTCATATGTCGACATAAATCCTACAGGTAGGTTGTCCAACAATGGTTTCTTATTAAAATTAAGCAAAAACTCACCATCTGCAGTAAATATATCAGTTTCGTTTGGGAAACTGTTATATGGAACAATATATGAAAAAGGTTTAGAGAGAGTGGTCAACATCACAAAACGTCCATCCGGCGAAAATGAGTAGTCGAGGTACATCCCGGCCTCTTTCCACAAATCAGAAGAGCCATCGATATTTACAACATATAGTTCGGAAGTCATCAACAATTCAAAATTAACCTCATCTACCGGATTCTTCAAAAGATCCTGATATGTTCTGTTTTGAGAAACTTGCCCATCACTAACCATAACTACTGGTCCATCAGGAATTGCTTTACCTGTATCAATTAACGGCGTAAGATTTGCAGGAACCATTGCTGTAAGCAACCCTCTTCCATCCGGAAGCCAGCTATATGGAAATCCCACATTGGCATTCAATGCTTTATCGGTGAGTTTAGTCGCTTTTAGTGTAGCTAAATCTACCAGCCACAGCTCCACCACCTTGTCTGTTGTATTTGTAAATGCAATCTTTGTTTCATCGGGCGAAAAAGATACATATGCAATGCGTGCATCTTCAGGCAATCCCTCTATCTGCCTCAACTCATTATCGGTAGTTTTTTTATATTTAATATTATTATAGTAAGTAATTGTGCTTGATATATTACTTACCGGGTTCACACGCAGTCCACCCAACCTAATTTCTGGTTGCTTAAGATCAGACAGCGATTTAAATGTACCTCTGTAATAAAAGAGCATCTGTTCAGCTTTACTGTCGATGCTGACTAATGGAGCTCTTTCGATATCCACCAGTTCCATAATCTCCTTTGGAGGAGTTTGATAGACTATATTGTCCTGAGAATGAAGTAGTGCAGTTGTCATGAAAAATAAAAATGTATAAAAACAAATTTTCCTCCTCATATGGCATAAATATTTAGTAAGAAAAATAAATTAACTTCAAAAATAGTTCAAATTAACTATAAAGCCAGAATTAACTTTAGTAATAATTTATAAACCGTGTGAATAGTATAACTAAAATGGTTTTATTTAAAAAACTGAAAAAGATCTTTTGTTTAATAAGCCTCTAAAATAGTTCCGGCAATATAACGGATTCCGTTATCCCTATTGAAATAGTAGACAACCAAAACTCTTTTGTCATCAAGCATCACCGGCCATGTATAGCCAATATCTCCATTTGAACCATCATTACGCAAAACAATCTCCGGAGCAGTTGCAAAGTCTGTACATTCAGGATTTAGTATCCTAGCCCTGATTCCAAAAGGTGCATGTCGATATCCATAAGTCAGCAGCACCCTCTCATCCGGCAGACGAATTGCATTTAAAGGATGACCCTGAAAACCCATTTTCTCCCATTTAAATGTCCTTCCTCCATCTGTCGATCTGGATATACAAGCTTGATCATCCATATTTGCAGTTCTCAAAAAAGCTACCAAATCTCCTTTTGGAGTCTCATAAATTGAAGCCTCATTAAACGAAGCATTATCATCTGTGGCAACCAGTCCCGAATAGCCCCATGTAAGACCTTTATCATCTGATACAATAAGATGATTTGATGTTTTATTTATTGGTAATGAATCATTTACCGCTACAACCCAATAAATGCGGCCATTTTCACCCTCATACAAAGCACCTCTGTTATATGCCGGGAGAGGCTCGCCTAAAACATTCAGATAAATATCCTCATCAATATGAGGTGGATAAATTGGTTCACTCCAATTATTACCATCATCTTTTGAGCGAACTAAATAACCTCCCATAAAAACTACTCCACCTCCAATATTCATAACAGGTCGTTTTAGATTCTCTACACCATCGGGTCTTACAAAAGTCCATACATAGCTGGTGCAAAGCAATGTACCATCTTTTAGTTTTAATAAACATGGGTCTTGCGATCCACCAAGAGGATGCGAATAGATTAGTTTAGGATCTTTAGACCATGATTCTCCATCTGCCGAACGAACCATCATCAGATAACTATTAGGATCTACATGAGAATTTCCTCTTTCGCTAAATATTCTTCGATCGGGTGCGCGACGAAATGCTACAATAAAATCATTATTATCGCTCTTCACCACTGATGGAAACGAGGAGTAAAATTGAGAATCCTCATAGATAACAATATCTTTAGTCTTAACCCACTTCATGTTTTCAGCAGAACTTTCAGCTGCTTCTTTGGAGGAACAAAAACTAGTAGTTGCTAAAATTAGAATCAAAAGAGACAGACGCAAAAAAAATTTCATCCTATTATATTTAAAAGTTAATCTTCTCTATTATAGCTATATTATATTTACCCTTTACCATTTTTTAAACATTGTGCAATATACAAAAAAGATAAGATAAATGAAGTTCGATATCTGCAGAAAACCATTAGAATATATGCAATAAGACTATACCTAAATTTGATTTCCTTCTAATTAACCCAATACCAACTCCTGATTAACTCTCTATTTAAACATGGTTGGTTAGGAGTTGGTTAGGAGTTGGTTAGAATTTGGTTAGAATTTGGTTATATGAAGGACTTGTATATAATTGTAAATTTCAGAAACCGCGTTTACACTTTCTCTATTTTTAGAAACGATGTAATAAATGAAGTAAGAAGGAAATTATTAATAAAAAAAAACTATTGTTTTTGACAACTTTATTTCTATCTTTAAATAAATTAACTCCATATATTTGATAGCCAATGTAATTATACCCTCAAATGAAGAATTTTTTTATCTCTGTTATTGCTTTATGCTTATTGATGTTTTTTCAATGCTCAAACAACTACAAACAGGCAACACAAGACGTGACCGGAACCTATCTCTGGAAATATCCTGCAGAATATGCAACATCTTTAAACCAGGACAACAGAATTGTAATTCATAAAAATGACAACATATTCAAAGGTACATTTTATGGTACTACTGACGAATTTGATAAGGCTCGTGAAGGTTATTTGCCGGGATTTTTCGTGTTGAATATTGAGGATCTTTATATTGAAGGAGACACAATTAGATTTAACTTAAGACCTGAGATAGATGATTTCTTTAATGAATATATTGATTCTTCAATAAAATCTTCAGAAGATGCGATGAAGAAGGGATATACGCATTGGACAAATTTTGACCACTTCCCATTTATAACTTTAAAGAGATATGAAGGACTATTTTTAGATTCTGCGACTATTTATTTCGAGAAGGATTTTGAAAATGGAAATAGTGAAAAAAGATTCATTAAAATAGATAGTAATTAACAATTAATTAAAAGACATATTAATTGTAGTTATCTAATTGTTACTCTTTTTCTTTACATTGCTTTATTTTATTAAATCATCTGTATCTTTGCAGTATAATTACTATAAAATAGATGGAAAAGAAAAAATATTTTCTCGGAATGACGCAAGCCGAAATTATTGAATGCGTCACAGAACTTAATTTGCCTAAATTTACAGGTAAGCAGATTGCCGATTGGGTTTACCTAAAGCGTGTAAAGAGTATTGAAGAGATGACCAATATCTCGGTTAAAAACAGAGCCATTCTTTCGGAAAGCTATGAGGTTGGAAGAAGCGAACCTGTGAATGTAAAAAAATCGGTCGACGGCACCCGTAAGATGCTGTTTAAAACTGACAGTGGTAAGTTTATCGAGACTGTTACTATTCCTGAGGATGACAGGTTAACAATTTGCGTATCGTCGCAGGTGGGTTGTAGGATGAATTGCGACTTCTGCATGACGGGTAAAATGGGTTATCATGATAATCTTACGGCAAATGAGATTCTTAATCAGGTATATTCTGTGCCTGACTCAGAGAAGATTACCAATCTGGTATTTATGGGTATGGGTGAGCCTCTGGATAACTACAAGCAGGTGAGTAAAGCATCAGAACTGCTTATGGCGGAATATGGACTGGCATGGAGTCCGAAGAGAATTACTCTTTCTACAATAGGACTGACCTCAAATCTTCGCAGATTTCTTGATGACAGTAAATGTCACCTGGCAGTAAGCTTGCACAACCCTGTGCCTGAAGAACGTCTGCAGATAATGCCTATCGAAAAATCGGCCCCTATCACTTCAGTTATTGATATGTTGAGAGATTATGACTGGAGCCACCAGCGAAGATTGTCGTTTGAATATATTATGTTTGATGGGGTAAATGATTCTCTTCTGTATGCAAGAGAGCTTTCTAAACTGTTGGCAGGACTCGATTGCAGAATCAACCTGATTCGTTTTCATGTAATTCCAATGAGTAAACTTAAACCTTCTACTGATGAGAACATGGTTAAGTTTCGCGATTTCCTCACTGCAAAAGGGTTTATAAGTACAATAAGAGCATCGAGAGGAGAGGATATTTTTGCGGCTTGCGGCATGCTTTCTACAGCAAAAGTTAACGATTTGAGTAAGTAAAATCATTTTTTATAGTATATTTGTTTAATTAAGTGTTATTGTAGTTTAATTACAAAAAGAATAGTTATGAAACAACTTGCAACTTTATTTACATTTTTAGCAACAGTTATATTGTTCACTTCGTGTGATGGCAATAGTGGATTTATGTCTGCTTCAGGTTCTAATAACGAAGTTCTGGTAGTAATGGACGACAACTCGTGGGAAGGTGTTGCAGGACGCGCATTGTATAACGTACTTAACTCAAATGTAAAAGGGTTGCCTCAGGTTGAACCTAATTTCAGAATTATTCAGATTACTCCTGAGAATTTCAGCAGCACTTTTAAAATGGCGCGAAATGTAATAATATCCGATATCTCACCTATTTTTAGTCAGCCCAAGCTTGAATCGGAGCTAGATAAATATGCAAGAGGTCAGGTTATAATGACTATTAATGCATCAGACAGCACTGCATTTGCCAACTTTGTGACCGAAAACAATGCTACTATTGTAGACTATTTTATCACTAAAGAGCTTGAGCGTAACGGCAAATGGTTGATGAATGAGATTAAGTCTCCCTATATAAGAGCTCAACAAATGTTTGGAATTAATATTCATGTACCTAAGGGTATTGTTAATTTTCAAGAGAACACTAACTTTCTGTGGGGAACCAATAATGTTGGCAGAGGCAGACAAGATTTGGTGATATATCAGTTTCCATACGATTCAGAGCGTGTTTTTGAAAAGGAATCGCTAATAAGAGTGCGCAACGAATATTTAGGAAAATATATTACAGGTTCATTTAATTCTGTTATGACAACTGCAACTTCATCATACGATCCTGACTATAAAAGAATGGATATAAATGGTATTTTCCGTGCTGAAATACGTGGTTTGTGGGAGATGACCAACGATATGATGGGTGGTCCGTTTGTGATGCAAGCATTTGTAAATGAAAATACAGGTATGGTGGTTATAGTGGAAGCATATGTATACGCACCTGAAATGAATAAACGCAACCTCATGAGAGGTCTGGAAGCTACATTTTACACTATAAGCATGCCTAAGCCGGAAGATGTTCTTATCGATGGCAAGTAGAGCAACAGATAAAAAGAATATAAAATTAAATACATGTCAAATTTAATAAAAGTAGGCATCACACATGGAGATGTTAACGGTATAGGTTATGAATTATTATTAAAGACATTTGCCGATAATCGTCTTCTAGAGTTGTTTGTCCCAATTATATACGGATCTTCAAAATCCGCTTCCTATCATCGCAAAGTACTGAATAACGAACATGTAACTTTCAATATTATCTCTCATGTTGAAGAGGCAAGAGAGGGTAAGGTAAATTTAGTAAATTGTGTAAAGGATGAGACTAGAATAGAGATTGGCACCGCAAGTGCAGAAGCAGGACACGCAGCATATATCGCATTAGAGTGTGCATCTAATGATCTGAAGGAGAATAAGATTGACCTGCTGGTAACACTGCCAATTAATAAAGATACCATTCAGAGCGAAGAGTTTAAATTTCCGGGACATACAGAGTTTCTGGAAGAACGATTTTCTGAAAATGGAGAAAAGGCATTGATGATAATGGCCACAGAGAATATGAAGGTGGCACTTGTTACTACCCACGTTCCGCTTAAAGATGTATCGTCTATGCTGTCGAAGGAGATTATTGCTGAAAAGATAAGGACTCTTAACAATACGCTTAAACGAGACTTTAGTATTGATGCTCCGCGTATAGCAGTGCTTGGATTAAATCCTCATGCAGGCGAAAATGGATTGCTAGGAACTGAAGAACAAGAGATTATTGCCCCTGTTGTAAGAGAAGCTCAAGATGAGTGGATATTGTGTGCAGGACCTTTTGCTGCCGACGGCTTCTTTGGAAGCGGACGCTTTAAGGAGTTTGATGCAATTTTGGCTATGTATCACGATCAGGGACTTATTCCATTTAAAACCTTGGCAATGGATATGGGAGTAAATGTAACAGGAGGATTACCAATTGTTCGTACTTCACCCGACCATGGAACTGCTTATAATATAGCCGGTAAAAATGAGGCCTCTGAAGAGTCATTTCGCCAGGCAATTTATATGGCAATAGATATATTTCGTAACAGGTATAATTACGATGAAGCTCGTAAGAATCCACTTAAAAAGATGTTCTTCGATAGAAGTAGAGAGGATGAGACTCTCGATCTGATGGACGAGTAGAATAGAAAATTGCATAAAACAAAAAAAAGAGACTTAGGTTGATTACACCTTTGTCTCTTTTTTATTTTACAGGAGAATAGCACCTGTAAATATCTACCTTAAAAAAAGCAATTAAAAAATTAATTTTAATTGAAATATCAATTTTAATTGTTTTCAGGACGTAGCTTTCTAACTACTGCACCTGTTTGCCACATTTCGCTTTCACGAAGTGCTTTTAACTCCTCTTCCAACTTAACTCGATAATCGGGTTGTGAGTTGCTATCAATTGAACGTTGTGCTTCATTACCGATTGCAACCTCTTTATAAAGCTTTTCGAAAACAGGTTTTGTAGCATCATGGAATGGGCCCATCCAATCTAAAGCTCCACGTTGTGCTGTAGTTGAACAGTTAGCATACATCCAATCCATACCCTTTTGTGCAAACAATGGCATAAGTGATTGAGTAAGTTCTTCAACAGTTTCATTGAACGCCTCAGATGGAGTGTGACCATTTTCACGAAGCACCTCATACTGAGCAAGCAGCAATCCCTGAATTGCACCCATAAGCGTACCGCGTTCACCAGTTAAATCAGAATATACCTCACGTTTGAAGTCGGTTTCGAAAAGATAACCTGAACCAACACCAATACCAAGAGAAACTACTCTATCGAATGCTTTTCCAGTAGCATCCTGAAAGATTGCATAGCTTGAATTTAAACCTCTGCCTTCTAAAAACATTGTACGTAGACTTGTACCTGAACCTTTTGGTGCAACAAGTATTACATCTACATCGGTGGGAGGAATGATACCTGTGCGCTCTTTGTAAGTTATTCCGAATCCGTGAGAGAAATAGAGTGCTTTGCCCGGTGTCAAATGCTTCTTAACAGTATCCCATAATTGAATCTGTGCAGCATCTGAAAGAAGATATTGAATAATTGTGCCACGCTCGCAAGCCTCTTCAATTTCAAAAAGAGTTTCTCCTGGAACCCAACCGTCAGTAACTGCCTTATCCCACGATTTACTATTTTTACGCTGTCCAATGATAACGTTAAAACCATTATCACGTAGATTCAATGATTGTCCAGGTCCTTGAACACCGTAACCAATCACAGCAATTATCTCATCTTTCAATACATCTTGAGCCTTGCTCAAAGGAAACTCTTCGCGGGTTACAACATTTTCTTCTACACCGCCAAAATTCATTTTTGCCATATTTGTAAGCTTTTATACTTTCATTTGCTCTTTTATAGAACCAAATGATAAGGTTTAATTATAAATTTATAAAGTTCTGTTTAATTATTTCTGTTTTAACTATTTATTGAAATGCTTCCATACGTTCAACCTCAAGCTTTGCAAGCATATCGCTAAGTCGCTCCACTTTTGATTTTGTAATTGCAATTCTGCCCGATCTTACAAACTGAAGTACTCCTATCTTCTCGGCCAACTCCTCAAAAAGGCCCTGAGTTTCTGCATAATGACCGGCTTTTAAGAATACTATACAGTCGCTTGTAATCTCAAGCACACGCACATTATACTTTCTGATGAGGTATTCAACTGTACTATGCTCCATAACTTTTTCTGTTGATAACTTATAGAGTGCCAGCTCCTGATAAACCAGATCGTCATCGGTATTATAATATGCTTTAAGAATATCTACCCTCTTATCAATCTGTCTGACAAGCTTTTTCATTACCTCTTCATCGTTAGAGAAGGTAGTAATTGTGAATTTATGAATGCCTGGAATAGCCGATGGTGATACAGATAGAGTTTCAATGTTTAGCTGTCTGCGAGTAAATATAGTACTTATTTGATTAAGAACACCAACTGTATTTTCTGAAAATATAGTGATGGTATATAATATTTTATTATCGTTCATATCTGTTGATTTGTTATTTGAAAATCCTTAACTCCTGAACTATATTACAATGTATGACCATTTCCAAGAAGAATATTGGTAACACATCCTCCGGCCGGTACCATTGGATATACCATACCTTTTGTCTCAACAACCACTTCAAGCAGAAATGCTCCCTTATGATTCAGCATCTCGCTAATTGCTTCATCGAGTTGTTCACGACTTGTAACTTTACGACCTCTTATATTGTATGCATCTGCAACCTTAATAAAATCGGGGTTTTTAAGATGTGTTTCGGAATATCTCTCCTGAAAGAAAAGCTCTTGCCACTGGCGCACCATTCCGAGAAAATTATTATTAAGAAGTATTATCTTAACATCTAAATCATACTCCATGATTGTGCCAAACTCCTGCATTGTCATTTGCAAACCACCATCTCCTACAAAGATACATACTGTTCTGTCGGGAGCTCCATATTTTGCACCAATACCTGCGGGAAGACCAAAACCCATTGTTCCGAGACCACCGGAGGTAACCATACTGCGTGACTGCGTGAATTTGAAGTAACGGGTGCTCATCATCTGATGCTGACCAACATCTGTAACACAGATGGCTTTATTATTTGTAGCCTCTGTAACTTTATTCACCACTTCACCCATCTTAATTTCACCCTCAATAGGGAAAAGTTCATTCTCTATAACACACTCATTCTCCTTTTTAACAAAAGGTTTAAACAACTCAATCCACTCAGTTCGTGAAACAAATTTTACCTGTTGCGTTATTAAAGGAAGAGTCTCTTTGGCATCACCCACAACTTTGACTGTGGTTTTCACATTCTTATCTATTTCAGCAGAATCTATATCTAAGTGAATTATTTTTGCCTGCTTTGCATATGTCTTAAGATCGCCTGTAACCCTGTCGTCGAAACGCATACCGATTGCGATTAAAACATCACACTCGTTGGTCATCATATTTGGTGCAACATTTCCATGCATCCCCAGCATTCCGAAATTGAGTGGATGATCTGTGGGCATTGCTGATAATCCAAGTATAGTAGAACCAAATGGGATATTGGCTTTTTCGAGGAACTCTTTGACATCATTTTCGGCACCTCCAAGAATAACGCCTTGTCCGACTAATGCGAGTGGCTTTTTCGCGTTATTTATTAGTGCTGCAGCCTCTGCTATTTTATCATGATCTACCTTAGGTTTAGGCTGATAACTGCGAAGGAAGTCTGTTTTCTTATATGAATACTCACATCTGTTTATTTGTGCATCTTTAGCAATATCCAGCAATACAGGACCGGGGCGACCACTTGAAGCTATATAGAAAGCTCTCGATACTGCCCATGCAATATCCTCAACTCGTCTAATCTGATATGCCCATTTAGTTATTGGAAGTGACACACCAATAACATCTGCCTCCTGAAATGCATCTGAACCAAGCAATCCTGAAGCAACCTGACCAGAGATTACTACTAGAGGAGTGCTATCCATCATAGCATCGGTAATTCCGGTTACTGTATTTGTTGCACCTGGACCAGATGTAACCAATGCTACACCAACCTTATCAGAAACTCTTGCGTATCCTTGAGCAGCATGTACAGCAGCCTGTTCGTGACGCACCAGAATATGCTTTATTTCATGCTTATGATCATACAATGCATCGAATACCGGCATAATTGCACCACCGGGATAACCAAACATAGTTTCTACACCTTCAGCAAGCAATGATCTTATTAAGATTTCGCTACCTTGAAGTATTTCTTTTCCACCCTCCAATACATTTTCAGCAGATGATGTTTTTGTTTGAGTTTGAATATCTTTGTTCATAATTAAACTCTTTAATTTTCAATATTAAATTATCCTAACAGCTCCTTTATCGGCCGAACTCACAAAGTGTGAGTAGACCTGTAATGCCTGAGAAACTTTTCTGTTGCGTATAGGTTTAAATCCATTTTCACCTTTAGCCTCCTCCTCAGTTCTTCTATTTTGTAGTTCCTCATCGCTAATTACCAAATTGATTGAGCGATTTGGAATATCTATTTCTATCTTATCTCCATCCCTAACAAGGGCTATATTGCCACCTGCAGCAGCTTCAGGAGAGATGTGACCGATTGATAGGCCGGATGTACCACCCGAGAATCTACCGTCGGTTATAAGTGCACATTTTACACCTAGGTGCTTTGCCTTGATATATGAAGTTGGGTAGAGCATCTCCTGCATACCAGGACCACCTTTAGGGCCTTCATACTGAATTACCACTACATCACCGGCAACAACTTCATTTTTAAGGATACCCATACAAGCATCATCTTGAGAATGATACACCTTGGCATTTCCGGTAAATTTCCATACACTCTCATCTACACCGGCAGTTTTTACAACACAACCATTTTGAGCAATATTACCTTTAAGAATAGCAAGTCCGCCATCTTTTGTGTAAGCATACTCAACACTCCGAATACAACCATCTTGCCTGTCGGTATCTAACTGCTTATAACGACAGTTTTGAGACCCCATTACCAGATTAAATTTATTTCCGGGGGCGGATGAATAGATATCAACTGCCTCTTCACATGGGTTATCTTTTGTAATATCATATTTATCTAAAGCCTCAGCAAGTGTTAGTCCGTCGGCTCTTTTAACTGATGTATCGAGAAGTCCGGCATCTGAAAGCTCTTTAAGAATACCCATTATTCCACCTGCACGGTTAACATCCTGAATATGATATTTCTTGGAATTTGGAGCAACCTTGCAAACACATGGAACACGACGGGAAAGAGCATCAATATCTTCGAGATTAAATTCTACTTTACCCTCATGAGCAATTGCTAATGTGTGAAGTATTGTATTTGTTGACCCTCCCATTGCAATATCAAGTGTCATTGCATTTAGAAATGCCTGACGTGTTGCAATATTACGAGGAAGAACACTATCATCACCTTCGAAATAATATCTTTCGGCATTTTTAACTATCTGTCTGGCAGCCTTTAAAAAGAGCTCCTTGCGATTTTGGTGAGTTGCTACAATGGTTCCATTTCCCGGAAGAGCAAGACCTATAGCCTCATTAAGGCAATTCATGGAGTTGGCAGTAAACATACCGGAACATGATCCGCAAGTGGGGCAAGCTGAAACCTCAAGCTGTGCTACTCTTTCATCTGAAACATTCTCATCTGCAGACTCTATCATTGCATCGATAAGATCTACCTGCTCATCTCCAATTTTTCCAGCTTCCATTGGACCACCGGAAACAAAAATTGTGGGGATATTCAATCGCATAGCAGCAATCAGCATTCCGGGGGTTATTTTGTCGCAATTGCTTATACAGATAAGTGCATCTGCTTTATGGGCATTTACCATATACTCAATTGAGTCGGCTATAAGATCGCGTGAAGGCAGTGAGTACAACATTCCATCGTGACCCATGGCAATGCCATCATCGACGGCTATTGTATTAAATTCGGCAGCAAAGCAACCAAGACTTTCAATCTCTGTTTTCACCATCTGACCAATATCGTGAAGGTGAACATGACCAGGTACAAACTGTGTGAATGAGTTGGCAATTGCAATTATAGGTTTACCCATCTGCTCTTTTGTCATTCCGTTTGCATGCCAGAGTGCTCTTGCACCGGCCATTCTCCTACCCTGTGTACTTGTTGCACTTCGTAGATTGCCTATTTTATTTAAATTTTTATTCATAATCTGCTAAATCTTTTTTCTGATTTATTTAATCACAGCTTATTGCTACTCAATTTTTATATTAAATAACTACTAAAAAACGGATTACTTGTTTTTAATATAATCAGTAATCCACTCTCCCACTTCGCTCAATTTATATACTTTACCTCCATCAGCAATATCTTCTGTAACTATACCTTTTTCGAGACTTGCATTAACGGCTTCTCTGATTAGTGCACCCTCTTCATTAAGATTGAATGCATACTCAAACATAAGTGCTGCAGATAGAATCATAGCAACCGGATTTGCCAAATCTTTTCCTGCAGCCTGGGGATAAGAACCATGAATTGGCTCGAATAGCGAAGTGTGAACCCCAATTGATGCAGAAGGAAGCAGACCCATTGAACCTGTTATAACTGATGCCTCATCGGTAAGAATATCTCCAAAAAGATTTTCAGTAACCATTACATCGAAACTCTTTGGCCATTGAATAATACGCATAGCGGCATTATCAACAAATAGATAATCAGTTTCGATATCAGGATATTGAGGTGCAATTTCCTGTGCAATCTGTCTCCATAGACGCGATGTAGCAATTACATTTGCCTTATCAACCACAGTCACTTTCTTTCTGCGCTGGGCTGCAAACTTATATGCCAAATGCAAAACTCGTTCAACCTCTTCACGAGTATAAACTGCAGTATCATAAGCGGTGTTGCCGTCTTCGCTGCGACCTTGTGGGCTACCAAAATAGATACCTCCTGTGAGTTCTCTGATACATACAAAGTCGGCTCCCTCCACCAAATCGGCACGCAGAGGAGATTTATGAAGTAGTGAAGGGAATGTCATTACAGGACGAATATTTCCGAAGAGTCCGAGCTGTTTGCGCATTCTTAACAACCCCTGCTCAGGACGCACCTTTGCATTTGGATTATTATCATATTTAGGATCTCCAATTGCTCCAAAAAGAACAGCATCGCTTTGCATACAAAGTTCATGAGTTTGAGAAGGATATGGATCGCCTGTTGCATCAATTGCACATGCACCAACAATAGCTTCTTTGTAGCTGAGCTCATGTCCGAATTTACTGCATATTGCCTCTGTTACAGATAGAGCTTGTTTCATGATCTCTGGTCCGATTCCGTCTCCGGCTAATACCGCTATATTTAATTTCATTAGTTTACTATATTTTTATTTTGTATTATAACTGTTTTAATATAAGAGTATATCTATTTTTAAAAGATACTATGGTAAAGACATATAATTCATATTTGGGATATTACCACTCTCAATCATATTAAGCATCTTCATTGTTGCGTTAATAGCAGCCACCGTCTGGTCGATATTAAGCGCTCTGGTTTTGAATATTTTGTCTTCGTATTTCCATGTGATAATAGTTTGCACATATGCATTTGTTTTACCACCCGGAGGGATTACAACCTCGTAATCTATAAGTTCGGGAACCGGTTTAGACAACTGTCGATAAATTTTAAACATCGCTTTGGAGAATGCGTGATACTGACCTTCTCCGGCTGCAGTCTCCTGATAAACGTTACCCTTGATTGATATTTTGACAGTTGCAGTAGGTCTCAACCCATCAGTAAGAGAGAGTGAGTAGTTTAACATCTTAATATCCTTGAAATCATTCCCATTTTTAAGAACATCTGAAACAATGTATGGAAGTTCGTCGAGGCTCACAAGCTCTTTCTTGTCGCCCAGCTCTATAATTCTTTCAGTTACTTTTTTAGTATCCTCTTCGTCAAGCTCAATTCCAAGAGTTTCGAGATTCTTTATGATGTTTGAGCGACCTGCATTTTTGCCTAATGCATATTCTCTGTAACGACCAAAACGCTCAGGCATTAGATCGTTAAAATAAAGATTCTTTTTCTTGTCTCCATCTGCATGAATACCTGCAACCTGAGTAAATACATTATCTCCAATTACAGGTTTATTATTTGGAATACGAATACCTGAATAACTCTCAACAACTTTGCTCACGTTGTAGAGTTTAGACTCATCCATATTAGTTGTGTAGCCTAGATGATCGTGGATTATTGCTGCAACACTTGTTAATGGAGCGTTTCCAGCTCTTTCACCTAGTCCGTTGACAGTGACATGTACCCCTTTTACTCCCGCCTTGATTGCTTCAAAAACATTGGCGACTGCCAAGTCATAATCGTTATGTGCATGAAAATCGAAATGAATATCTGGATAACGCTCAATCATCTCTGCACAAAACATACCTGCTTCGTTGGGGTTTAATATTCCAAGAGTGTCGGGTAACATAAACCTGGTAATTGGTTCATTCTTCAGTCCATCAACCATATGAAACACATAATCTTTGGAATCACGCATCCCATTAGACCAGTCTTCGAGATAGAGGTTAACGGTAAGTCCCATTTCATTAGCTTTGTTTACACACTTTTTTACATCAGCAAGATGCTCATCGGGAGTCTTCTTCAGCTGATATATGCAGTGCTTCTTTGAACCTTTACAAAGTAGATTAACTACTTTACATCCAGCATTGGAGATCCACTCTAATGATGTAGTACCATCGACAAATCCCAGTACTTCCAATTTATCAATACACCCATTTGAACTAGCCCATTGAGCCATCTTCTGTACCGAATGAAACTCACCCTCAGATACACGCGCTGATGCTATCTCTACCCTATCAACTTTTAGCTCATCAATCAGAAGTTTAACTATACTCAACTTCTCCTGCGCTGCGAATGAAACTCCCGATGTTTGTTCACCATCGCGTAGGGTTGTATCCATTATCTCTATTCTCCTCATATCTCTTTTACCTCTAATCCTGTAATCTATATCCTATTATCAGTATGCAAATGGACGTTTCTGCTCGTATTGCAATATCTTATCCATATTAGATATAAGAAAATCTATATCATCGAGACCTTTTAAAAGACACTCCTTTTTATATGGATTTATCTCAAACGATTCAGATTTTCCTGAAGCATTATTTGTAATTGTTTGTGCTTCAAGATCAACTGTAACAGTTGTATCGGGGTTTTCATCAGACGATGCAAACAGTTCACCAAGAAACTCTTCTGACACTATTACAGGAAGAATACCATTGTTAAGAGCGTTATTGCGAAAGATATCTGCAAAGAAGCTTGACACAACAACTTTAAAGCCATAGCCGCCAATTGCCCATGCAGCATGTTCGCGACTGCTTCCGCTTCCAAAATTCTTACCTGCAACAAGTACCTCACCTTTGTATGTTGGATTGTTTAGTATAAAGTCGCTTTTTGGATTACCCTCCTTATCGTATCTCCAGTCGGCAAAAAGATTATCTCCAAAGCCCTCTCTGGTAGTGGCTTTAAGAAAACGTGCAGGTATAATCTGATCTGTATCCACATTCTCAATTGGAAGTGGGACATAAGTTGATGTTATTTTTGTAAATTTCTCCATTTCTAAATAAATAATTAAGGTTGAGTTATTCTTCCGTTAACTGCCGCTGCTGCTGCTACAAGCGGACTAGCCAATATTGTTCTTGCGCCCGGTCCCTGACGACCTTCGAAGTTTCTATTTGATGTAGAAACTACATATTTGCCTGCAGGTACTTTATCATCATTCATAGCAAGACATGCTGAACATCCGGGTTGGCGTATTTCAAATCCTGCCTCTTCAAGAATCTTATCAAGACCTTCTTCTTTTATCTGCTTTCTAACCTGCCAGCTACCTGGAACAAGCCATGCGATTACATTATCTGCTTTCTTTTTACCTTTTACATAGTTTGAAAAGAGTCTGAAATCCTCAATACGTCCGTTTGTACAACTTCCGAGAAATACATAATCGATCTCCTTTCCTTCTAGTTTTTGACCTGGAGTGAAACCCATATATCGGAGTGATTTTTCAAACGAGATCTTACCTGCAGCATCAATATCTTCGATCTGAGGAATAGTACCATTGATTGGCATACCCATTCCTGGATTGGTTCCATATGTAATCATTGGAGGAATTTGTGTGGCATCGAATGTTACCTCTTTATCAAACTTTGCACCCTCATCGGTGTGAAGAGTTCTCCAATAGGCAACTGCTTCATTCCATTTCTCACCTTTAGGCGCAAATTCGCGACCCTCGATATAGTTGAATGTTGTTTCGTCTGGTGCTATTAATCCACCTCTTGCGCCCATTTCGATACTTAAGTTACAAAGTGTCATTCTCTCTTCCATTGTAAGATTGCGAACAGCTTCTCCTGCGTATTCAACAAAATAACCTGTTGCGCCACCTGTTGAAAGTTGAGAAATCATATATAAGGCCATATCTTTTGAACCTACATTTTCATTCAACTTACCCTCGAAATTAATTCTCATAGTTTTTGGACGAGATTGTAAAATACACTGAGTTGTAAGTACCATCTCTACTTCACTTGTTCCAATACCAAAAGCGATTGCACCAAATGCGCCATGTGTGGAGGTGTGACTATCTCCACAAACAATTGTCATGCCTGGTTGTGTATATCCATTTTCGGGACCAATTACATGAACAATACCATTTTTAGGATTGCCCAATCCGTAGTAAGTAAGACCAAACTCCTTTGAGTTTCTTGAAAGTGTCTCTACCTGAAAACGAGAAATATTATCACGTATAGGGCTCTCCTGACCCATTGTTGGAATATTGTGATCGGCAGTAAGTGTTGTCTGCTCTGGGCGAAAAACTTTTAAACCTCTCTTACGAAGTCCATCGAATGCCTGCGGACTCGTTACCTCATGACAAAGATGTCTGTCGATATAAAGTTGTGTTGGGCCATCAGTTACAGATGTAACCTCATGTGCATCCCATATCTTATCAAAAAGAGTCTTCATAAATGTTTATTTAGTATAATTTGAATTATTTTTTGCTGTATGATTTTTAATTACTTGTTATTTGTCAACGAACTTGTTAACTGCATCGATATAAGCTTCAACTGATGCTGCAACAATATCTGTATTGGCTGAAAAACCATAATAATGAACTCCGTTATATTCAACCTGCATATGCACTTTACCTATGTCGTCGCTACCGTGATCAATTGCCTGAATAAGGAATTCTTGTATCTTCATCTCACGGCGTATAATGTTTTTAACTGCACGAATAGCAGCATCAACCGGACCGTTACCTGTTGCTGTAGACTCAAAATGCTCTCCTGAAATATTAAGACCTATGCTTGCAACATCTCTTACACCTATTCCACAAACAACTTGTAGGAAGTCGATCTTTATACGGGTCAATCTGCCCTCTTTTCCTACCAGCATCAAAATATCATCGTCGTTTAGGCTCTTCTTTTGATCGGCAAGCTCCAGAAATTTCAGATAAACCTTATCAAGTTCAAGAGGTTCTAGTTTTACTCCAAGTATTTCTAAACGGTTATTTAGAGCAGCACGTCCACTTCTTGCTGTTAATACAATTGCATTATCGTCGATACCAACATCTTTAGGGTCGATGATTTCATAGGTCTCTACATTTTTAAGAACTCCATCCTGATGTATTCCTGATGAGTGTGCAAAGGCATTTCTACCAACAATTGCTTTATTGGGCTGCACCGGCATATTCATTAAACTTGATACCATGCGACTGGTAGAGTAAATATGCTGTGTATTTATATTTGTATCGAATCCTCTATCTTTGTGACTTTTAAGAGCCATTACAACCTCTTCTAATGATGTATTACCAGCACGTTCACCAATACCATTTATTGTAACTTCAACTTGACGAGCTCCATTTATAATTCCGGAAATGGTATTTGCTGTAGCCATTCCTAAATCCTGATGACAATGTGTTGAAAGTATTGCATTTTTTAAATCTACATTATTGATGAGATATTTAATCTTTGCACCATAATCATCAGGGAAACAATATCCTGTTGTATCGGGGATGTTTATAACTGTTGCACCGGCATTTACGACTGCCTGTACCACACGGGCAAGATATTCATTTTCTGTTCTGCCTGCATCCTCTGCATAAAACTCTACATCATCAACAAAGTTACGTGCGTATGTTACTGCTTTAACTGCTCGTTCAATAATTTGTTCACGGGTTGAGTTAAATTTATACTTTATGTGAGAATCGGAAGTACCTATTCCTGTATGAATACGTTTGCGTTTTGCATATTTAAGCGCTTCGGCAGCAACTTCTATATCTTTATCTACAGCTCTTGTTAGTGCGCATATTACTGGCCATGTAACCGCTTTTGAGATTTCAATTACTGAATTAAAATCGCCGGGACTGGAAACCGGAAATCCGGCTTCGATAACATCAACACCCAGTAACTCAAGTGCTTGGGCTATTTGAATTTTTTCAATTGTGTTTAATTGACATCCAGGCACTTGCTCGCCATCCCTAAGCGTAGTATCAAATACGTAAATTCGTTCCATTGTAATATCGTTATTCTCTGTTTTTATATAAAAAAATAACCTCCCCCACTTTGGTGAGAAAGGCTATCGCTAATTCGTTTTTTAATTCCTATAATTTTGATATTCCAGTCTCACCCTCTATTGTTCTGTAGAAGTAGAATAGAAATGACTAGAATATCTATATTGTGATTCATAACACTAAAAGCAATTTCTGTTTATTGATTACAAAGTAATAGTAAAAAAATTTACAAACAAAATATTTCAACAATTTTATTTTACTTTTTATTACAATTTATCATTTTAATTGCGCTTTTAGAATTGAATTGTTAGTCGAATAGTTAGTTAAATTCTAAAAATTATACAACTGTTGGATAAATCAGAATAATAAAAGCATATAAACTCTTTGATATGAAAAAACAGTTTAACTGCCATATTGTTTATATTTTTGTAGAAAAAATTAGAAACTAATTACAAAATAGATGTTTTTTAAGTGTCTTGATATAGAATCGATGATGAACAGAGCAGGTAAGAATAGAATTCCTTTTCTGTTTGGATTAGATTTTGAAATGGAAAATGGTTTTTTTATTGAAAGACCAATGCTACAGAGTGAAATACTTTTTGAAGTTAATGGTATTGGAAATTTCAATAATCATCAAATTAACTTACAATCAAAATCAACTCATATAAAACAAGAAGCAAGCAATAACTATCAGTTTTATATCTTTCCCGAAGAATATTCTAAATATAAGGAAAGATTTTATATTGTAATGGAGGGACTTAAGAAAGGAGACACTTACCTTACAAATCTTACAGCAAGAACTGCTATTAAAACATCATTAACATTAAAAGATATCTTATTGAGAAGTAATACTCCATATAAACTTTATATTCCTAACAAGCTTGTTTGCTTTTCACCGGAATGTTTCGTTAAGATTAAAGATGGTAAAATATTTACCTATCCTATGAAGGGGACTATTTCTGAAGAAATAGAAGATGCTGAGAAGATAATATTGAATGATGAAAAAGAGAAAGCTGAACATAATACGATTGTAGATCTGCTTAGAAACGATCTATCGAAAGTTGCTGATAATGTAGATGTTACAAAATTCAGATATATAGATAGGATAAGAAGTAACCGTGGAGGCTTACTTCAGGTTAGCTCTGAGATTGAGGGTACTTTGTGTGAAAACTATTTAGATGAGATAGGCTCATTAATATTTAAACTAGTTCCAGCAGGTTCTATTTCAGGTGCTCCAAAGCGAACCACTCTTGATTTAATTAGTAGTGCTGAGAAACAGAAAAGAGGTTATTATACGGGTGTTGGAGGCTATTTTGATGGTATGTCACTAAATTCGTTTGTTTTAATAAGATTTATTGAACAGGATAATGGTGAATTATACTTTAGAAGTGGAGGTGGAATAACAGCCATGAGCAATCCTGAGAAAGAGTATGGAGAGATGTTACAAAAGGTTTATTTGCCATTTTAACTGAGTAATTGCAAATTAATAATTAATTATTATGTTCTTAGAAACTATATGTATAAAAAATGGAAGAATCCTTAATATTGCATCTCATAATGAAAGGATGCTAAAGACAGCATCATATTTCGGTTTTAAAGCACCAGAGCTCCCCGATATTGAAGCACTTCTAACCGACAGTTTTAATAATAAACTGCCGGTTAATTTTGAGGAAAATCTAAGAAAAAAAAACAACCTAGACATCCATAATTATATTTATTATGATAGTAATTTAACTTACAATGTTTTATTTGAATCAAAAATTAAATGCAGAGTAATTTACCATAATGAAATTAAATCTATAAGTTTTGAGAAATACACTCCTAAAAAAATCCAATCACTTAAACTTGTAAAAGAATCTCCGGACTATGCTTTTAAGTTTTCCAATCGTAATGAGTTAGAAAACTTACTTAAACTTAAAGATGAGTGTGATGATATATTAATTGTCAGAAGTGGCTTAATAACAGATACATCTTACAGCAATGTACTATTTAGTAAAGGTAATAAGTATTTCACACCTAAATTGCCACTACTTAATGGAACTAAAAGGCAACTTCTTCTTTCAAATGGAATTATAAATGAGGCCCAAATTAGTGTAGATTCTATAAATGATTATGACCGTGTTTGGTTAATTAATGCCTTACTAGATATTGAAGACAAAATTTCTATTCCTGTAAATCAGATTTTCTTTTAGTGATAAGGGGATTCTAAAATGATAAGAGTTAAGAGATAACAAATAGTGATATAATAAAAAAAACATCCTCACAAGAATATAGAGAGGATGTTTTTAATATAATTGTTT
>CAYLKV010000020.1:0-39066 GCA_964384545.1 uncultured Proteiniphilum sp.
AATAATAAACTCTAAAATCTCCTTTTGTCTGTTTGGAGATTTTAGCATAAAGGGCAGCCTCTAATCTTAGATTTTGAACATCGCTATTTTCTCTCTTTTCAACGGATGAACTGTCTATTCCAGCCTGACCATAATATAATGTGTATGGATATTTACCATTTGCAGAAAGCCATTCACCACTCAATGTAGCAATTAGACTTTCTGAAATCTTCATGTTAGAGACAATAGAGGGATTAAAGAGTCCCAATGAACCTGACTTGAATAATAATTTTCCATTTATATCTCTATCTCCTTCACTAAATTGTGGCTTTACTGTATTTATATTTATATATGAAGCGTTTGCAAATGCTCTTGCAGGCATAAATATATAATCGCTTTGACCACTGTAGAGTGTTACATTTTCGATATTATCGAGAGAGAAGCGACCAACATCGATCTGCCCTGTCTGTATATCGGTTATAGCTATTCCATTATAATGCACTCCTGTGTGTGTTGCTCCAAGTCCTCTAACAGAAATAGTTTTTAATCCTCCTATTCCGCCATAGTCTTTTATAGTTACTCCCGTCATATGTTTTAGTGCATCGGAGAGTTGCAACGCATTCAGGTCTTGGAGAGTTTCTTTTGAAAAACTTTGGGTTGGAGTGGTAGAGCGCAGTTTTCGGTCTATCGACTTCTCTGTTACAATCACTTCTTGTAATTGCTGTAAACTATCGGTCTTAAATTGTGCATAAAGGATGTTCTGTCCTGCAATTATCAATGCAAGAGTTAAACAAAAAACTACCTTAGAATTATAAGACATATACCGAATTGTTTACTCGGTGGAACAGTTGAAACGATTTCACGTTTAAGAATTTCTTAATCAGAATTGATATAAGCGTGTCGTTTTCATGCTTTATTCCCCGAAAGTCATGTAACTAATATTAATAGCTGGCAGGTCTTCTGACTTACTCCTCAAACTGAACGCCTTCCCAAATTAACTCTTGTAGTCTGTTTAAACAATCCCTATAGGGATCAAGAGCAAAAATTCAGTGGCAAAAGGTATTTGTTCAGCATGTAAACGGAGCTTACAGCAGCGGGTCTGTTCAGGATTTACACCTGATTCCCTTTTCATTATCTATTCCGAAGCCATTATTGAAAGAGATAACACCAACTTTTATTGCGACAAAGATATATATATTTTTTAATCTTTCCTACTTTCTAGATATCGTATTAGAACTTCGCTTTTTTCTTTTTCAAGTTTAAGCTGCTCTATGCTTTTAAGCAAATTGGATAGCTCAAAAGAGTGACTTATAGCATTTTTAGATGCTTGCGTGATATTTACCTTAATTGTTCTATTTCCTATAAAATGGAGCGTAATGGGCTTTTCGCGATATGTATAAATATACTCGGATATTTTGTTTTCGTCGCTACCACTAAATCTAACTATCTCATATGATTTCTCTAATGTGTTGAAACGGTAGTTTAAACCGTCGGCTGTCACTACTAATGTTTCGGCATAGCTTCCGTCGTCTGAACTTAGTTTTATGCGGTTATGTTTTATATTTGAACCGGATAAAATGCTTTCAATAAAGATAACTCCTTTTTCGCTGACCATTGAACGTAGGCCATTTTGATCTAATGATTTTGTATATGGATATGCTTTTGGGTGGTATTCTCCAAATTCCTGATAGCGATCATCTCTCACATAATCGAACTTAGTAAGCATCTCGTTGAGCTTATTGTAATCTTCACGAAGCATTGAATCGCAAAATGCAATATTCCTTTTGTTCTCTGCCATCCTAACTTGTTGCATTAGTTGGAAACCGGAATTAATCTCATCAAATGCTTTAGGAAATATTAGTTTTATGCTGTCTATCTTTAACTTAGCTAGTTGATAATTTCCAGAATTATATGCATATTCTGCTTCGGTAAGATAATTGGCTGCACCTCTTCCTCTCCCATTACAGGAGAAAAATAAAAGAACAAATAGCATTAAAAATGTAGATTGAAAAGTTAATCGCATCTCTAATATTGTAAATTTTACCCTACAAACTTACAAAATATATCTATCATAAAAAGTCGTTTTAATAGTCATTTATTGTAATTTTGCAATTCGTAACAAAATGATTGTCTGAAATAGGGCATTTTTAAATTATAGCTAATTATGTATTTATCTCAAGAAGAGATATTTTTGCACCTAAACAAGGATATATTTAGAATAATTTCTCTGGCAGCAGATGAGTTGAATTTAGAGAGTTATCTGATTGGAGGATTTGTTCGTGATTTTTTTCTGTATCGTCCTTCAAAAGATATAGATGTAGTGGCAATTGGAAGTGGTATTGATCTCGCAAAACTAGTTGCAAAAAAGCTTGGGATAAAGAAAGAAATCACAATCTTTAAAACATTCGGTACAGCTCAAATTAAATATAAAGAGTTTGAGATTGAATTTGTTGGAGCAAGAAAAGAATCATATAGCCTCGATTCACGTAAACCTGCTGTTGAAGAGGGAACTTTGGAAGATGATCAGAAAAGGAGAGATTTTACTATTAATGCAATGGCATTTTGCCTGAATAGTAGCCGTTTTGGCGAACTAATTGACCCATTTAATGGATTACAGGATCTTGAGGATCTGATAATTCGCACTCCCCTCGATCCTGATATCACATTTAGCGACGACCCTCTTAGAATGATGAGAGCTATCAGGTTTGCTTCACAGCTGGGTTTCGATATATATCCCGATACTTTTGATGCAATTGAGCGTAACAGAGAGCGTATAGGCATTGTTTCAATGGAGCGTGTAACAGATGAGCTAAATAAGATCATCTTGTCTCCTAAACCATCTATCGGTTTTATAATACTTGAAAAGACAGGATTGCTAGATATAATATTCCCTGAATTAACTGCTCTCAAAGGTGCTGAAACAAAGGATGGTGTTGGACATAAAGACAATTTTTATCATACTCTTGTCGTTTTAGATAATATTGCAACGAAGACCGATAACCTTTGGTTGAGATGGTCAGCTTTGCTACACGATATAGCGAAACCTTTAACAAAAAGGTGGGATTTGAAGTTGGGCTGGACTTTTCACAATCATAATTATATGGGTGAGAAGATGATACCTAAGATTTTTAGAAGAATGAAGCTCCCTTTGAACGAGAAAATGAAGTATACTCAAAAATTAGTATCTCTTCATATGCGTCCAATGCAGCTTGTTGAAGAGGAGGTTACAGATTCAGCAATTCGTCGGCTGCTATTTGATGCAGGGGATGATATTGACGATCTAATGACTCTTTGCGAGGCTGATATAACATCCAAGAATCCAGAGAAGGTGAAACGTTTTGTTAATAATTTCAAGATAGTAAGAATAAAGCTGCAAGAGATTGAAGAAAAAGATCGTGTGAGAAATTTTCAGCCTCCAATTGATGGAAATTATATTATGGAGCTATTTGGATTGCCTCAGGGACGCGAGATTGGACTGCTTAAAATGGCAATAAAGGATGCTATTATGGATGGTATAATTCCGAATGAATATGAGGCTGCTTTTAACTTCATGATGGAGAAGGCAAAGGAGATGGGGCTAAAACCTAAGGAGAATACTGAAGGTTAATCCAATAGATTGATCCAGAAGGTTGTATAGGAAGTTCAACTTATTATGATTTAATTTTGCATCTATTCTGTATGTGTTAAAGTTTAAGGATACTTTTATTTTCTAAATTGAAGTTGCTAACCATTATGATATAGATTCACTCATTTTGTTATTTCAGAATCAAAAACTCAATTGGAATATGTAAAGTAATATACATTTTATGTTTTTAATGTTATCTAAATTTAATGTGGATTAATGTAGTAATCCCTTTGAACATTTTAATTTTAAGACTGTTTATAGTCAAGTTTATAAGTAATTATTTTAAATTATAATTGATGGAAGTAAATTCTATTTTTTGGATTGGTTTTATTTTTCTTATTATTGTTTTATTGGCTCTCGATATGTTTGTGTTTCACAAAAAAGGAGAGATAGTTAGCATAAAAAAAGCCCTTTGGCTTAGTCTGTTTTGGATTTCACTTGCCCTTATTTTTAATATTGGCGTTTACTTCGTTATGGGTAAAGAGTTGGCACTTGAATTTCTTACAGCATATTTGATAGAAAAATCATTAAGTATAGATAATCTTTTTGTTTTTATATTAATCTTCTCATCTTTTAAAATTAAACCTGCTTATCAGCACGATGTGCTGTTTTGGGGAATTTTAGGCGCTCTTGTTTTCAGGGCTATTTTTATATTCGCTGGTATAGCTCTTATTGATCGTTTTGCATGGATAATGTATGTATTTGGAGGATTTCTTGTTATTACCGGAATTAAAATGGTTATCGATAATCTTCGAGAAAAAGGTGATGAAAGTATCGCTGAAGAGAAGGATTTGAATAACAATAAATTTGTTAAATTTATAAGAAGAGTATTGCCAATGACAGATGATATATCTGAAGAGAGGTTCTTTAAAAAGATTGATGGTAAAAGATTTGCAACACCTCTGTTTCTTGCTTTAGTGGTTGTTGAAATGACCGATTTGGTGTTTGCTGTCGACTCTATTCCGGCTGTTCTTGCTGTATCAACAAACATGTTTATTGTTTATACTTCTAATATTTTCGCAATTCTTGGATTACGTTCGCTATATTTCGCACTTAGAGGTGTAATGGATTATTTCTACTACCTTAAGTATGGTTTAAGTGTTATTCTTATTTTTATCGGTAGCAAAATGATGATAAACCACTTTACGAGTGGACATGGTGGAGATTTTTATATTCCTACAACAACATCTCTTTTTATAATATTAGCTGTGCTGGTTTTATCAATACTATTTTCTGTTATAAGAAGTAGGATTATGCATAAGCGAGTAGTT
The DNA here is from genome assembly GCA_964384545.1 of uncultured Proteiniphilum sp. GTDB lineage: Bacteria > Bacteroidota > Bacteroidia > Bacteroidales > Dysgonomonadaceae > Proteiniphilum. The sequence goes on from CAYLKV010000020.1 coordinate 4,876, forward strand.
GTTGATCAAATTGTTGAGTTAGATACGACCACTAAAACAGGTATTAATAGTCGTAAAGAAAATATTTAAGAGTAGTATAACTAAATTGCTGATTAACTATTTTTTTTTCTATAATAATTTCAATTTAGACCTGTTTAATGGGATAATTTTTATTACTTTGCAACTTATTCGGAAAAGTTATCATATCTCTGCAACGTTATGTCTGTAAAGAAAAAAGTATCCACTATAAGATTTTTAAATGCTAAAATAACTTCTACTATCAGTATATCTTTGGTATTGGTGTTGTTGGGTATTACTCTTCTTGTGGTTTTTATGGGAAATGGTATTTCTCAATATGTTAAAGAGAATATGAGCTTTAATGTGATGTTGTCTTCAAGCATTACTGATGCCGAAATTAATGTAGTGCGTAAGAATCTGGAAGCTCAGCCATTTGTTAAGTCGTCGAGATTTATAAGTAAACAGGAGGCTAAAGATCAGCTGATAAAAGATTTAGGAGAAGATCCAGAAGATCTGCTTGGATATAATCCTGCACAAGATTGCATAGAGATATTTTTACATTCTGAATATACTAATCAGGATAGTATTGCAAAGATCAACGGGATAATAAGAAGCGACAATAATGTTACCGATCTGCTTTATCAACAGGAGGCGATAGATTTGATTAATGATAATCTATCTAAAGTAATGACTGTTCTTCTAATCCTGGCTTTAATTCTACTATTTATTTCATTTACACTCATTCGTAATACAATAAGATTGAGTGTTTACTCAAAAAGATTTTTAATTAATACAATGAAACTAGTAGGAGCTACTTCAGCTTTTATTAGAAAACCTTTTGTTGTTAATAATGTGTTTACAGGCATTGTAGCCGGTATTATTGCTGATGTAATTATTTTTTCTATATTATCCTATTTCAGTAGTGAATATGCCGAGTTGCAACCAATTATATCCAATTCAGATATCATTATAATATTTGCGGCAGTTATTGTTTTGGGGGTTACCATAACAACTATAGCTACTGCTTTTGCCGTTAACAGGTATATTAAAATGAAGTCTGATCAACTCTATTATGTATAAAATATTAAAATCAAAAGATGTCTCAAAACAATATTGCTTTAAGTAAGAAAAATCTGATTATATGTGCAGTGGCTGTTGTTATTATAATTTTAGGTTTCCTTTTAATGACTGGCCCTGCTACTACTTTTGAAGGTGGTTTTGAAACTGATATTTTCAGCGCAAGACGTATTAAATTAGCACCTATTGTATGCCTTATTGGCTTTGTATTGATGATAGTTGGCATTTTATATCCTGTGAAGGAGAATAAAAAATAAGTGCGGCATTTATAAATCGAATCTTTATTCAGATATACGATTTATAGATTAATTCGGTGTTTATATATATCAGACTTTTAAAATGAGATCGGATTTATAAAAATAGTCGAACCTTAAAATAGAAATCAACTAAAACTTTATTTTAATGACAATAATCGAAGCAATTGTATTAGGAATAATACAAGGATTAACTGAGTATCTTCCAGTAAGTAGCAGTGGGCATATAACAATAGGCTCAGCACTGTTTGGAATTGAGGCTGAAGATAATCTTGTATTTACAGTAATGGTGCATATTGCAACGGTTTTAAGCACTTTTGTTATTTTATGGAAAGAGATTTCATGGATAATAAAAGGGTTGCTCAAATTCAAATTAAATGATGAAACAAGGTATGTGTTTAATATACTTATATCTTTAATTCCTATTGCTATTGTAGGTTTGTTTTTTAAAGATTATGTTGAGTCTATTTTTAGCTCTGGGATTCTCATTGTAGGTATTATGTTACTCGTAACTGCTACACTTCTGACTTTAACAAACTATATTAAACCTCAGCAAAAAAACAGTATAGGCAAGCGTGATGCATTTATTATTGGTCTTTCACAAGCTGTAGCTGTTATACCGGGATTATCGCGTTCGGGTACAACAATTGCAACAGGATTGTTATTGGGAAATAATAAATCTACACTTGCTCAATTTTCTTTCCTAATGGTTATTCCTCCGATATTGGGAGAAGGACTTTTGGATTTCATTAAAATTACACAAGGAGTAGAGGTTACAAGTTCAATCTCATCAGTAACCTTGATTGCTGGTTTTATTTCTGCATTTATAACAGGTTGCATTGCATGTAAATGGATGATTAATATAGTAAAAAAGGGTAAACTGATTTACTTCGCAATATATTGTGCTGTATTGGGTTTAACTACAATATTATTTTCAGTTTTTGCTTGATAAACATTAATTCTGTTAAGAATAGCTAATAACTTATTATTAAATGGATTTTATAGAAGGTGAAATTTTGCATATTAATAAGCCACTACATTGGACTTCGTTTAGCGTAGTGAATGTTTTTAGAGCAAAACTTTGCAGAAAATTGAATATTAAAAAGCTCAAGGTGGGTCATGCAGGTACATTAGATCCTTTGGCAACAGGCGTGGTAACTATATGCACAGGTAGAAAAACCAAACTGATTGAAGAACTTCAAAAGCATACAAAAGAGTATATTGCTGATATTAAGCTCGGTGCTACAACACCATCTTTTGATCTTGAAACTGAGATTGATTTTGAATATCCCACCCAACATATTACAAAAGAACTGATTGAAGATGTTTTAAAATCATTTATAGGCACAATAGAACAGGTACCACCAGTTTTCTCTGCAGTTAAAGTTGATGGTAAAAGGGCATATGAATATGCGCGAAAAAATGAGGATATTGAACTAAAACCTAAAATATTGGTTATAGATAGTATAGAACTGATTTCTTGCAATATACCTGACATAACAATAAAAGTAGTATGCAGTAAGGGTACTTATATCAGGGCTTTGGCCAGAGATATTGGCATAGCTCTGAATTCAGGTGCCCATTTAACTGGATTAGTGCGTACTAGAGTGGGGGATGTCGGTTTGGATAGCTGCCTTCAAATGGAAGAAATAGATCAGTTTTTAGACGAAAATATATTAAACTAATTGATACAGGATTTTTATAAGTATGAAACTTTCGCAATTTAAATTTAACTTGCCGGATGAGCTTATCGCGAAATACCCGGCGCATCATCGCGATGAATCTCGACTGCTTGTTGTTCATAAAAAATCGGATAATGTTGAACATAGGCTGTTTAAGGATGTGTTGGACTATTTTGATAAGAATGACTTCTTTGTTTTTAATAACACTAAAGTTTTTCCTGCAAAACTTTATGGAAATAAAGAGAAAACAGGCGCTAAGATTGAAGTTTTCTTACTAAGAGAACTAAACTCTGAACAACATCTATGGGATGTATTGGTAAATCCGGCCAGAAAAATTCGTATTGGCAATAAACTTTATTTTGGGGAAAATGAAGAACTTGTTGCTGAGGTTATTGATAATACAACTTCACGTGGTCGTACTTTAAGATTCTTGTACGACGGGCCATACGAAGAATTTAAAGAACAACTGTTTCAGATTGGAGAAACACCTATACCCGAGTATTTAGAAAGATGTGCAGAACCTGAAGATGCAGAAAGATATCAAAATATTTTCGCAAAAAGTGAAGGTGCAGTAGTTGCTCCGGCAGCAGGATTGCATTTTAGTCGCGAACTTATGAAACGCATGCAACTGAAAGATGTTAATTATGGATATCTTACTCTGCATAATGGTCTTGGTGCATATCGTTTGATTGATGTTGAAGATCTGTCTAAACACAAAATGGAATCGGAACAATTAATAATTTCTGAAGAGTTGTGCGACGAAGTGAATAAAGCTTATGATAACGGTAATAGTATTTGCGCAGTAGGTACATCGGTACTTCGTGCAATAGAAACTACAGTGAGCACAGATGGTCATTTAAAACCAAAAGAAGGATGGACAAATAAATTTATTTTCCCTCCTTATGATTTTAAATTAACAAACAGTCTTATAACTAACTTTCATCTCCCATACTCAATTTTACTGATGATGACATGTGCTTTTGGAGGTTATGAAAAGATAATGAGTGCATATGAAATTGGTATGAAAGAGGGTTATAGATTTGGTGCTTACGGTGATGCAATGTTAATCATTGATTGATATTATATTTCCTGAACTTTTTTCTTAAATTCTTTTGAGTCTGTTTATATGAAACAGAAAGATTGTAATGATTACTCGCTTTTTTTAGCTTTAGGTTCAAACCTGGGTGAAAGAGAAAGAATTATAGAAAAAGCATATGAATTAATTGAAGAGCAGATTGGAATTATTCATTCCAAATCTGCTTTTTTTTATTCTACTCCGGTTGATTTTATATCAGATAACAATTTTGTTAATTCTGTATGCGAAGTAATAACTAATTTAAATATATATGATGCATTCTCAGCAACTCAAAATATTGAATATCAATTAGGGAGAATGGGAAAAAGCAAAAATTTAGTATATAGTGATAGATTTATAGATATCGACCTGATTCTTGCAGGAGATTTGATCATAAATAATGAAAATCTGATCATTCCTCATCCTAGGTTTCATCATCGAAATTTTGTACTATTACCCCTATTTGAAATTGCACCTGATGTATTACATCCTATTTTGAAAAAGTCAATAAGAGAACTTAAATTTGATTTCGATCAAATATAAAAACCATCAGATGGTGAAGGGTGTTCAATAAATTGAATAATTTGATACAATTAATCTACTTATTATAGAGATTAATTGAGTTAATTATAAAATTAATTGGCATATTTGTGGTAATTAATTAGAATTAATAAATACCAGGTTAGAATGGCAATTTTTGGTAGGAGCTACGATCATTTTTTGGGATATGCACTAAGTGGGGGTGGTGCAAAAGGTTTTGCTCATTTGGGAGCATTAAAGATGCTTGAAAAATGTGGCTTAAAACCCGAAGTCATAGTTGGTACAAGTGCTGGTTCTTTAGCCGGAGTATTATACGCTGACGGTTTTCATCCAGATGAGATTGCTGAGATGTTTAAGAAAAGAGAATTTAAGGAATTTGTAGAATTTTCTATTCCTAAAGCCGGATTGCTTAAAAGTACAGGTCTGCACGAATTCTTAAAGAAAAATCTTAGGGCTAAAACCTTTGAGGATCTAAAAATACCATTTTATGCTATTGCAACCGATTGGAATAGTGCCAAAGCTACCGCATTTTCTAAAGGTGATACGTTAATTGATGCAGTTGTAGCTTCTTGTTCTGTTCCGGTGGTTTTCAACCCTCAATATATTAATGGCACTCCATATGTCGACGGAGGTGTGTTAATGAATTTTCCGGTTTCTGTTATTCGAAATAAATGCAGATATGTTTTAGGTATAAATGTAACAGCAATTTTTCCTCCAGCAGAGAAAGATAATATTATTTCGGTGATGGAGCGAACCTTCAATTTGATGTCTAATGCAAATACTTTCTACGAAAAAAGTATTTGCGATATCTTAATTGAAGTTGAAGGAATTTATAAATATAAGATGTTCGATCTTAATAATATGTCTACAATCTCCGAAATAGGTTATCATCAAACAGCAATAAAGATGAGTGAAAAGGACTCATGGGATATTATAGAGAGATGCCACAGACATTATAAGAGAACTGAAGAGTTTCAAAGAAAACTGGAGTTGTTAAAACAAAAAATGAGTCATTCCTCTATTACCAATAAAATATGAAAGAGAAGATATTTATCTATCAGTTATTACCAAGATTGTTTGGAAACAGATCTAATGCACTTATTAAAAGCGGAACAATAGAAGAGAATGGTTCAGGCAAGTTTAATGATATCACTTCTGAAATATTAGTCAAACTTAAAGAAAACGGATACACACATATTTGGTATATAGGTGTTATTGCACATGCCTCAGCAACCGATTATACATCATTTGGAATTCCTAAAGAGTATCCAGAAATTATCAAAGGTAAAGCTGGTTCTCCATATGCAATCAGGGATTATTATGATGTTGATCCCGATCTTGCAGAAGATGTTTCAAATAGAATGGTTGAGTTTCAGGAGTTAGTTAAAAGAACTCACGATGCTGGCTTAAAGGTTATTATCGATAATGTGCCTAATCATGTAGCAAGAAATTATAATTCGGTAAATAAACCTTTATCTGTTAAAGATTTAGGAAAGGATGATGATAAAACTAAATCCTTTTCTTCACAAAATAATTTCTATTACATACCTAATCATGAACTTGATATTCAGTTGCCACCTGATAAAAAACATGACTTTCACTATACTGAATTTCCTGCAATGGTTACTGGAAATGATTGTTTTACAAACAGGCCTACACAGTTTGATTGGTATGAAACAGTAAAGCTAAACTATGGCATCGATTATCTGAATGGTAAAACATCATATTTTAATCCTATTCCTGACACATGGAAGAAGATGAAAGATATTATGCTTTTTTGGGCAGATAAGCAGGTTGATGGTTTTAGATGTGATATGGCAGAAATGGTGCCTATAGAGTTTTGGAAATGGTCTATACCTCAAATAAAAGCTAAATATCCTAACATAATATTCATTGCCGAAATCTACGACCCTTCGCAATATCGTACTTTTCTAGACAAAAACTGTTTCAATTATCTTTACGATAAGGTTGGTCTTTATGATGTTTTACGTGATGTTTCGTGCGGTTACAGGCCATCTTCGGATATCTCTTTTACATTAAATAATGTGGGTGATATTCAGGATAGAATGCTTAATTTTATGGAAAATCATGATGAACAAAGAATTGCATCTGACTATTTTTTAAAAGAAGGTAAAAGAGGAAAAGCGGCAATGATTCTAACCTGTTCTGTTAATAAAAACCCTGTTATGATATATTCAGGGCAGGAGTTTGGAGAAAGGGGTATGGATGAAGAGGGGTTTAGTGGCAAAAATGGTAGAACTTCTATTTTCGATTACTGGTCTGTAGATACACTGAGAAGATGGAACAATGATGGTAAATGGAACGATGAACTGCTTACTGATGAAGAGGTTCAGTTAAGTACATTTTACTCTAAACTGCTTAATTTATGTAATCAAGAAAAGGCAATAACTCATGGATTCTTTTATGATATTATGCCGGCTAATTATGAGAATCAGTACTTCGACTCTACTTGTTTGTTTGCTTTTTTACGAGTATTTGAAGATGATATATTATTGATCATTGTAAATTTCGACAGATTTGATCAAGAGTGTACGCTGTTCATTCCTGATCATGCCTATCATTTTATAAATAAAGAAGTTTATCGTAGTGGGAAGCTAATACCTCTTTTAGAAAAAGAAGAAGAAATCATATTTTCTGAAAGTCAATTAATAAAAATTAAGTTGAATGCACAATCAGGAAATATATTTAAATTAATCAGATGTTGAAAAAGAATAAGATTAACTTGTATTTCTTTATATAATATATAGTTTTAAAAGCGTGAAATATTATTTATTGAAATTTAGTTTTAGTACTTTTGCAGTGTCAAACTAAACTTAAAAATATAACTATAACAAACAAGTAGAACTTGCTGGTTATCAAAATTTTTTAAAAGAATGCAGGATAGACCATTTAAAATCTTTTCAGGTAGCAAATCACGATACTTTGCTGAAAAAGTATGTAACAGCCTTGATTGTCCATTAGGTAATATGATTATTGAGCATTTTGCTGACGGAGAATTTGCAGTTTCTTACGAAGAATCAATTCGCGGTAAACAGGTATTTCTGATACAATCAACTTTTCCTAATTCAGATAATCTTATGGAGCTCTTATTGATGGTTGATGCGGCAAAACGAGCATCAGCAAAATCAATTGTTGCTGTGATTCCATATTTTGGTTGGGCACGTCAGGATAGAAAAGATAAACCTCGTGTAAGTATTGGAGCTAAATTAATCGCAGACATGCTATCTGCAGCCGGAATCAATAGGCTTATCACAATGGATTTACATGCCGATCAGATTCAAGGATTCTTTGATGTACCTGTCGATCACCTTTATGCATCAGCTGTATTTCTAGATTATATCAAAGGACTCAACACCAAAAATATGGTAATAGCTACACCTGACGTTGGTGGAACTAAACGTGCAAGCGCATATTCAAAGTTCTTAGGATGTCCGATGGTTATATGTTATAAAATCAGAAAGAAAGCAAATGAGATTGCTGATATGCAAATCATTGGTGATGTAAATGGAATGGATGTTCTGTTAATTGATGATATAGTCGACACAGCAGGTACAATTACAAAGGCTGCTAACCTGCTTAGAGCAGAAGGTGCAAACTCAGTTAGAGCAATTGCCAGCCATGCAGTAATGTCAGATCCTGCATCTACTAGAGTGGACCAATCCGATTTGACTGAAATTATTTTCACCGACAGTATTCCATACTCTAAAAAGTCGGAAAAAGTAAAGGTTCTTTCAGTTGCCGATATGTTTGCTGACGCTATAATGAGAGTTTGCAACAACGAATCAATCAGCTCTCTGTACGTGGTTTAAATCTTTATTTTTTTTCTCATTAATAGTATATAATATTATCAAAATCTCATTAATAGATTTAAATTGTTTATATTTGACGAAAGTTAGAAATAACTTCTTAGTTAATTTAATTTATTTAATATCTAAAACAAATTTCTTATGGGGTACAAAATTGAGGATATAGAGGGCATTGGTCCCGTTTACGGTGAGAAATTAAGAGCCGCAGGTATTTCTACTGTAGAAAAGTTGTTAGAGAAAGGAGCAACTAAAAGTGGACGTTCGTCTTTAGCTGACGAAACTGGAATCAACGAAAAAGATATTCTAAAATGGGTAAATCATGGAGACCTTTTTAGAATTGATGGAGTAGGACCTCAGTTTGCCGAACTTTTTGAAGCAGCTGGAGTAGACACTGTTAAAGAACTCCGTAATAGAAAAGCAGAAAATCTTTTTGCGAAAATCACTGAAGTAAATGAAGTGAAAAAGCTTGTAAGGCGTCTACCTTCACTGAATCAGGTGAAAGAGATGATAGAGATTGCCGGAAAGCTTGAACCTAAAGTTACATATTAATTATACTAAAAAAGACGGTTAGAAAATTCTAACCGTCTTTTTTAGTATATATTATTATAGAAAATAAAACACTAATTATTCAATTATAATTATTTTATTTTTTAATCAGGAGTCTAATCACAAGTCAGATCTTAAAGCGAATATTTTTTCTTTATGGCTTGTATAAGCCCTTCACTCGCATCCTCAAGTAAATCTAACACAAGTTCAAATCCCGATGTACCTCCATAATATGGGTCAGGTATATATTCGTGATGAGCATTTTGAATTAAAAATTCAGTCATCATTCTAATCTTATCAACTTGTTCACTACTATTCGCTAATGACTTAACATTATTGTAGTTACTATCATCCATAACAATAATATAATCGAACAGATCAAAATCACTTTTTCTGAATTTTCTTGCCCTGCTAGAAAAGTCATATCCTCTGGCATTTCCATGTGCTCTCATACGCTCATCGGGCAATTCACCTTCGTGCCAACCAGAAGTGCCTGCAGAATCAACTTCAATGATATCCTGTAATTCATTTATTTCAACAATCCTCTTCATTATACCCTCGGCTGCCGGAGAGCGACATATATTTCCAAGACAAACGAATAGGAGTCGAATCTTTTTATTACTTGTTTGTGTATAACCCATATGCTAAATCGCAGTTTTTTATAACCTTAACAATTTTGCAAAGATAATAGAATTTGATGAAAGCCCAAAATAGAAAGGTATGATTATTTAATTAACTTTGCACTGCTTAAATTCAATATATTATTTTCGATGGATGAAATTAAAGAAATCACAGTTTCTATAGAAAAAGATCAAATAGAATTAAAGAAAAGTCGTGTAACTCGAATTTTATATATTATAGGTGGAACTTTGTCTCTTATACTTGCTGTTTTAGGTGTCATAATGCCGGGGCTACCTACAACTCCGTTTGCACTATTAGCTGCATATTTATATGCAAAGAGCTCTAAAAAGCTTTACAACTGGTTGTTAAGTAACAGATTATTTGGCCCACGAATTAGAAATTACAATAGGCGAAAAGGTGTTACAAGAAAAGGTAAAATAGGGATAATTCTATTTATGTGGACAATGGTATCTATCTCCTCGTTTATAGTAATTAAAATTTTGCCTCTAAGAATTGTTGTTTTATCTCTTGGATTAATTGGAGCTTTCGTTGTATGGTTTATTGTACCTACTGCTAAACCCGATAATTAAGACCTCAGGTAAGCAAAATAGTGCTTAATAACCTTTTTTGATAGTAGATCGATATTTAGCATATCTGATGCATCAGATATATCTTTAATCGTTCCATCTTTATAAAGTATATCAATTGTGTCATCTTTTTCACTATACATATCTGTTGTAAAAACATCAGATGATACAAAATAGGATGCTTCCTCTTTGCTTATATCAAACTTCTTTGCAAAATCCTCAACTGACTGTTCTATTTTTTCTTCAGGCTGTTTTGAATCAGTAATTTCAATCTTAAAAAGCTTGCGATTAACCATACCTTCGCTTAATGTTGATAATACTTTATCTTGGTGTGATGCCCATACTTTAAGTGCTGTCCAAATATCATTATCATCAAGATTTGCAAAATGACGTATAGCTAACCCGTTATTATAAAAATCTTCAAGAGATGTCTCTGTAGTCAAGAAATAGGATAGGGCAGGCGATGCAAATAGCTTAACTCCACTATTTGACAACTCTTTAGCGCGAGTCAAAGTATTAACCAACATCTTTTCGGCCGCCAATGATGTCTTGTGAAGATAAACCTGCCAGTACATCAATCGTCTCGACATCAAAAAGTTCTCTATTGAATTAATACCTTTTGATTCAACAACCAGTCGGTCATCTTTAACATCCAGCATCTTAATAATTCTTGCCGATCCAATATTTCCTTCAACAACACCTGTAAAGAAGCTGTCACGTCTTAAGTAATCTAGTCTGTCAACGTCGAGTTGACTGCTGACTAATTGGTGTAGGAACCTTTTAGAATGTCTGTCTGTAAATATTTCTATTGCTGTTTGTAGTGCTCCGTTAAAATCATTATTCATCTGATGCATCATCAATAATGAGATCTCTTCATGATGAATATTTGTAACTATTGTATTTTCTAATACATGAGAAAATGGGCCATGACCTAAATCATGCATCAAAATAGCTGCCATGGCACCATCAAATTCATCTGGAGTAATTTCGTGACCCTTCTCTTTTAATGTTTTCAATGCCTCACTCATTAAAAACATAGCACCAATTGAATGATGAAATCTAGTGTGCTGTGCACCTGGATAGACAAATGCTGCTAATCCTAACTGTTTTATTCGGTTTAATCTTTGCAGGAAGGGGTGTTGTATTAGATTGTACAGAAAATCGTTGTGTATATTTATAAATCCAAAAACAGGATCATTAATAATTTTGCGTTTCATCTTTATGATTCCTTCTCTATTAATTATCGTATAAATTAATCTGTTTTATAATAAGATAAACTCCAGTAATTCTTCCAATTTATTATAAATAAATCAGAATAATTCATTCTCTATGTTTTAATATGTTTCTAAATTATCTGATAATTAAAAAGATTCAGGCTTAGGTAAATATAATGTCAAGATTTATTTGTATTGCTTAAAGGTGCTATAATCCAGTTATATATGTAACAACCCAAACAGATATTAAACACTGCTTCAAGCGTTGCACATAATATTAAGATGAATCCTGTTATATATGCCGGAACAAGCAAGTTAAAGTATAAAAACAGTGCAATCAATATAGAAAAGATAGTGCCTAATGTAGCTGCAAACCTTTTAGGGGGAGCAAATATTGGTTTAGGTCTCAAATTCAAAAGGTTAGTAACACCCTTGGCTATAAATGCAAGTGGCGATGTGATTCTAGTAAATGATCTGATTGCAAAATCTATAGCTAGGAATAGTGCCAGGATATACCAATTAAAAGTTAATGTAACTACTGTCACTATAATAACTTGGAGAGCGACTATTCTTATAACATTTTCATTCAAATGATTTTTGGATATATTTATTTTCATATTATAGTTTTATATTAATATAAACTTTGTTTATATATCCTATAACTCAATTAGAATAATAATGTTCTAAATAGAGTGTATCATTTTCTTAAATAAGATACTTTTTGAGCATCTCTTTCATCTCTAACTGAAGTTTCTTAGCCTCTTCACCAGCATAACGAGCAAAGCTTACACTATTATCAGCATAAATTATTGCTCTGGATGAGTTGACCAACAATCCGCATTTGCTGTTCATACCATACTTGCAAACATCTTCAAGTGAACCTCCCTGAGCACCAACACCTGGAACAAGCAAAAAATGATCTGCTGCAATCTTTCTAACATCCTTAAAAAGTTCTCCTTGAGTTGCACCAACAACATACATCATCTCATTCTCGCCAGCCCAAGATTGAGAAATGCGCAACACCTTCTCAAACAGCCTTTCACCGTTTTCATCTTTTGTAAATTGAAAATCTGCAGATCCTTTGTTGCTTGTCAGCGCTAACAAAATTACCCACTTACCAGGATATATAAGAAATGGCTTTACACTATCTTCTCCCATATATGGAGCAACTGTTACAGCATCTATCTTTAATTTGTCGAAGAATGAACGTGCATACATTTCACTAGTGTTTCCAATATCTCCACGCTTTGCATCAGCTATTATAAACTGTTCTGGATATCTTTGTTTAATGTAAGCCACACTCTTTTCAAAAGATTTCCAACCATTCACACCATCACTTTCATAGAATGCCAAATTTGGTTTATAAGCGACAGTGTATGGTGCTGTGGCATCAATAATAGCTTTATTGAATTCATAAATCGGATCATCATATTCTAGCAGATGCTCAGGGATTTTCTTCAAATCTGTATCCAGACCAACGCAGAGAAATGACTCCTTCTTCTTAATTTGTTCAAAAATCTGTTCTTTGTTCATTTTACTAATCTCATAAAGTATAAATCCCTATTATTAATTAGAGTTCTGCCTCCTTCATTCTTTCAGCGTTCTCGCTCACCATCAGATTATCAATTACAGATTGAATATCTCCATCCATAAAACCCGAAAGATTATAAATTGTGTAGTTGATACGATGGTCTGTAATACGACCCTGTGGGTAGTTGTATGTACGAATCTTAGCTGATCTGTCGCCAGTTGATACCATTGTTTTTCTTCTCGAAGCGATATCTCCCTGTCTTTTTGTTATTTCAATATCATAAAGTTTTGCACGAAGCATCTGCATTGCCAACTCTCTGTTCTGCAATTGTGAACGTGCTTGCTGACAAACAACAACTATTCCTGATGGTTTATGTGTTAACTGTACCTTTGTCTCTACTTTATTTACGTTCTGACCTCCAGCACCGCTCGATCTTGCAGTGTGAAAATCGATATCTGCAGGATTTATCTCTAATTCAAACTCCTCTGCCTCAGGAAGTACAGCCACAGTTGCGGCAGAAGTATGTACACGCCCCTGCGTCTCTGTTTGCGGTACTCTTTGTACTCTGTGCACTCCCGACTCATACTTCAGTGTTCCATAAACATCTACTCCGGTTACAGTAAAAATAATCTCTTTATAACCTCCAGACGTACCCTCTGTTAAACTGGTAACTTCAGTTCTCCAACCCTTACTTTCGCAATATTTTGTATACATTTTATAAAGGTCACCTGCAAAAATTGATGCTTCATCACCTCCTGTACCGGCTCTTATCTCCATAATCACATTTTTAGCATCTTCAGGATCAGCAGGGATTAGCAGAAGTTTTATATTCTCCTCCAATTCTGGTATTTTAGCACTGTTTACTGAAATTTCTTCATTTGCTAATTGTTTTAAATCAGAATCCGACTCATTTTCAAGTATATACTTAGCCTCTGCAATTGAGTCTAAAGCATTTTTATATTCGTTACGTACACTTATAATCTTTTCTAGTTCGCTATACTCTTTATTCAGTTTCACATACCTATTCAAATCCGATATAACATCAGGGTCTGTGATTAACGTACCTACTTCCTGAAATCGGGTAACAAGATGCTCTAGTTTGTCTAATAAAGTATTTTCTGACATAAAGGGTTGATTTGTAATTTGTTCTGTTTTATTATATATATATAAATATCTAAATTCTCTATAAATTATTTGTAAATAAAGTTTCCATATTTACTTTCAATCTCCAATCCTCGGTCGTCAGAAGCTTCTACATGACCAACAATCTGAGCATCAACATTAAAAGATCGAGAAATATCTATCACTTCATTTGCGTACTTCTCGGGCAGATACAACTCCATCCTGTGTCCCATATTAAAAACCTTATACATCTCTTCCCAATCTGTATTAGATTGATTTTGAATCAGTTCAAACAGGGGTGGAGTAGGGAATAGGTTGTTTTTCACTACTTTAAGTCCTTCTCCAAGGAAATGCAATATTTTTGTTTGTGCACCGCCAGAGCAGTGAACCATTCCGTTTATTTGTCCTTTTAACTCTTTTATTATGTTTAATATAATAGGAGCATATGTTCTGGTTGGCGATAACACAAGTTTGCCGGCATCAATTCCTAAGCTCTCAATCTCATCAGTCAGATTCAACTTTCCAGAATAGACTAAATCATAAGGAATTGAATTATCATAACTCTCAGGATACTTCTTAGCAAGATAATTTGCAAACACATCATGTCGAGCAGATGTTAATCCATTACTGCCCATACCGCCATTATACTCTTTTTCATAACTTGCTTTTCCTGTTGATGAAAGCCCTACAATAACATCACCTGCCTTAATATTTGCATTGTCAATCACATCCTGCCTTTTCATTCTGCAAGTAACTGTGCTGTCGACAATTATAGTTCTTACAATATCGCCTACATCGGCTGTTTCACCTCCTGTAGGATAGAGATTTACGCCAAGCTCCGACAACTCCTCACACAGCTCGTTTGTACCATTTATAATGGTTGAGATAACTTCTCCCGGAATCAGATTCTTGTTTCTGCCTATAGTAGAAGATACTAAAATACTGTCTGTTGCACCTACACATAGCAGATCATCAACATTCATAATCAATGCATCCTGAGCAATTCCTTTCCAAACCGACAGGTTACCGGTTTCTTTCCAATATACATATGCAAGCGAAGATTTAGTACCTGCTCCATCAGCATGCATTATATTACAATAGTCCGGATCATTTCCTAAATAGTCAGGAATAATTTTACAGAAAGCTTTTGGATATAGTCCTTTGTCTATATTCTTTATTGCGTTATGCACATCCTCTTTAGAAGCAGAAACTCCACGCTGGTTGTATCGTTGATTAGTTGCCATGTGTGATTATTTGAATAATTACAGGAATAATATTTTAAATAAGATATTTTTCGTATCTTTAATTATTACTCATAAGTCTAAGCCGGCACAAAAGTAATAAAAATGAATGAAATTATCCCCATGATTTTAAAGTAAGCAAAAGTCCTATAATAACTATTATGTTTAATAAGTGAATATGTTATTCACTCCCATTGTGTATTTCATACAATATCTTCAGATACATGTCATATATATAAAAAAAGAGTGACACCATTTGGTATCACCCTTTTTTCTATTTAGTAATTTCTGAAGTAAAATTAGTTCAAATTAAGTGATGCTTCAATTACTTCAAGTTCTTTAGATTTATCCACACCCATATTACTTAAATTGTAATATACATTTCTCAGTTTAAGTAATGCAGATTGAATTTCAGATTCACCAGCACTTCTTGCTTTCAAAAGTTCTGTATATTTTTCTAATGGAGCTAAAGATTTATTATAAAATTCAACTGTTAATTTATCATTCTGAAGCATTTGCTGTCTATCTGTGATGTTCATAGTAGCATCCTTGATATTTTGAGCCTGTAGAATGAAATTAACTGCTAATGCTTCAAGTGCTCTTTCGCAATTAGGATCTTGTGCTAGTGCTTTATTATATTCAGCTTCAGCAGCCACGTAATCACCCTTTTCTGATAATAATGCACCTTTAACACTGTTTAGGTCACATGCATTTGTTGGGTCATTTTGAATAGCCTGATCTAAATATGCAAGAGCTTCAGTTGTTTCTCCTTTGCGAATATAAACGTTAACCAAGTTTGGAATAAAATATTTGCTCTGTGGAAATTTTTTAGCTCCAATATTCAAAGTTTCCATATACTTAGCTGTATCTTTCAAATTAATGTACTCACTTGCCATTAATTCATAAATATCACTTTCCTGATATGCCGGGTTTGCAATAAATGGCTCGTTAGCTGCTCTCTCAAGCAATTTCAAAGCTCTTTCGTGTTGTTCAGCCTGTATAGTTGTAATAATAGCATAATACTTAATAGTTTGGAATGTACTATCAATTACAAAACTCTCTTTTGCACCTTCATACATTTGAAGTGATGGAATATTCCAGTAAGTTTCAAAGAAATCGGCTGCCTTAGCATAGTTTTTCTGTTCGTTATAATAAACACCACCATTAATATAGAATGGATGATTAGCTCTAAGTATAGCAGCAATATCCTTGCGGTATTTATTTTTCACTTTTCCTTTAGCATCAGGTAGTTCACCTAGTGAATCTGCTTTTAGATAAGGTAAATAAGATTCCAACAATCCGTCGTACATAGCTTTGTCGTTTGCACCCTGCCCCAACATCGCTTTAGTTCTTTCAATATCAAAAGCTTTGTTACCAATATCACCCATCAGCTTCCATGTTTCAGGATTAGCAGAAGTTTCAGCATTCTCCGACGCCTGTTTAACCAGCGTTCTAGCTTCATTTAGATCATCTCTTCCAAATGCTCTTTTTGCTTCTTTTAAAGCTGAATTTTGCGCATATATTGAACCAGCGGAAAATGCAGCAATCATAGTAAGGAGTAAGAATTTTCTCATTATGTTCATATTTTTATGATTATGTAAAATATATCAAAATACTTTTTGTTTCTTTCTGTTAAGACTAAATTAATAGAAAAAGTTTAATCTAAAGTTTCAATATCTTCAATTTCTGACTCCGGTGAGGATAAATTACTATCTAAATCATGTTTTAGATTAATATTATCAACATCTTCCTCTTCATCATCTGAGTCGACTTTACAAACAGATGCTATAACATCGTTGCGCTTCTCTAAGTTAATAAGACGAACTCCCTGTGTTGCTCGTCCCATAATGCGAAGGTCGGAAATTTTCATTCTAATAGTTATACCAGACTTGTTAATAATCATTAAATCGTTATCGTCTGTTACACTTTTTATTGCAATTAGTTTTCCTGTCTTTTCAGTTATGTTTAACGTCTTAACACCCTTACCACCTCTACGAGTAATGCGATATACAGGTTCACCATCCTCGTCATTCAACAGAGTTCTTTTTCCATATCCCTGTTCAGAAACTACAAGTATAGTATGATTAGATTCAGGTTGCATACAGATCATTCCAATAATCTTGTCTTCTCCGTCATCATCCAAAGTCATACCAATCACCCCAGTAGCTGTACGTCCCATAGGTCTCACATCTTTTTCTTCAAACCTAACGGCACGTCCATTTCTATTAGCAAGAATAATATGCTGTTTACCATTGGTTAATCTTACCGAAATAACCTGGTCATCCTCTCTTATTGTAATTGCATTAACACCATTCTGTCTTGGTCTTGAATAAGCTTCAAGAAGAGTTTTCTTAATTATACCCTTTTCTGTACAGAAAACTAAATATCTTGAATTAATATAATCTTCATCTTCTAAATTATCTACACGTACAAATGCAGTCACAGAATCATCCGGATCAATATTAATCAGGTTTTGAATAGCTCTTCCTTTCGAGTTCTTTGAGCCTTCAGGTAGTTCATATACATGCAACCAGAAACATTTACCTTTTTTAGTAAATAATAGCATATAATTATGCATTGTTGCAGGATATATATATTCAACAAAATCCTCTTCTCTTGTTTCAGTTCCTTTAGCACCTACCCCGCCTCTGTTTTGTGTATGGAATTCTGCAAGCGGAGTACGCTTAATATATCCCATATGAGAAATAGTTATCACCATATCATCATCAGAGTAGAAATCCTCAGGATTCATATCTTCAGCAGCATAGATGATTTCTGAGCGGCGCTCATCACCATATTTACCTTTAATCTCAATTAGTTCATCCTTAATAACTGTCATTAAAATATCATCGTTATTAAGAATTTCATTTAATCGGGCAATAAGTTTCTGAATATCATCATACTCGTTGCGAAGTTTATCCTGTTCAAGACCAGTTAACTGTCTCAAACGCATCTCAACGATAGCACGAGCCTGAATTTCAGTTAGTTCAAATCTTTCTATCAAGCCCTGAATTGCAGCTTGAGGATTAGATGAACCTCTTATTATGGCAATTACTTCATCAATATTATCAGAAGCAATTATCAATCCCTCAAGAATATGAGCTCTCTCTTCAGCTTTTCGCAGTTCATATCTAGTTCTGCGAGTTACAACCTCATGACGGTGATTTACAAAACTCTCAATCAGATCTTTCAGATTAAGCATTTTTGGTCTGCCGTTAACAAGAGCAATATTATTTACGCTAAATGATGATTCAAGTGCTGTAAGTTTATACAGTTTATTCAGAATAACATTAGCATTGCCATCTCGTTTAACGTCAACCACAATGCGCATACCTTGTCTGTCCGACTCATCATTTACGTTAGAGATACCCTCAATTCTTTTTTCAGAAACAAGGTCTGCAATATGCTTAATAAGAGCAGCTTTATTTACAAGATATGGAATCTCAGATATAACAATCTTATCATTTGAGTTGCCCGATTCTATCTCAGCTCTTCCACGCATTACCACTCTACCCCTACCGGTCTCAAAAGCATCTTCAACTCCCTTGTAACCATAGATAAATCCACCTGTTGGGAAATCGGGAGCCTTAATATGTTTCATTAATTCCTTAATCTCAATATCTCTATTGTCGATGTAAGCAACTATACCGTCTATACATTCCGAAAGGTTGTGCGGAGCCATATTGGTAGCCATACCAACTGCAATTCCCGACGAACCATTCATTAGAAGGTTAGGAATTCTGGTTGGCAGTACTGTAGGTTCCTCCAGTGTATCGTCGAAGTTCAACTGAAAGTCAACAGTCTCTTTTTCGATGTCACGCAACATCTCTTCTGCAAGTCTGTTTAATCTTGCTTCTGTATAACGCATAGCTGCAGGACTGTCACCATCAACACTTCCCATATTACCCTGACCATCAACAAGTGTATATCTCATACTCCAGTCCTGAGCCAACCTTACCATAGCATTATAAACCGACGAGTCGCCATGTGGGTGATATTTACCTAATACCTCTCCAACAATTCTGGCAGACTTCTTATGTGGTTTATCGGGTGTGTTACCTAACCCCGCCATACCAAACAAAATCCTCCTGTGCACAGGTTTAAAACCGTCTCGCACATCCGGCAGAGCACGTGAAACTATCACCGACATAGAGTAATCTATGTACGACGACTTCATTTCATCTTCGATGTTAATCTTGATGATTTTATCTTCTTGATCAATCATATTATAAATAGTGAATTTTCTAAAGAATAATTAACTTTGTATGTAGTTGTAATTCAAACTAGTAGTGATTTACCGCTACTCCCTCATTAAGTATACTAAATTACAACTTTTCTTTGATTTTAACAAAAAAAACAGGCACTAAATTAGTACCTGTCTTAAAGTTTTAGTCATTTTATAGTCTCTGTTCAGACCTCTTTTCTATTTTTGTTCAGAAAATTTATTGTCCGTGACAATTCTTATATTTTTTGCCACTTCCACAAGGGCAAAGCTCATTTCTGCCAACCTTTTTTTCAACTCTTATTGGCTCTATTTTCTGTTTCTGACGCTGAGCATTTGGATCATCTTTGCTGCCTTCACCTTGTGTAACTCTACCCGAATCCTCTTTCTGTGTTCTATATTTGCTATAATCAGTTTTTTGCTCAGGTGCAGCCTGTTTTACAGTTGATGGGTCCTGAACCGGAATCTGTCCTCTCATCAAAATAGAAACCGATTTAGAGTTTACATCATTAATCATTTTTCCAAATAGGTTAAACGATTCAAGCTTATAGATCAATAACGGATCTTTTTGTTCATAGCTAGCATTCTGAACAGAGTGACGCAATTCATCCATTTCACGAAGATGCTCTTTCCAGTTTTCATCAATAGTATGAAGTAAAATCGATTTCTCAAAAGATTTCACAAGTGATTTAGAACCTGATTCATAAGCCTCCTTCAGATTGCATGAAATATTATATACTCTTTTTCCATCAGTAATAGGAATTAGAATATTTTCATACAGTGCTCCCTGCTTTTCATAAACCTGATTTACAACAGGATGAGCAATCTCTGCCAAACGATCTGTTTTACGTTTAAATGTTTGAAATGCCTTCTCTTTAATGGCTTCAATCATATCATTATCACGCAATTTCTTCATGTCCTCTTCCTTAAACGGAATCTCTAATGCCATTACACGAAGAAGCTCAAGTTTCATGTTCTCGTAATCATCCTCAAACATCTCTACAATATTTTTGGATGTATCTGATATCATTTTAGCTACGTCATTATCAATACGTTCACCCATTAGAGCATGGCGGCGACGTTTATATATAACCTCACGTTGAGAGTTCATAACATCGTCATATTCAAGCAATCTCTTGCGAATACCAAAGTTATTCTCCTCTACCTTCTTCTGAGCACGTTCTACAGATTTGCTCAACATATTATGTTCAAGCACATCACCCTCTTCAAATCCCATTTTATCCATTAGACCTGCAATCTTTTCAGTCGCAAATAGTCTCATAAGATCATCTTCGAGAGACACATAAAATACAGAAGAACCCGGGTCTCCCTGACGACCGGCTCTACCTCTTAACTGACGGTCTACTCGTCGAGATTCATGTCTTTCTGTACCAATAATAGCTAAACCACCAGCCTCTTTCACCTCAGGTGTCAGCTTGATGTCGGTACCTCTACCTGCCATATTTGTAGCAATAGTTACAACTCCCTTCTGACCAGCATTGGCAACAATATCTGCCTCTCTCTGGTGAAGTTTTGCATTCAATACATTATGCTTAATCTTGCGTAGTGTAAGCATTCTGCTCAAAAGCTCTGATATCTCAACTGAAGTGGTACCAACCAAAATCGGACGTCCTTCCGATACCAGCTTTTCAATCTCAATAATAACAGCGTTATACTTCTCACGCTTAGTTTTATATATACGATCGTTCTGGTCATCGCGAATAATAGGTCTGTTTGTTGGAATAACCACAACATCGAGTTTATAGATATCCCAGAATTCACCTGCTTCTGTTTCAGCGGTACCTGTCATACCAGCCAACTTGCTGTACATTCTGAAGAAGTTCTGTAGTGTAATTGTAGCAAATGTTTGAGTTGCAGCTTCAACCTTCACTCTTTCTTTTGCCTCAATTGCTTGGTGCAAACCGTCGGAATAGCGTCTTCCTTCCATTACACGACCAGTCTGTTCGTCTACAATCTTAACCTTATTATCGATTACAACATACTCATCATCCTTCTCAAACAGAGAGTATGCTTTTAGCAACTGATTTATAGTATGAACACGCTCCGATTTAATTGCATAGTTCTGAAGAAGTTCATCCTTCTTGCTAGCTTTCTCTTCATCAGAAAGATGTGTATTTTCAAGCTCCGACAGCTGAGAAGCAATATCCGGCAGAATAAAAAACTGAGAGTCATCAGAGTTACCCGTCAACATGTCGATACCCTTATCAGTCAGTTCTACACTATTCTGTTTTTCATCAATTATAAAATAGAGAGGATCCGTAACAATATGCATATTGCGGTTCTGCTCCTGCATATAGAAAGCCTCAGTCTTAAGCATCGCAGCCTTAACCCCTTGCTCACTTAAATATTTAATAAGCGGTTTATTTTTAGGCATACCCTTATAAGAGCGGAAAAGTAGCAGTGCACCCTCTTCCTGAACTTTAGAATCTGAAGATGCCATTTTTGTTTTTGCTTCAGCCAGAAGACTTGTAGTAAGATCGCGCTGTGCCTTAACAATCATCTCAACACGCGGACGGAACTGATCATAAAGCTGATCGTCACCCTTTGGAACCGGTCCCGAAATAATAAGAGGAGTACGAGCATCATCAATTAAAACTGAGTCCACTTCATCCACAATTGCATAGTTATGTTTACGCTGAACAAGATCTTTTGGCGATATAGCCATATTATCACGAAGATAATCGAAACCAAATTCGTTATTGGTACCAAATGTTATATCTGCCTCATAAGCTTTACGTCTCGAATCGGAGTTTGGCTCATGCTTATCTATACAATCAACAGACAAACCATGAAACATATAAATTGGCCCCATCCACTCAGAGTCACGTTTCGCCAAATAATCATTAACAGTAACCACATGCACACCTTCGTGAGTAAGAGCATTCAAAAATACAGGAAGAGTAGCAACCAAAGTTTTACCCTCACCTGTTGCCATCTCGGCAATCTTACCTTTATGAAGAACAACACCACCAAACAGCTGAACATCATAATGTATCATCGCCCATATAATCTCATTTCCACCTGCAATCCATCTGTTCTTATATATTGCTTTATCTCCGTCGATATAAACAAAGTCATGTTTAGCAGCCAGATCACGGTCGAAATTGGTAGCAGTTACCACAATCTCCTCATTTTCTGTAAATCGGCGAGCAGTATCCTTTACAATTGAGAAAGCTACAGGCAGAACCTCTTCCAAGATCTGCTCATATTTTTCTGTAATATCCTTCTCAATCTTATCAATCTGTGTCCATATAGCCTCTCTCTTATCAATCTCGATGCTATCCATATCAGCTTTTAACTGAGCAATTTGAGCTTTCTCCTTAGCAACATATTCAGAGATATGTGTTTCCAGCTCTTTAGTTTTGTCACGAAGTTCATCATTCGACAACTTCTCAATTTCAGCATAAGCTTCCTTAACCTTTTTCACGGTCGGATTAATCTCATTAAGGTCCCTCTGTGCCTTATTGCCAAATATTTTTGAAATTATATTATTTAATCCCATTGTTATATAATTATTTTTTCTGTTTTTATTTTAAATTCCACCTAATAAACAAGATGAGAGTGTTTAACATCTTTAAAACAATGAACAAATTATTAAGTTGAATATTTATGATTCTATTATTTAATACAACTCTTCTAGTATATCTCCTCCGGCAGCATTAGGTGCTCTAATACGAAGTCTATATGAAACACTTGGTGCAATATCAGTTGCTTTAATAGTACGATTTATTCTTTGAGAAGCTATTCCTTTGCCAAAAAATATAACCGGTGATGCAATTGCATTATTATTAACCCTTTGAGTGTTATTGGTATCCTCTTCCTTTATATTCCATCCCGGTTGAAGCTCTATAAATAAATCACCTGAGATATCTTTAACGTAGCCATTTTTATAAAACTGAATTCTGTTGTTATATGCTCCGTGAAGCATCTGGTGCGAAGTGATCACATCCTGAATACCTGCAGACTGTACAAGAAATTCAGCAGCTACATCCTGAAAGTCGCTCAATCTAAGATTGTGGTCTTCAATTAGTTTATGGTCGAAATAGATCTGTTTGTTATAATATTTCTTTATCCATTGCTGTCTGCCGTAGGTAGCCATCAGATACATGTTAAGGAGTGCCTGACTTCTATCTGGGTAGAATATTCCGCCTGATGTAACCATTCCTTCAGGTATCTCCTCATACTCAACAAAGTAGCCTGTAGACACAATAAAAATCAGTGCGTTTTCCAATCCTACCGCTGCATCAACAGCATCGAGTAATCTACCAAGTTCCCCGTCTAACCTGTGATAGGTATCCTGTATCTCAATTGAATAATTTTTATCTTGAGAGCCAGAGTAGCTTCCTGCATAAAAAGTTACAGCAAGGAAGTCTGGATTCACCTGTTTACCCAATGATTTCGACTCCAGCACCTTTATTGCAATGTCGTTAACCTCCTTATTAACTAAAGCCGACTCCTTAAATTTCTTTACATTATCTTTTACAGTGTTGTAAAAATAGTGTTGAAAATTATATTTGTTCTGTGTATATGGAAAAGCATTATATCTGTCGATACTTAATGCAGGCTTCCATGAACCATTATTTATTGTATATGTGAGTGATTCCTGACTGCGGTTATATTGATCAATAACAGGCTGCCTTGTTTTATAGAATGTTGTTGTGGCCCATTTTCCATCAACATCCTCAATCCAATATGCACCACTTGCTGCATGACCACCTGAGGCAAGCGCCTGAGAAAGATCGGGTGCAAATGCAAAAACTTCCGACTGTCCGCCTGAAGCAATTTTTAGTTCGTCAGCTATTGTCGAAACTCTTATTGCAAGAGGAGAAACCTTGTCTGCCGTAAAATTACCCATATAGCTTTCATCAGTAAATGATGACACTTCGAGGGTTTGATTTAGTAAGTATTTCTTTTCGGATGCAATTCCATGAAGTAAAGGATTGGCACCTGTATATATTGTAGTTATTGTAGATGCCTTATCCGGATCAGGAAAATCATATTCTACATTGTTATATACCAATCCGTTGCTTAATAAGCGGTTAAAGCCTTTATTGCCATAAGTGCCTTTAAACATCTCGATATAATCACCCCTTAACTGGTCTATTGTTATTCCTACAACCAGCTTTGGCACCTCACCTGAGGAAGTTTGTGAATAGAGCGCTGTAATTGAAAAAAAAGCGACTATTGAAGATATTACTCTAATCATTTTCTGTTATTAATTCCTTTTTTTACTGTCCCCAACCCGCTTTCATATATCTACTTGATCTGAAATTTTTGTTACTCATCTTCCTTTTCCTTAGCAAAAACAGATTTGTTCCTGATCGAACCAATAAGTTTAACGAAAATGGTATAGTTGCAACTGGAAGTTGCTGTGGTATAATCCACCATAACAGTACAAAAAGAGTTAAGACCACAAAGTTAATGAAATGGTAGAAATAAACGATTTTCTTTGCCGATTTTACCCAAAATAATATTGCAGAAATTAGAGCAAAAATATTAAGCCAAACAAAATTCCAGTTAGGATTTGTGGCAGGATGTTCCGAAAAAAAGAGAAGTGTAAATATTATAAACCCACCCAGGCCAACTGCTCCAAAAATAATTGTGTCATAAATCTTTGCAGGTCTCACCCAGTTTAGGTTTGCTGCTTGTAAAAGACTAATAATTATTGATAGGAACAATAGCGCGAACGCAGCTATTGTTGGAGTAAAAAAGGTATCTTCGCTCGATTTGTTTATCTCATTATTCATCTCAAGCAACACCTTTTTATTAGCAACTAGAGGATATTCGAGACTATCACCCACATTCTTCATTGCTCCATCAAATGATACCATTAGATATGTTGGAATAAACATCTTTTCTCTAACATTTATCTCTCTGTCGGCATCACTTCCAATCATAAGATCAACACCAAACTTTGTCCATTCATGATCTGTCATACATTCGTGCAAAAGATCACGAAATGTTTGAGAGGTTTTTGTTGGAGGATATATTATTGTTCCATTACTATACTGTTCTATCATATCGCGCGGTCGGGTTGCACAATTATCATAGAAGTAGTTGTAGCGATATCGCATATTTTCGGGAAGCGAATTGATAAACAACGCATTAAAAAGATCCTGTTTCTCTTTGGCTGTCAAATTCAACTGTTGCTCTATAACTTCCTGACCCTTAATCTCATAATCGAACATAAAATCTTCAAAAGAGGTAACACCTAGTACGTAATCGGTTTTACCTCTCACAAAATTGTACATAAAGTTGGGCTGTGTTGGGTCGAAGTAACCATAATTATATATCTCATCAACACCCAGTGAGTCGTCTTGTATTCTAATTGCTGTGTGTCCAAATAGAGCATAAACGGCTCCGTGCCATTCAGAGGCAGTAATTAGACTTATTTTTGCATTTTCGTGTAGTTGTACCTGCGCATTAGTTGTTTGAGAAAACAGTATAAGAAACAGAGACACTATATATAGGATCGTTTTTTTCATTTTTCACTTATTATCTTTTTATAAAGATTTCGAACTTAATATTCAAATTCTTTCAGATATTGAAATTAAAGCCTTAAGATGACAAAAATAATCAAATTTGCTCTAAATACATAAATAGTATAAAACAAAAAGCGATGATCTATAAAGACCACCGCTAAATTATAAATTCCTTTTTGACAGGTTTATTTATTCTTGTTACGACTTCCGTAACGGCTCATAAACTTATCTACACGTCCAGCTGTATCCACCAGTTTCTGTTTTCCTGTGTAAAACGGATGAGACATGCTTGTAATCTCAAGTTTAACTAATGGGTATGTAACACCATCAATTTCAATAGTTTCTTTAGCGTTTACTGTTGAACGAGATATAAATATCTCCTCGTTAGACATATCTTTAAAAACTACCGGGCGATAATTTTCGGGATGAATCTCTTTTTTCATTATATACCTCTTTTTATTATTGGCAAATTTCAGAGTGCAAAGATAAGTCAATCTATCAGATTAAAAAAATATTAGCACTATTTTTTAACACTAAAATGAATATATATCTATATAATGTCAAAATTATCTGCTTACTTTGCAAATACACTCACTTAAAATGCAATTTTTATGAAGGTGGAGATTATAACTATAGGTGATGAACTTATTATCGGACAGGTTATAGATACCAATGCCACTTGGATTGCTTACCAGCTTACTCAGCATGGATTTGAAATTGTTGCAATTACATCGGTCGGCGACTGCTCAGAAAATATTACTCAAGCTATTGATGTAGCTTTTGAAAGAGCCGAAATCTTGCTACTCACAGGGGGAATCGGACCCACTAATGATGATATTACAAAACATACTCTTTGCAGCTATTTTCATACCGCACTTGAGCTTAACAAAGATGTTTTAAAAAATATCGAATCGGTTTTTGCAAGGCGTAATCTGCAGTTAAACATGCTTACTTACAATCAGGCTTATGTTCCGGCAAACAGCAATGTAATTCAAAACAGAGAGGGAACTGCTCCAATTCTTTGGTTCGAAAAGGATGAAAAGCTGCTTTTTTCTATGCCTGGTGTACCATTTGAGATGAAAGTGACAATGGAGAAGGATATCATTCCGATGCTCGAAAAGCGTTTTTTAGTAAAAGAATATGTGTGCAGAACATGCATTGTAACAGGTATAACGGAATCGGACCTGGCAACATTGCTTTCTGAATTTGAACTGCAGCTACCTACTGGATTTTCTCTCGCCTACCTACCATCATTGGGTTATATTGTTCTACGACTCTCTGTTTGGGGTAAAGAGAATATGGATGAGATGAGGCTTCAGATGAAGAATCTTAAACATGTTATTAAAAAGTATTATGTTTCAAGAGGCAATTTACTACCTGAAGAACTGCTGAGTGAAAAACTACAGAAGAAGGGGTTAAATATCTCAACTGCCGAAAGTTGCACCGGAGGACATATAGCACATCTAATAACATTGGTTCCTCATGCCTCCAATCATTTTGTTGGTAGTATAGTTTCCTATTCCAACTCGGTGAAGGAGCAGCTGTTGAATGTTGAAGAGAGCATAATAGAAAAGCACGGTGTTGTTAGCAAAGAGGTTGTGGAGAAGATGGCCAGTAGTGTATCAAAGCTTTTAAAAAGCGACTGCAGTATTGCCGTTTCGGGATATATGGGACCGGATGGTGGTGAAAATGATGAACCTGTGGGTACTGTATGGATCGCAACCCTCTGTAACGACCAGATTGTATCTCATAAATATAATGTTGGAAAAAGTAGAAGACAGAATATTGAAAGAACTGCAAATCTCGCTATACTTCAGCTAATTAAGATGATTGGCAAGTAGAGAATTACTGTGAGATCACTCAGACCATACTATAACCAAAACGCTACCTTCTGCCTATCTTCTCCTTTTAAACACTGTTTAGATAGAGAGTTTGTCGGGACCAGATAGCACTAAATCATAGTTTAAGTAAAACTGAGGTATGTTCAAAGAAAAATTGAGGCAGGATCTAAAAAGAACCTGCCTCAATTAATGATTTATATCATTACAACTATTAAGCTATATATCAGCATAATAGCTGTAATGTTTTTGCCAATAAAATTTTAATCTATAATATCGAAACCGCAATATGGAACCAAAGCCTTTGGAATTCTTATTCCCTCTTCTGTTTGGTTGTTCTCGAGAAGAGCTGCCATAATTCTTGGTAACGCTAG
The DNA here is from genome assembly GCA_964384545.1 of uncultured Proteiniphilum sp. Classification (GTDB taxonomy): domain Bacteria; phylum Bacteroidota; class Bacteroidia; order Bacteroidales; family Dysgonomonadaceae; genus Proteiniphilum. Next base: position 33,127 of record CAYLKV010000020.1, read on the forward strand.
AGCACTACCATTTAATGTGTGGCAAAGCTGTGTTTTACGATCTTCGTTTCTGTAGCGACATTTTAATCTGTTAGCCTGATAGCTCTCAAAGTTTGATACAGAGCTAACTTCAAGCCAGCGTTCCTGAGCAGCTGAGTATACCTCAAAATCGAATGTAAGTGCTGAAGTAAAACTCATATCGCCACCGCATAAGCGAAGTATTCTCCAAGGAAGTTCAAGCTTCTCAACCAATGTCTGTACATAGTTAACCATCTCTTTAAGACGATCATATGAGTTTTCTGGTTTATCGATACATACTATCTCAACCTTGTCGAACTGGTGAAGACGATTTAATCCACGTACATCTTTTCCATAAGAACCTGCTTCGCGACGGAAACATGCTGAGTATGCGGTGTTTTTAATTGGAAGATCTTTCTCTTCGAGTATTACATCGCGATAAATATTTGTAACAGGTACTTCGGCTGTTGGAATAAGATAAAGATCATCTAATCCAACATGATACATCTGACCCTCTTTATCAGGGAGTTGGCCGGTACCAAATCCTGAATCGCTGTTTACTACGTATGGTGGCTGAACCTCTTCAAAACCTGCATCGCGTGCATTATCGAGGAAAAAGTTGATAAGAGCTCGCTGAAGTCTTGCACCCTTGCCTCTGTAAACAGGAAATCCTGCTCCTGTAATCTTAACACCTAGTTCAAAATCTATCAGGTTATATTTCTTTGCCAGTTCCCAATGTGGCATTGCATCTTTGTGAAGAGCAGGAGTTTCACCACCATCTCTCTCAACTAAGTTATCTTCAGCACCTTTGCCCTTCGGCACACTCTCATGAGGTAGATTTGGAATTGTAACCAATATACTCTCTATTTTAACCTCACACTCTTTTAGTGTAGCTTCAGTCTGTTTGGCACTCTCTTTTAGTGCCGATACCCTCTCCTTAGCTGCAGAAGCTTCATCACTTTTACCATCTTTGATAAGGGAGCCAATAGATTTTGATATTGAATTAACCTCAGATAGAATGTTGTCTAACTCGGTCTGACTTTTTCTTCTCAGTTCATCAAGTTCAATAACCTGATTTACAACGTCTCCTGCATCAAATCTTTTTGTTGCAAGACGTTTAATAACCTCTTCGGTGTTTTCGTTTATTACTTTAAGTGTGAGCATAGAAATTTATACGCTATTTTATGTGTACCAAATTGAACTGCAAAGTTACAAAAAATAGCGTATATTAAATTTTATGTAGTGATAATTTTAGAATAACTGGAAGTGCAACGTTTCGCGTAACTCTTTTTGTTTTTGTTTTTTATGGCGATAGTATTGAGATACGTAATATGCAACACCTGCAAGTGCCCCCAACATTACTATGTTTTTAACTGTACTGCTCATATTATAAATTTTTATTTTGTTTTTTATACTCTTATATCGATATCCTTTTCTATTAGACGTAAAAAAGTAGAATACGTTGCATTAAAACAAGCAAAAAACAGATACTGTTCACTCCTTTTTTTATTAATTAACCTTTTCTATTGCAACAATTTTTTTTGTACGATCGGTTATCTTAAATCTATCATCATTTCTTTCACCTACCAACCACACAATATCTTCGCCTGATGTAAGGATCCAGGCTTCAGCCTTATCCTTAAGAGTAAATTTATGATCAGTAAAATAGTCGCTCAACTTCTTTCTACCCTTCATACCAAAGGGGATAAACCAGTCGCCCGCCCTCCATCTGCGTAATTCCAGAGGATACTTAATTTTTTCTTCATCGAGATATAGGATATTGCGGTGATATTTTATTTCATCTGATGAATTTAATATTCTAATTATTAATCTAATAGGCTCGAGGATCTCACTGGCACCCTCTTCAATCAAAAATGTTTTATCTTTATTATTACACTCTGTTAAAGCATCAAGAAGAAATATATTCCGATCCTTTATTAGTCTGTAGCCCTTTTTCCCTAAATCAGAATTTACATCAGAATAGAAAATCTTACCAGAAATGGAATCGATACTCTCATATATATCCTCAATAGTAGAAGGTGTAAAACTGTATGGCGTGAGAAGTTCAAATAGCACCGAACGCTGAGAGGCTGTCCGTTTTAATTCATCGATATATATTTTATTGTCGTTAAACACTTTACTTATAGATTTCTGAATAGACTCTGAATAGATTTTCTCAGCCTCTGTCAAGTTTCTGGAGGTACGGAAGATTGTCTCCCTTACCGAAGGATTTAAAGTTTCCAGAAGTGGTATAACATTTAGTCTTAAAGAGTTGCGCAGATATATATCTTCGTGGTTGGTGCTATCGGTTACATATGGTATATCGCGCTCAGAAATATAACTCTCTATTTCATTTCGTGAGAGACAAAGAAGTGGTCTAACAATATGTCCGTTCTTTGGAGAAATACCTGTCAAGCCCTTAATTCCTGTTCCACGAATCAGATTAAGCAGCAGAGTCTCTACCGAATCATCTTTGTGATGCGCTACAGCTATATAATCGGCCTGATACTCATTGCGAATTGTTTCGAACCAGCAGTAGCGTAATTCACGGGCAGCCATCTCTATCGAGATCTTACGGTCGGCTGCATACTGCTTTGTATCAAAATTGATAGAGGTATATTGGGTATCGATGGTTTTGCACCAATTTTTTACAAACTTCTCATCACGATCCGATTCATCATTACGCAAGTGAAAATTACAGTGAGCTGCTATGCAATTGTAACCCAGTAGTGTGAGAATATCTAAAAGTACCATAGAATCAATTCCACCACTCAAGCCTACTATAACCGTGGAGTTTTGCGGAATCAGATTCTCTCTGTTAATAAAATCTTTTACCTTTTCTAACATCTTTCTTAAATAGCTTAGACAAACTTAATAAATCTTTCATGATAAATCTGAGAAAATAGTAATAAAAAGTGTATTTTTGTACCTATATAGAATTGAAAGTATTGACATTATTATGATTGATAAAATAGAAGCTCTTCTTTCGGAAGTTGAGGAACTAAAAGCCACTAGCAGTGAAGAACTTGAGGCACTGCGACTTAAATTCTTGAGTAAAAAGGGTGTTGTACCTTCGTTGATGGATCAGTTTAGAACTATTTCTGCTGAACAGAAGCGAGAGGTTGGCGTAAAAATTAATGAGCTGAAACAGAAGGCTACAGACAAAATTAAAGAGCTTAAAGAGCAGTTTGAGAGCAGAGATTCGGGCGATTTGAATATCGATTTAACCAGAACTGCCTATCCTGTATCTTTAGGTACAAGACACCCAATTTCTATTGTTAAGGAGGAGATAAACGATATTTTTAAAAGACTTGGATTTTCGATTGCAGAAGGACCTGAAGTTGAGGATGATTGGCATGTATTCTCATCTCTTAATTTTGCTGATGATCATCCGGCAAGAGATATGCAGGATACATTTTTTATTCAGAATGATCCGCAGATTTTGCTTCGTACTCACACTTCATCGGTACAGACAAGGGTTATGGAAAAGAACCAGCCTCCAATTCGTATAATCTGCCCGGGAAGAGTTTATAGAAATGAGGCTATATCATATAGAGCACACTGCTTTTTTCATCAGGTAGAGGCACTTTATGTAGATAAGGATGTTTCGTTTGCCGATCTTAAGCAGGCACTTCTTTTCTTTGCCAGAGAGATGTTTGGAGAAGATACAAAAATTAGACTGCGTCCTTCATATTTCCCATTTACAGAACCAAGTGCCGAAATGGATATTTCTTGTAATATTTGTGGCGGTAAAGGTTGCCCATTCTGCAAACATACAGGTTGGGTTGAGATTCTTGGATGTGGCATGGTAGATCCTAATGTATTGGAGAACTGCGGCATAGACAGTAAAGTATACTCAGGCTATGCTCTAGGAATGGGTATTGAACGTATTACAAACCTAAAATATCAGGTTAAAGATTTAAGAATGTTCTCAGAAAACGATGTTCGATTCCTGGAACTGTTTAAATCGGCATATTAATCAGAAAAACAGATATAAAAATGAGAGTAAAAAGCTATATCCTTACGTTGCTGCTTGTAACATCTATGTGTGGTTATTCACAAAAGAATGTTAGGGTTAACGCAATTAAAGCCAGCGATTATGGAGTTGTTTATTCACTCCCGAAAACCTCTTTCGAAATTACATTGACTATAAAGAAAAGTACATATCAGAGGGGCGATTTCTATACATTTGCACAGAGATACCTGGCAATTGAAGACCCTGTTATTGAAAACAGGGTTGTATATTCACTTGAAGATATTAATATTGAAAACAAAGGTATTCCAGATAAAAGCAACTCTTTTATGGTTGCTTTCAGACCAAAGAGTATTGAGCCTTTTGTGTTTTTGAGAGAGGATGGAGTTATTATATCAATTAATGCTGAGCAGGAGACCGAAAAGAGTGCTGAATTGGTTCTGCCAGCAGCTGTTTTTCCATCTGAAAATCCACGCAGATATCTTTCACAGGAGACACTAATGGCAGGATCCACATCCAAACAGGCTGAACTTGTGGCTCGTCAGATTTTCGATCTTAGAAGAAATCGCAGCGACATACTTTCGGGTGAAGCAGATAATATGCCACCTGATGGAAATGCATATAATGTTGTAATGAGTGAGATAGACAAACAGGAAAAGGCTTTAACTGAACTGTTTGCAGGTTCTTTAAAGACTGAGTACTTCACTACAACAGTGGTTGTGGTGCCTGAATCTAATAATATCGACAAGCAGGTTATTGCCAGATTTTCTGAGAAACTAGGTGCAGTTGATGTAGATGATCTTGCAGGTGAACCTATTTATCTGTCGCTTATTAACAAAACTCCAAAGGTTGAGCTTCAATTATCTGATAAGGAGAAACAGAATTTAGAAAAGAAACTGAGTCAGGGTATTGTTTATAATATTCCTGCAAAGGCAGATCTGAAGGTTGAATTTAAAAATAAAGCAATTAAGGAGATTGAGGTCGATGTTGTTCAGTTCGGTACAAAAGATCTGCTTGAAAGAAAGATGTTCGATAACAACAAACAGCCTGTAAAAGTATATTTCTATCCTGAACTTGGTGCAATTAAACAGGTTATTCAGCTTTAAACTTTTCCTATTGTGAGGGGTTTATGAAGTATAGAAGTAACATTGTATAATAATTTGTAAAATGATGAAAACAAACCGGATTTTTTATGCAGTTCTAACGGTGTTACTTGCTCTTTCTGCAGTTGTTTCATGCGATGGTAAGTGGAGAGGTGGAAATGCTTCTCTGATAAAATATGATAGTATTGTTGTTGCTAAAAATATTCCTCTTTTGAATGATAATGATACTACTCTGCCTTTTGCCGATGTAACTGTTTCATTTACTTATCCTGTAAAATTTAAAGACGCTAAGAGCCTGGAGAGACTTCAGCAGATTTTTAAAGGTACTTTCTTTGGTGATATGGAGTTCGACTCTATGACTCCTGAGCAGGCAATGGATAGATACATAAATGAGTATAGCGAAAGGTATAAATCACTGTCTAATTTATATTACGAAGATCAAGCTCGTTTGGGTGGTAAGGCTCCATCATGGTATTGGTATTATATGAATAATAAAAATAGTATCCTGTTTCAGAACGATTCTATTTTGAGTTATGCCGTTGAGTATAGCGATTATGAAGGTGGAGCGCACGGTTCATACAATATTATTTATACCAATATCGATCTGAATGAGCTTGTTACAATTTCTGAAGAGGATCTTTTTGTTCCTGGTTATTTTAATAAGCTTACAGATAAGATTATACAGAATCTTATGAAAGAGAATGATGTTGAGGTGCCCGATTCTCTATTGATGAAGGGATTCTTTACAATTGAAGATATTGTGCCGAACAACAATTTCTGGCTAAGCGATAGTGCCATTCATTACTCCTACAACCAGTATGAGATTGCTCCCTATGCAATGGGTGTGATTGATGTGGTTGTTCCTTA
>CAYLKV010000020.1:39166-51085 GCA_964384545.1 uncultured Proteiniphilum sp.
TCTACTCTGTTTATTGTATTTTTTGCTGTAAATCCAATCACTTCAGGACCATTTTCGCTTTTTACTGAACCGCCATATACAACATCGAATGTTACATCTTTGGTTACATCTTTAATCTGAAGCTTTCCATGAAGTTTGTAATTTGTATCATCAACCTTCTCAATACTTGTACTTTCGAAAGTCATTGCCGGAAACTTATCTGCATCAAAGAAATCGGCACTGCGCAAGTGGTTGTCGCGCATTTCAACACTAGTGTTAATACTTGTTGCATCAACATTGAAGAATACTCTAGTATTTTCAAGACTGTTTAGATCACCGATAATGCTACCATCGAATTTTTCGAACTTACCATTTACAAAAGTTATTCCATTGTGCTTAACTTTGAAGTTTATTGATGAATGTGCAGCATCTACCTTATATTGAGACTGTGCAATTAAGCTGAAACCAGCAATTAACGCAATTGATAGTAATATTAATTTTTTCATTTTCATTTAAATATTTATTGTAATTCCCCCATTTAACATATATGATATAATATTTGTTCAGATTGAATGACAGAATAAAAAATTAAATTGTCTCTATTCAGATATGAAGCTGTTGATGTTTAACTAATTAAAACTTTATTATATAATTGTATAACAAAGTAAGGATTAGTAATTTAAGAAAAAGCACTATATTTGTATAAACAAAAGCAATTGAATGATTGTTATTATTTGTTGTGCAAACATTTTATTAATAGTTTTAATTATGCAAGATTTAGATCAAGATCAAATATTATCCGAATTAACCACGCAAGATTACAAATATGGCTTTACAACTGATGTAGATACCTATGTAATTGATAAAGGGTTAAATGAGGATGTTGTTCGCCATATATCGGAACAGAAGGGAGAGCCTGAATGGTTACTGGAGTACCGTCTAAAAGCATATCGTCACTGGTTAACAATGGAATCGCCCAATTGGGCTCACTTGAATATTCCTCCAATTGATTATCAGGATATTATATATTACGCTGACCCATCAAAAAAGAAGAAACCGGGCAGTTTGGATGAGGTGGACCCCGAACTTCTTAAAACATTTGAGCGTCTTGGTATTCCGCTAGACGAGCAGAAGATGCTTACTGGTGTTGCAGTTGATGCGGTAATGGATAGTGTTTCTATTAAAACCACTTTTAAAGAGGTGCTTGCCGAAAAGGGGATTATTTTCTGCTCATTCAGTGAAGCGGTCAAACATCACCCCGACCTAGTAAGAAAGTATTTGGGAACTGTAGTTCCTTATAAGGACAATTTCTTTGGTGCTTTAAACTCTGCAGTTTTCAGCGATGGTTCTTTTGTATATATTCCTAAAGGTGTAAGATGTCCGATGGAGCTATCGACCTATTTCAGAATTAACACAGCTAATACAGGGCAGTTTGAGCGTACTCTTATTGTTGCAGACGACAGTTCCTATGTTAGCTATCTTGAAGGTTGTACAGCCCCTATGAGAGATGAAAATCAGCTTCATGCAGCTATTGTTGAGATTATTGCTCTTGATAACGCAGAGGTTAAGTACTCAACAGTTCAGAACTGGTATCCTGGAGATAAAAATGGTGTTGGTGGTGTTTATAACTTTGTTACAAAGCGTGGTATATGCAAGGGTGTAAACTCTAAGATTTCGTGGACTCAGGTTGAGACAGGATCTGCTATCACATGGAAATATCCCTCATGTATTTTGGAAGGTGATAATTCGGTTGGTGAGTTTTACTCGGTAGCTGTAACAAATAATTTCCAGCAGGCCGATACAGGTACTAAAATGATTCATATCGGTAAAAATACACGAAGCAGAATAGTATCAAAAGGTATATCTGCAGGAAGCAGTCAGAATAGTTACAGAGGATTGGTGAAAGTGACAAAAAAGGCTGTGAATGCCAGAAACCACTCTCAGTGTGATAGCTTATTGCTGACAGATCATTGCGGTGCTCACACTTTCCCATATACTGATATTCAGCATCCTACAGCTGTTCTTGAGCATGAGGCAACAACCTCTAAGATTAGTGAAGATCAGATTTTCTACTGCAACCAACGCGGTTTGGGTGAAGAGGAAGCAATTGGTTTGATTGTTAACGGTTATGTAAAAGAGGTGGTAAATAAACTGCCGATGGAGTTTGCCGTTGAAGCTCAGAAGCTGCTTCAGATTTCACTGGAAGGTAGTGTTGGATAAATTGAATTACTGCTTGTTTAGGATAATTAGGTTGACTATTTTTTCGGTCTAATAAACCAGATATTTCTGAAGTAAGAAATTATAATAGAGGTCCCATAAAGTCGGTTTTACCACTCTATGGGGCTTTTTCCTTTTGATAAAAGATAATCATTAGCTCTGCTGAAGTGCTTATTTCCAAAAAAACCTCTATGTGCAGATAGTGGTGAAGGGTGTGGTGAAGTTAGCACCAGATGTTTGGTTTGATCAATATTCTGACCTTTCTGCTGAGCATATGAACCCCAAAGCATAAATACAAGATTGTTGTTGTTTTTGGAGAGTGCATCAATCACGCTGTCGGTAAATTGTTCCCAACCTTTTCCCTGATGTGAACCTGCCAATCCTGCACGTACTGTTAACGTTGCATTTAGAAGCAATACACCCTGAATTGCCCATCGCTCCAGATTTCCGGATGTGGGTATTGGAATTCCTAAATCGAGATTTATCTCTTTATAGATATTTACAAGTGAGGGAGGAATTTTTATGCCATCATTAACAGAGAAACAGAGCCCATGCGCCTGATGTGGTTGATGGTATGGATCCTGACCGACAATAACAACTTTTACTTTATTAAATGGTGTGCTGTTGAATGCATTGAATATCAGCTTAGCGGGAGGATATATAGTCTGTGATTTATACTCCTCCTTGACAAAGTGTACTAACTTTAGAAAATATGGTTTATCAAATTCATTGCTCAATTGCGTTTTCCATCCTTCTTCAATCTTAACTTCCATGATAAAATATTACTAAAAGTTCAACTTATCAATAATTTGTAAGATATGAATAATAAAATGAAACGAGCCCAATTTCAGGTTTAAATTAAGAATATACCATTTTTACGGGCATTTTCCTTCATCTCCATTGGCCAAATACTCGATTGAATTTCACCTATATGAGCTTTGCGAAGATAAAACATACAGAGGCGAGACTGACCAATTCCACCACCTATTGTTAGTGGCAACTCATTGTTTATCAATCTTTGATGGAAGTATAGAGATAGTCGTTGATCTTGTCCTGCATCCTTCACTTGTCTAACGAGAGAAGTAGAATTTACCCTTATACCCATTGATGAAAGCTCTAAAGATCTATTTAAAACAGGGTTCCATACAAGAAGGTCACCATTTAGTCCAATATATCCCTCTTCATTTTCAGAGCTATAATCGTCATAATCAGGTGCACGTCCATCGTGAGGCAGGCCGTTTGAAAGCGTAGAACCGATACCAATTACAAAAACAGCACCATACTCCTTTGTAATTGCATCTTCTCGCTGCTTATCGTTTAGATTGGGATATTTCTGCAACAGTTCTTCTGCATGAATAAATGTAATTTCTGCAGGTAGTTGTGGTTTTATAATAGGAAATAATTCATATACCAAATATTCTGTACGCAAGAGAGCAGCATAAATACGTCTTACAACCTGCTTCAGAAAAGAGATAGTTCTGTCTTCTTCACCTATCACCAACTCCCAATCCCACTGGTCAACATATAGCGAATGGGTATTATCGAGCTCTTCATCAGCCCTAATCGCATTCATATCTGTATAGATACCAAAACCTTTCTCTATTTCGTACTCGGCAAGAGTTAGTCTTTTCCATTTGGCTAAAGAGTGTACAATTTCTGCATTTTTATCACCTAAATCTTTGATAGGAAAGCGAACAGGACGCTCAACTCCATTTAAATCATCGTTAATTCCGGTACCACTCTCAACAAAAAGAGGTGCTGTTACTCTACGTAATCTTAGTTCAGACGACAGATTAATTTGAAAAAAATCTTTTATATTTTTAATCCCCAGCTCGGTTTGCTCGAGACTTAGAAGTTGTTTATAATCTTGAGGTATGTATAAATTTGGCATGACCTGTGTATTCATTCAGAAATATTACTTTTATTTTAATCAACAAAGGTAGTGAATATTTCCATTTTGTCAAACAAAAAGGTAGTGAATATTACAAAATGATACTATTAATGTTGTATATGATACAGATATCAGCCTAATTAAGAAAATATTAATCAATTAGAGAATTTGACCGACTAAATCATCAACTGAGTCGATATTATTCCTGTCGAGATATTCATTTATACCATCAACTATTTTTGTACAAACAGTTGGATCAACAAAATTGTAGGTTCCAACCTGAATTGCTCGTGATCCAGCAAGAATGAATTCTATAGCATCCTGCCAATTGCTTATTCCACCCATTCCTATAATAGGTATTTTCACAGCTTTAAACACCTCCCAGACCATTCTGACGGCTATTGGCTTGATACATGGGCCTGAAAGACCTCCGGTAACGGTAGAGAGCTTTGGTTTTCTTTTATCAATATCGATTGCCATACCTAAAAAGGTGTTTACCAATGAGACTGAATCTGCACCTGCATCTTCAACTGCTCTGGCTATGTCTGCAATGCTTGTTACGTTTGGTGAAAGCTTGACAATAAGTGTTTTAGGGAATACATCTCTTACTGCACGGGTTACTTTTGCTGCTGATTCACATGAGACACCAAAGGCCATTCCACCCTCTTTTACATTTGGACAAGAGATATTTAACTCAATTGCCGGCATCTTGTCGAGGTTGGCAAGCTTCTCAGAACATTTTACATAATCCTCTAGTGTAGAGCCTGAAACATTTACTATTATATTTGTATCATACTCTTTTATAACAGGATAAAGATGTTCAACAAAATAGTCGACTCCCTTATTTTGAAGTCCTACAGAGTTGAGCATTCCAGAAGCGGTCTCTGCCATTCGTGGATAGTTATTACCCTGACGAGGTTCGACAGTGGTTCCCTTAACAAAAATACCACCTAGTCGACCTAAATCAATAAAATCTTTATACTCAGTTCCGTAACCAAAAGTTCCTGATGCTGTTGTAACAGGATTTTTCAGTTTTAAATCTCCTATTTCTACATTTAATCTAGCCATGTCAGTTCTTTAATATTGAATACAGGTCCTTCCGTGCAAGTGCATATATTTCCTCTTACTGTCTTCTCGGTGCAGCACAGACAGGCACCAAATCCACATGCCATAAGGTTTTCGAGTGATACTTCACATTCTATACCATTATTATTTGCATATTTAGCTACAGCCACCATCATTGGTTTGGGACCACAGGTAAAAATATAGTCAAATTTATTCTCTTTTAATAATGAATGATCGGTTACAAACCCTTTTTCTCCGGCAGAACCATCTTCTGTTGTAAAATAGAGCTTACCATATTTCTCAAACTCTTCTTTTTGAAGAATATCTGACTCAGATCTGCCACCTAAAAGAAATGTAGGTTCTAAACCTTGCTCTTTTATATTCTTACCTAGAAATAGCATGGGAGCTGTACCAACACCACCACCTATTAGAAGGTATTTTCCGGCCTTTTTAGGCACTTTAAATGAGTTTCCTAGGGGAAATATCAGGTTTATCGAATCACTTGAATTAAGAGCACATATTTTTCGAGTACCTTCTCCAACTCGCTGTATAAGCAGCCATATTTCATTCTTATCGATATCAACAAAATTGATAGAAATTGGTCTCCTTAAAAATACTTCATTGGAGTTATCCACTAAAATCTGAACAAATTGTCCGGGAAACATATCCGGTAGTGGTTCACTGTTTTTTGGAGTTACCTTCAGTAGATTATTGCGGTCGTTTAGTACCTCATTCGACTGAACTATAAAATCGAGTACCTTCATCTTATTAAATATTCATTATTGAACACAAAAATACATCAATATTTTTAGTTCAGCAATCATGAATGATTATCGAAACGACTATTATTTATTACAAGAGTAAAATATTAGGATATGTAGTTATTCGACACAAACGAATGTTTTATCGGTTGAATTATAAAAATTGCACCTTAATATTAAAATTTAAGAGCAAAATTAGGGTGTGAACTTCTCAAAGGTGTTATCATTATAATATATGATTATCTGAGTGATTTTCTTGTCATGCTTTTTTTCGAACTCAATATATTTATTATCAGTAACTTGTTGCTGGTTTATTGTATTACTTAAGCCCGAATCCTTGCTTTGTATAATATTCATTGACCTCTGGTCGCTTTTTTCTTGATCCTGATGGAATAAATCGGGTTCTTTTAGCCGTGATTGAACATCAACTCCGGTTTTATACATATTGCCGGTTCCTCTTAATAACCATTCAGGATTAATATAATCCATCAACTCTAATATTTTAGTCACTACATCTAAGCTGGGATTATTTCTACCATTTAATATATGAGATATTACCGCTCTATTTATATCAAGGCTATCTGCAAACTTTGCAGGGGTTAGGTTCTCTTTTTCCATTATTAGCCTAATTCGGTCTTTCATATCATCTGTTTTTAGGAATTATAATACTTAAGTAAATGTTAATCCTTATAAAATAGAAAATACAAATGTAATATATATTATTTACAAATGAAAATGCAAGTGATAAATATTTGTAACATACATTTGTAATAAGCGAAGACACATTTGTTTATAAAATATTGCAAACATTTGTAATCTACATAATTGAATATTGAATAAAAAAATTATATAAATTCTATATATTATTGATATTAATATACTTATGAATAATTTAATCCTGTATTTTAACTGTTTATACATCTTTTTTGTGATTTAAAGGGTAAAATCTAATTTAATACTACATATTAATAATATATTATATTGATATTTACTAATTTAGTTTAATCAATATATTGTTTTATTTGAATGTTAATGTCTATATTTATATTTGTATACTACTATATATACTTACACATATTTAATGTGATACATTTGTATCAGGCATACTAATACACATTTGTTGTTAATTGCAATATATAATTGTAAATTATATGCTATATCTTTTATATAAATATTAATTAATATTTGCGATTTGCAGTATACATAAGTAATTTGTAATGTAGGGTTTTCATTTTATCGATCGCCTGATAATTGAAAAAATGAAAAAACTTTTAAATATTGTATTGATTAAATAGACTATTACTGCTCAATAATGATGTGTAAGTTCAATCAAGGTGTCCGATTTAGTTAATAATCTATTTCATTTATATTTTTGAATTATCTCATTACATTTAAATAAACCATTTTTTAAACTTTAATTCACTATATTTAGTGACCTAAATATCAATATATCAAGTTTTTAAAATCCATATATAACCTATTTTTATTAAATTTTACTTCAAACTTAACTTGCTGAGATTTTAATAAAATTTCGTGAACAGATTGTTGTCCGATTCTGTTTAATTGTAGACGCTTTAAGAAACAGACATTAATATGAATTATTATTTTAAATATTATGAATAAAATTTTTAAATACTCGCTGGCAATTATTTTAGTGATGATCTCTATTCAATGCAATGGTCAGAACAATAACAATAAAGAACAAGATAAAAGTAACATGGAAAAAACGAAAACGCTACACGATTTTGTAGTTAAGGATATCAACGGAGAAGAGTTTGATTTAGTCTCGTTGAAAGGAAAAAAGGTGTTGGTCGTAAACGTGGCATCTAAATGTGGTCTGACACCACAATATGAGGATTTACAAGCTCTTTATGATAAGTATAAGAACAAGAATTTTGTTGTTATAGGTTTTCCTGCAAACAATTTTATGGGACAGGAGCCCGGCACTAATAGTGAGATATTGGAATTCTGCACTTTAAACTATGGTGTTACTTTTCCAATGATGGATAAAATTAGTGTGAAGGGTAAAGATCAGGCCCCATTGTATAAATGGTTGACAAATAAATCGGAAAATGGCAAGCTGGATCAGGAAGTTACATGGAATTTCCAGAAATTTATGGTAGATGAAGAAGGTCATCTGGTTGACGTGGTATTGCCAAAAGAGAGCCCTATGAGTGAAAAGATTATCAACTGGCTTAATAACTAATTAGGCCGGTTGTTGCTAATTTTAAGTGTTGGTGATGAGATTATTATCAGTATAATATGGGTATTTTCTTTAATGTAGAATCTTATACACCAACTCTTTAAGAAGTTCTCCTTGAGTTGCAGATATGTTGTCTACACCCTTAGAACGAGAGTCGGTTGTTCTTAACTCTGTAATTATATTTATAACCTTATTTGCATTGTAATTCCTTAAACCCGATATATAATCTCTAGCAAAATAGGCAGATCTCAAGTTCAATGCACTCATTACGCTCTGCTCATCCTTTCTTGGTAGCCAAAAACATTCAAGAAGATTACTGAAGTAGTTGAATAGCATAGCAATAGTACTCATTATTGGATTGTTTTTTGAGTTCTTGTCGAAGTAATTTACTATTCTATTTGCAGCAAATATATCTTTTGAAGCAATTGCACTTATCAACTCAAAATTGTTGTATTCTTTACTTACACCTACATTTTTCTCAATTAAATCGGCTGTAATGCGTCTTGGTGAAGGTGGTTCAGGCAATGATACCTCAAGCTTTTGCAGTTCGGGAATAAGTTTGCTAATATCATTTCCTACAAACTCTGCAAGCATGTGGGCTGACTTATCATCAATACCTATACCCTTGTCTTTTAGATATGAAACTATAAATCCGGGTATTTGATTATCATATAATTTTTTCGATTCAAATATGACACCTAAAGAGGCTATCTTTTTCGACACAGCTTTTCTTTTGTCTAAAGTTCCATGCTTGTAACTTAACACTAGAACTGTTGTATTAGATGGCTTATTTAAATATGATTCAAGTAGTTCTATCTTAGCAAGATTCTGAGCCTCTCTTACAACAATCAATTGATATTCTGCCATCATAGGGAAACGGCGAGCAGCAGCAATAATTTCATTTACATCAGAGTCGACGCCATAGAAAGTTAAGAAGTTAAAGTCCTTTTCACTCTCTGTAAGAACATTATCTGTCAATAGGTTAGTAAGCTCATCAATAAAAAAGGACTCCTCACCCATAAACAGATAAACAGGAGAAAACCTTCTATTTAGGATATCATTACGAATGCTGTTGAAGTCGGATTTATTAGATTTTACTGCCATATCTTATTACCAATCAAACCTTAAGTGTTTAATAGTTGAACTGTTATTAATAATTGAAGAAAGCGATTTAATTCCAATCTTCACATGTTCTTCAACAAACTTCTCGGTCACTAATTTATCGCTCTGTTCTGTTTTTACACCTGTCGAAATTAATGGCTGATCAGATACCAAAAGCAAAGCTCCGGTTGAAATATGATTGGCGAATCCGCAAGTAAATAAAGTTGCTGTTTCCATATCCACAGCTAACACTCTTATTAGCCTCAGATACCTTTTAAATTCATCGTCATACTCCCAAACGCGTCTATTGGTGGTGTAAACAGTGCCAGTCCAGTAATCGTGTCCAAAGTCTCTAATATTAGATGAAACAGCCCTCAATAGATTAAATGCAGGGAGTGATGGCACCTCGGGAGGAAAATAGTCATTTGATGTACCTTCGCCCCTAATACCAGCAATTGGCAAAATATAATCGCCCAATTCGCTTGAAGCTTTAAGTCCGCCACATTTGCCGAGAAAAAGCACAGCTGTTGGAGAAACAGCACTCAGCAAATCCATTATGGTAGCTGCATTTGCACTTCCCATACCAAAGTTGATAATAGTTATACCATTAGATGATGCATTGGGCATATTAGCATCTAAACCTACAATAGGCACATTAAAATAGTCTGCAAATATCTCAACATACTTCTGAAAGTTGGTAAGCAGAATATATTTAGTAAAATCATTTAATGCTCTTTTGGTATAACGAGGCAGCCAATTCTCTACAATTTCCTGTTTGGTTCTCATAAAAAAGATCTATTTTTGTTGCCTTTACAGCTTACTTTGTAAACAAAGATACAATATGTACTCGTTAAACTTGCCATACTATGAGCCAAAAATTAGGAAAAAAGGTTCGATGATGGAAATTTATGATACTATACGACAAAAATATGTTGCACTAACTCCAGAAGAATGGGTGCGACAACATTTTGTTAATTGGATAATAACTGAAAAGGGTTATCCGGTATCGTTAATGGCAAATGAAACAGGCATAAAGCTTAACTCTCTTTACCGAAGATGCGATACTGTTGTTTATAACAATCAGCTTGAGCCACTGATGATTATTGAATACAAAGAGTCGAATGTTTCTATAAACCAGGATGTATTTGATCAGATTGTTCGTTACAATATTGTTTTAAAGGTGCAATATTTAGTGGTTTCTAATGGAGTAAATCACTACTGTTGTAGAATGGACTACGAGAATCAAACATATGAATTCCTCACAGACATCCCTAATTACATGGATCTTTAAACACTAATCTTTATTCTTTTTATGTTTAAAATATATTGTTCAGAATATAAAATCTGATAATATTTTTAGTGTATTCAACTATATTTAGTAACTCTCTTCATTTGAAGGAAAATCAGACGATTTAACGTCATTTATGTAGTTTGAGACAGCTTCTATTATCACATCGTAAAGATTAGCGTAGCGTCGAAGGAATTTAGGCGAAAAACCTTTATTTAGTCCAAGCATATCATGCATAACCAATACCTGTCCATCTACTAGAGGACCTGCACCAATTCCTATAGTTGGAATTTTTAATTCTTTAGTTACTCTTCCGGCAAGTTCTGCAGGTATCTTTTCGAGTACGATAGAGCAACAACCAACTACTTCTAGAAGTTTTGCATCTTCTATAAGCTTTTGAGCCTCTTTATCTTCCTTTGCTCTAAGGGCAAAAGATCCATACTTGTTTATCGATTGAGGCATTAGTCCAAGATGTCCCATTATTGGAATACCGGCAGCCATAATTGCTTTCACCGATTCAATTATCTCAGCTCCACCCTCAAGTTTAAGACAGTCGGCTTCTGTTTCTCTCATTATCCTAACTGCATTATTTACAGCTTCGGCAGGACTTGCATGGTAGCTTCCGAATGGCATATCAATTACAACCATTGCTGTTTGCACACCATTCACAACAGATCTGCCATGATAAATCATCTGGTCGACTGTAATTGAGAGTGTTGTATTGTTTCCAACCATCACATTTGAGGCAGAATCACCAACAAGTATTATATCCATGCCAGCCCTGTCAATAACTGTTGCCATTGAATAGTCGTAGGCAGTTAACATTGAAATTTTTTCTCCAGCTTGTTTCATTTCATATAATTTACTGGTAGTAACCTTTTTTCTGTTATTGCCGGATAAATATCCCTTTTCTTGTGTCATAGTTGAAAATATTTTTATTTATTATCTATTCAGATAGCAAAGTTAATTCATTTTACTGTAAATAATAAAAAAGAAAGCCGGGAACAGATTCCCGGCCATACATATAAATATAGAATAATTAATTTAAAGCTCTAATTCTATTTAATTAAAACTTATAACCTAACGTAACTAACCCTCTGAATGAATTGTTTTTAAGTTCCGAAGGATTTGCATCGATAACAGGTGCACCACCACTATTTGAGTATAGATTTGGGAATGCATACAGATCGTCGATTTGAGTTTTAAATACCAAAGCAACATCTAAAAAGAAATTCTGATTGAATCTATAACCAACACCGCCTGTATAATAGTTTGTGTTACCCTCAATTCTATGAACTGTATTTGATCCTACAACTGCTGCATTACCAGCCTCTTTGAAATCAGCATCATATGGATTTTGCATCCATGCATAACCAATTCGGCCATAAAATTTAGGATTAAATCTATATTCAGT
>CAYLKV010000021.1:0-16369 GCA_964384545.1 uncultured Proteiniphilum sp.
TAATTTTTATTCAATATAATTTTAAATTTTCGATGACAACATATTCAAATAAAATCTACTTTTGATCATCAAACTACAGAGCACATATATGATAATTAGTTTTAATCATTTCATGAATTTATAAATTGATAAACTTACTATATGAGCACTATTATTATTTTCTGGATAGTTTTCCTGGTAACCTTTTTAATCGTTTATGCAATCGATTTTTATGTAACTAACCACAGAAGAGCTACAATTAACGTAAAGGAATCTATTATGTGGACTGGATTGTGGATTTTAATAGCGCTACTATTTGGGCTTGCTATTTTTCTTTTTTTCCCTCAAACTCCAGGATCTACAGAAAGAACTGCTTCGGTGATGGCGATGAAGTTTACTTCAGGTTACCTCACTGAATATTCACTTTCGGTTGACAATCTTTTTGTTTTTATTCTCATTTTTTCAGTGATGGCGATCAGCCCATTTAATCAGCCTAAACTGTTAAAAGTGGGTATTCTTATTGCACTGGTTCTACGTATACTTTTTATCTTAGTAGGAATGGAACTTGTTATGCGTTTTCACTGGATTCTTTACTTAATGGGATTAATTTTGATATATACAGGTATTAAAATGCTTTTAACAAAAGAAGATGATGCAATAGATCCTAAACAAAATTTTCTATATAAACTGGCAAAAAAATTATTAAATGTCGATCCTGATGTTCACACACCTCACTTTTTCACAAAGAAATATGGGAAAATACATATTACTCATATGTTTTTAACACTTCTCATAATAGGTACTACAGATATAATTTTTGCACTAGATTCTATACCTGCAATAATCGGTGTAATTATGGAGGGAAAAGGAAGTGTTTTGAGTGGCACACAAGAGCAATTTATTGCGATTACCTCTAACGTTTTCGCCGTTATGGGTTTGATATCACTATTTTTTGCATTGAGAAATATCATTACTATGTTTCGTTTTCTGAAATATGGAATCAGCTTTATACTATTTTATATAGGTATTAAAATGTTGGTTGGATACTTTTCCTCTGTATCAGAATTCTTCTCAAACAACTCATGGTTTTCATTAATCGTTATTTTATGTACACTTCTTATTTCAATTTTGTTGTCTAAATTAATTCCTGAAAAAGTAAAATCAGATTTGGTTAAAAGCGATACTAATGAATAGTCCAAACATAAAGCCGCGATTCTGTTAAATATATCTATCGGAAAAACATTATATCTTTGTATATTGTTAATTCAGTTGACGGAAAAATTATATGCAAAAAAATAAAATTAATATTGCTGTAGACGGGTTTTCGTCATGTGGCAAAAGTACAATCGCAAAGGGGCTGGCTAAAGAATTAGGTTATACATATATAGATAGTGGAGCAATGTATCGCGCAATGGCACTATTTGCTATTCGTAATGGAATGATTACTGATAGTGAAATTGACGAAGATGCATTGCAAAAACAGGTTTCTCAAATAAAAATTTCTTTCAGGCAAAACACTGAAAGTGGTGGTCAGGATACATTTCTGAATGGAGAAAACATTGAAGGTGAAATTCGCTCTTTAAATGTTTCTAATGCAGCAAGCAGAATAAGTACACTTGGCTTTGTAAGAAATGCTTTAGTTCATCAGCAACAGGAGATGGGAAAAGAAAAGGGTGTTGTAATGGATGGTCGAGATATTGGTACAGTTGTATTTCCAGATGCCGAAATGAAACTATTTCTTACCTCATCACCCGAAATTAGAGCAAAAAGGCGGTATGATGAGATGATACAAAAAGGGGAGAATCCCCTATTTGAAGATGTACTGGCCAATATAAAAGAGAGAGACCTACGCGATACTACCCGTGCAGAAAGTCCGTTAAAAAAAGCAAGTGATGCAATTGAATTGGATAATTCTGAAATAGGAATTGAGGAACAACTAAAATGGGCATTGCAAGTGTTTAACAAAATCACAACTTAAAAATGAACAGAATTGAGATAGATAGTCAGTCTGGTTTTTGCTTTGGTGTAGTAAAAGCAATAAACAAGGCTGAGGAAGAGCTTCGAGAAAGAGGAACACTATATTGTTTAGGTGATATTGTGCATAATAATATAGAGGTGGAGCGACTTGAAAAGATGGGTTTAATAACCATCGATCATGAGCAATTTAAAAAATTGAAGAATGTAAGAGTTTTACTTAGAGCTCATGGCGAACCACCAAGTACCTACGAGATTGCAAAAGAGAATAATATTGAACTTATTGATGCATCTTGCCCTGTGGTTTTGGGATTACAAAAAAAAATTAACAAGAGATATGTTCGCCGCAAGGATGATGATACTCAAATTGTAATTTATGGTAAAAAAGGTCATGCTGAAGTGAATGGTCTTTTAGGTCAAACTGATGAGACTGCAATAATCATAGAGAACCAGGATGATATTGAAAAGCTTGATTTTTCGAGGGATATAAATCTGTTCTCTCAAACGACTAAATCGCTAGAAGGATTTTTTGAGATTGGTGAGATTATACGTAAAAGAATGAAGGATGGTGCAAATCTAGAGTTCTTCGATTCAATTTGCCGCCAGGTATCTAACAGAGTTCCAAATATTCAGGAATTTGCGGCAAAACATGATCTGATAATATTTATAGCAGGAGAAAAAAGTTCAAATGGAAAAGTTCTATTTGAAGAATGTAAAAAGAAAAATCCTAACTCATATTTTATACATTCGCCTGATGAAATAGATGTTTCGATTTTGAAGGATGATATAAGTATTGGTGTCTGTGGAGCCACATCAACGCCACTATGGCAAATGAAGGCTGTAGTCGAGAACATTACAAAATTGAAACCGGAACTAAACGTAACTAAAGCTGCTTTTTAAAAAGCAGCTTTTTTTGTGCTGTATTAAAATAAATGTATCTTTGCACCTTATCTTTTTAAAGCTAATTTTTAGCTTATTTAATAGAAAAAAATCAAGATAAGATAATATATGGACTCAAATATAAAAAGCATTGGTATCCTTACTTCTGGAGGAGACGCTCCGGGAATGAATGCTGCAATACGTGCTGTTACTCGTGCCGGAATATTTAACGGTATGCGTACATTTGGAATATACAGAGGTTATAAAGGTCTTATTTCTGATGAGATTGAAGAATTAAAGACTAACAGTGTAAGCAATATAATACAACAGGGTGGAACCATATTAAAAACTGCCCGCTCAAACGAATTCCTCACTTCGGAAGGTCGTCAAACTGCATATAATAATATGCAGAAATATGGAATAGACGCATTAGTTGTAATAGGTGGTGATGGGTCTTTGACCGGAGCTTCAATATTTGCAAATGAATTTAATATACCGGTTGTAGGTCTCCCTGCTACAATAGATAATGATTTAAGCGGAACCGATACAACAATTGGATATGATACTGCTTTAAATACAATTATGCAATCGATGGACAAAATTCGCGATACTGCAACATCACATGAGCGATTATTCTTTGTTGAGGTGATGGGTCGTAATTGCGGATTTCTTGCATTAAATAGTGCAATTGCTTCTGGTGCAGAGGCTGCTATTATACCTGAAATAAGTATTGAAAAAGACCAGTTGGGAGAGCTTATTGAACAAGGTTTTAGAAAATCTAAAAGCAGTAGTATGGTTCTTGTGGCTGAGAGCGAAGTTACCGGTGGTGCTATAAAATTGGCTGCCAGGGTTAAAAAGGAGTATCCTCAGTACGATGTTAGGGTAACTATTTTAGGCCATTTACAACGTGGTGGTTCTCCAACTGCACAAGACCGTATACTTGCAAGTCGTATGGGAGTTGCAGCAATACAGGCATTATTGGAAAATCAACGAAACGTAATGATAGGTATTCATGAAAATGAGATCGACTATGTTCCTTTTAAGAGGGCAATTAAAAAACAGCCTCAGATAAGTGAAGAGCTCCTTGAAGTGCTTAGAATATCTTCTATTTAATGATAATAACGAATAAATATTAAAGATGTATCACTTTTTTCATCATCTTAATTAAATATCATACTTTTGTAGCTAAAATTTAATAAATCAATTATATAATTATATGGAAATAACACACATAGAACACATCGGGATTGCTGTAAAAAGCATTGAAGAACAACTTCCTTATTATGAAGGTGTTCTAGGATTAAAATGCTACAATATTGAAACAGTAGAGGATCAGAAAGTTAAAACAGCTTTTTTTATGGTTGGACAGACAAAAATAGAACTACTTGAACCTACAAGTGAAGATAGTACTGTTGCCAAATTTATAGAAAAACGCGGAGAAGGAGTGCATCATATAGCATATGCAACAAAAAATCTGAATGAAACATTAGCAGAAGTGGAGTCAAAAGGAGTTAAACTAATCGACAAGGAGGGTCGTGCAGGTGCTGAAGGGTTAAAAATTGGCTTCTTACATCCAAAATTCACCGGTGGAGTTCTTACTGAACTTTGCGAACATCCTGAAAAATAATAAATCATTATACTAAATAAAAAACTAATTATATGAGTACTCAGCTTGATAAAGTAAAAGAGCTTATCCAACTAAGGGAAAAAGCCCGTTTAGGTGGAGGCGAAAAGAGAATTGAAGCACAACATTCAAAAGGCAAATACACAGCCCGCGAACGTATTAATATGCTTCTTGATGAAGGTAGCTTTGAAGAGTTTGACATGTTTATTGAACATCGTTCACACAATTTTGGAATGGAAAACACAAAATTTTTGGGTGATGGTGTTGTAACAGGATATGGAACAATTGAAGGTCGCTTAATATATATTTATGCACAAGATTTCACTGTTTCCGGAGGTTCACTTTCTGAAATGCATGCACAAAAGATATGCAAAGTGATGGATCAGGCAATGAAAATGGGCGCACCTATTATTGGTATTAACGACTCGGGTGGTGCTCGTATTCAGGAAGGTGTAAATGCATTAGCAGGTTATTCTGAAATTTTCCAACGCAATATTCTTGCTTCAGGTGTAATTCCACAGATTTCAGGTATTTTTGGCCCTTGTGCTGGTGGAGCTGTCTATTCACCTGCTCTTACCGACTTTATCTTGATGACTCAAGGAACTTCTTATATGTTCTTAACTGGTCCTAAAGTTGTAAAAACTGTTACCGGTGAAGATGTAACTCAGGAACAACTTGGAGGCGCAAGTGTTCACACTACAAAATCGGGAGTTGCTCATTTTTCTGCACAATCTGAAGAGGATGGCATTAAGATTATCCGTAAGTTACTAAGTTATATTCCTCAAAATAATTTAGAAGAGGCTCCTCTTACAGAATGTAATGATCCAATTGATCGTTTGGAAGATAGTCTTAACGAAATAATTCCAGATAGCCCAAACAAACCATACGATATGTATGAAGTGATTGGTGCGACTGTTGATAACGGTGAATTTTTGGAAGTACATGCAGATTATGCAAAAAATATAATTGTTGGTTTTGCAAGATTTAACGGAGTATCAGTTGGAGTTGTTGCAAACCAGCCTAAATTCCTTGCTGGAGTTCTAGATATAAATGCTTCAAGAAAAGCTGCTCGTTTTGTACGTTTCTGTGATGCTTTCAATATTCCACTTGTTACATTTGTTGATGTTCCTGGTTTCTTACCTGGTACCGGACAAGAATATGGTGGGGTAATTACTCATGGTGCTAAGTTACTTTATGCTTATGGTGAGGCTACAGTTCCAAAGATTACAGTTACACTTCGAAAATCTTATGGTGGCGCTCATATCGTGATGAGTTGCAAACAATTACGTGGAGATATCAACTATGCATGGCCAACTGCAGAGATTGCAGTTATGGGTGCTGATGGTGCTGTAGAAGTTCTATACAGTAAAGAAATTGCAGCTGAGAAAAATCCTGAAAAACAGAAAGAAGTTATCGAAGTGAAGAAGAAAGAGTATAATGATCTCTTTACAAATCCTTATGTGGCTGCTCGTTTAGGTTATATCGATGATGTAATTGAACCAAGAAACACAAGGTTCCGTATCATTCGTGCATTACAGCAACTACAGACTAAGAGATTAGAAAATCCTGCTAAAAAGCATGATAATTTACCATTATAAAAGCCGATGAATATGAGAATTTATAAACTGATAATATCTCTTTTCATCACTACACTTCTATTAACTGGATGTAGTTCAGATCTTGAAAATCCTAAATGGGTGATTAATGAGGTGATGGTGACAAATGAAACCAACTATGTAGATGATTTTGGACAGCGAAACGGATGGATAGAGATATATAATAATACTGCTGCAACAATGGATTTGGGAGGTCGTTATCTTACAAATGACCGTAACAATCCTACTAAATATCCTATCCCAAGAGGAGACGTTCTCACAAAAGTTAATCCTCGTCAACATATTCTTTTTTATGCTGACAATGAACCGTTCAATGGAACATTTCATGTTAACTTCAAATTGGATCCAACAAAAGAGAACTATATAGCTCTGTATGACAACGATGGTAAAACCCTACTTGATGAATTCGTAATTCCAGCAGGAATAGCGGCTGATCGTACTTTCGGACTTCCAAAAGATGGAGCTAAATATAATGAAGTTGGTGGTTTAAATGCAGTTTTACTTGACAGAGTAACTCCTAGCAGTAATAATGCAATATTGGAAGAGAATCCTAAGGTCAAGGATATGAAGGAAAATGATAAATGGGGTGGAGTTCTAACTATAACAGCTATGCTTGTAGTGTTTTCTGCGCTAATTGGACTTTACCTATTCTTTAAACTTTCAGGAAATATTGCAACCAACATATCTAAGAAAAAAATTGCTAAAAGTGGTATTCCATCTACTGTAAGTAGTCAAGAAGATCTTTCAGGAGAGATTTTAGCTGCTATATCTGCTGCAATCTACGAACTTAAAGAAGATCAGCACGATATAGAATCTACTATCCTTACAATTAGACAGGTAAAAAGGAACTATTCACCTTGGAATGCTAAATGGAAATCACTTAGAAAACTACCTAAATAGTAAAAAAATATTTATAGAATTACACTAAAAGTTTAAGTATGAAAGAATTCAAATATAAAATAAACGGCTCACCTTATAAAGTGGTGATAAATAAATCTGACGATGAAACAGTGGAACTTGAGGTAAATGGAACACCATACACTGTGGAGTTGACACCAAAAAACAGTAAACCTAAAACTGTGGTACAAAGACATACAATTGAACCAGCACAATCAGCACCGGTTGCAGTTGTTAATAGACCTAAAAGTTCTGGAGTAAAGAAATCAATTCAATCTCCTCTTCCTGGTGTTATACTTGATATTCGCTGCAAAGTTGGTGATACAGTGAAAAAAGGACAAACACTAATGATTCTTGAGGCTATGAAGATGGAAAATAATATTCTTTCTGATGGTGATGGTATAATAAAAGAAATATTAGTTCAAAAAGGGGATTCAGTTCTTGAAGGAGCTGGACTTGTAGTAATCGAATAAACCTAGAGGAATAAAATGAATACACTACTATCATTAGCAGATAATTTAAAAACCTTCTGGGGCTATACAGGTTTTCATAATGTTGAGCTTGGTCATATCATTATGATCTTTATGGGATTGGTGTTTATATATCTTGCAATAACAAAGGAATATGAACCTCTTTTGCTAATTCCTATCGGATTCGGTATACTTATTGGCAATATCCCTTTTAATGAAGCTGCAGGCCTACAGATTGGTATTTATGAAGAAGGATCTGTGTTTAATATCCTGTATCAAGGTGTTGTTAAAGGGTGGTATCCTCCACTTATTTTCCTCGGTATTGGAGCTATGACCGATTTCTCATCACTTATAGCTAATCCTAAGCTAATACTTATCGGTGCTGCTTGTCAGTTTGGTATTTTTGGAGCTTATGTGGTTGCTTTAGCTTGGGGATTTGCTCCAAATGAAGCAGGAGCAATTGGAATTATTGGTGGTGCAGATGGACCAACTGCAATTTTTACAACATCTAAACTTGCTCCTCACTTACTTGGAGCAGTGGCTATATCAGCGTACTCATATATGGCACTTGTACCTGTAATACAACCTCCTTTTATGAAGATGCTAACAACAAAGAATGAGAGAATTATGAAAATGAAAACACCTCGTGTGGTATCTCAAACAGAAAAGGTGTTGTTTCCTATAATGGGACTTTTACTTACAACATTCCTTGTTCCAACTGGTCTTCCACTTCTTGGTATGTTATTTTTCGGAAATCTTCTTAAAGAATCTGGAGTAACACGTCGTTTGGCTGAAACAGCGCGTGGACCATTAATCGATACTATTACAATTCTGCTTGGACTTACAGTTGGAGCTTCAACACAGGCAACAACATTCATAAGAATTGACTCATTAAAAATATTTGTTATAGGTGCATTTTCTTTCATAGTTGCTACAGTTGCAGGTATATTGTTTGTGAAAGCATTCAATTTGATTCTTCCAAAAGAGAAAAAGATTAACCCACTTATTGGTAACGCGGGTGTATCTGCAGTTCCTGATGCAGCTAGAATCTCTCAAACACTCGGTCTTGAATATAACCCAACAAACTACTTGCTTATGCATGCGATGGGACCAAATGTTGCAGGTGTAATTGGATCGGCTGTTGCTGCAGGTATATTGCTTGGATTCTTATATTAATTATTTACTGAGAGTGTTTTCTAAAAATCGGGAATAAGATAATTAGAAAACTCGCATATGACAATAACTTATTTATAGAAATTAAGCCTTAATGAAACTTAGAAAGTAAAGAGATATTTAAAAAGTATCTCTTTACTTCATTTTTGAAATTACCTTAGATATTGTAAACTAATGAATATCAAACTATAAAAATCAATTTATTATGGGATTAGATCAGTTATTACCTGCTATATCAGGGATGACATGGCAACATTTGGTTATGATAGGTGTTGGATTAATACTCATCTACCTGGCCATTGTAAAGAATTATGAGCCTACCCTTCTATTACCTATGGGGTTTGGTGCCATTTTAGTGAATATACCTCTTTCGTCTGCTATATCACAGATTGACCCCTCAACTGGTGAAGCTTTAGAGGGTGTACTGAACATCTTTTTTGATGCGGGAATAGCAACTGAAATCTTTCCTCTGCTTATATTTATTGCCATAGGTGCAATGATAGATTTTTCTCCTCTATTTCGTAATCCATCTTTGCTTTTATTTGGTGCTGCTGCTCAATTTGGTATATTTATGACCATGGTGTTGGCTGCTCTTCTTGGATATGATATTAGAGAAGCTGCCTCAATTGGAATCATTGGTGCTGCAGATGGTCCAACATCTATAGTGGTAGCTTCGAGATTCGCTCCACACATGCTTGGCCCTATTTCTGTTGCAGCATACTCATATATGGCATTGGTGCCTATTATTCAACCTCCTGTTATCAAATTGCTTACAACAAAAAAAGAGCGATTAATAAGGATGTCGGCAGATTCTAATAAACGTATTTCTAAGAAAGCTTTAATTGCTTTTCCAATTGTTATAACTATTGCAGCCGGTATTATTGCTCCCTCATCACTTGCTTTAATTGGTTTTTTAATGTTTGGAAATCTGATTAGAGAGTGTGGGGTATTAAATAAACTTTCTTTATCTGCACAAAATGAGCTGTCTAGTCTTGTGACAATTTTACTCGGTATTACAATTGCAAGTACTATGACAGCAGATCGATTTATTAGATTAGATACGCTTATTATAATTGGACTGGGTCTATTTGCTTTTGTTTTTGATACATTTGGAGGTGTTATTTTTGCAAAATTCCTTAATTTATTTCGAAAAGAGGGCAATAAATTAAATCCTATGATTGGAGCATGTGGTATATCTGCATTTCCAATGTCGGCTCGTGTGATACATCAGATGGGGCAAAAAGAGGATCCATACAACTATCTGTTAATGCCTGCAATTAGTGCTAACGTTGGTGGACAAATTGGCTCAGTAGTAGCTGGTGGTATTATATTAACATTGGTTCCATTACTAGCATGATAAGTCATTTATTACTATAACAATAAATAAATGATTAACTATCAATTGTAAAAAACAAACGATATGACAACAATATTAGAAACAGCTCTTTTTATAGCATTAATAGGAATTGTGGGAATTTTTATATTTATGTTTATCTTCTTTCTTATGATTAAAGGTCTTGAAAAGATTTTCCCTTTCGTAGAAGAAAACAAAATTGAAGATGGTGCATAGGCTAAATTTAAAGAAAAGATTAACTCCTATAAAGTATTAATTTATGTACTTTATAGGAGTTATTTGTTTTATAGGAGATGTGTCTGGACTACTTTTTTTAAAAGTGAACAAAAGATCTTGAAATATTCATTAATCCATCTTTAATAAGTTAAACAGCAAAATATTGAGATTATAAGAATTGGTTTATAGTATAAGAATAACTATCTCTGTTGTTTTCTTACATCTGCTCCCCACATAAGTTTATCGCGCAGGGTTTCATAGAATGTGCGCCCTACCCTCTTAACTACACGTAAAGTATAATCAGCTTTCCTAATTTGTACGCTTACGGTTTCATCGAGTACTCTGGACTGGCCATCGACTGAAACTAAAAACATATGGCTTCTACTCTCAACTTTTAATGAAATTATACTGCTATCATCTACAACTAGTGAGCGGGATGTAAGGTTATGTGGTGCAATGGCAGATAATATTATACTTGGTGTAGTAGGTGAAAGTATCGATCCTCCAATACTTAATGAGTAAGCTGTTGAACCTGTGGGAGTAGAAATAATAAGACCATCTGCTTGATATGATGTAAGATAATCGTTATTAATGTAAGCATGAATTGAAAGCATAGATGCTGTATCCTGCTTAAGTAATGCAATCTCGTTTAAAGCATCTGTATTAAAATGCTCAGGAGGAAAGACTTCATCAGTTGACATTTTCAAGAGAGATCTTTCCTCTTCTCTATAATTTCTTTCCATCACCTCTTTCAATGTTTCATCTACATCAGAATAGTTGATGGCTGCCAAGAATCCTAATCTTCCGGTGTTAATACCTAGTACAGGTATTCCAGTATCACCAACAATGGTTGCAGTTCTCAGGAAAGTACCATCACCTCCTACACTTACAACCATATCAACTGTTGGTAAAGATCCTACAATTTCACTTATAGAATATAGTTTCTTTTTTATATGAAGTGGTAATGTATTAAAGAAGTTATCAACAAGGCATAATTCACCACCATGTTTTACAATTGATTCACACACACCTAAAATCTGTTCTTCCGCTATTGCGGATCTGTCTGGAAAAATACTCCCAAAAAGTGCAAACTTCATATAATCACCTATATCTTTATTAATTAAATCAATATTTATTTATTATTATTACATCTCAAGGTAATACATCAATTCGTCTAATCTTTCTTTCTGACTATCTGTGATTTCACCCTCTTTCATATAATAATATACCACGTTGTAGTTAAACCTCTCGAAACTTCTCAATACTGTTGTTAAATCAGAAATATCAAGTTTTAATGAGACCAGTAGCTCCAATCCTCCTGAAATAGGTAAAACCGAAAGAGTTAGGATATGTGCATTATTGCTTTCTACAATCCTTGCTATCTCTGTTAACATATAGTCCTTCAAAGGAATTTCAATAATTATCAGAGAATTCTCTGCCTCCGAAAGCTCTGTAAATTCCTCAGGGGTAAGAGGTTTTAAAAACTTTTCAACCTGATTTATAATAAATTCTTTCGTCGACATCGAGAAAATGGTTATTTCGTATTACTTTTGTATCAGTATTACAAAGATGGTAAAATTTTGTGTATTTAAATACTACTGACTCTATAATATTTATCATAATTAATTATTAAGGGATCCAACAACTTTGTATTAAAATGCATTTTAATAAAAATATGACTAAACTTAGCGTAAATATTAATAAGGTTGCAACTCTTAGAAATTCTAGAGGTGGAAATATTCCGGATGTTGTTAATGTAGCAATCGACTGTCAAAAATTTGGTGCTGAAGGTATAACTATTCACCCAAGACCAGATCAAAGACATATAAGATACACCGATGTATTTGAACTTCAATCGAAAGTTAATACAGAGTTTAATATTGAAGGTAATCCAACACAGGAATTTATAAATTTAATTAGCAAAATCAGACCCACACAGGTAACCCTTGTACCTGACGCTACAGATGCTCTCACATCTAATGCAGGATGGGATACAATTACACATAAAGATTTTTTGACAGAAATTGTTGGAGAGTTTCAATCTATGGGTGTCAGAACTTCGATTTTTGTTGATCCTATTCCTGAAATTATTAAAATGGCATCTAAAATTGGCACTGATCGTATTGAACTATATACTGGTCCTTATGCTGAACAGTTTAATAAAAACCGAGAGAAAGCAGTTGAACCATATGTAGAAGCTGCCAAGCTTGCAAAGAATCTTGGTTTGGGTGTTAATGCCGGACATGATTTGAACTTAGACAACCTAAATTACTTATATACAAATATTACATGGCTAAAAGAGGTTTCTATTGGTCACTCACTAATATGCGACGCATTGTATATGGGTTTGGAAAAAACGATAAAAGCGTATAAAGATTGTTTAAATAAAACAATCTAATGATATTTAATTGACTTAATTATGTATCTTTATAAAACAAAATAATTCATATAACTAATTAATAGTACATTATAAGTATGATCTTTTTGCAATTACATTCGCCGGCAGATACTGCACAGGCAGCTTTACAATCTATGACATCAGCTGATACTACAGCAGTAACCATGAACGCTTTTGAACTCGCCTTAAAAGGTGGGTGGCTGATGATTATACTACTTATTTTATTACTAATGTCAATTTATGTACTAATAGAACGTACACTTGTAATAAATAAAGCAGCAAAGGAAGATAACTCTTTCATGAACAGAATAAAAGATTATATTCATGATGGCAAAATTGATGCAGCTATAAATTTATGCCGTATAACCGATACTCCTACTTCAAGAATGGTAGAGAAAGGTATCTCAAGACTCGGAAGACCAACGGCTGATGTTATGTCGGCTATTGAGAATCAGGGTAATATTGAAATATCTCAACTAGAAAAAGGACTTCCGGTTCTTGCTACTTCAGCTTCTGCTGCTCCAATGGTTGGATTTCTTGGAACTGTAACCGGTATGGTTAAAGCGTTTATGGATATGGCAAGTGCCGGTGCAAATGTGGATGTAAATATTCTTTCAACAGGTATTTATGAAGCGTTGGTTACAACTGTTGGAGGTTTAGTTGTTGGAATTATTGCGCTTTTTGCTTATAACTATTTGACAACTAAAATAAAAGGTATTGTAAATCGTCTGGAAATGAGAATTATGGAGTTTATGGATATTCTCAATGAACCAGCTATTTAGAATTAAATGATTAAGAATATATTTTAAGATCTAGAAGATATGGCACTAAAACAACGTTTTCGTATAGAAACTAATTTCAGTATGGCGTCTATGACAGACGTGATCTTCCTGCTGCTTATCTTTTTCATGATCACCTCTACAATTGTAGTTCCCAATGCTATTCAGGTATTATTACCTAAGTCGCAACAACAAGCTCAGGCAAAACCTATTACAAGGGTTACAATTGATAAAGATCTCAACTATTACGTAGCAAATGCTGGTGAAAGAGAAAAAATGATACCTTTTGAGGAAATAACGCCTTTTCTACAATCAGTTTATACTGCCGATCCAGATATATTTGTTGCTCTGTATGCTGATGAGAGCGTACCTTATAGAGAAATCGTGCGTATTTTAGATATAGCAAATCAGAACCGTTTTAAGATGGTTTTGATGACAAGACCAAACTAAAAGCTTCAACTAGTTTATGGAAAATATTTCTAGGGAGAAAATAGGAGGAATTGTAGGAACATCACTTTTTGCAGTGTTGCTCTTCCTGTTACTCATATTTACATATTTTAAAATGGCTACTCCTCCTGAAGAATTAGAAGGTATACCTGTAATGTTTGGAACTACTGAAAATGCCCAAGGTATATATGAAGCTCCATATAATGAAGTAATCCCCGTCCCCACTCCTCAAGTAAAAACACCACCTCAACCAAAAGTAGAAGAGTTTATTACACAAAATACTGAGCCTTCAATAGATATCGAAGCAAAAAAAGAAGAAGATCGTAAACGTAGAGAATTAGAAGCTGAGAGAAGAAGAATAGAAGAGGCCGAACGTATAAAAAGAGAAAATGAAGCTAAATCAAGACAGATAAACCAACAGATGTCAGGACTTTTTGGTGAAAGCAATCAAAGCCGTGGCACCACAGAAGGCACAGGCACTCAAGGTGTATCTACAGGAAACTCTTCACAAGGCTCTCCAATAGGAACAGGAGGTATAGGAACATACAATTTAGGGGGTAGAAGTTTAGGAAGCGGCGGATTAATTCAACCCCGTTATAATGTAAACGATATGGGTACTGTAGTTGTTAAGATTACTGTCGATCCTGGTGGCAATGTCATTCATGCTGAAATAGGTCAAGGTACTAACACTCCTAACTCAGCTCTTTTAAATGAAGCATTAAGAGCTGCAAAGAGCACAAAGTTTAACGCTATAAATTCAGTTAACAATCAGCAAGGTACAATTACTTATAATTTTAAGCTGAACTAGTTCTATTACAATTGTCTTATAATTTAAAAACTGCTTATAATATAACAGTCTATAAAAAATTTGATTTTATGAAAAAGGTAGCACTCTTTTTAGCTAAAGGATTTGAAGAAATTGAAGCTCTTGGGACAGTTGATATTTTGAGAAGAGCTCAAATTGATGTTGTTACAGTTTCAATAACAGATTACAATGTTGTAACTGGAGCTCACAATATACCAGTAACAGCAGACAAAACCTTTAATGATACTGACTTTACAAATTTCGATATGTTAATTCTACCGGGAGGAATGCCTGGAGCAAAGAACTTAAATGAACAAGAAGATCTGAAGAATCTTATTTTAGATTTTAATTCTAAAGGTAAATTAATAGCTGCAATTTGTGCTGCTCCATTGGTACTTGGAGGTTTAGATCTTTTAGATGGTAAACGTGCTACGTGCTATCCTGGCTTTGAAAATGAACTTAAAGGCGCAATTATCACAGGAGAAACTGTAGTTGTAGATGGAAAAATTACCACCGGTAAAGGCCCTGGTTACGTATTTGATTTCGGTCTTAGAATTGTAGAACAACTATTGGGTCTTAAAGCCAGACGTGAGGTACAAAACGGATTACTAATCTGAGTTTGAAAGATTCTCACTGATTTATAGGTGCAAAGAGTTGGTTATTAATAAAAAACCGACTATCTTTGCACCGCTTTTTTTATAGCTATTTCATTGAGTCAAGTATATATACTATACTCACAAAACAGATAAAGTTTCAATAAATAGACTATAATAAAAAAAATCAACATAATGTCTCACTTATTTAATTAAACATTATTCAACAACAAATGACTGAAAACCTAAAAAAAGTAGCACCCATTGAAGATTTTGACTGGGCTGCGTATGCTCAAAATGACCCTTACAGCAAAGAGAGCAGACAACAACTTGCTGAAAGCTACGACAACACATTGAATAAAATCAATGATAAAGAAGTAGTAATCGGTACTGTTTCATCCATGAATAAACGCGAAGTGGTTGTAAATATCGGATATAAATCTGATGGAATTGTATCAATGAACGAATTCCGTTATAACCCTGACCTTAAAATTGGTGACGAAGTAGAGGTATACATCGAAAGCCAAGAAGATAGAAGAGGACAACTAATCCTTTCTCATAAAAAAGCACGTGCTTCTCGTGCATGGGATCGTGTTAATGACGCCCTTGAAAACAATGAAATCATTAAAGGTTACATTAAATGTCGTACTAAAGGCGGTATGATTGTTGATGTATTTGGTATTGAAGCATTCTTACCAGGTTCTCAAATTGATGTTAAACCTATCCGTGATTATGATATCTTTGTTGACAAAACTATGGAATTCAAAGTGGTTAAGATTAACCCTGAATACAAAAACGTAGTTGTATCACACAAAGCACTTATCGAAGAAGAATTAGAACAACAGAAAAAAGAGATTATCTCTAAACTAGAAAAAGGACAAGTACTTGAAGGTGTAGTTAAGAACATCACATCATACGGAGTATTTGTTGATCTAGGTGGTGTTGACGGATTAGTACACATTACTGACCTATCATGGGGTAGAATCCAACACCCAGAAGAAGTTGTTCAACTTGATGACAAAATCAATGTTGTTATACTTGATTTTGATAATGAGAAAAAACGTATCGCACTTGGTCTTAAACAATTAACACCACATCCATGGGATGCTTTAAGTGAAACATTAAAAGTAGGTGATATAGTTAAGGGTAAAGTTGTTGTTATGGC
>CAYLKV010000021.1:16379-46371 GCA_964384545.1 uncultured Proteiniphilum sp.
TACGGTGCATTTGTTGAAATTGCTCCTGGAGTTGAAGGCCTAATCCACGTTTCAGAAATGAGTTGGACTCAACATCTACACAGTGCACAAGATTTCATGAGCGTAGGTGATGAAATCGAAGCAGTAATTCTTACATTAGATCGAGAAGATCGTAAGATGTCATTAGGTGTAAAACAGCTTAAACCAGATCCATGGGAAAGCATAGAAGAGAAATTCCCAGTTGGAAGTACTCATACAGCTAAAGTTCGCAACTTCACCAACTTCGGTGCATTTGTTGAAATAGAAGAAGGCGTTGAAGGTTTGATCCACATCTCTGACCTTTCTTGGACAAAGAAAATCAAACACCCAAGTGAAGTAACTGAAATTGGTTCTACAATCGAAGTACAAGTATTGGATATTGATAAAGAAAACCGCAGATTAAGCCTTGGTCACAAACAGTTAGAAGAAAACCCATGGGATGTATTCGAAACTATTTTCACACCAGGTTCAATTCATGAAGGTACTATTATCGAATTATTCGACAAAGGTGCAGTAGTTTCTTTACCATACGGAGTTGAAGGTTTTGCAACACCAAAACATCTTGTAAAAGAAGATGGAACTGAAGTGAAACTAGAAGACAAACTTGAATTCAAGGTAATTGAATTTAACAAAGATGCAAAACGTATCATTGTTTCTCACAGCCGTATTCACGAAGATAACACAACTGATGATACTAAAAAGAAAGGCAAACGTGCTGCTAAGAAAGAAGGAGCTCCCGAAGCTGCAGCCACCACTTCTTCTTTAGAAAAAACAACACTTGGTGATATTGAAGAATTAGCTGCTCTAAAAGAGAAACTTGACAACCAAAAGGTTGAAGCATTCAAGAAAGAATCTGAAAAGAAGGCTGAAAAAGGATTAGAATCAACTGAAAGCGCTACTGAAGATACAGCAGCAGAAAACTAATCTAATAATTCACAATCATATAAAAGGGTATTTCATTAATTGATTTACCCTTTTTTATTATTCTATAATCCACATTATTTATAACTTTACTTTATGAAATAGTCGTTTCTTATTGAACTCAAATATTTCACGAACAAAAATCAAAACAGGAGAATTTAATTAATTGACTCCTTAATCACAGTAAAATGATCAAGTTTAACGAAAATAAACCATATAGAGATTTCACTGAATATCTTTCTAAGAATTTCTCATTCAAAGTTCAGAAAATATCAATTAATGCGGGTTTTACATGTCCAAACAGAGATGGAAGCAAAGGTTATGGTGGATGTACCTATTGCAATAATCAAAGTTTTAGTCCGGGATATGGAAAACCAACAAGAACCATTACGCAGCAACTGGAAGATGGCGTAAAGTTCTTCTCCTATAAATATCCAGAAATGAAGTATCTGGCATACTTCCAATCATATACAAACACATACGACCCAATTGAGTCACTAATAGATAAATACGAAGAAGCCCTTTCATATCCTGATGTAGTTGGACTAATCGTAGGCACCCGTCCCGATTGTATGCCCGACAAACTATTAGATTATTTCGAAGCTTTAAGTAAAAAGACATTCGTAATGATAGAGTATGGCGTAGAATCTACACTCAATAAGACATTAGACAGAGTCAATAGACTTCATAGTTATGAAGAGTCGGAATATATGATAAGGAAGAGTGCAGAAAGAGGAATTGCAGTCGGTGCTCATATGATTTTGGGCCTTCCAGGCGAGTCGAAGGAAGAGATCTTAGGTCATGCGGACAGACTTTCAGAACTGCCTCTAACCTCACTTAAACTACATCAGCTGCAAATAATAAAAGGAACCTTGATGTCGCGAGAGTACAGAGTAGACCCAGATGCATTCAACCTATTCGGATTGGATGATTATATAAATATGTGCGTTAGCTTCTCAGAAAGATTAAATCCTGAAATATATATTGAACGGTTTACATCACAATCCCCAGAGAAACTTCTTATTGCACCAGAGTGGGGACTTAAAAACTATGTTGTAAGAGATATGATCATTAAACAATTTAACGAACGACATACCTACCAGGGAAAATTGTACAAAGAGAAACAGTTAGCTGAATAACAGTATTTAATAATGCAAACTATAAATCACTATTTAATAATAACACTGTTTTCGGCAGAAAGATCAACTCTTAAATCTTTCTCCCTATCAAATCCCTTTTCAAATTGATTATTCTCAATTAAAACATTAGCAACCTTCTCAAAAAAGAACATATGATTATTCCAATGGAAAGGGTCAAAGTCACTATTATATAATATAGTATTATTTCTAAAGATCACTCCATCTGTCGATTTAGCATATATAATAGGATTATCAAACATTTCACAAGTGTTATTATCAATCAATATTCCGGAATGAAACAACTTAGACTGTGCTTCCAGATTTGGAATCTCAGGATAGATTGAGATAATTGCATTCGAGAACTGATAGTTGGCAGTCAATGCGTTAATAAACTTATTATCCCTAATAATAACCTCCCTGCAAGAACCTGTTTCAAACCACCCGCTACTATCTCCACAAAGCAGAATAGCCGTACCATGCGTATGATCAAAGAGGTTACTTTCACAAACAGCACGCTTAGGATTACTAAAAAGCGTTCCTCTTGCCCGGTTATTTCTTATATTATTATCAGAGAAAATCACTTCAGGTGTCCATGTCAGATTCTCAATACCAAATGAACCATCCTCAGTAATCATAACCGGAATTGCCTCTGAAAATCTAATCTCAAAAACCTTAGCTCCAAACTCTGAAGGTTTATCAATCGCCTTAATTGATTGTATTGTATAAACTTCATCATCAACTAACTCCATCCTTTTAGAATCTATAAACTGTACTGAATCACCATCTTTGCCCCTTTTAAAACCCCATGCCTGGTGATGCATATAACTGGCCTGAACAGTAAAATCGTCTACCCTATTCATAAATTTCAGATATGCCCCATGAACATTTATCGCATCATCAGCCATATTTTCATATAAACCATTTTTATTTGCAATCACCCCTTTACAAGAAGAAAAGTGAGTCGCGTCGGCCTGTGTAGTAAAGTATCTCAGATCCTCATCACCCTTCAAAGAGACATGAAAACCGTTGAGATTAATATTTTCGCACAATTGCGACAACAATCCCATCCCCTCAGCATAATAAACCGTAACATCCTCTATATCTGTATTTAAACACTCACTCATGAATACACCGGGAGTTGATCGATAATAAGACCTAAGCACAAAACGCTCACCGGGAATAGTCTCGTTAACATGATCCCAACCAATAACAGAGAGAGTGTCAGTAGAAATTTCTCTTACAGAAATAGGATTAAAATTAAGATCTCGTCTGAGATATGTCAGGCTCTTATCCTCATTAAAAGACATTGCTTAGACCGGTGTCAACTCATATGTTTCACCAAGAATTATCAATTTGCCATCATTAATTAAATAATTGCCATGAGGATAAATCTCAGCTATTATCTCATCATTGTCCCTATTGACTTCCAAAACATTAAGCTGTCTTAATGTAGGCACTTCAAAATCAATCGAAAATTCTATTAATATGATATTCTATGAGTTCAATATTGACATAGGAATCATTCTGCCATGAAATATAAAAGTGGATCCTTTACCTTCAATTGTAACATTCTTCAAATTCTCCAATGCAAGACCAACCCTTTTCGGGTTACTCTGATCATGATTTGAAATATAATATTCTCGCTCAATCGAATTATCCTCATAGAAATGATAAGTACCTTTAGGGAAAACTACTATAACACGACCAGTATCTGTTCTTTGCTGCAAATCGCTAATTAATTTCTTAACAGCTAAAGCAATATCCTCACGAGTGTCAGGTTTAACTCCATAATCTGTAATAGAAACAGTTTTAGAAGAATTTGTACAAGAACAAATATTAATCAACAAGATTACACCAAAAATATAAAAAGCCCTTTTCATCATTTCTACAATTAAGTTTTATCTAATATTAAAGTATAGAATCAGTCTACAACTTCATCATCAAGTCTTAAAATAAATTACAAATCACTTAGCAATTACCTCTATTTCAAACATATCGCCTCTCTTCATATCGATAACAATAAACCCATCAGTAATCTCTAAATCTTTTTTATTAAGAAGTATTCTTGAAGCATATTCCGGAACCATAATCTCGAAAACATTATCTACATGGGCAGCAATAGAAATATTAGTCAGTTTTCCATTATCCCATTCAGCACCAATCTCAGCACCACCTCTGGCACGCATACCGGTAAACCTACCCTTACTCCAATTATCAGGCAAAGCAGGTAGAATTTGAATATAACCATCCTGACTCTGCAAAAGCATCTCAGCAATTCCCGAAGTACCACCAAAATTACCATCAATCTGAAATGGAGGATGAGCACAAAACAGATTCTTATAAGTACCACCTCCACCACTCATCTTCACCTCAGTATCGAAAGAAGGCTCAAGCAGACTCTTCAAAAGCATATATGCACGATTTCCATCCTGAAGCCTTGCCCAGAAATTAATTTTCCACGCACGAGACCAACCAGTCCCAGCATCACCCCTATTGTTTAGAGTTACACGTGCCGCTTCAGCCAGTTCAGGTGTCACATAGGGAGATATCTGATTAGACGGGTATAATCCATACAAATGCGACACATGTCTATGCTTCTTATCCTGCTCTTCATAATCCTCAAGCCACTCCTGTAGATATCCGTTGGGACTAATCTGCATAGGAGGCAAATCATTCATAACCTGCTTAATACCATCAACCGTACTATCCTCAATTTCCAAAATCATAGCAGCAGTAATACAGTTATTAAACAACTCTCTCACCAGTTGTACATCCATAGTGGGACCCATGCAGACAAAAACACTCTCATTACTGCCTGGAAGATAAAAAGCATTTTCAGGAGAAGATGATGGAGCAGTAACAAGCCAATTATTCTTAGGCTCCCTAATCATGCTGCTCAAAAAGAAATCAGAAGCACCCTTCAACACATGATAAATCGACCGCAAATACTCAACATCGTTCGTAAAAGCATAATGTTCCCAAAGATGATGGCACAACCAAGCACCCCCGGTGTTAGTCGCTCCCCACGAAGCATGCTCACCCGGAGCACTATAACCCCAAGGATTTGTCATCATATGCGCTACCCATCCATCAGCACCATAAAACGCCTTTGCTGTCTTTTCACCTGAAGCAACAAGCGACTCAGTCATCTTAATCAGAGGCATATGAAGTTCCGACAAATTAGTCACCTCTGCAGGCCAATAATTCATCTGAACATTAATATTCAAGTGATAATCTCCATTCCATGGAGTCTGTACCTGATTCGACCATAAACCCTGAAGATTCAAAGGTAAACTATTCTCATTAGTTCCGCTAATCATAAGATAACGACCATATTGAAAATATAAAGCAGCAAATGAAGGATCATCATTCTGCTGAAAATCAATAAATCTCCTATCAGTCGTGGTAATATTATCCTGCTCACCCAAATCCAGAGTAACCCTATCAAATTTCTCTTTATATACCTTAATATGATCAGCTTTAATATTATCAAACGACTTGGAAAGTGCATTTTTAAGCAAATTATTCACCGTCGATTCATAATCCTTATCCAACATATTGGTCGATGTCGATATCACAATCATTGCATTGTCTGCATCTTTAATGGTCAGTGAATTATCGTCGGAGCTTATACTACCACCACTGTTAACCACC
Organism: uncultured Proteiniphilum sp.; assembly: GCA_964384545.1. GTDB lineage: Bacteria > Bacteroidota > Bacteroidia > Bacteroidales > Dysgonomonadaceae > Proteiniphilum. The sequence continues at coordinate 22,112 of CAYLKV010000021.1, forward strand.
TCCAACTTAGTTAGGAATCTCACACCCTTATCACCATTGCGCCCATCATTCAGCTGCCCTTCAAGATATATAATATTATCCTTAATCGAAATATATGCACGCTCAGGCCTGTTCAGTGACAAGTTAAAAGACACCGACCCCCTCTTATCAGCTGAAAGATGAATAATCAGCACATCATCATTGTGAGAAGCAAAGTACTCCCTTATATAGTTAACACCACCAGCATTAAAATTAGTCACTGCAACTGCATTGTCGAGAGAAAGAACCCTTTCATAATCAGAAACAGCATCATCACCCTCATTTTCAGCAGTATATATATAGTTAATATTCAAGTTGGCCAACATCTGAAAACATCCGTATGGAGCATCCTTTCCTTTTCCAAAAGAAGAACCCAATCCGCCACATCTAAAATGTTTATACATCAAATCCTGAGCCTCAATGTTCTTGCCATTTAGAAGAAGAGCTCTAATTTCAGGAAGATATTTTATCGCATCAACATTCAACGCCTCCTCATCTTCACTCCCCGACCACATAGTAATATCGTTCAGCACAATCAGTTCAGAATCAACACCCCCATCAGGCATCATTCCAATCCTTCCATTTCCAAGAGGAAGTGTCTCCTCCCATACTGCAGCCGGTTTGTCATATCTTAATTCAAGAGCTTGAGATTTGTCGATACCCTCTCCACAACAGATAAAAAGAAGAGAAACGACTACTGATATTAGAAAGAATCTTGTTTGCATTATATTATAAATATTTCGATTATTCCACGATGTGATAAAAAACTTATTAATCAATACATTGCAAAAATAATTTATTAATTTATTAAAAAAAACACTAAATGCTTTATTGCCCCTAATATCGCAAAAAGCAATAATAATTTCGATAAATAGATAAAAATAAGACGATTTTGCTTGGTAGTCTAAAGCAATAACGATTTAAAAAGAAAAGGGCATGTAAACAATCAATATTTGTTGAATATGAACTGTTTACACACCCTAAAATTAAATTATCAATATAGAGGTCTTATTATTCTTATTATTAAAACACCCCACTCAATTTTAACCCACTACTATTTTACTTATAAATAGGTCCAAAGTTTTTACATGCTCTATAATCTGCACCCTCTTTATCCATTCCGAATGCATTCCAAGTAGAAGGTCTGAAAATATCTCTATCCTCAACATTATGCATACAAACAGGAATACGAAGCATTGATGCAAGAGTAATTAAATCTGCTCCGATGTGACCATAGCTGATTGCACCATGATTAGCACCCCAGTTATTCATTACAGAATAAACATCCGTAAAAGGACCCTTACCATTCAAACGTGGCGCAAACCAAGTAGTAGGCCATGTTCTGTCGGTACGTTTATTTAAAATATCATGAACATCAGGTTCAAGTTCAACTGTCCAGCCCTCAGCAAGTTGCAGAACCGGCCCCAAACCATCCACAATATTCAATCTGCACATTGTAACAGGCATTCCACCCTCAGATAGGAAAGTAGATGAGTAACCACCACCTCTAAAATAATCCCTATTGGCAGGCGACCAAACAGTAGCTTTTAGACAAGCTTCCACCTCCTCATCAGTAATATTCCAATACTCTTTCATAGCCGGCTCACCATTCAATCTCTGTTTACCTGTAGCATCAAGAGTAGTTGCACCCGAATTTATAAGATGAATAATACCATTAGATGATCTTCCTGTCAACTCCTTACCCGTTACACGTTTCACCGCTTCCGGACTCCAGTAAGTTCTAACATCAGAGAACATCTGAGCAGTATTTGTCAGCAGGTGCCCAAACAACATCGAAACCCCATTAAGAGAATCATTTTCAGTTGCAAAAGCAAAAGCCTCCCTAATGCCATTCCAGTCGAAAGAGCTAGTCAGAATAGTCTCACTAAAATCACCATTAGGCAAAAAATCAGTCCATTGACGCTGACCCTGAAAACCGCCTACTATAGCATTATGTCCAATTGCCTCCTCTTTAAAACCAAGCTGTTCCAATTTTGGGTTACCGGTCATAAGATCTCTGATAATGATGGTCATCTTCACTACAAACTCCCAATCCCTATCTTTTGCTTCACGATCTTTCTGTTTGTCGGTCCTATTAATATCCTCACCCTCATTAACCTTACAATATTTCTCTGTCCAGGCCATCGCCTTTTCTAACTCCTCCTTATCATAAATACCCTCCTCAATTCTTCTCAGAATCTCAGTTGAATCTACCGATTCATTACGCATTCCCAGGTACTTTTGGAAGAAGTCGGGATTAACCATAGAACCGGCAATACCCATACAGGTACCACCAATTGCAAGGTATGACTTGCCTCTCATTGTTGCAACCGACTGTGCAGCACGTGCAAACCTCAATATTTTTTCAGCTACATCATCAGGGATTGTATTATCGGTAACATCCTGCACATCATGTCCATAAATACCAAAAGCAGGCAAACCTTTTTGTGCATGTGATGCAAGAACAGCAGCCAAATAAACAGCACCCGGACGTTCAGTTCCGTTAAATCCCCACACAGCCTTTGGATAATGAGGATTCATATCCATTGTCTCTGAGCCATAGTTCCAGCTCGAAGTAACAGTTATTGTCGACCCAACACCCTCTCTCTCAAACTTCTCAGCACAAGCAGCACTCTCTCCCACTCTGCCTATTGTTGTATCTGCAATTACACACTCAACCGGGCTTCCGTCACCATTTCTAAGGTTAGTCTCTATTAGATGAGCAACAGATTTAGCCAGATTCATTGTCTTTTCCTCTAAGCTTTCTCTAACTCCTCCCTGTCTGCCGTCTATTGTAGGACGAATACCAATTTTTGGATATTTTTTCATTTCTCAGATTTTTAGAATATTAATTTTAAACTGAATTCACAGTTAAGTCTATTAAAACAAAAAACAGAATCAGTTCTTCATTTTTAATTATGAAATCCTAAATTAGAAATTATTTTACAATAAAGCAAGTGTTAGTTATATTGTCTTTCAATAACTGTTACAATAGTTATTTATTTCACATTAAATGCCACTCTTAGATCTTCAATCTCCTCATCACCAATAGGGAGCAATGTACCAATTGTAGTAGCCATTACCAATGAATTTGCCGAAAATTCAGCAACCTCCAGATAGTCAAAAGTATTCAATAGCTTATCTCCTGTAACAAAAACACAATCGTTCTCAACAAGGATAACCCTATTACTTTTAAACATCTGAGCCACACTATCCACATCATTGTAAATCAATCCAAAAGGAATTGAAGGAACATCTTTCAAGAAGATCCAGCTCTCTGGAATTGTTCTAACATCAAACTTACTACCACTAACAGCATGAGCCATAAGATTTACAGGCTGCGTACTGATAATTGAGTTAATATTTGGGTTAAGCTGATAGATACGCTGGTGAAGAGCAACCGAACGGCTTGGAGTCTTTCCTGCCTCAGCCATACCATTCTTAATCTGAACAATATCACCCGGCACAATATCCCATCTGGCAATATCTCTTGGAGTGATTAAGAAGTCATTATCTTTCCATCTCACCGAAACAGTACCATAAGTAGAGATCATCAAACCCTGGTTACATGCTCTGCGAATAATATTCACCATCTCAGTTCTTATAGACCTCTCTTCCGATGGGTGATCAATATCCATAAAGTGCGATATGTTAGATGGCAAATGATGCACATACTTAGAAACCTGCTCATCAGTCAGATAATTCACATTACCAAGTCGCTTTGCATTAATAATAGTTCTGCAGCAAAACTCAAGAGTCTCAAAACGTTGATAAGCATCCATCAGATTCATACCACCCAATACAACGCCATGATTCTCCATAATTACAGCTTTGTATCTTTTGTCTAAAAACTCATTGGCAATTTTCTCTCCCAAATCTTCACTTCCCGGTGTACCATAAGGTGCAAAACCTATATCCCCACAAATATTGTATGCCTGTGGAACAATCTTTGTGTCGGGCACCATACCGGCAATACTAAAAGCAACAAGTGCCGGTGGATGAGCATGAATTATAGCAGACAGATCTGGTCTGGCCTCATATATTGCTTTATGAAAAGGCAGTTCCGATGATGGCTTATGCATTCCAATAACCGAACCATCCTTTTTAATCTGCATTATATCTTTAACAGTAAGTGAGCCCTTATCTATTCCCGAAGGTGTAATCCAAATGTCACCATTCTTATCTCTCAAAGAGATATTTCCCCCCGAAGTAGTAGTCATTCCACTTCTATATATCCTTCCGATAATCACATTAATCTGCTCCACCGGATGCATCAAATCCACATCTAACTGTTTCATATATATAATTTAAAAATAATTAAACGCCATATTTATTAAGCAAAAAGGCCTCAGCTTCAACGCTCCACAAACCTTTATGTCTATCACATATCTCAGCAAGTTCCTTATAAAACTCATCCTCCTCACCAAGCATAGCAAAATCTGCAATTGGTGTAAGAGGCATATCTATATGTGTGTAAATTAGTTTTTTCCCACCTGGAATATACGGTAGGTTATTTGTTGCATCAGCAACAGCGTTCAAGCCCCCAATATGAGTCACTAATCCCGCAGGATCAAGCCCCTTACTCATAATATCAAGAGCTTCAACCATATCATCATTATTACCACCACTTGTTCCAACTATATGAGTATAAGCATAGTGAACATTGTAGAAGTTAAGCATAGCACTAAAATTTGTATCACTTGGTCCCGCAAAGAAGTTCAAACAACCATCAAAACCAAGAATTGCATCACCCTGTTCAACAACTGGCTTAACCGGTGCAAATACAAATACATCGTCATAACCAGTTCCTTCGGTCATCCCTCTCAAAAGTTCAACAGGATTCTCTACATTTCCGGTATTTATATAATGTAGATCAATACCACGAGAAGCAGCAAAATCTACAGTATATATTGATGCAGCCCTATCTAGTCTGGCCTGATCAACATCAGTCACCACCATTAGCGAAGGTTTGCGATCTTCCCTATTAAGTACATAATTAATGGCTGCCAGACCCATTGGTCCCACACCCGCCAAGATAGCCATCTTTCCTCCTTCTACTATCTCCATCTTATGTTTATAGCTTCCCGGCACAGTATGATAATTTGCATGCATAGCACCAATTACACAAGAGAGTGGTTCCGACAATGAAGCTGGATAAAATCCTTCTCCCTCATATTTCAAAAGGCACTCTTTCTCCATCACCTCATTAGGAATAATCACATAAGTTGCATCACCCCCAATATATTTATAACTATATCCCGGAGCGCTTAATATGCCAACAGGACCATCTTCATAATATAGAGCAGGCTGAATCGAAAACTTATCACCCACATTAAATTTATGAGCCCATTTAGCACCCACCTCAATAAGCTCACCTGCAAATTCGTGGCCTATAATAATAGGGTTTACCGAAACATCATCCGGAATACGTTTGTGGTCAGTACCCTGCGATGATGCCTTATATGAAGACATACATAGTGAATCTGACACAACCTTTGCTAAAATCTCATTATCTTTAATTGGTGGTAATTCAAACTCCTCTAATCTGAGATCCTTCTTACCATATAATCTTACTGCTTTCGTTTTCATTATATCATTTTTTATTCGTTCTAGTTCAACATCACCTGTCCCCCTGTTATCGGGAGAGCCTGACCGGTTTCACCATTTTGGTCCATAAGATACAAAATTCCTTTCGAAACATCCAATGGAGTGCACCCTTTACGCATTGGAACTTTAGAAAGATAGAAATCCCTCACATCCTCCACTGTCTTGGCACCCGGTACCTTACCCGCATTAAGGTATTGTACAAAAAGTCCATTCACCGGATCACTCCAAAGAGGACCCTCATAAAAATTGCCCGGACAAACCGAGTTCACCTTAATTCTAAAAGGAGCAAGTTCAAGTGCAAAAGACTGAGTCAGTCCAATTCCACCAAACTTACCACCGGCATATGCAAAGTTAGCCTTACTGCCCTCGAGACCCGACTTAGAATTTATCTGAATAATATCAGAGAAATAGTCGCCCCCACCATACTTAGTCTGCAGCTTCATCACTTTGCTAACCACCTTTGTGCAATAAAAATATGCATTATAGTTAATCTTGGTCACCAGGTCGAAATTCTCAGGAGTCATATCTTCAAGTCCGCCTGCCCTCAATATACCTGCATTACTCACAAAACAGTCTATTGCACCAAATTTACAAATAGTCTCGAAGGTAAGATTATCTATACTCTCTATGCTAGAGACGTCGGTCTTAACGAAAATCGATTGGTTACTTTTCGACAGTCCGTTAAATCTTCCGGCTGTCTCACTACCCTTAACCTCGTTAAGATCAGCAATTACAATATTTGCACCCTCTTTAATCAAGCACTCGCCAATACCCTCTCCAAAACCTTGCGCAGCACCGGTTATTACAATTATCTTATTCTCAGCTCTTCCGGCAGATGAACCAGCAGCAACACTTCTCCTGTAATTCTCTACCTCCCAGTTATCAATAAAGTTAATCTGCTCCTGAGTCATAGGATGTGCACCTCCAAAAGAGTTTGACATAAAAGCCACTTTCATTGCATCCTCAAAAACATCAAGAATTATGTCGCACTGATTTGCATTATCGCCCACTGCAACCAGACCAATCCCTCTAATTAGCAACACTTTTGGCTGATATCCAAACTCATTAACAAATGCACCTATTTTCTGTTCAGCCTCAGCAAGAAGATTCTCTTCACTATTTAAAAATATGTAGTTAGATTTACAATATACAATTGCATCGGGAGTGAAGGGTTTAAATATATCCTTTTGTTTATCAATACTATCACTAAAATGATTAACCAAACTATTATTGCGAACCCTCAAAGTCTTTAAACTCTTGTCAGACACAATCATTCTGATGGCAGGAAGCAATTCCACTACCCCTCTGCACACCTCCATTGGTTTAATTTCGATAGGCTCAACAAGTTTCTCTTCAAGCTTCTGAAGTATCTGATTATAGATCTGTTGAATCTCATCAATAGAATCAGCAGCAACAAAAATACCATGATTCTGCAACCATATAACCTTTGGTTCCTCACTATATTTAAGTCTATACTCCTCAATCTTATCGTTCACCTTTTTAAAAAGCACATATCCGGGATCGGTGTATTCAACAAATACAGACTTCTCACCAAAAATATTTACCAGCTCTGTTTCTGCATTCTGAGAACACATTAATCCGTTAACCAGAGTGGGATGTAAATGAACAACAAATGCATAATTTATTATATTATGCATTGAAGTCTCTACCGACGGGCGCTTGCCTTTTGTTATTGTAGCCTCCTCCAAATCTCGTTTAACCTGATCTTCACGTTCAGCCACATCACTGCTGTAAACCTTACCGGTCATCATGTTAAGCTTTGCCCTGTTTAGTACAGCAAAACCATTTTCGGTTATAGTTGCAAGAGACGAACCACTTGCCTTAACCCAAATTTTTTCTTCATTTTTATAAGAGGTGTTACCTCCTCCGGCTATAACAAATCTGCTATCTGCCCCATATAGTTGTGAAATCTTTATCAGATCATCAATCTTTTTCATATACTTCTTATTAACGACTCACCTAATTCAATAAAATCTCTGCGCTTCGACCGGTCGGCATAACCATTATCATCGATATAACCCTCTAATCCTTGCGAATTTAAATATTGGTGAGCAGCAATAACACATGCCCCCTCATAGTTAATCTGTTTAAGTCGATTTGTCAGTGGAGTACTGTTTCTTGCAAAAAGTTCAATCGGCTCCATCATCGGAGTGTTGTGCTCACTTCCAAAAGTCACCACAAATCCCTGATTATTAAGATATTCTGCATACTTTTCAAGCAGTACAACATCATTACGGGTAGTAATAAATTCAACCGAGTGAAAACCTCTATCCGTAAGCTGAGCAGCAACCCTCTCAAGATCATTCTCAAAGTCGGTATACTCACCCTTCTCATTATCAGCCAAAAATGGGTAAGTTGGAATACCACCACCTGCAATAATTATATCACACACAGTTTGAATCGGAAGGAAAGCCTCTGGTTTCTCTGCAACAAACGCTACACCACCAGCTTTAAGTAAATTACCGCGTATCTCATTTTCCAAACCGGAAATATTGGAGATAGCACACTTAACCTGCTTGCCTGCAAATATCTTTTCTAAAAGTGGCTTCACTCTCATCTCATCATTTTCGCACAGTTCAAACACCTTCATTCTCAATGCCCTTGCAAGATGTCTTTCGCGTAGCGAGCCTTTTGTCAGTTCCCTCTTTATCCAATTCAGATCGAGCACCAAATCTGAATCTATTCCACTCAAATATTCATTAAGCTTGGCACACATCTCCTCAACTTGCTTGTTCGACTCATCAATCACAGCGTTCAGTTGAGATGCAAATGGTTCGGGCAGACTAAATGGATATGCAAAACCTTTTCCACTTAAATATGTTCTTCCCGGATTCGATGGATCATTAAGCCTCAATCCAGCAAGCTGATCTTCCTGATTTAGACTGATAAACTCAATTCCAAAAAGTGGGTAAAGCTTTCTTTCATTACAACCCCTATACCACTCTTCAAATCCTTGAGTGGTATAGAAGTCGTTGATACCCACCACTTTCACATCCTCATTAACAGCCCTGTTCAACGCATCCTCAATATTTTCAAATGCACTAAAAGAGTAAGGAGTGTGTAAATGGCAATTTATATTCAACATAGTATTTCAATTTTCAGGTTTATAAACTAAACACCTTTTTTTGCTCTCTTCACAATTTCTCCATCTGTAAAATTCTGTCCCGGTGTATAGTCCTTCAACGGTTGAATACGTTCATGAATCATATCCAGGAACCAACCCGGCTGAGGGAAGAATGAATCTTCAAGCTCATGAGCAGGCGTAATCCAATTGCGTGAACCTAATACAGATACAGGAGCATCGAGATAATCAAATGCAAGCTGACTGATATTTGTTGCCATGTCGTTAAGGAACGAACCTCTTGCTGTTGCATCACCGGCAACAATTATCTTACCTGTCTTCTTAACCGACTCAATTACCTTTTCGTAATTAAATGGAACAAGTGAGCGTGCATCAATTACTTCGGCACTGATTCCATAATCTGCCTCTAAAATTTCTGCAGCTTTAATAGCCTGATAAAGAGTATATCCAATTGTCAGGAATGTTATATCCTTACCCTCTCTCTTCACATCAGGTTCACCTAGTTGCACCTCATAATATCCTGTTGGAACACCCTCTTTATGGAACTGTTCACCAATATCATATATACGCTGACTTTCGAAGAATATTACAGGATCTGTTCCCTGTAATGCTGCGTTCATCAAACCTTTAGCATCATAAGGAGTAGCAGGGAAACATACTTTGATACCTGGAATATGAGCAACTAGCGATGTAAGGTCCTGAGAGTGCTGAGCACCATATTTAGAACCAACCGAAACTCTTACCACAACAGGCATTTTAAGCACATTACCACTCATTGCCTGCCATTTAGGAAGCTGATTGAATATCTCATCACCTGCACGACCAATAAAGTCGCAATACATTATTTCAGGAATTACCCTTCCACCACACATTGCATAACCAATGGCTGTTCCAACAATAGAAGCTTCAGAAATTGGAGAGTTAAACAATCTGTTATATGGCAGCGATTCAGTCAATCCGTTATACACAGCAAAAGCACCACCCCAATCGCGACACTCCTCACCATAAGCAATTAGTGAGGCATCTTTATAAAATCTGTCTATTATAGCCTCAAAAATACCATCTCTTAACTGGAACTGCCTCATCTTACTGTAAGGCTTACCATTCTCGTCAAAAGCAAAACGTTCTTTAGTTGCAATCTTCTTAACTCTTGGGTTCTCTTCCAATGGTAATAAAACTTCAGGCGTTGCATCAGATAAGCTGTCTACTGAACCGTTTGAGAACATCATATCACCAATTATTTCAGCATTTTCCATTAAAGGAGATATCTGTGGATCAATTGCTTTAAGGAACATCTCATTTATAAGGGATTTAACATCAGCCCATATTGAGTCTAACTCTTCCTGTTTTGCTACATCAGCGCTAACAAGATTATTTCCATAACTTTTGATACAATCCTGAGCTTCCCAAGCTTCTACCTCATCTTTTGTACGATATGAAGATGCATCAGAAGGAGAGTGACCACTATATCTGTATGTTAGCACATCTAGCAATACAGGTCCTTTTTTCTCTTCAATAATTTTACGTTTTCTCTTATATGCATCAATCACAGCCAACGGGTTATAACCATCAACACGCTCAGCATGCATCTGTTCTGGATTAACACCGGCACCAATACGGGCGGCAATCTCATAACCCATAGTCTCACCACAGGTTTGACCACCCATACCATACTGATTATTCATTATATTGATAATCACCGGCAATCCGCCCTGCATATCGCCCTGCCACAGCTCTCTAAACTGATCCATTGCAGCAAAGGTGATACCTTCCCAAACAGGGCCGCAAGCCATAGACGCATCTCCAATATTTGCTACTACCAATCCTGGTTTTCTGTTAACTTTCTTATAAAGAGCAGCACCAACAGCAATATCACCAGAACCACCTACAATTGCATTATTTGGATATACGCCAAAAGGGGTGAAGAATGCATGCATCGAACCACCTAATCCTCTATTGAAACCGGTTTTACGTGCAAATATCTCTGCAAGCGTACCGTAAACAAGAAATCTCCTTGCAAGATCTTTTACGCTACCTTCAAAATCTTTCTTCACAACATCATAAATAATACCATCGAAGAAGTTTTCCATTATATTTATCAGGCTATCATCATCAATCTTATGAATAGCCGACATACCTTTTGCCAAAATCTCGCCGTGAGAACGGTGACTTCCAAATATAAAATCTTCAACAGAAAGTGTCCATGCCATACCAACTGCTGCCGACTCCTGCCCTATGGATAAATGTGCAGGTCCGGGGTGGTTATAAGCCGTACCATTATATTCGCCTTTTGTTTTAATAAGATTAAGCATGGTTTCAAACTCACGAATTAGAACCATGTCATGGTATATTAGCTTAAACTCTTCGTCCGTAAAGTTACCTTTTTCATCTTTTACACTTTTCTGATATTGATTTACGGCTATAGGTTTAAACTCTAAAAATCCAGGTTTTCTAACCTCTTTTGGATCGATAAATTGTACTTTTGGCATCTTTTTAATTATTTAAAACTGAAAACAACTTCTTTTATTATTTCGCTAACTGTTGGATGAGGAAATACCACCTCTTGCATCTCTTTAAGTGTCATCTCCTGTTCAATAGCCATTGCAGCACCATATATAATTTCACTGCTTGGGTTACCCAACATATGAACTCCTATTACTTCGCCATATTTCTCACCAACTATCACTTTACACAAACCGCTGCCACCTTCATTCTCTGCAACAAAACGTCCTGCGTAGGCCATTGGTAATTTTGCAACTTTATATGCAATATTCTTCTCTTTGGCAGACTCTTCTGTCTCGCCAACTCCTGCAACTTCAGGATTGGTATAAACAACACCAGGAATTGCATTATATCTCATTATGTCAGATCTTCCTGTCAGATTGTTCACAACCACCTCTCCCTCACGGCTGGCAGTATGTGCAAGAAGAGAGAATCCTGTTACATCGCCCGCAGCAAAAACACCAGGAACATTTGTACGCATCTTCTCATCAACCTTTATTCCGTTACGGAACAATTCAACACCTATATTTTCAAGTCCGAAACCTTTAGTAACAGGTCTGCGTCCAACGCTAAGCAATATTTTGTCGCCCTCTACAGTATGAGTCTCTCCATCTTTTTCAAAAACTACCTTCTTGCCATCAATCTTAACAACCTTTGAATTTAGGTTAAACTCAATTCCCTTGGCATTATATATCTGACGAAGCATTGTTGATATTTCAAGATCCATTCCCGCAATAATCTCGGGCAGCATCTCAACAACAGTAACTTTAGTTCCAAGACTATTAAAGAAGCTGGCAAACTCCATTCCAATTACACCACCGCCAATAACAACCAAAGATTCAGGACGCTCTGTAAGCTCAAGAATCTCTCTGTTTGTCATTATAATATCTCCGGCTTCATTCAATCCTGGAATTGGTGGAACAGAAGCTTCCGATCCTGTACAGATAAGAAGGTTTCTTCCGAGATATTTTTCACCGTTGCAGGTTACCTCTATTCCTTCTGAAGAGCGGCCATTTATCATAGCTTCGCCCTTAACAACCTCAACCTTATTTGATTTCATCTTGCCCTCAACTCCTAATACAAGTTTACGAACAACCTTCTTCTTGCGAGAAACTATTTTTTCGTAGTCGAATCTGATATTATCACCAAAAACTCCATACTTATCTCCGTGAAGTGCGTTTTCATAAATCTTTGCACTGTATAGTAATGTCTTAGTTGGAATACAACCTTCGTTGAGGCAAACACCACCCATAGCTTTTTTCTCAAAAAGGACCACTTTCAGTCCGGCATGTCCGGCTCTCTCTGCCGCCACATATCCCGCAGGACCACCACCTAAAATTAATAAGTCTATCATAATGTTACATCTAATTGTAAATTTTCAATTTCTATTGCTATCTGTTTTAAAAAACGTGTAGCTTCGCCACCATCCAGCGAACGGTGATCGTAAGTGAGGCTCAGTCCAATATGAGGTACAAAAGCATAAACACCACCACCTAAATCTTTCGGTCTGGGAACAATTGTATTTACACCCAGAATCGCAGACTGAGGCAGGTTGATTACCGGAGTAAACATCTCCACTCCATAATTGCCCAGATTAGAAACTGTAAATGTACCCGCCTCTGGAGCAAGTATATCGGGGTTTACATTTCCCTTTCTACACGATTCAGCCACAACCTTCAATCTGTTTGAAAGACCAATCAGCGAAAGGTCGTCGGCATTCTTAACAACCGGCACCATCAATCCCCTCTCTGTATCTACAGCAAGGCCAAGATGCACCTTTTTAAAATATCTCTTAGAGTCGCCTAAAAAATGAGTATTCACCTCAGGGAAACTTTTAAGAGCTTTTATAACAGCTAAACATACCATATCGTTTAGTGTTATGTTTGTATCTATTGTTTTTGCATCAAAAGCTTTCTTAAATTGTTTTCTTAACTCAAGCATTCTTCTGGCATCTGCACTTAAATGGTGTGTAAGCTGCGCTGAGTTCTGAAGTGATGCATGCATAGATTTTGCAATAATCTTACGCATGTTCGATATTTTTTTGTCTTCGTAATCAACTCCATATATCTTATTTTCAGGAGCAACCAAATCAGACGCTCTTGATGCACCGGCCAATCCAGTGCCCTGATCTTGCGGACGAAGCCCCTCTTCCGAAGCAATCTTCTTTGCAAGTGGTGTCATTTTTGGTCTGTTTTCTAGGTAATTTTTCACATCTGACTCAATTACTCTACCTTTTGGTCCTGTTCCTTCAACATTTGAAATCTCAACCGACTCTTTGTCGATCAACTTCTTAGCTCTTGGTGAAATAAATATGGGCTGTTTGCTTTGATCTGCAGAAGTAGCAACTCGCTTTGGATCCTGAGCTGCAGTTTCTTCAACACTTTCGGCTGTACTGCTTTTAACTTCAACCTCTGCTTTCTTCTCAACTACTTCCTGCGTTCCTATCAGATCAGAATAATCCTCACCCGGTGATCCAATAACCAGCATGTTTTCAAGTACCGCAACTTCATCTCCTTCGCCATAGAAACATTTTAATATGGTTCCGTCGACTGGAGACTCCTCTTCAAAAGAAGCCTTATCAGTTTCGTAAGTAAAAAGAATTTCACCTTTACTCACAACTTCACCTTCCTTCTTCTTAATCTCGGTTATTATACAACTCTCAACAGATTGCCCCTGCTTGGGCATTATTACAACTATTGCCATTTTAGATGTTTTTCATATTTATCAGAACTATAATTCTGATCAACTAATCAAAGCTATAAGTTCTGCAAATACATATGTTTATATATCAATGTTTAGCTTCGCAAAAAAGTTTTAAATTCAACTACAAATATAGACTATATAACACTGCATATAATTAATTAATTGATTTTTTAGCTATAATTTATGACACTATTTGATAAAAATGATTATCCTCAAAATGTCCTAAATACCTAAAAGAGTAGGTTATCTCAAAAATGGAAGTCTTCTGTGATTAATAAGTCAAAACATTTACAACGATTATCAAAGAGCAAATAGATGAGAAATAGCAATTATTAACCTATCGCTCTACTATGTATTAACTAACAATTACGTTTCCCTTATGCAATAGAGTGATAAAAGGAGTTTAAAAGAGCAATATAAGAGCGAGGTAAGACTAAATTAAAGCTGAGCAGCTGTTGGGGTTGTGTAAATCTAAATAATTTCAATATAGTATATTATATTTTGTAACACATTAATGTAAATTATATCAAAAAACATAGTCAATAAATCATTTCTTTAAATCATGTTATTTGCTATTACATGTAAATTTGCGAAACATAAATACTGATTCATGAATAATAAACAATATTTAGCCATAGATATCGGCGCGAGCAGCGGAAGAGCAATATTAGGGATAGTAAAAAAAGAGAAAGTCGAATTATTTGAAATAACACGTTTTCGAAACCCAATGATTGAATTCAATAATCATGTTTACTGGGATCTCTTTTATTTATATGACCAAATCATTGAAGCCATTAAGGAGACCAAACAGCAGGGATACAATATCACCTCAATTGGTATCGACACATGGGGTGTAGATTTTGTATGCTTTGGCAGTGATGGTAAACCATTACAAATGCCATCAAGCTACCGTGACACATCTACTGTTGGCGCACCTGATATTTTTTATGCAAAAATATCAAAAGAGGAGCTATATCGGAAAACTGGAATTCAGATAATGAATTTCAATACGCTTTTCCAATTAGATACAAAGCTAAATAATAAATCATCAATTTATCCTGTAATAGACAAGATTTTGTTTATGCCCGACGCATTATCATATATGCTTACAGGCAAGATGGTTACAGAATACACAATTGCATCTACCTCTCAGATGATTAACCCTTATGAGCAAAAATTTGATGCAGATATTCTGAATAAGATTGAGCTTAAAGAGAGCAATTTTGCTCAGATTGTTTTTCCGGGAACAGAGATTGGAAAGGTTTCTGAGTCGATAAAAAAACAGACCAATATAGATGATATTTCTGTAATTGCAGTTGCCGGTCACGATACCGCATCTGCAGTACTTGCAACTCCTGCCGAAAATGAGAATTTTGCATATCTCAGCTCAGGCACTTGGTCGCTAATGGGAATTGAAACTAAAAATCCGGTAATAAACGAAGAGACATATAACCTTAACTATACGAATGAAGGTGGTGCTGACGGATCTATTAGACTTTTGAAAAACATTTGTGGAATGTGGCTTATAGAACGTTGTAAAGTTGAATGGAATTTAGAAAAAGTTGTTTCATATAATGAAATTGTAGAAGCTGCAGAGAAGTCAGCACCATTCTCTTCATTTATCAATCCTGATGCTCCTAGTTTTGCCAATCCCGAATCGATGATTGATGCAATAAAGGATTACTGCAGAGCAACAGAACAGAAAGTTCCGGAGACAATAGGGGAGATTGCAAGATGTATATATGAGAGTCTTGCATTCAGATATAGACAGGTTTTGGAAAATCTACAGAAACTGGCCGATTTTCCAATTCAGACTCTACATATAATTGGTGGAGGATCTAAGAATAATATGCTTAACCAGTTAACTGCAAACGCTATAGGCAAAAAGGTAGTTGCAGGTCCATCTGAAGCAACTGCAATTGGCAATATATTGTTGCAGGCAAAAGCAGATAAGCAGGTTGCAGATAAACAGCATATTCGACAGATTGTAAGAAACAGCACCAAGCTCGAAGAGTTTTCACCACAGGAAAGTGATTTGTGGAACAAGAATTTTGAGAAGTATATAAACGCATACAGACAAATATAAATCTAAGAATTAAAATTATCTAAATAAAAAACACCCTTATGAATAAAGAATTAATTATCAGTGAATATGAAAATGCCAAAAAGCGTTATGAGGCACTTGGAATTAACGTTGAGGAAGCAGTTGAGAAATTAGGAAATCTTTCAATTTCTATTCACTGTTGGCAAGCCGACGATGTAACAGGATTTGAAAATCCCGATGGTGAACTTACAGGAGGCATACAGGCTACTGGAAACTATCCAGGTAAATCTCGTACAATCCAAGAGCTTAGAAATGATTTAGAAAAGGTTTTTTCATTGATACCCGGAAAACACAGAGTAAGTCTACATGCTATTTATGGAGATTTTGGAGGTGAATTTGTAGATAGAGACCAAATTGAACCTAAACATTTCCAGAGCTGGATCGACTGGGCTTTGAAGAATGATGTAAAGATTGATTTTAATTCAACTTTTTTCTCTCACGAAAAGAGTAATAGTGGATATACCCTATCTGACTTCGATCCTGAAATAAGAAATTTCTGGAAAGAGCATCTTCGCAGATGCAGAAGAATAGCTGCCGAAATTGGTAAACAGCAGGGCGACCCATGTATACATAATATTTGGATTCCTGATGGAGAAAAAGATAAAACTGTTTCTCGTTATGAGCGCAGAAAACTTCTTGTGGAGTCGCTTGATGAGGTACTTGCTGAAGAAATAAGCACAGAATATCTAAAAGATTGCCTTGAGTGCAAACTATTTGGTATTGGAAGTGAAAGTTTTGTTACAGGTTCTCACGAGTTCTACATGGGCTATACTGTTAAGAACAATATGATGCTTACACTCGATGCCGGTCACTTCCATCCAACAGAAGTAATCTCTGACAAGCTTTCGTCAATGTTGCTTTTTGTACCTGAACTGAATCTACATGTTAGTAGACCAGAACGTTGGGACAGCGACCACGTTGTAATCTTAAATGATGAGCTTATGGCAATTGCACAAGAGATAGTTCGTTCGGGATATATGGAAAGAGTACATATCGGACTCGACTATTTCGATGCTTCTATCAATAGAATTGGTGCATATGTAGTTGGTATCCGTTCTACACAGAAAGCTATGCTTCAGGCACTCCTTGAACCAACTGGCAAGTTAAGAGATTTTGAAAAAGAGGATAAGAGATTTGAAAGACTTGCGTTGCTTGAAGAACTAAAAGCACTTCCATGGAGCGCAATATACAACTACATCTGCATGCAGTATGGAGTTACAATTGGTGACACTTTCATTAGTGAAATTCAGAAGTATGAAAATGAGATAACTTCTAAAAGAGTATAAAAATGAATACCCTTATAGGATTATTAATTATTGCAGTGGGAAGTATGGGCCAATCGAGCTCATACGTTCCCATTAATAAGATAAAAAATTGGTCGTGGGAAAATTTCTGGATTACTCAAGGTATTTTTGCATGGCTAATTTTTCCGCTTTTAGGAGCTCTTATGGCAATGTCATTGCCAGAAATAATTGCAGTTTATTCTGCTAACTCGGCTGCTGTATTAAAAGCTATCGGTTATGGTGCACTCTGGGGCATTGGAGGGTTAACCTTCGGCTTGAGCATGCGTTTCTTAGGAATTGCATTAGGTCAGTCTGTTGCATTAGGTACAACAGCAGCTCTTGGAACACTTATACCTGCTTTGTTTTCGGGTGACCTTTTCTCCCCAAAAGGAGTGATATTATTAATTGCAGTTGCCGTAACCTTGTTTGGAATTTCTTTAGTGGGATATGCAGGTAGTTTGCGTTCACAAAACATGACAGAAGAGGAGAGAAAAAAAGCAATTAAGGACTTTGCTCTTAAAAAAGGTCTTTTAATAGCATTGCTGTCGGGTGTGATGAGTGCATGTTTCAACTTGGGACTAAATGCAGGTATCCCTATCAGAGAGGCAGCAGTAGCTGATGGTGCATCAGATCTGTTTGCTCAAAACCCTGTAACTCTTCTTGTTACATTTGGTGGATTTATCACCAATTTGATATACTGCTTGTATATGAACAAGAAAAATAAAACAGGTGGAGAGATATTCAGCTCTTCTAAATCTGTATTAACAAACAATTTACTTTTCTGTGCATTGGCAGGTTTACTATGGTACTCTCAGTTCTTTGGTTTAGGTATGGGTCAGAGCTTCTTTGAACCAAGCAGCGTAATGATGGCCTTCTCATGGAGTATACTGATGTCGCTCAACGTTGTATTTAGCAATGTATGGGGAATTATATTAAAAGAATGGAAGGGATCGGGTAAAAAAGCGGTTACATATCTGGTATTGGGCATGGTAGTATTAATTATCTCACTAATAATTCCAAATATATTTTAAGTGGTTATGCTTTAATTTCACTATATTTACCAAATAATTTGTGAAATTAAAGCATAAATTTTATAACCATGAGATATAATGATTTAGGTGTCGACTTTAAATACCTGTTAGTAAGTGAAAAAGACAAGAAATTCGGACTCACTATAAATACTGTTGGCTTCCAACCTGTACCTCCAAATACGGTGTATCCCTCTCCGGATCATCCGAAGAGCTACTATTTCAGTCCGAAAAAAGGTCGCGTTTTATCAGAATACCAATTTATTTATATTAGTAAAGGGGGAGGTACATTTATCTCCGATACTACAAAAAAGATTAATATTACAAAAGGTCAGGTTATTATTTTGTTTCCCGGTCAGTGGCACACCTACAGCCCAAAGAAAGAGACCGGGTGGAACGAGTATTATATCGGTTTTGAGGGCAAAATAATAGATGAGTTAGTATCATATGGTTTTCTCTCTCATACCAATCAGGTTTTAGATGTAGGGATTAACGAAGATTTGGTAGATCTGTTTTCAAAAGCTATTAAAATTGCAAAAGAGGATAAAACTGCTGCTCAGCAAAACCTTGCAGGTATAGTTTTTAATATTTTAGGCACAATACTATCGTTGGCTCAAAATAGAAATTTTGAGTCGAAAGATTCTACTGAAAAGATTGAACGTTCTAAGGTGATCATGCTCGAAAATATACATAAAGATTTGGATATTAAAGGTATCGCTAAGAATTTAGGTATCAGCTACTCACTTTTCCGAAAGGAATTCAAAGAGTATACTGGTTATGCTCCATCGCAGTATTTCCAGGAGCTGAAGTTGCGAAATGCAAAAGAGTATCTTACCGAGACCAATCTTCCTATAAAAGAAATTTCATTCAAACTAAACTTCTGTTCATACGAATATTTCTTGTCATTCTTCAAAAAAAGAGTTGGTATTACTCCAACTGAATATAGAGAAGTGGGTCGTATGTGATAATAATAACATTAATAACTAATTGAAATATGAAAATTAATATATTACTTGTAATTGCATTATTCTTCAACAGCTATTTAATAAAGGCTCAAGAGTATTTTAACGAAAAAGTCTTTAATGGCGAACTTGTAGTGGATGAAATTACAAGAGCATATCTAACCCCGGTTAAAATTGTTTGGTTGTCTGATACTCAGGATAGTCAGGTTAAAAGTGCTGCTAATTTACTTACACCTTATAATGGGCAGCTCACCACTAGTGGTGCAGACATGTATACTTTAAGATCGAGTGATGAGAAGCAAGCTTCTATATTGCTCGATTTTGGTAAAGAGATATATGGAGGAATTGAGATTGCTGCAGGAATAAGAGAGAAGAAAGAGTCAATAAAAATTAGAGTTAGACTTGGAGAATCTGTTACGGAAACAATGAGCGACTGTATTGATAACAGTGCTCCGGGGATGGGTTCGGCAACTAACGACCATACACTTCGCGACTATACAATTAATGTTCCCTGGCTAGGTTCGGTTGAAATTGGCAACTCAGGATTCAGATATGTAAGAATTGACCTTCTTGATAAAGATGTAAACCTACCTATCAAATCTGTAAGAGCAATTGCCCGCTATCGCGACATTCCATATCTTGGTTCATTTAAATCAAGCGATGAGCGCTTAAATGAGATCTGGAATACAGGTGCTTACACTGTTCATTTAAATATGCAGGAGTATATGTGGGACGGTATTAAACGCGATAGACTAGTGTGGCTTGGAGATGTTCATCCTGAGGTGATGACTGTAAACAATGTTTTTGGCGACCAGGAGGTTGTTAGAAAGAGTCTCGATTTCGGTCGCGACACCACCCCACTTCCACAATGGATGAATGGTATGTCTTCATATTCATTATGGTGGATTATTTCTCATAAAGATTTCTATCTTTACAATGGTGATATCAACTATCTGAAAGAACAGCAAGAGTATTTGTCTGCTTTAGTAAAGCAAATCATTACAAAGATTGACAAGGATGGTAAAGAGAATTTGGATGGTGGTAGATTTTTAGACTGGCCTACATCTGAGAATCCAGAGGTAATACATTCAGGACTACAGGCTTTAACATTGATGGCGATGCAGGCAGGACAGCAAATTTCGGAATGGTTGAATGATGCTGAGCTTAACAAGATGTGTAGTGATGCGATAAAACTACTTAAGAAACATAAGACGCAAAACTACGATAACAAACAGGCTGCAGCACTTTTATCATTGGCAGGTATGCAATCTGCAAAAGATGCTTCACAAACAATATTAAAAGGTGGGGCTAATGATTTTGCTACATTCTATGGCTACTATATGCTAGAGGCATTAGCTAAAGATAATAAGTATAATGAAGCAATAAATATAATTTCAGACTACTGGGGTGCTATGTTAGATTTGGGAGCTACCACTTTTTGGGAGAACTTCAATTATGAAGAGAGAAACAATGCTGTTGGTATAGATGAAATGCCTGATGAAACAAGATTTAATATTCATTCGGATGGAGGTGCTCATTGCTATATTGGATTAAGAGCAAGTTTATGTCACGGATGGGCATCGGGACCAACATCATGGCTAACCAAATATGTATTAGGTATTAATGTGGTGGAACCTGGCTCTAAAACAATTCGTATCGCTCCAAATCTGGGTGATTTAGAGTATGTAGAAGGAACATTCCCTACCCCGTACGGTGTGGTAACTGTAAGTCACAAAAAACTGCCAAATGGCACTATCTCAAGTGAAATAGATGCTCCAAAAGAGGTTAGAATTATTAAGTAAACAGTTAGTTGATAAACATAATTAAATACAATTAAAATAAATAGTATGAGAACATTAAGAAATATTCTTTTAAGTATTACTGCCCTACTGTTATTTTACAATTGCTCCCCAACATCAGCCAAAACAAAGGCTGAGAAAAATGGGTGGAAACTATCAATGCAATCATACACATTACATAAGTTCTCGGCTGTTGAAGCGTTAGAGAAAACAGAGCAGTTGGGTCTTAAATATATTGAGATCTATCCGGGTCAGAGAATGGGTGGCGACTTTGGTGATGCTGTTTTTAATTACAATTTGTCTGACGATGATCAGAAAAAGATTAAAGAGTTTGCCGCATCTAAAGGAATTAAAATTATTTCTTCGGGGGTATGGACAGCAACAAGAGATGAGTGGGAAAAAGTGTTCGACTTTGCTAAAAAAATGGAGCTTGAATTTATTAGCGCAGAACCTGCTTTAGACGATTGGGATGTTGTTGAAGCATTAGCAAAAAGTAGCGGGATTAAGGTTGCAGTACATAACCACCCAAGCGAAAACTCATATTGGAAGCCGGAGATACTGTTAACAGCTATTGAAAACAGGTCGGACCTGCTTGGTTCTTCTGCAGATATAGGACATTTTAAACGTATGGATTTAGATCCTCTCGATTGTGTAAAAAAGCTTGAAGGAAGATTATTAGCTTTTCACTTTAAGGATATTGCACCAGTTGGAGAAGAGGGAACTCTTGAAGATGTTGTTTGGGGTACAGGAATCCTTAATGTAAAAGATATACTAAAAGAGCTGAAACGTCAGAATTTCAAAGGTTACTTCACTATTGAGTATGAAGCAAATTGGGAAAACAACCTTCCGGAAATAAAACAGTGCATCGATTATTTTAATCAGGTAGCCGAAGAGATATTATAAATTAAGAAAGAGTTCTTCACATGAATAGAAGAAACTTTTTAACCTATACAGCTTTAATTGGAGGTAGTGCATTTTCACAAGGTTGCACTACCTCTAAATTAGCTAATAATCTAAACCTTGGTAAACAAAAAGGAGTAGCCCAAGAAATGCGTGCCGACACCATAATTGTGGGTGGAGGTTTGGGAGGATTTGCCGCAGCTCTGGCCTGCTGCAGAAATGGGTTGAGTGTAATAATGACCGAAGAAACTGATTGGATTGGCGGACAGGTATCGCAGCAGGGAGTACCACCCGATGAGCATCAATGGATTGAAACACATGGTGCACCACAGTCGTATCGAGATTACAGAAACAGAGTACGAAATTATTATCAAAACAACTATCCGCTCACACAGGAAGCACTAAAAAGAAAAAATCTGAATCCCGGTGATGGCAGCGTTTCGAGAATTTGCCATGAACCAAAAGTGGCAGTCGCCGTACTTACAGAGATGCTTGCCCCCTACCTCAGCAATAACAAACTACAGATTCTTTTGTATCACAAAGCGAGAAGCAGCGAAGTAAGCTCAGACAAAGTTTTAAGTATTGAGGTAGAGAATTTATTGTCTGGAGATAGAGTTAGACTAATTGGAGACACTTTTGTAGATGCAACAGAGTGTGGAGATCTTCTTCCTATAACCGGAACTGAGTATGTTACCGGTACAGAATCGAAAAATGAAACAAACGAACTGCATGCACCCATAAAAGCAGACCCACAGAACAATCAGGCGTTTACTGTCTGTTTTGCAATGGACTATCTGCCTGGAACAGACAACGTGCAAGATCCACCGAAAGAGTATTACTTCTGGAAAAATTATATTCCAAAGATGGCACCTGCATGGCCGGGACGTTTATTAGATTTTACATATTCGCAACCACAAACTTTAGAACCTAAGGCATTAGGATTCGACCCTACAGGGAAAGATTTGGATGGTGTACTAAATCTGTGGAACTACAGACGTATCATTAACAAAAACAACTTTTTGGAAGGCACATATAATGGAGATATAACTATTGTTAACTGGCCACAGAACGATTACCTATTGGGGAATATTATTGATGTTCCGGAGAAAGATTTCCATCGCAACGTAGAAAAAGCCAAACAGTTAAGCCATTCACTATTCTACTGGCTTCAAACAGAAGCACCGCGTGCCGATGGAGGCGCAGGATGGCGTGGCCTGAGACTTCGAGGTGATATAATGGGCACAATCGATGGAATGGGCAAATATCCATATATTAGAGAATCTCGACGAATACGTGCCGATTTTACAGTTTTGGAAGAGCATGTGGGAGCCGAAAACAGAAAGCTTGTTGCCGGTGATATTGAGGGAAAAAAATCGGCCGAATTCTTCGACAGTGTAGGAATTGGTTATTATCATATCGATCTTCATCCAAGCTCAAACGGCAATAACTATATAGACTTCCCCTCTCTACCTTTTCAGATACCGTTGGGAGCACTACTGCCACAACGCATGAGTAATATCATTCCGGCAAATAAAAATATTGGAACCACACATATAACCAACGGTTGCTACCGTCTTCACCCTGTTGAATGGAGCATTGGTGAAGCTGTGGGACAACTGATAGCATTTGCAAAGAAAGAGAAAGTCCCTTTTAAGGCTGTTAGAGAAAAAAGAGATCTGCTATCTGATTTCCAACAAATGCTGGCTGATCAGGGGGTAGAGATTAGGTGGAAATAGAAAACAGTTGTTCAAATAATGAAACTTAATCAAGACACTGTTTACGAAATAAACTCTATTCGCAACTAATCTATTTATCGAATATTACTGATTGAATTTTTTGCCGTATCGTGCTTTGTTTTCAGTCTTTTATTCTGTTCAGGATTATTCAAATCTTTAATATGCCGGTCGTTCAGATTTTCATTAGGGTCTACCAAGTGTACACCTTCCTTTTTATATATTTCGTCGGTTGTATCAGGTGAGAGGATGATAAAATTGTAATTTCCTGCTTCTAATACATCAAACCTTATTTTTCCTTGATCATCAACTATTAAATAATTGGTAATCTCACTGAGTGCTTTACTGACTTTCACCACAATTCCGCCATTAGGATTATCGGAATTATTCACAAGCTGACCTCTTTCACGATTACTCCTAACTGTGTTGAAATCCTGCGCTTGTCCTATTGCTTGAACAGGATTGGTTACAGTTGTTGTGTCACCCGTTTGAGGATTTATCACAAGACGGTTATCTCT
>CAYLKV010000022.1:0-42740 GCA_964384545.1 uncultured Proteiniphilum sp.
CTGTCCACACATTCTTGCGGGCACCTATATAGCCTCTGGTTAGTTTCAGAACTTTTTTTCTTCTGTTGCGTGATGCAACATGATTGACTGATCTTGGCATAATGTTTACTTGTTTTGAATGATAGCGTCTCTGTCAAGCAGAACTCTTTGTAGCATATACATCCTGTTAATAAATCTTTTTTTTGGAAATCTTTAGCGCGAATTACTTCATCGCTAATAACGTCTTAATACTGTTTACGTCAGATTTGTGGACAAGACCTGTTTTAGTAAGATTTCTCTTCTGTTTTTTGGTCTTCTTAGTCAAAATGTGACTTTTGTACGCATGTTTCCTTTTGATCTTTCCTGATCCGGTAAGGGCGAACCTCTTTTTGGCACCGGAATTAGTCTTCATTTTAGGCATTTTGCTGTCTTCTGTTTTTTATAATGAATATTTCTGAATTTCGTTCGCTGAATTAGTCAGCGACAAAAAAGTTTGCAAAAGTAACGAAATTATTTCCGTTACGCAAATAATTAGTGAATTTAAAATTATGGAATTGAAAATTAACCCTCTTTTTTAGGACTCGATGAGCTTTTCTTTGGAGTAAGCATAATTGACATTCTTTTTCCTTCCATTAAAGGCATATGCTCAACCTTAGCATAATCCTCCAAATCATTTGCAAAACGCAATAGAAGTACCTCTCCCTGCTCTTTAAACAGTATTGATCGCCCTCTAAAGAAAACAAAAGCTTTTACCTTCGAACCCTCTTTCAGAAAGTTTGAAGCATGCTTCAGTTTAAAGTTGTAATCGTGATCGTCAGTTTGTGGTCCGAAACGAATCTCCTTAACTGTAACTTTAACTGCCTTAGCTTTAAGCTCTTTCTGTTTTTTCTTTTGTTGATAAACGAACTTCTTATAATCTATAATTCTACATACCGGCGGATTTGCCATTGGAGCAATCTCAACCAAGTCGAGTTCCTGCTCTTCAGCAAGCTTAAGTGCTTCTCTTGTTGAATAAACCCCCTCAGTTACATTTTCGCCTACCAGACGAACTTCGGGCACTCTGATTCGATCGTTAATCCTGTGTTGTTCTTTTGAGCTTTTTCCCATTCAAATACTGTTAATTTTTTTACTATTGTTAGTTTTTTTACTGTTATTACTACTACTTAAACCTTCCGGCATTCATCATCTCTTCCTGCTCTTTAAGAAGATTATCTGCAAATGTATGCAATTTTACTGTACCTTTATCTTCTCCACCCTGTTTTCTTACAGAAACTTCCTCATTTTCCGCCTCTTTCTCACCAACTATAAGCAGATAAGGGATACGTTTTAATTCATTATCTCGAATCTTTCGTCCCACTTTTTCATTACGATCATCAACCTCGGCACGAATACTTTGCTTCTTCAATGTCTTAACTATTTCATAAGCATAATCGTTGAATTTCTCGCTCACAGGCAATACTACAGCCTGTGTAGGAGCCAGCCATAATGGGAATTTACCGGCAGTATGCTCAATTAGAAGTGCCACAAAACGTTCCATTGAACCAAACGGAGCTCTATGAATCATTACCGGTCTGTGCTTCTGATTATCGGCACCTGTATATTCAAGCTCGAAGCGCTCTGGAAGGTTGTAATCAACCTGAATAGTACCCAACTGCCAACGACGACCCAAAGCATCCTTAACCATAAAGTCGAGTTTAGGACCATAGAAAGCAGCCTCACCAAGTTCAACCCTAGTTTTTAAGCCCTTCTCTTCACAAGCTTGAATAATTGCACGTTCTGCCTTCTCCCAATTCTCATCAGTTCCAATATATTTCTCTCTGTTATTGGGATCTCTAAGCGAAATCTGAGCCTCGAAGTTATCAAAGTTCAATGCATTAAAGATAATAAAAATAATATCAACCACCTTAAGGAACTCATCCTTAACCTGATCGGGAGTACAGAAGATGTGAGCATCATCCTGTGTGAAACCTCTTACACGAGTTAGACCATGCAACTCACCACTCTGTTCATAACGGTAAACAGTACCAAATTCTGCCAAACGTAATGGCAGATCTTTATATGAATGAGGAAAAGCTTTATAAATCTCACAGTGGTGAGGACAATTCATCGGTTTTAATAGAAACTCCTCACCCTCTTCAGGTGTAGTTATCGGTTTAAACGAATCCGCACCATATTTTGCATAATGACCAGAAGTAACATATAGCTGTTTATGACCAATATGTGGAGTAATTACCTGATCATAATCGAACTCTAACTGTATCTTCTTTAGGAAATCTTCCAGTCTTAAACGTAACTGTGTACCTTTTGGCAACCACAATGGCAAACCTGAACCAACAGTTTGAGAGAATGTAAAAAGCTGAAGTTCTTTACCAATCTTTCTGTGATCGCGTTTTTTAGCCTCTTCAAGCAACAGAAGATAATCATCAAGCATCTTCTTTTTAGGGAATGTAATTCCGTAAAGTCTTGTCAGCTGCGGACGTTTTTCATCTCCACGCCAATAAGCACCTGCTGCAGATAATATTTTTACAGCCTTTATATATGAAGTATTTGGAAGGTGTGGACCACGACAAAGATCGGTAAAATCACCTTGAGTATATGTGGTTATCGTTCCATCCTCCAGCTCATTGATCAACTCAACTTTATAGTTTTCGTCTCTTTCAGAAAACATCTTAACAGCATCATTTTTTGTGATACTCTGGCGCTTAATTTCTTCACTTGCAGCTATAAGCTCCATCATCTTTTTCTCAATCAGAGGAAAATCCGACTCTTTAATTGAAACTCCTTCACCCGGATCTACATCATAGTAAAAACCGTTTTCAATAGCCGGTCCAATTCCAAATTTAATTCCAGGATAGAGAATCTGCAATGCCTCAGCCATTAAGTGAGCCGAAGAGTGCCAGTATGCATGCTTGCCCTGCTCATCTTCCCATTTAAGTATATTAACTTCAGAATCAACCTCAATAGGGCGAGTCAGGTCCCAAGTCTCACCATTAACACTAACTGCAAGTGCGTCTTGAGCAAGTCTGCGACTTATACTCTGAGCAATTTCTAACCCTGTAATTCCTTTTTCATATTCCCTTACAGAAGTATCGGGAAATGTAATTTTTATCATGATTGCTTGTTATAAATATTCCATTTTCTGTTTATGAGTGCAAATGTAGTAATTTTGTATAAATATTTGCTACTGCATCCTCTTTATAATACTATAAGATTGAACTACACCAAGTTCTCCTGCCTTTCGCAAGTCGTCGAGACCTGATACAGTTTCTCCAATTGAAAGCTTTGCAATTCCTCTGTTAAAATATGCTTCGGCAAATTGTGGTTCCAATTCAATCGCCTTATTATAGTCGGCAATTGCAGCTCTGTAATCTTTTTCTATAGAGAAAATTTCTGCCCTGTTATAATATGCATAAATAAAATTAGGGTCGATATTAATTATCTTCTCATACTCCTTCAGAATCTCCTCGTAGTGAATCGATTTAATAGAAATCTCCGGCAATTTTGGAGCTCCACCAATCTTTTCCGAAAATTGATTATCGTTTTTCATGCTCTCTGTGAAAGCAGTCGTTCCTGTAAGCTGATAATCATACTCAAGTTGTTTAGTTCTAATTATTGCACGTGCAAAATGACCAACTATCAAGTTGGGGCTCAACTCAATTACTTTGTCGATATCTTTAAGAGCACTTTCATAATCCTGAATATGCATGAAGTCCATTCCTCTACCAAAATATAGTGAGATGTTAATAGGTTCTTCTTCAATCACTCCCGAATAATTTCTGATAGAACGGAAATGCGATTGTATCTGCATCTCATTCAGTGGCGATTCATTATTTGTAACCTTCAGCATCCAGTTCAATGACAAAAGACTATTAGCTTTTTCCATCACCTCGGAGTAATAAACAGGTCTACGAACATCAAAATCCTTTTCATAGTATGTTAGAACAAACTTAGGCTCAAGTGCTACCGGGGCGTTCATATTTTGAACCCTACCCCTGCTCTGTCGCTGATATTTTGAATCTGATGTCTCCTCTTCACTTGCTGTAACCAGAAGATTAAACTTATCAATATCCTGATCGGTCTGCTCTCTTGTCTCCTTATTATCAGAAGGATCAGTCAATGAAACAGGAGTTTGAGGATCTTTTACAGCTAAAGTATGAGCTTTTGTCTCCAGCTCTCTTGCAATATTATAATCTCTTTCAGCACCGCGAAGATCGTTAAGTTCATGTTTTATTTGAGATCGCATATAAAACCCTGAGAAGAATTCGGGATGCGAGTCAAGCACCATATCCAAGTCGTCTAATGCACCGGTTATATTTCCAATCTCATTGTACAGAATAGCCCTGTTGAGGTAAGCAATATTATTATCAGGTTGCAACTCAATAACCTTATCAAAATCACTAATAGCTCTATTATTATCCGCCACTTGAGCTCTGAGCAAACCTCTGTTGAAACGAGCAATAACATTATTTTCATCCATCTCAATAACCCTGTCGTAATCTGCCATCGCACCACGCAGGTCATTCAGATAATATTTCACCAAACCTCTGTTAATAAAATTAGCCCCAATATAGGGATCCAATCTGATTGCCTCATCTAAATCGGCAAGTGCCAGATTGTACTGCTGCTGCTGAAAATAGAGTATACCTCTTGCCGAAAAAGATTGAGATGTGTATGGGTCAATTTCAATAGCCTTGTTTAAATCGGTCATTGAATTTGCTGTATCCTTCATTGCCAGATACATATTGGCACGTGAAAGGTAACCAGGGGTATAATCGGGAAAACGTCGCAGTAGCACTTCGAAGAATTTTTCTGCTACCTCATACTGCTCCATTTCAACATTAACAATACCCATATTAACAAGCGTCAGTCTGTCTTCCGGAAAGAATTCAAGGCTTCGCTGATAGTCGGTTGCCGCCAAATCAAACTTCTCCTGATTCTGTCTTGCTGCACCCCTTAGCTGGTATGCTGCTGTGTAATAGGGATTTCGGTTAATGCATTCTGTTGCATCCTCCTCTGCACCTTTAAAATCGTCGAGCATAAATTTAGAGACAGATCTAAAATAGTAGGGTTCTGCAAGATATGGTTTCGCTGATATTACCTGGTTAAAATATTGTATCGCCAGCACATAATCCTCAAAATAGAGTGCATTCTTTCCAATTATCATAACACGATCGGTATCAACTTGGGTGTATGAATTGATTGAAATAAAGAATATTATAAGTGCAGAAATAAATTTTTTCATAATATTTTTTTTGGGTGCGCTAATATATAAGATTTTATGCAATTAAACAGATAATGCATGTAATTAAGAGTCTGTTTTTTACATTTCGTTTAATTTCAACACCCTAATTCCATTTTCTTTCTCTTCGATACTTACTTTAATACAGTTTTGAGGGAGAATCGACTCAATAATTTCCGGCCACTCAATAAAGCACAGATTGCCACTGTAGAAGTAGTCCTCATACCCAAAATCGAATGCCTCCTCAAGTTTGTTAATTCTATAGAAGTCGAAATGATAAATCGATGCCCCTCCTCTATCTTTATATTCATTTATTATGGCAAAAGTGGGACTTGTTACCGACTCTTTAACTCCAAGTTCTTCGCATATCGCTTTTATAAGTGTGGTTTTTCCGGCACCCATCAATCCGTGAAATGCAAAAACTTTGTCGTTTCCCATCAGATCAACAAACTGTTTGGCTGCCTCTTTTATCTGATTCTTATTTTCAATTATTATCTGCATAATTATATTTTTAATTCTTTTTTGGTTTAAGTGTAATTAATGGAACCATCATCTCCTCCATCGAAATTCCTCCATGCTGGTAACTATCTTCAAAGATATTCAAGAAATGATTGTAGTTATTTGGATAGAGAAAAAAATCTCTGTTTTGCGCAAAAATATATCTTGTACTAATATTTGGTGCGGGGAGACCATAATTCTCAGGATTAATTATGTCGAATACCAATTTTGGGTCGTATGCCAGACTTCTACCCAACTTATAGCGTAAATTGCTGTTTGTTGCATTATCACCCTTAACCTTAACTCCTTTTTTCACCCTGATGGACCCATGATCTGAAGTAATTATCACCCTGCTTCCACCCTCTGCAATCCTCTTAAGTAGCTTATTAATAGGTGAATGAGCAAACCATGTTTTAGTTAGCGATCTGTATGCAGAATCATCTGAGGCCAGTTCACGAATAGTTTTAGACTCAGTTCCTGCATGCGAAAGCATATCGATAAAGTTAAACACCATAACATTCAAAAGGTTTTTATCCAGCTCATTTAGCCGCTCAATAACCCTTTCAGCCTCCATGTTATTATTTAATTTATGATATGTGAAAGGTATCTCCATACCTGATCTTGACAAATGTAATTTTATCAACTCCTCTTCATGCTCATTCTTTCCTGAATCTTCAGATTCTTCGACCCAAAAATTGGGATGCTTCTTCGAAATCTGAAGTGGCATCAATCCCGAAAATATGGCGTTACGAGAGTAAGGAGTTGCAGTTGGCAAGATACTAAAATAGATATCCTCTTTGAAATTGTAAATTTCTGAGATAATATCTTTCACAACCTCCCACTGATCTAATCGGAAATTATCTATTAAGATAAAATATACCTTTTCTCCCTTATCTATAAGTGGGAAAACCGACTCTCGAAAGAGGTTATGACTCATTGTCGGATAATCGGCAGCAATATCTGTATAAACTTTATCACTAGAAATCCAGTCGCTATAGTTTCTCTTTACAAGCTTAGTGAAATTTATATTTGCCTCCTCTTTTTGGTTTTCAACCATCTCCTTTAAAACAGTATTAGATTGCTCCAATTCCAGTTCCCAGCGCACAAGCTTAACAAACACCCTCTTCCAGTCGCTTGCTCTTTTGCAATTAGCAATCTCCCAATTGAGATTGTTATATTCCTCTTTATAGTTATTTAAAAGTGCCTGGTTGACTAAATCTCTTTTGTCGAGAATCTTTTTTATTGTCAGCAATACCTGATTTGGATTGACCGGCTTTATAAGGTAATCGCTTATTTTTCTGCCAATTGCCTTATTCATTATTCCCTCATCTTCACTTTTTGTTATCATAACTACAGGAAGATCGGGCAAATCTTTTTTAAGCTCTACAAGGGTTTCCAAACCTGAAAGACCCGGCATATGTTCATCGAGAAAAACAATATCAAATTTGCTATTTCTGCTCATCTCAATAGCATCATGCCCGTTTGTTGCGCATACAGTCACATACCCTTTTTCTTCAAGAAACAGGATATGAGGCTTAAGTAGATCAATTTCATCATCAACCCAAAGAAAATGCGCTTTGCTCATCTTTTTATTCACAAAAATATGCAATTTGGACTTATATCACAATCTTTTATCTCAATAAAAGAGGTACTTTTCCCCCAACCTTGGTATTGTCTGACCTCTACTTTGGCCTTACCTTCTCCTTTTAATGTTCGGTTATTAAAAAGTTAGTTCGGGATAAAGTTAGGCTTAGAGAAAAAATAGGTTGAATTGCTGTCCCAACGTGGTCTAAATAATTTCATTTTTAAATATAAAAAGCCTATTTTTGTAAAAATACTTAAAATGAAAAATCGTATGAGAAAAACAAACTTAACGACAATTTTGCTGCTTTTGGTCTTAATATTTAGCAGTTGTAATCAACAGACAGATAAAATATTTAATGGTAAAGATCTTTCGAACTGGAATTTGGTGGTTGAAAATGATGCTGTTCCGGGTGATGAGGTGTTCTCTGTTAAAGATGGAGTAATCACAATTAAGGGCCTCCCTTTTGGGTATATGTACACAAAAGAGAAATATAGGAACTATACTCTTGAACTCGAATATCGTTGGGTGGATAATGCTACTAACAGTGGAATTTTTCTTTTAATTGAAGATCCTACAAATCCTTTTCCTAAAGGAGTTGAGTGTCAATTGAAAGCAGGTTTGGCTGGTGATTTTGTGCTTTTGGCCGGTTCAGATTTAAATGAGTATATTCTTCCTGATAGTCTTACTGAGAGACCACAGTTTCCTGTAATTGATAAAAAAGAACCATCGAGTGAAAAGCCAATCGGTGAGTGGAATAAAGCTAAGATTATTGTAGAGGATGGAGCTGTAACAGTCTATATAAATGATGTTCTACAAAATAGAGCTACTAGCAAAGTTATGGAGGGTCATATCGGACTTCAAAGTGAAGGAGGACCAATTCAATTTAGAAATGTTGTTCTTAATTAAAAAACTGTTTAGCACATCTTTACTTTATATTTTATTAAATCATTTAAGTGATAAAGCATGAAAATCTCGGCTAATGCTTCTAAATATATAGAGCAAGAAAATAGGTATGGAGCACACAATTATCACCCTCTGCCTGTTGTATTGAGCAAAGGCAAAGGTTGCTATGTGTGGGATGTGGATGGTAAAAAATATTTCGACTTCCTATCGGCCTACTCTGCTGTTAACCAGGGACATTGTCATCCTAAAATTGTTAATGCACTTAAAGATCAGGCCGAAACTTTATGTCTTACTTCACGAGCGTTTTATAATGATACCTTAGGTCCATATGAAGAGTTTATTCATAACTACTTTGGCTACGATATGGTGTTACCTATGAATACAGGTGCCGAAGGTGTTGAAACGGCTCTTAAGCTTGCCCGTAAGTGGGGTTACTTAAAGAAAGGGATTCCTGAAAATGTGGCGATTATAGTTGCATGCGAAGGGAATTTTCACGGAAGGACAATTACAATTGTTTCAATCTCTACAGATCCTGATGCTCGTGCTGAATATGGACCCTTTACCCAAGGATTTGATGTGATTCCATATAACGATTCAGATGCACTTGGTGCTTTTCTTGAAGTGAATGGAGATAAGGTTGCCGGATTTTTGGTGGAACCTATTCAGGGCGAGGCTGGTGTTTTTGTTCCGGATGATGGTTATTTAAAATCGTGCTATGATTTATGCAAGAAGCATAATGTTCTGTTTATTGCAGATGAGGTGCAGACTGGAATTGCTCGTACCGGAAGATTGCTATGCTGTGACCATGAGGATATTAGACCTGATATCGTAATTTTAGGCAAGGCTATTTCAGGTGGTGTTTTGCCGGTTTCGGCTGTGTTGGCAGATAATGAAATAATGCTGACAATAAAGCCGGGTCAGCATGGATCGACTTTTGGAGGTTTCCCATTAGCATGTAAAGTTGCTACTGCCGCTCTGGAGGTAGTTAAGGATGAGAATCTGGCTGAGAGGGCCGAATATCTTGGAAAAATATTCCGCGAAGAGATAGTAAAGATTAAAAGTCCTTTTATTAAAGAGGTAAGAGGAAAAGGTTTGCTAAATGCTATTGTTATTGAGCCTCATAATGGTAAGGAAGCGTGGGATGTCTGTTTGGTTATGGCTGATAATGGTCTTTTGGCTAAACCGACACATGGCCATATTATCAGATTTGCTCCGCCTTTAATTATTAGTGAAGAGGAGCTTAAAGAGGCTATATCTATAATTTCTAAATCGATAAAATCTCTTGAGTAGTTAATTTATTGCTTATATAAAATTGAACAAAAAACTATGCAAACAACCTCTAAACTGCTAATGGTTCGTCCTGCTCATTTCGCTTTTAATGAGCAAACAGCTGAGAATAATCTTTTTCAGCAAAAAACTGATCAAACAGTTGTTGCTGATAATGCAATTATAGAGTTTGATGCATTTGTAAAGCTTTTGAAATCCAATGATGTTGATGTGACAGTTGTTCAGGACACAGCTGACCCTTGGACTCCCGATTCTATCTTCCCAAACAACTGGTTCTCTTCTCATTTTTCCGGTGAATTGGTTTTATACCCTATGTTTGCCGAAAACAGAAGATTAGAGAGGAAACAGAGTGTTATCAATCTTCTTAAAAGGGATTTTAACCACAAAAAAGTTGTTGATTTAACTCATTGGGAGGCAAAAGGCGAGTTTCTTGAAGGTACAGGTAGCATGGTTTTAGACAGGAGAAAACACATTGCTTATTGTTGCAGATCGCCTCGCACATCTGAAAAAGTGATCTCTGATTTCTGCACCAGAATGAATTATAAGTCTGTAATATTTGATGCCGTAGATGAAGAGGGTAATCAGATCTACCACACAAATGTGATGATGTCTGTAGGCATGCAGGTAGCTGTAATATGCCTCGAATCTATTAAAGATGAGAAAGAGAGGAAGAGATTAATTTCCACTTTAACTTCAACTGGTAAGATTATTGTTGACATTTCATTAGATCAGATAAAGTGTTTTACCGGAAATATACTTGAGGTTAAAAGTAGAAACGGTAATCCATTAACTGTTATGTCGGTATCTGCTTATAAAGCTTTGACTTTAGAACAGGAGAGTATAATATCGACATATAGCAAGATAATTTCAACAGATCTTAATACCATAGAGACTAATGGTGGGGGCTCTGCCAGATGTATGCTTGCTGAAATTTTTTACTAAAAATAATCCTATTTCATAAATATTGCTTACTTTGCATTATTAAAGAGTTTTTCATCACTTTTAATTAAAAAGAGTATGTCATTTAAATCGGAGTTAAAAGAATTTTTAATGCGCGGCAGTGTTGTTGACATGGCCGTGGGTATCGTAATTGGAGGTGCATTTGGAAAAATAGTTACATCTTTTGTAAACGACATTTTAATGCCACCTATTGCATTGCTTTTGGGAGACAGCAAATTTGCAGAGTTAAATGTAGTTCTGAAACAAGCTGTTATGGAAGGGTCTGATATTATAACACCTGCTATAACTTGGAATTATGGCGCATTTATTCAAGCAGTGGTAGATTTTCTAATTATAGGAGTCTCAATCTTCCTAGTTATCAAAGCAATGAATAAATTTAAACGTAAAAAAGAGGCTGAACCAACACCTGTAACACCGCCTGAACCTACAAAAGAAGAACTATTACTTACAGAAATTCGTGACCTATTGAAGGTTAAATAGTGTAATTCTTAGGTATTAGTAAACTAATAAAAGATCATTCAGCTATTAAGCAGGATGATTTTTTTTGTGCTTAAAAAAATTCAATTTATCTGTAACCAAAACAGTAGTGCATGAGTCATATTGTTGTAACTAATAATAAAAATATTAAAATTTAAAATTATGGCTGGTGAATTTGTTGCTATTATAGCTATTATCTGTATTTTTGGATTACCTATTATTGCAGGTATTGTATTGGGAATGAAAGCGATGAAAAATCGCAACCAAGAACGAATGGGTCTAATAAATCAAGGAATTATTCCCCCAGATAGTTCAAAAAGAAAAGCCGACCCTAATAGACTTGTTTCACTTAGGAATGGCATTTTGTTTATCGCTCTTGGAATTGGTATTATAGTTGGTTTCATTTGTTCAGAGTACTTGGTTATTGCACAAGGAAATGAGTTTTGGATCATTGGAGCAAGTGTGGTTTTCTTTATGGGTGTGGGATTTCTAATGTATTTTTTGGTATCTCAAAAAATTCCACAGTCAGTACAAAAAGGAGAGTTTGATTTGGATTAACCCATTGTGATGAACGAGATTCAGCGTGTTCAACAAGTTCTATCGGGCAACACTTCTGCATTTGCTTATTTTGTAGAATCTTATCAGGATATGGCTATTACCATTGCCTACAGGATATGCGACAATAGGCAGGATGCGGAAGATGTGGTGCAGGATAGTTTTGTAAAAGCCTATAAGAATTTACGTAGCTATAGAGCAGAAAGTAAATTCTCGACATGGTTTTATCGCATAGTTTACAATACTGCTATTACATTTACGAAATCTCAAATATGGGTCAATACCCAGACTATAATGATTGAAAATGCGGTTGAAATAGCCACTGACAGTCTGGAGAAACAGTTTGAAGATGCAGAAAGAGAAGAGATAGTGGCAGATATAATGGGAAGAATGCCTAAAGGAGAGGCTTTATTACTCACTCTTTATTACATGGAAGATAATCCTATAAAAGAAATTGCCAAAATTACAGGTTTGAATGAATCTAATGTTAAAGTGAAGCTTTTTAGGGCAAGGAAACTTTTTGGAGATTTAGCTATTTCAAATTATGGATTACAGATAACAGGATCATAGAATGATTATAATGATGAAAAAATATACCGAACAAAAGGAAGATGATAATATTAAACAGATTATTGCATCTTCAAAAATGAAAGCTCCGGAGAATCTGCAATATAGGATAATGCATCAAATAGAATATGAGAATTCTCTTAAACCGAAACATAGCCAAGAAAAAATAAAGAATATAAAAGAAAATGGCAATGTTCTTAAAGATTTGGGATCGATCTTTGGAGTGATGTATGCTGTTTTAGCAATTATGACAATTTTTGCCTATATCATTCAAGGATCGAAATTTTATTTATCAGTAGAATACTGGAGCACAATTATGTTTGTAGGATTCGTATTTAGTCTATTTTGGTTAGCATCAAGATTAGATGTTCATCTTAAGGCTAAAAAAGATGGAACTAACGATTCTAAAGTACATCATTAGTGATTTCAATTATAGTAAAACCATTTACTATAAAATGCTAATCTAAATCCTCTATTGCACTACTCATTTAGTAGCTGTTCTCTTGCTTTTTGCAGCAACTCTGCTGATTCTGCAGGGGGGTAGTGTAAATCGAGTGATTTAAGCAGTTCTATTATAATATCTCCTACTGCAACACGAGTAAAGAACTTTTTATCGGCAGGTATAATATACCAGGGAGCATGGGGCTTTGAAGTTTTCTCTAACATCTCTTCAAATGCCCTACTGTACTCATCCCACTGAGCACGTGCTTGTAGGTCTGCACTGCTGAATTTCCAATTCTTATCTGGCTCTTCGATACGAGACAAGAAACGTTCCTTCTGCTCTTCTTTAGAAACATTTAGGAAAAACTTCAGAATTCTCATTCCATTTTGATGGAGGTGTTTCTCGATTGAGTTGATATTTTCATACCTGTTATTCCAAAACTCCTGATCTATTTTATCGACAGAGTTATAACCAGGAATTCGCTCATTTAGTATCCATTTTGGATTTACTTTTGTAGCAAGCACATTCTCATAATGTGAGCGATTAAATATCTCTATCATGCCTCTCTGTGGTAGAGATATATAGTGTCGCCAGAAATAATCGTGTTCAAGTTCACTGCTAGTTGGTGATTTAAAACTGTGTACTACACAACCCTGAGGATTAATTCCTGACATCACATGTCTAATTACTCCATCTTTGCCAGCGGCATCACGTGCTTGCAGAATTATTAGAAGCGAGTATCTATTGTCGGCATAAAACATCTCTTGATACTTAGCAAGTTCCTTTATGTTTTCTTCAATCTCTTGTTTGGCACTCTTTTTAGTGAACCCTCCATCTTCAACTGTTGATAAACTATCTATATTAACTCTTTCACCTTCGTGTACCAGAAATTTATTATAATCAAAGTTCATAACAAAAATATTTTATGGTTGATTTAGTTCACTTTAAGAGGATTAACAATGATCAGGATTTTACATTTCTTACCTTTATGATTTTGCACTCTCTCCTTTAAGGAGACTGTTATATTTTTCATCATCAAGAATAATTTTCAATCCTTCGAGATAGATATCATCCTCTTCATTTATTATTCTGAAAAATGCCGATGAGTCATATAAATCCCTTGCAATAAGGGCTTTTAACTGCACATATATAAGATCTTTGGACTTAATATACTCCTCTTCATTCCATGCAGCATCCACCTCTCCGGCTATCGACTTTAATTTGTCCTCAAGAGTAGACGAAACTTGATATCTGTTCATAAAAGAAACAACATCGGGGTAACTTTTTAATAGTTTTGCACGGTTGTTATCTACTTCTGAAATAGCTGTTCTGTTTATTACCCCTTTGGCATTTAGAGTGGCATGAAAAAGTGTACCTGATGTAGTATCTATTGGAACATAGTAATCGGGCATAATGCCTCCACCTCCAAAAACAGTGCGACCATTGACTAATGTTCTATACTTTAATGAATCCGGCAGATGTATACTATCTGCTTCAAACAGTTCACCACTGTTGTATCTATTTATAAAATCGCGGTTATATGAATCGATATCTCCACCTTCGTATGGCTTCTGAATACTTCTGCCTGAAGGGGTATAATAGCGGGCAACTGTAAGCCTTATCATTGTACCATCGGGTAATGGAAGCTGTCTTTGTACTAACCCTTTGCCAAATGATCTTCTTCCAACAATAACTCCTCTGTCCCAGTCCTGAATAGCACCAGCTAATATTTCACTTGCCGAAGCAGAAGATCCATTAACCAATACAATAAGTTTACCATCAGCCAGTTCGTCATTTCCTGTTGCATTCATAACATAACGAGGCTGATTCTTCCCTTCTGTATATACTATTAACTTTCCATCTCCCAGAAACTCATCAGCAATATCGTTGGCGGTTTGAAGTATACCACCTCCATTATCGGTAAGGTCGAGAATAAGATGCTTCATACCTTGCTTCTTTAGCGCATCTTCTGCCTCTTTAAATTCAGTTGCTGATGTTACACCAAATCTGCTAAGTCTGATATAACCAATCTCTTTTGTTACCATATAAGATGCATCTATACTTGTGATTGGTATCTTATCGCGAACAATTCGAAACTCTATATAATCAGATACGCCCTTTCGCAAAACTTTAACATTGACCGTGGTTCCTTTTGGGCCTCGCAGCATCTTAATTACATCCTGATTATTTATGCTAACACCAGCGATAAGTTTATCATCAACATATATTATTTTGTCTCCGGGTAAAATACCAACTTTTTGAGATGGACCACCTGCAATAACCTCCATTACATATAGAGTGTCGGTCAACATATTAAATGAAATGCCTATACCATCGAAATTTCCTTGCAGAGGTTCATTCATCGCTTTCACATCCTCCTCATTGAGATATGTTGAATGAGGATCAAGTTCAGCTAACATAGCACGAATTGCTGCTTCAGTAAGCTCCTTGCTATCAGTATCATCTACATAAAGTCCATTAATTAGCTGAAGAGTGCGTTCAAGTTTTAACCCCTCTGGGCTTGGTCTAAATTGCGCAAAAGCGCTTCCCGATATCAGGATAGCGCTTAGTATTAAAACATATATTTTATTTTGCATTATCTCTTTATTGATATTTTACTGGTCATTTGTTGGCTCATCACATATTTTTGGAATAAAACTACTTATATCATGTCCATATCTAAGCAATTCCCTTACATGTGAAGAACTTATATGAGTTAGCGATGGCTCTGTAAATAGTAAAAACGTTTCAATTCCTGAAATAGTTCGGTTCATATCTGCAATAGTTTTTTCATATTCGAAGTCTATTACAGAACGTATTCCTCGAAGTATAAAACGAGCTCCTATTTTTTTGGCAAAATCGACTGTTAAACTTTCGTAGCTTGCAACCTTCACTCTTGGCTCCTCTTTATATAATTTTGTAATAAACTCAATACGTTGATCTAATGTAAAATATGTTTTCTTTGAATCATTTACCCCTATTGCAATTACTATTTCGTCCATCAACAATAAACCTCTTTTTACTAATGATTCGTGACCAATTGTAAAAGGATCAAATGTTCCAGGGAATAGAGCGACTCTTTTATCCATTTTTATTTATTATGCTACAACATCCACTTCAACAACCAAGTTTTCAATAATAAAATTTTGTCTTTCGGGTGTATTCTTACCCATATAGAATTCCAGAAGTTCTTTAAGAAGGTCTTCTTTTTTCATCGTTACTTTATCTAGTCTCATATCTGCTCCAATAAAGTTTCTGAACTCATCTGGAGAGATTTCACCTAAACCTTTAAATCGAGTAATTTCAGGATTAGGCCCTAACTCTTCGATTGCATTAATTCTCTCTTCTTCCGAATAGCAATAAATGGTTTTCTTCTTATTTCTTACTCTAAAAAGAGGTGTTTGAAAAATATAAACATGTCCCTTCTTAATTAGATCAGGAAAGAATTGTAGAAAGAATGTCAGTAAAAGTAAACGAATATGCATACCATCAGTATCGGCATCAGTTGCAATAATCACTTTATTGTATCTGAGACCCTCCATCCCATCTTCTATATTTAGAGCTGCCTGTAGAAGGTTGAACTCTTCATTCTCGTAAACAATCTTCTTTGTTAGACCGAAACAGTTAAGAGGTTTACCACGTAAACTAAAAACTGCCTGAAGATTTGGATTACGACTCTTTGTGATAGAGCCACTTGCTGAGTCTCCCTCAGTTATAAAGATAGAAGTCTCTTCACGAAGATCGCCTTTTGCATCATTATAATGGATTCGGCAATCACGAAGTTTTTTATTATGCAGATTTGCCTTTTTAGCCCTGTCTCTGGCCAACTTGGTTACTCCGGCTATAGCTTTTCGCTCCTTCTCTGACTCTTGTATTTTCTTCTGCAATATATCTGATGTTTCAGGATGCTTATGAAGAAAATTATCAAGTTCTTTCTTAAGGAAGTCGTTTATAAACTTGTTTACAGTAACACCATTTGGCTCCATCTCTTTAGAACCTAACTTTGTTTTTGTCTGCGACTCAAATACAGGCTCTTCAATCTTTATGCTAATAGCTGCAACCATACCATTTCTGATATCTGAATAATCAAAATTTCGAGTATAATACTCTTTGATTACACGTGCAACTGCTTCTCTAAAAGCTGTTAAGTGAGTTCCCCCTTGAGTTGTATGCTGCCCATTTACAAATGAATAGTACTCTTCGCCATATTGATTTGTATGAGTAATTGCAACCTCAATATCATCGCCAAATAGATGAATTATTGGATATAGTTCCTCATCTGTTAGATTTTCGTTGAGCAAATCTACTAATCCATTCTTGGAGAAATACTTCTTATCATTAAATATTATTGTTAGACCAATATTTAGGAAGCAGTAGTTTTTTAGAAGTGGCTCGATATGTACTTCTCTAAATTGATAATCTCCAAAAATATCATGGTCTGGAGTAAACTCAATACGTGTACCATTTGGTTTACTTGTTAGTTCAAGTTCTCCATCAACTACAACCTCTCCTTTATCGAAAGATACTGTTTTAGATT
Source organism: uncultured Proteiniphilum sp. (assembly GCA_964384545.1). GTDB lineage: Bacteria > Bacteroidota > Bacteroidia > Bacteroidales > Dysgonomonadaceae > Proteiniphilum. The sequence goes on from CAYLKV010000022.1 coordinate 17,030, forward strand.
GTCCCTCGCGTGTACTTACCATTGTAAAACTAGACGAAAGGGCATTAACTGCCTTGATACCAACACCATTTAACCCTACCGACTTTTTAAATGCCTTAGAGTCGTATTTGGCTCCGGTATTCATTTTAGAGCATACATCAATTACTTTCCCAAGTGGAACACCTCTACCGTAGTCTTGTACAATTACATTATCATCTTCAATCTTAACCTCAATTGTTTTACCAAACCCCATCATATACTCATCGATGGAGTTATCGAGTACTTCTTTCAGAAGCACATATATACCATCATCACTTGATGATCCATCACCTAATTTACCTATATACATCCCCGGGCGACGGCGTATATGCTCTTTCCACTCGAGTGTGATTATATTGTCTTCTTGATAATTATCTTGTAATATCTGTAACTCTTTTTCTTCTTCGCTCACTTTTAACTCCTCTTTTTCTAAAGATTTTTTATATATGCTCTTCTTCTCTTGTGCTGCTCTACTTCTAATCCATTCCATAATGAATGAACCTTACTGTTATCTTCCAGTTCTACATTACTTTCAGCAACAGTCATACCTAATCTATTTGCAGCAGGTATGAATTCATTAAACATAAGTGCATTAATACCTTTACCTTGATACTCAGGGTCTACGGCAATCAATAACAGGTCCAGTACTCCACCATGGCCGTCACCTTTTAAAGATTTATAAAGATGATACCATCCATTTGGAAGGAATCTTCCTTTTGCTTTTCTTAAACCTTGAGACATGCTTGGTAACCCTATCCCTACTCCAATAAGTTTATTGTCGTTTTGTCTTAATACCAGAGTCACAAATTCCAATCTAATCATTGGGATATACATATCAACATAATAGTCGATCTGTTTATCTGTCAACTCTACGTATCCATAAAGATCTTTATATGATTTATTTATAAGTACAAACATCTCTCTTGCATAAGGATAAACATCCTTCTTGCTCTCTAAATGCTTAATTGTGAGACCAAAGCGTCGTTTCACAATCTCGCCCATTCTTGTAAAACGCTCTGGCACTTCAGAAGGAATCTGAATAAGAAATTCAACCCAATCCTTATCCTTTATATAGCCAATTCTCTCTATCTGTTTTTGATAATATGAATAATTATAAATTGTAGCCATAGTACCCATTCTATCAAATCCTTCAATTAGCATCCCTTCATGATCCATGTCGGTGAAACCTAGTGGCCCATGTATTTTCTCCATACCCCTGGCGCGTGACCAGCTTTCAGCAGCCCCAAAAAGAGAATCGACAACATCATTATCATCAATAAAATCAACAAAACCAAATCGTGCATGTTTCTGATTCCATCTTTCATTAGATTTATGATTTATTATTGCCGCAATTCTTCCAACAATTTCTCCCTCTTTATATGCAAGGAAATAGGTTGCATCACAATGATCGAACGCAGGATTCTTAGCCCTGTTTAGTGTTGCTCTCTCATCATAAATTAAAGGTGGCACATAATTATCATTTCCATTATACAGATCGATGCCAAAATGGATGAATTTCATTAAATCATCCTTAGACGTGACTTTCTTAATTATGACTGACATTATATTAAATTCTATTGGTTCCTAATGTATCTTTAATCACTCTCTGTTAATACCTGAAGCATTCACAAAGATAATGAATTTTTAATTTATCGATAGATGACAAACTTAATCTTTAATCTTCTCTTTAAAATGTTGCCACCGAGCAACAACATCACTAACATACTTTACTGTTTCATCGCCTCTGAAGTAGCCATTATTACAGACTGAATCGTTATAGTACTGTTCTAATCTTTTCAACTGTATATATTTCTCTACGCTTCCATCCCATACATTTTCATCTGCTCCATATTTTTTTGCGAGTGCTCTTGCATCAGTTACATGACCAATTCCACCGTTATATGAAGCTAAAGCCAGTTTTAAACGCTCCTCTCTGTTTTCAACAGAGTTAAAAAGATCAATTAAATTGCTTAAATATTCAGCACCCGCTTTAATATTTGTTTCAGGATCTAATATCATAGAACTATCAACACCCAATGATTTTGCGGTTGTCGGCATAAGTCCCATTAACCCAATTGCTCCTGCCCAAGAACTACCTTCTCTGTTGAAAGTTGACTCCTGATATGATACTGATGCCAACAATCTCCAGTCCAACCCCATCTCCTTACCAAATTGTCTAAAATAAACATCATATGGTGAAATAACTCCATCTTTAAGATTGTTTTCAAAAGAGGGAATATGTATATCTGTATAACCCTTAGTGATCTCAAAATATCTCTTTATAATTCTGATATATGCAGGCTGCAAGATACTACGCTGAAACCAATTATTTAATGAGTCGGCAAGTATTGGGCTATCTTTTCTAACAATCCACGATGATCTTTGATCGAAGCTAACAGGAAGATGAACATCAATATTACTAAAATAAGTTTGATTAAACTTAGCTAAACCATCATCTGCAATTGTATATTCTATTTCACCTCTTGATACCATTCGTATAAGATCTTCAAGAAGTGTTGTATCCCCTTTTACTTCATTTATAATAATTCCTCCACCCAACTCTTCATTAAGATTCAAAATTCTATCGTGAATCCGTGATCCTTTGATTACAGTTACCTTTTTACCAATTAATTCTGTAACGTCTGTAATCATAGAATCAAATTGCTGTACTCTCTGCACCAATACCTGATGTGAAATTTCCTCCATTCCACAAAATAAAACAGAATCACGCATTGTATTTGTAACCGGCATATTATATGCAATTACATCAGCTTCATGCTTCTTTAGCAATTGCAACATTGAGTTTGAGTTATTTGCTACAATAATTTTAGGAGTAAGACCATGTTGCACACAAAACTCATTAATCATATCATAATGATAACCCATTGGCTGATCACGATAGTTGAAATACGAAGTTGATGAGTTTAATGTTAAAACCCTAAGCGTATCATTCTCTACTATTTGAGGGAAATCATATATTTTATTAAATCTAATCAATCTCTCGCAAGAAACAGCAAATAGAAAAATTATTAATGATATAGATAGGACTCTTAACATGATTACAGTATAATTAAAACCTTTGTAAATATATAAGTTTTTATTATTAAATACTCATATTAACTCATATAAAGCAAAAAAACAGGATGCCTTTCGAAAAAGACATCCTGAAAAATAAAGGAATTACTTAAACGCTAAAACTATTCATATGCAATTTCACCATGTTCTGAAATATCAAGACCGACAGACTCATTTTTAGCACTTACTCTAATACCAACAATTTTATCTACAATTTTAAAAAGCACCCAAGTCATAATTGCACTAAATGCTATTGTTGCAACTGTTGCTATAATTTGAATCCACAATTGATTCCAATCGCCATAAAGTGCACCCTGAGCTCCACCTTCTCCTGTAATTGATTGTGTGGCAAAAACTCCTATAAGAATAGATCCAATGATACCTCCTACTCCATGAACACCAAAAGCATCTAATGAATCATCATATCCCAATCGAGTTTTTACATAGGCAACCATCCAGAAACAGATAAGACTAGCTACAATTCCTATAACTAAAGCCCCTAACACTCCTGTAGATCCGGCTGCCGGAGTTATGGCAACTAAACCTGCAATAACACCTGTACAAAAGCCAACAACTGTAGGCTTCTTGTTAGTAAGCTGATCAAGAACAGACCATGTTAACGCCGCAGCTGCAGCCGCAATATTTGTTACCAAAATTGCATTAGCTGCTACTCCATCGGCAGCCAATCCGCTTCCACCGTTGAAACCTAACCAACCCATCCAGAGAAGAGCTGTTCCTATCACTACAAACGGAATATTGTGTGGGGTGATTGGAGCTTCACCTTCAACATTCCACCCTTTTCTTTTACCTAACAGGATGGCCATAATTAAGGCGGATACCCCAGCATTGATATGTACAACTGTACCACCGGCAAAATCTATAGCTCCTAGCTGACCAATCCATCCTCCACCCCAAACCCAATGGGCCAATGGGTTATAAACAACTAGAGCCCATAATATTGAGAACAGAAGGAATCCTTTAAACTTAATACGTTCTGCAAAAGCTCCAATAATCAAAGCAGGAGTTATCACAGCAAACATTCCTTGAAATGAAACAAACAGTAATTCCGGAATTGAATAGCCATCCAAAATATCACCTATACCAATACTGGCAAGAAACACTTTATCGTATCCTCCAATGAAAAGGTCGGCTGAACTACCACTTGAAGTAAAGGCAAGACTATAACCTATTACTACCCATTCTATTATTATTACTGCAGTAAGAATAAGACACTGCATCAGCACACTCAAAATATTCTTCCTTCTTACCAAACCACCATAAAAAAGTGCTAATCCAGGTATTGTCATCATCAACACAAGTATGGTTGCGACAATAATCCAAGCTGTATTTCCACTATCTAATATTGAACTTTCTATTAGCTCTGTTATAATTAATTCGTCACTCATAAATTTCAATTTTTAATAATTTTACTTCTGTTTGTCATACAATGATTCATCACCTCTATCACCTGTTCTGATTCGAATCGACTGATCGATAGTGGATACAAAGATTCTTCCATCACCACTTTCACCAGTATAGGCCGATTTAAGAATAGCATCAATAGATTTCTGAACATTAATTTCACGGACAACAAAAGAGATAAAAATACGGTCAATTGCATTTACATCATATGCGATCCCTCTAAAGATAAGACCCTGAGTTGCTGTTCCCTGACCCTTTACTTCCCACCAAGATAGAAAGTCTATATCAGCTTCATGCAACGCTTTTCGAACTTCATTGAACTTCGACTTACGAATTATAGCTTCAATTTTTTTCATATTTATTTAATTTATAGTGAATTTCAAAATGACATTCCAAATACCAGAAATACATCCTTTGAATCAGGATTAAGTACTGCTTGAGTATATACCGGAATTGAATAATTTTCAGTTATCGATAACTCCTTACTTGCCTTTATTGCAGCAACCACTAGAGCAAATCCATCTGAATAGATACCTGCACTTGGTGTAGCCCCTAATGTTAAATCTATTTCTACAAAAGACGTCGGGATAGAATAACTAGCCTCAAAGTAGCTTGAGTAGTCATCGTCACCCGCAAAGTTTGTATTCCATGCAAAAGATAACGGAACAGACTCTCCCAAAGAGAAAGATAAAGTCCCTTCTAAAACATGTTCAGAAAAATCAAAATATGTTCCCTTTTCTTCACTAGGAAGATCTTGTGGAAAATAATAATCAGTAATCAAGAAAGTAAAATTCCCAATTGAATAACTTGCAAAAAGATCAAACTCTCTCCATGTAGAATTGAAACTTGATGATCCCCAAATTCCTAATGAAAAACCTCCTGATGAAAGTGATATTTTTGGTTGAATTGATACAGGTCCTACGTATAAACCTCTCCAAACATACGAACTTACTAAATCTGCACCTGCATCTATGGTAACCTCTTGCGACTTAACTACACTCATGGATATAAAAATCGATAATAGTAAAACAAAAAATCTATTCATACTTAATTTTTTTAGTGAATAACCTAATTTCAATCTTATTGTAAATAAATAATCGTAAAAAATATAAAATAGACAGTAAAAGGACGTCCTAGATGTCTTTATGATTATATTATGATGCAAATGTAATCATTTCGATTTTATTTCAAAACTTTTATGAACATTTTATTCGTTTTTTTATTATTTAGCGATCATTTTGTAATTGAGATATTATTAAAAACTTCCATTTTGTAATAATTGAAAGAAACAGAAATATTTGATTTTTTGAGGTTTAAATGATATATTTGAGAAAATTGAGTTAATAAAAATGAAAAACACAATATTTCCTATTTTCTGTCTTTTTTTTCTATTTACATTAAATGTTGTTGGTCAAAATGAAACCTGGCGAGAATATATTTATCAACTTGTAGAAGAGGAGAATTTGAACTCTGATATTATTGAAAATATGTATGAAGAGCTGCAAAACCTAGAGTCTAATCCTTTAAATCTTAATACATTAAAGAAAGAGGACCTAGAGGATATCCCCGTACTTAGCAATGAAGAGATAAATCAGATTTTTGAATTCCTTAAGAAGAACCGCCCAGTAATGACGGTATTTGAATTGAGAAATGTGAGAAATCTGAGCTACAGAACAATTCAGCTAATCATACCATTCTTTTATGTAGGTGAATATGTCGGTATAGATACGCCAGACAGAATTAGTGAGGATAGTAGAGATCATAAATTATCAGATATGCTCAAATTTGGTCGTCATGACATACAGATAAGATTTGATAAAACCCTAACACAAAGAGCTGGATATGGCCATTTCTCTGACAGCATTCTAGAACGATATCCCAATCGTAAATATCGAGGTGAAGATTTTTATAATTCGTTGAGATACTCTTTAAAACATAGAGATAGAGTACAAATGGGTTTTACTGCTGAAAAAGATGCAGGAGAGCCATTACTAAAGAAAGGCTTTAAAAAGGGGTATGACCACTATGGCTTTCATCTCATACTTAACAATTTAGGCAAATTCAAAACGCTTGCTATAGGAGATTATAAATTATCTTTTGGGCAGGGACTGATTCTTAATAACGATTTTGTAGGAATAAAATCTTGGGGTTTAGATAATATTTCAAGAAGAACAATCAAACCTAAGAGGCATTTCTCAACTGCAGAATATGGGTTCTTCAGAGGTAGTGCGGCACTGTTTGAGATAAAAAATATTTCATTTATCTCCTTCTATTCTAATAGACTTATTGATGCAAATATTTCAGAAACAGGCGATATCACATCATTTAAAACAGATGGAGTACATCGAACACTATTAGAAATAAGTAAAAAAAGAAATACAAGGGAACAGGTTTTAGGTGCCAATATTAATTATAAAAAGAATCGTTTCCAGACTGGAATTAACTATGTATATTATGAATATAACAAAACACATAATCCAACAATAAGTGATTACAACAGATATTATTTTAGAGGCTCATCTAACTATAATGCCAGCGCAGACTACTCATATCAACTACCCGGATTTATATTTGCCGGAGAGACAGCTATGTCTAAAAATGGCTCCGTTGCAACCATTAACTCCTTCCAATACAGACCATCAACTACTATTTCTCTATCTTTTTTGCACAGACACTACCCTATCTCATACAACGCTTTACATGCTCAGGCATTTGCAGAGGGGAGCAGAATTCAAAATGAGAAAGGAATTTACTTAGGAGCTTCATTCCAACCATATAAGAGGCTGGCTATTAACAGTTATATTGATTTTATTAGATATCCATGGCCTAAATATGGAGTTGATAAACCTTCGAAAGCGACCGACATTTATATGCTCGGGACATACAACCTGACACAAGACTCAAATATAGAGGTGAGATATAAATATAAGATGAAAGAGAAGAATGTTACCGATAACAACACAAAAACAAAATCAGTATTACCCTACGATACTCATAAATTGAGGTTACGCTACTCAACAGTTATAAATAATAGCCTGGACTTAAGGACAAATCTGGATTTTGCAAGATACAAAGTCAGACTGTCCGGCAAAGAGCTTGGTTTTATGATTTCTCAGAATGTTAATTACAAGCCGAACAATAATTTGATTACAAATGCATTTATTGCTCTATTTAATGCTGAGACCAATAACGCAAGAGTATATTCATATGAACGAAGTTTGATGAGCAGCTTTTATATGCCATCATTTTACGGAAAAGGGATTCGTTATGCTCTGAGCTTAAGATTTGAACTCACTAAAGCACTATCATTGTCCTCAAAATTAGGTCGAACAAGATATTTCAATAGAGAAGTAATCGGATCAGGCGCAGATCAGATAAATGGCAATAGCAGAACCGATTTAAACACATATATAAGATGGAGGTTTTGATTACCTGTTTAATTATCAACAAGATTTTTATATTTTTGTATACTTATATACATAATTATGGCAAACCCTCTATTACAAATAGATTCACTTACAAAAAGTTTTGGCGATTTACTTCTGTTTAAAGATATATCATTTGGTATTGCAGAGGGAGATAAAATTGGACTAATCGCCTCCAATGGATCAGGAAAGACAACACTCCTAAATATAATTTCCGGAAAAGAGCCTTATGATGAAGGAAGAGTCGTGTTTCGCAATGATATTGTAGTAGACTATCTCGACCAATCTCCCCAATTCGACCCGGAGCTAACCGTGCTTGAGGCTTGCTTTAGTGTAGATAATGAAACCGTTAAGCTGATAGCCCGTTACGAAGACATAATGACGACAGGAAACCATGATGGCCTGGAAGAGGTTTTGGCACAAATGGATCAACTGAAAGCATGGGACTATGAACAGCGAATTAAGCAGATATTATCACAACTTAAGATATTCAATTTCAAGCAGAAAATTAAAGAGTTATCGGGAGGACAGGTAAAACGTATTGCTTTAGCCAATGTACTTATTAGTGAACCCGACCTGATTATGCTTGACGAGCCCACCAATCACTTAGATCTCGAGATGGTTGAATGGCTTGAGGATTATCTTTCGAGAAACAGCATTAGTCTGCTGATGGTTACACACGACAGATATTTTCTCGATCGCGTATGCAACAGCATAATAGAGATTGACAATAAACAGATATACTCCTATAAAGGGAATTACTCCTATTATCTCGAAAAAAGAGATGAGCGACTTTCTGCTGAGAGTGCTGAGGTTTCAAGAGCTAAAAACCTGATGAGAAAAGAGCTCGAATGGATGCGTCGACAGCCTAAGGCAAGAGGTACAAAATCCAAATCGAGGATAGATGCATTTTACTCACTTGAAGAGATGGCCAACAGGCGAAGAGATGAAAATAACATTCAAATCTCTGCAAAAGGGGCATATATTGGCAACAAGATATTTGAAGCCAAGAATGTAAGTAAAAGATATGATAATATAATAATTACTGAGGAATTCAACTACCTGTTCTCACGCTATGAGAAGATGGGAATTGTGGGCAACAATGGTACCGGGAAATCCACATTTATAAAAATGCTTCTTGGCGAAGTTAAGCCCGACAGTGGATATTTTGAGATAGGAGAAACTATAAATTTTGGTTATTACAGTCAGGAAGGACTCAATTTTAACGAACAGACAAAAGTTATAGATGTCGTCACAAATATAGCTGAAGTTATAGATATGGGTAATGGCAAAAGCCTAACGGCATCGCAATTCCTGCTACATTTTATGTTTCCACCGGAAAAGCAGCACAATTTTGTCTATAAACTAAGTGGAGGCGAAAAAAGACGACTGTATCTCTGTACCGTATTAATTAAGAATCCTAATTTTCTTGTTCTCGATGAGCCCACAAACGATTTAGATATAATAACACTCAATATTCTTGAGGAGTATCTTGCAGGATTTAAGGGATGTTTAATTGTAGTTTCACACGACCGCTATTTTATGGATAAGGTTGTGGATCATCTCCTGGTATTTCATGGAAAAGCTGAGATTCAGAATTTTCCGGGCAACTATACCCAATATAGAGAGTGGAAACAGGAGAAAGATAAGATAGAAGCCGAAGAGGTAAAAGCTGAGAAAGCATATAAAACCCTAAAAGCAGCAGTTGAAAAAAGTGATAATAAAAAAGAGAAGAAGACCAAATTAACCTATAAAGAGAAGCAGGAATTTGAAACCCTTGAGAAAGTTATAGAGTCACTTGAAGCTGAAAAAGAGACACTAACCGACCAGTTATCATCTGGCAACCTATCTGCAGACGAACTTCTTAAAATATCAAACCGTATTACAGAGGTGATAGATCTAATTGATGAGAAAACAATGCGATGGTTAGATTTAAGTGAAATATAGATAAATATAAATATTCAATTTTTTTATTTCCTCATTGATATTACTTTTGCACACTCAATGAAAGTGAATGGAATATAATGAATTATTTGCTCGAACAGAGCTTCTTGTAGGTACTCAAACGATGCAAGAAATAGCATCAAAAAGAGTCATTCTTTTTGGTGTTGGAGGCGTTGGAAGTTGGTGTGCAGAAGGGTTAATCAGAAGTGGTATTAACAATCTAACAATCGTGGATTCCGACAGAGTTGCAGTCGCCAATATCAACCGTCAACTCCCCGCAACCACAAAGACAGTCGGACAGTTAAAAGTGGATGTACTACAAAACAGACTTCTCGAAATTAATCCATATGCCGATATAAAATCTATTCCCAGAATATATAGTCCTGAATCAGCTGAATCGTTCAATCTTGGCGAATATGACTATATAATTGATGCAATAGACTCCCTTTCAAACAAGGCAGACCTACTCTGCAGAGCCTCAGCAACTAATGCAGTGGTATTCTCATCTATGGGAGCAGGATTGCGACTAGATCCTCAGAAAATAAGAGTTGCAGAATTTAAAAAAGTGCGTGGTTGCAAACTTGCATCAGCCCTGAGACAGAAGTTGAGAAAGGGAGAAAATCTGAAGAAACCTATACTTTGTGTTTATAGTGAAGAGTACAATATAAACAGGGGTGAAGAGGTGCTTGAAAATGCAAATGAGAACAGCAGCTTCAGAAAAGCAAGAATCAATGGAACAATGGTGCAGGTAACAGCAGTATTTGGCTTCACCCTCTCAGGTTTAGTTATACAAGATATCGTAAACAGTCATAAACCATTAATCTGATAAAACATTCAATCAAAATTCTTAACTTTGCGCTATAAAACAGCAACTTCGGTAAGAAACGTAAACAATAATTGGTATGAACATCGAAAATATTTTACAAGAAGCAATAATCAGTGCTATAAAAGAACTTTATAATTCAGATGTAGATAACTCACAAATAACACTGCAAAAGACAAAAAAAGAGTTTAAGGGACACTACACACTTGTAACATTCCCACTCTTAAAAATTTCTCGTAAAAACCCCGAGCAGACAGCACAGGAGATTGGTTTATACCTAAGTGAAAACTCACCAATAGTTTCTGAATTTAATGTGATTAAAGGATTTCTCAACCTCTCAATTTCTCCGGAAGCCTGGCTGAAACTTTTACAGATAATTGATAGTGATAGCAATTATGGCTTTACAGTAGTTGCAGAAGATGCACCACTGTTTATGGTCGAATATTCATCTCCAAACACTAACAAGCCACTCCATCTAGGGCACGTTCGCAATAATTTGCTTGGCCATGCTCTTAGCGAGGTGTTGAAAGCGAATGGCAAAAAAGTAGTAAAGACCAATATTGTAAACGATAGAGGAGTACATATTTGCAAATCGATGTTAGCCTGGAAGAAATGGGGCAATAACGAAACTCCACAATCATCAGGAAAGAAGGGTGATCACCTTATTGGTGATTACTACGTATTGTTTGATCAAAATTATAAGAAAGAGCTTGCTGAACTTCAAAATAGCGGTATATCAAAAGAGGAGGCAGAAGAAAGATCGGTACTAATGAGCGAAGTACGTGAAATGCTTCGTAAATGGGAGGCCAACGACGCAGAGACTGTAAATCTATGGAAAATGATGAACAATTGGGTCTATGCCGGTTTTGATGAAACATACCAACAGATGGGTGTCTCTTTCGATAAAATCTATTATGAGTCTGAAACCTACTTGGCAGGAAAAGAAGAAGTTTTACGTGGATTAAAAGAGGGCCTCTTTTATCAGAAGGAAGATGGATCGGTATGGGTTGATCTCACCCCACATGGGTTAGACCATAAACTACTGCTAAGATCCGACGGCACATCGGTTTATATGACCCAAGATATTGGTACAGCAAAACTGCGATTTGATGATTACCAAATCAACAGAATGATCTATGTTGTTGGAAATGAGCAGAACTACCACTTTCAGGTACTATCAATAATACTTGATATGCTGGGATTTGAATTTGGTAAAGGATTGGTTCACTTCTCATATGGAATGGTTGAACTTCCAGAAGGCAAAATGAAATCACGTGAAGGTACTGTTGTTGATGCAGATGATTTAATGGCCGAAATGATTGATACTGCACGTGAAACCTCACAGGAGTTGGGAAAACTTGATGATGCCACAGCCGAAGAGGTAGAAAATATAAGCAGGATGATTGGATTGGGAGCACTCAAATATTTCATATTGAAAGTAGACCCTAAGAAAAACATGACTTTCAATCCAAAAGAGTCGATAGATTTTAATGGAAATACAGGACCCTTCATTCAATATACTCATGCACGAATTCAATCGGTTTTGCGAAAAGCCAAAGAGTTAAATATTGAACTGACAGAAGCAATTAACACATCAGTTGCGCTCTCAGAAAAAGAGGAAGGCTTAATACAACTGCTGACAGAATTTAAATCGGTCATTAAGCAGTCGGGTGAAGAGTATAACGTATCTTTAATTGCCAACTATATATATGATTTGGCGAAGGAATACAATCAATTCTATCACGACTTCAAAATTCTAAAAGAAGAAAACAGCGACTTACGTAACTTCAGGTTGCTGCTTTCTAAAAATATAGCACTTACCATCAGTAAAGGTATGTCGCTGTTTGGTATAGAAGTTCCGGAACGTATGTAATTCCGGAACTTAAACTATCCCCCTACTATTTTAAATATTTGGCAAGGAAACCAAGCATTGTACTGTAGAAATCCATTCTATTCTCTTCACGATAGAATCCATGCCCTTCGTTGTATTTTACCATATAAGGTATATCCAACCCTTTGGCACGTAGGGCTGTTACTATCTGATCAGACTCATTAATATTTACTCTTGGGTCGTTTGCACCCTGCACAACATAAACCGGTTTAACTATTTTATCGCTTTTATAAAGTGGAGAAACCTCTCTTGAAATTGCCAACTCTTCAGGATCATCAATATCATACCACACCTCTTTTAACATATCAAGATATGGTTTCCAATATTCAGGAATTGAAGATAATAGTGTCTCAATATTTGAAACACCTACATAATCAACTCCACAGGTATATAGTTCAGGAGTCTTAACCAATCCCATTAAAGTTGCATAACCACCATGACTTCCTCCATAAATTGCTATTTTATCTTTATCAACCCAGCCTTGTGAAATTGCATAATAAACACCATCCTCAACATCCTCCATCACCTTACGGCCAATCTCTTTAAAACCTGCACGCAAGAACTCTTTTCCATAACCACCTGAAATTCTGAAATTAACCTGAAGCGTTGCATATCCTCTGCTGGCAAAAAGTTGTGTTTCAGGATTAAAGCCCCATGAATCGCGAACACCCTGAGGTCCACCATGAGGATTAACAATCAACGGAACTTTTTCACCTGCTAATGATGCTTTTGGAAGAGTTATATAACCGTGAATTATTAAACCGTCGCGACTTTTAAATGTAATTGGTCGCATCTCTGCCATATCCTCCTCTTTCAGCTGCGGCATCAGGTCGTAAAGCAAGGTAAACTCTTTCGATTTAACATCATACTCATAATATGTGCCATACAACTTGTCGCTCTGTACAATTATAAGGAATTTAGTTTCATCATCATCAAAATCTACAACCCTGTAGATCTTACCGGGGAATTTGCTCTTAACCCCTTTATCAATCTCTTTATATAAATTACTTACCGGAATTATTTCAATCTTTTCTCCCTCATAACTAAAATAATCTATCTCATAATTACGTTTGCGCGATAACCCCATATTCGAAACATCGTAATTCTCATTATGGAACAGCTCTTTTATCTCTTTTAAGTTCTTCAGGTCATAAAGAACAATTCGAGCCTTATCGCTCTCAAGATTAGTTACTATATAAGCATCATCAGGGTCGGGACTATTATAATTAAAAGAGATTACACCAAAAGCATCATCCCAGTTAGTCTTCAATTTCAGTTCAAACTCATTTGTTGCACTATTTTTATAATAGTACTCCATCTCAACACCATTAACCAACTTAACATATCCTCTAAGAACTCCCTCCTTGTCGAAATTATATCCCTGAATTGAGTTCAAAGGATCACTGTTTTCATATAACTTTTCAAGATCACCTGTTACAATATTCAGCTTATAAGGCTCGAAAATCTGAGGATTATCTTTGTTCATCGTTATAATGATGTAGTCCTTTTGCTCTTTTAAAAGAGTTTCTATACTGGCTTTTACCCCATCAAATGGAGTTAAATCCTTTACATTAGATCCATCAATATCAGTAGCATATATATGATAATTTTCATTACCCCCAATATCCATTAAATAGTAGAGTCTCTCATCATTAACCCAGCCATATCCTTTAATTGGCTCATCCTTCTCTTCAATAACACGAACAACTTCCTCTGTTGCAAGATCTTTAATATAAACATGATTCTTTAAACCCTCTTTCTCCATATACGACATATATTTGCCATTTGGAGAAAGCTGGAAAGAGGAGGCATTTGGTCTTGCAAAATAGTCGGCCACACTATATTTTGCATCACTCTTATCAAAAGCTATTAATGATTTTAGCTCTTCGTCAGTGGATACCAATTCAGGTTTTCCCGGCAGTTTACTCTCAAACTTGTTAAGTATCAAATCGAGAGACATCCCTGCCTGCTTGTAAAACCCGGTAATAGTGCCATCAGAAAGTACACCCTCATAAATGATTTGAGCCGCAGAAACACCCATCGTAACACTGTTTCCATTCAACTCAATTTTATCTACCGCCAAACCAACAGCCCCCTGTACAGGAACATCCATAGTAGCAGCCAGTTGTCCATTTTCTTCTGTCACATGAAAAATCAATTCAATCTCCATACCTTGCACTGAAAGAGTACCCTTCCAGTCGCCCACAATACCTTGTGCTTTAATGCTCATAGTCGAAAAAATAATAGCAAGTATCAAACCTGCATGTTTTATAAGATTCATTTTTTGATTTTGTTTGTGATTAATAAATGTATAAACAAAAGACTATTATATCAGTCTTCTCCACAAATGTAGTAAATAAATTTAAAATTTTGTAAACTACAATTCACACAGAAAATATAAATGTTTTGTCTGCAAAATACTATTAGTTTAGCATGAATTCGTTATGCTTTCGTACCGACTTCAGCCAATTATAAAAGGAGTTTAAAAGAGCTAGGTAGGGACAACTTAAGAATGAGGTAAGACTAAGTTTAAAGGAAAGACAAGAATTAAGTTTTTAGAAAGGCTATAGGAAAAAAGGCTATTTTAGTTATTTAGTCTGCAATTTGGAAAAAGATGTTTTTTAAAGTTAACTATTTCAACTTATTATTTAAGTTGGGAACAAAACGCTTTATTGATTGTTATGGTCTATAAGACAACAAACAACATATACTACATTTATAATGCAAAAAGATATATTTGGGCTGCATCATGTAACAGCCATTTCAGATAATGCGAGAAATAACCATCAGTTCTATACAGAAGTATTAGGTTTGAGAATGGTAAAAAAGACGGTAAATTTTGATGATCCGGGTACTTATCACTTCTATTTTGGTGATGAGTATGGAACTCCGGGATCAATAATAACTTTTTTCCCTTGGGAAGGTATTGGTAAAGGAGTAAATGGTGCCGGAATGGCAACTCATACCGGTTATTCCGTACCGGCAGGAAGTCTCGAGTTTTGGAAGAAACGACTTGCTAAATATGGTATTAATTCAGAAGAGAGTGTGAAATTTGGGGAAGAGGTACTCTCGTTTAATGATCCGGACGGTATGCAGCTTCAACTGATTGTGCCCGATAAGAGTGATCTGCGTGAGCCTTGGACAACAGATGAGATCAATGAAGAGTTTGCAATAAGAGGGTTTCATAATGTAACTCTCACCCTCAGGTCGAAAGAGGCTACTTCTAAAGTGTTAACCGATATTTTTGGATATTCATTGGTAAAACAGGAGGGGAATACATATCGATTTGAAACTGATACTATTGAGACTGCCAACATTTTAGATATTATAGAGAATCCAAATGCTCCGGATGGTCGCAATGCAGCCGGAACCAATCATCATATAGCATTTAGAGTCAAGAATGATGATATTTTAATGGAGGTGAGAGATCGTGTTGTAGCATCGGGGCTAAATATTACGCCGAAGATTAACAGGGACTACTTTTTCTCTCTCTATTTCCGTGAGCCGGGTGGTGTGCTTTTTGAAGTAGCAACAGATAACCCGGGATTCACAGTAGATGAATCTCTTGAGAGTTTAGGATCTTCATTAAAACTTCCTGCTAGATATGAGAGTATGAGAAGTAAGATTGAAGCTATATTACCTGAATTGTAGGAGTAAAAAAAAACAGATATTAAAATGAGTCATATTTTCGATTTAAAAGAGGCAGGTGTATCAATAGGAGAGGCTAAAAAAGCACTCATAATGCTGCATGGTAGAGGGGCAACAGCAGAAAGCATACTCACTATGAACGACTATCTAAATATTAAAGGGTTTGCCCTTTTAGCTCCACAGGCCACTAACAACACATGGTACCCCTACTCTTTCATGGCTCCTGAGCAGAACAATGAACCTTGGCTAAGTTCTGCCATCGATATAGTAGATAAGACAGTCGAAAAAGTATTGTCGTCGGGTATCGAATCAAAAGATATCTATTTCTTAGGATTCTCTCAGGGAGCTTGTCTTACAATTGAATATACGTCGCGCTTTGCAAAAAGATATGGTGGGGTTGTTGTGTTTACCGGCGGTTTGATTGGTAAAGATATAGATGTGACCAAATATAGTGGCGATTTTAATCAGACACCTATATTTTTTGGAACTTCCAATCCCGATTTTCATGTTCCTGTTGAGAGAGTTCAAGACTCTGCAGATATTTCACGTAAGCTTAATGCTGATGTTACACTCAAAGTATATGAAAACAGAGGTCACAACATTTCAGAAGATGAGATAAACTTAGTAAATTCATTAATATTTAAATAATTAGTGAAAGCATGAAGGTAACAAGAGTATATAGTGATGATAATGGCGATTCTCGATTTGAAGATGTTGAAATAGAACTATTTGATAATGGAGAAATTGGTCGACTTTCCAAAAACATTGAAGTGAAGTCGCTGCAATTTAGAGCTGTATCTGCTGATTACAACTACGACTTCCATCACGCGCCGCAAAGGCAATTTATTGTTCTTTTAGAAGGTGGTGTAGAGATTGAGACATCGCTTGGTGAAATTCGTCAGTTTAAAACCGGCGAAATACTATTAGTAGAAGATACTTCCGGAAAAGGTCACAGGACTAAAAATCTTGAAAAACGAGAACGGACCTCTATATTTATTCATTTAAAGTAGCATCACTTTTTTTTATATCTCTCCCAATGGAGTTTCCTCCATTTTTATCTTCAGTATATGAGAGGTAAACCACATTCTCAATATCCGGCGAAGTGTGAGGAAACCAATTATCAACAAACCCGGTATCAATAATAGCAAGCTTTTTGCCATTTGTTGTCACCTTCTCAATCTTCCCTTTTGAGTTAATAATTAGTCTAAACTCATGCTAATTGGAAACTAACAAAAACGATAAAAAAAGGTTACTTGTTTCAATGATAGTAAAGAACTAAAGACTTAACTCATTACTACAGCTTTATTTTCTCAAGTCCAAAATAATTTGTAAATTTGATATAATCAAGATTTACAAACAGACTAAATGTATGAATTACTCCAATCCTTATGAATGTGCCATGGAATTTGCCGGCAATACTGATAGAAATATTTTTATTACGGGTAAAGCTGGTACCGGTAAGACAACTTTCTTAAGGAACTTCTGCGAACAGACTAAGAAACAATTTGCAATAATTGCTCCCACTGGTGTTGCAGCAATTAATGCAGGTGGGACAACCATACACTCATTTTTTCAACTGCCATTTGCACCTTTTCAACCCACTTCTCAGGGACAATCAATGCTCGTTTCTCAGATTAAGATGAGTAAAAACAGGCGTAATGTAATACGTGAGCTTGAGGTTCTTATCATTGACGAAATTAGTATGGTTAGGGCAGATCTTCTTGACGCTATTGATTTAGTGCTTAGAACAATACGTCACAGACAAAGTGTGCCATTTGGTGGGGTACAGATGATCTTTATTGGCGATATGTATCAACTTTCCCCAGTTGCAAAATCGCAAGAGTGGAGTTTAGTTTCGGACTATTACAAAAGCGTATATTTTTTCCATAGTCATGTAATCCAGAGAAATCCTCCACTATATATTGAGTTTGATAAAATATTCAGACAATCTGATTATCAATTTATAAAGGTACTGAATGAGGTAAGAAACAATACGCTTTCAACAGAAGGATTGAAGCTTCTTTCCGACAGATATATCCCCAGCTTTAACCCTTCGGATGAAGAAAATTATATTACACTTACAACTCACAATTATAGCGCCGACAGTATAAATAGCTATAAGTTAAACAGTTTAAACAGTGAGGTTCATCACTTCCATGCTAATATAACCGGTGTTTTTCCGGAGAATGCATTTCCTATTGAACAGGTTCTTGAATTGAAAGAGGGTGCAAAGGTGATGTTTGTAAAGAATGACACAGAGATTCCCCGACGATTTTATAATGGTAAGATTGGTGTGATTAACTCAATATATGAAGATGTGATCACAGTTAAATGCCCTGGTGATATTGATGAAATAGTAGTTTCAAAGCTATCCTGGGAGAATGTAAGATTTAATACAAATACAGAGACTAATACTATTGAGGAGGAGGTTATTGGAACATTCGAGCAGATACCTCTACGTTTAGCCTGGGCAATAACTATACATAAGAGTCAGGGACTTACATTTGAAAAAGCTGTAATAGATGCCGGGAAGGCCTTTTCGCCTGGTCAGGTTTATGTTGCACTGAGCAGATGCAAATCTATTGAGGGAATAGTATTGAAAAGTCCCATCAATATAGAAAGTATAAGTGTAGATGATCAGGTTGTTGAATTCTCATCTTCAAAACCTGATGAGATATTCATTAACAACGAACTTGAGAATGCTCTTAAGGAGTTTAAGATTGCGACTCTACTTCAACTATATGATTTTACTTCGATTTTCGGTTTAGCACAATCATGGCTTAAATTTATTAAAGGAGAGGAGCCCTCTTTTAACTCTGAGACTCTGCCTTTTATCAAGAGTGTGTTTGAGATGATTGAACAGATTTATAGTGTAGGAGAGAGATTCAAGATACAGTTAAAGCAGATATTCTACCAAAAAGAGAATAACATTAATCTTCTTTCAGAGAGACTCAACTCATCCTCTGCCTACTTTATTGAAAAGCTTGATGAAATAATGAGCTCATTGAAGAAATCACCTGCAACAACAGATAGTAAATCGAATGCAATGGAATATGATGATGCTATTTCAGAAATATTTTTATCCATTGCCCTAAAAAAGCATTTAATAAGAGAGACAGCTGTCGATTTCAATGTTGAGTTGTACTATAAATCGCGCAATGGGTTCATAATACCAAGTTTTAGTGTGAAGTCGTATAGTAAAGGAAAATCGAGTGTGCAGTTGAAATCAAACAATCCCGATTTGCTAAACGAACTGGTTAAGTTGCGCAATTATCTGAGTGAGAATGATAATATACCTCCATATATTGTGGCTGCGACTAAAACTCTTGTGCAGATGGCGGATGATATTCCTATGACAGAAAAAGAGCTCCTCAAAATTTATGGTTTCGGTAAGAAAAAACTTGCTAAATATGGTGCTCAATTTTTAGAAGTGATAAATAACTATATCTCAGACAACAATATAAAATCAGAGATGATTAATTTCCGTGAAAATTAATCATCTCTAAAATATTATCGGATCTGTAAAGAGAAGGTACAATTAAGATAAATACTTTTGTAAATTATCTACTTCTACCTATTTGGTGTCTCCCAAATCTTGGTTTGAGTACAAAAAATATTTGATGTCTGATCGCCCAACTGCAACATAAACTCACCCTCTTCAAGGGTCCATTTACCATTTTCATTTACAAAAGCCAGATCCTCGCCCTTAATTTCAAAAGTAACAGTCTGACTAGCACCTGGTTTTAGCAACACTTTTTCGAACCCCCTCAAGCGACGAACATCAGGAGATAATGAGGCAACCATATCACTTGAGAATAACAAGACAGCCTCTTTCCCTTCAACACCTCCGCTATTTGTTATGTCTACAGAAACTTTAATAGTATCATTTGATGTAAAGTTGGTGTTATCGACACTCATATTTGAATATTTGAAGGACGTATAGCTCAATCCGTAGCCAAATGGATATTGCACTGAAGTTTGAGCACCATAATCGTAAGCTCCCTCCATTTTACCATCAATATTCTGTCCCGGTTTATGATCGTAAGTTATTAAGCCCTGCTCATATTTTGGGTATGTATAAGGAAGCTTACCACTGGGATTTACATCACCACTTAAGATATCTGCTAATGCATCACCTCCAAAGTTACTCGGTAGATAGGTCTGTAAAATTGCAGCTGCACCAGGTTCAATTTTTCTAATTAATCTGGGGCGACCCTCATTTAAAACAACTATTACAGGCTTTCCGGTTTTTTGTAGTGCCAATGCTAGATCTGTCTGATTATCAGATAAAGCCAGTTCATCTAGGTTCCCCGGAGTCTCGCAATATGAATTTTCACCAATACAGAGAACAATATAATCTACACCCGATGCAGCTCTAACAGCTTTTTCAATTTCGGGTGCACTCTCTTCATAATATTGACCATCCATTTTATATGTTACACCTGGCTCATAAACAATATTTGAAACTCCAAACTCATTCTGCATTGCTTCTAAAATTGTATTATACTTTTCAGCAAACATTTCAGTCTTTTCACCTTGCCATGAATAGCTCCAACCACCGTTGAGAGTTCGCATTGAGTTGGCATTTGGCCCAGTTACTAGTATTTGGGAATTTGCACGAAGAGGCAATACACCATCAATATTTTTCAGAAGTGTAATAGACTCATCTGCCGACAACTTAGCGACCGCTTCATGCTCCCTGCTTCCAAAATCGGGGAACTCATCCCTGGGCCAATATGGTTTATCGAACAGACCAAGTCTATATTTCAGTCGCAACACCCTCTCTACAGCATCATCAATTCTATCCATCGATACTTCACCCTCCTCTACCAGCTCCTTCAAAGTGGTGCAAAATGAGAGATTGTAAGGCTCCATTACCATATCGATACCCGAATTAATAGCAGTTTTAACAGCACCTTTATAGTCAGTTGTGATAAGATCTCTTGAATAGAGATTCTGAACATCTGCCCAGTCGGTAACAACTACTCCATCAAAGCTTAAGTCCTCTTTAATCCACTCGGTTATTAATCTGTAATCAGCATGAGTAGATACTCCATTTATGATACCGGAGTTAACCATAAGCGACAATGCTCCACCATCGACTATTGCTGATCTGAATGGTTCAAAATATTTCTCGCGTAGATCAATTTCACTAATCACAGCAGGAGTTCTGTCTTTACCGGAAACAGGCACACCATACCCCATATAATGTTTTATACAGGCTGCCAGATCACTGTTTACTACCCTATTTCTGTCATTGCCCTGATAACCAAGTACTGTAACGGTCCCCATTTCTGCATTTAGATAACTATCTTCGCCATAACTCTCCCATTGCCTCGACCATCTTGCATCTCTTCCAATATCCATTGTAGGAGAAAAAACCCAGGGAATATTACTTGCTCTTGTTTCATATGCTGTGATTTGTGCTCCACGCTTAACCAGTTCCCGGTTAAATGTGGCAGCCATACCCACCTCCTGCGGAAAAAAAGTAGCATCTGCAGTATATGTAGGACCATGAATTGCATCTATTCCATAAATAATAGGTATTCCTGTCTCTTCTATTGCTCTCTTTTGTAAAGTACTTATTGTATACTCCCACATCTCAATAGTTTGAGCTTTTGTGTTACTGGCATTAAGAATTGAACCTACTTTATACTTCCCTATTACTGTATCTAGCATAACTTCATCAATTTCAAAAGGGTCGTTACTGTAAAATGCATTTCCCCCTTTGCCTAAGATATCGACTGTAAATTGCGACATCTGACCAATCTTCTCTTCGATTGTCATCTGTGCAATTATGCTGTCTATCTTATTTTCGATTGCAATATTTAACCTATTTCTATCTACTTTACTCCCAAAATTACAGGAGAAAACAGATGGTATAAGTAAGATTAAAACAATGTATCTCTTCATAATAAACAATTTTCTACATTTGATAAACTCTCACATAATCAATTTCATAAACTGCAGGCAATGCCGACTCATCAATACCTTGTGCACCTCCCCAGTCGCCTCCCCAGGCAAGATTCAGTTTCAGGTAAAAAGGAGCATTAAATGGCCATGTATGTTTGTTGCCGGTTCCATCATTATTAAATCTGAAATACTCTTCTCCATCAACAAAACCTTTAATATATTCTGCAGTCCATTCAATTGCATAAATGTGAAACTCAGTCTCAGCATTCGATATTCTCTTAGAGGCAGTTTTTTGAGTGCCGATTGAATGATAGTAGGCTTGAGTATGAATTGAAGAATGTACAACATTTTTATCATACCCCACATACTCCATTATATCAATCTCACCATCCAGAGGCCATGAAGTAAAGTTCTTAGGCATCATCCAGAATGCCGGCCATGTTCCTTTGCCTCCAGGAACCTTCAGTTTGGCTTCAAAATAGCCATAGGTCCATCCTTCGATTGTGTTAATTCTTGCAGAGTATACTCTATTTCCTTTTGGTATTGCCTTAATTTTTAAAGTTCCATCATAAATAGCTGCAACCGTATCTGTGCCTGTGAAACCTTTTATATATGTCTGTAGTTCATTATTAACCCAGCCCGGCTCTGCAGTTTCATAAAACCATTTCTCTGTATCCGGAAGGGCCGGTTTTCCACCGGTAAGTCTATCTGCATTAAACTCTTCATTCCATACCATGCTGTAACCTGATGGAACATAATCTTCAAGTTCTCCTGCATTCTGTTTTACATTATATTTCTGACTATATTTACCCGATTTAAATGTAATTTCAGCACTCCTTACCTCTTCAGTTGAATTCTTAGATACTGTTATTTTCACAACAGTCTGCCCGTTTCCTCCACTAGTAGGATCAATAACACACCACTGCTGATCGGCAGAAACAGTCCAGTTTCCATTTGCCTCTACAAAAATATTCTCTGTTCCCGCTTTCGAACTAAAAGTTGTTGAAGCAGGAGATATCACCCATTTAATCTCCTTTTCGGTATCTGGAGCAATTGAAGGTGAATCGTTTTTGCCACAACTTGCTATAAGCAACATTGCCAATGATATAACTATTGTTCCCATTGTTTTCATAAAAATTAAGTGGATAATTTAAAAGAAAGAGGCTGTTGAAATATCTTCGAACAACCTCTTTCTAATTTATTTAATTATTGCCCAAATTCAAAATCATCAAGATAGAAGAAACCGGCTCCTGTATGACCTTCAGCACCAAACTGTATAACAATTCTATCATAGTCCTGTCTGTTTGCTACTCCTGAGAAATCAAACTCAAGCTCAAGCCATTTATTCAGTTCTAAATTAGCTTTCACAATCTCAGTCTGACCTTCCCATGGTGCAGGATGCTCACTATCTTGCAGTTTAACTGCCAGTTGTGGTAATAATTTCTTATTTGAAATCCATTCACCTGCTACATCATTCTCAGTAGTGTAATCGTTGAATGAAGGAATAAATACCTTAACTCTAATTTTATTCTGAGTAGTTAAATCGAACTTATAATCTGGAGCAGTGAAAGACATGTTGCTATAAAACCCGTTTGACTTCCAATAGCGATATACATGTAACGATTCGTTAATAGGAAGCGGCATCGGGTTTCCTATGACATCACTCTTACTTGGCCCACCCATATCTTCCTGATTAAATGCTAGAAACTCACTACCTTCAAAGTTTTCAGAAAGTGGAACAGCCTTCACAGTTTTAGGTACTGGAGGAGCTTCCACATTGAGCTCTTCAAGACAATAAACAAATACCCAGTCCTGACTCTCAACAGTATTATTAACTCTTAATGCCATAACTTCATCTGTCTGATAGATTATCTCATATTCCTGACTACCTGCATAATATCCCATATAGGCATTTCCAGACAGAGTTAGAGTAGAATAACTCCCCGATTCATCTAGTGAGAAAGTGTAGCTACCGCCTGAATATGTAAACATTGCATCATCACCACTTGTAGCATGAACATTAAATCCACCTACACTTGAAGAACTTGCATTACGTCCATAACCTTCAGTTCCATCCTTTTCAATAATCAGCTTAACTCCATTCTGGATAAATGTGAACTTAGTAGAATACATATCCCAGGCAACTTTATCATTAGCAGCTGCTGCCCACCATTCCTGACTTCTTGAACCTTGAGGTCCTAAGCCCATATGTCCGTTGACATTAAATCCTGCTGCTTTAACCTCAGCTGCAAAATTATTGTATTGATCAAATACCCAAGTCTTACCTTCGGCATTATCAGCACCACCTGTTAAGTTCCTGTATGCCGGAGTATCAACCAGACTAAAATCATTCTCCGAAAAACTTACCACAACACTCCTACTGGCTACCGATCCATTAGCAGAATGAATTGACAATGTAACTGTATATTCACCTGCAAAAGGATAAATTCCGGTTGCAGTTGGTCTGCTCCCCGAAGCACCGTTACCCAAATTCCAGCGAATAGCATATACACCATCACTTGGTAAGTTTGTAGTGCTAGTGAAGGTAATCACATTATCACTATTAGGTGAAACCGATTGTGTAAATGACACCATATCATCAGATATAGTTGCAACATTCGAAAGGGAATAATCATCCATTTCCTGTGGACTACATGCAACTACTGTTATTAGCAACACTACTATCCACGATAACTGTTTTATTATATTCTTCATATTATTTTCTATTTAGAGCAATTTGCTAAAAAAGTCAATTTAATTATACCCTGGATTCTGCTGCAACGCAAACTCGGTACCAGCAGTTCTATCTATTTCCGATTGAGGAATAGGTAAATACTTCCAGTTATCATTCCACGTGCGCACACTATTGTACTCAGGCAAGTTTTCAGTTAGAATTGAAGTATCACCCCAGCGAACTAAATCCCAGAAACGCATTCCTTCACCAACAAATTCACGTCTGCGTTCAAGCTTTATATTTTCAGCAGTTGCAGGAATTGATTTTGTAGCACCAAATGCACGTTCACGAATCATATCAAGTGCTGCCTGTGCAGTAATACCTCCTACCGGTGATTGTCCGTGTATTACAATCATTTCAGCATAGTTCAGTAATGTCTCAGCATAGCGGAACAATCTGATATTGTTAGCATAGTTTAAATCGACGTCACCTTGAGGATTATATCCCATACGAGCAGCATACTTTGCCATGAATAGACCAGTATCTTGAAAACGCACCGAGTAATTATCTGGGCTAAATCTATTTATAGAACCTTCGCGACGGCTATCACCCTCTTCATAAATATCCCAAGTAGTTTGACGAACAGGTCCAAATCCCCATCCACCTTTAAAGTCTCCCAATTTACTTCCACCTTGAAGCTCACTTGGAGAAATAAATGCAGGAAGGTTTGTTCCGTAACCCTGCCAACCATTGTCCCAAATCTTACCTTCGGGAAGATGATTCACTTCAAAAATAGACTCTTTGCTAAACTCATTTTGGTCTAACCACATATCAGCAAAATCTTCAAACAGCTCAAATTCATTACTGTTTATTATCTC
>CAYLKV010000023.1:0-20001 GCA_964384545.1 uncultured Proteiniphilum sp.
CCTAATAATCCTGGCATTTCTCTGTTGTTTATAAATTATATTTATGTCTTTAAATTAGACTTTGATTTCTACTTCAACTCCACTCGGAAGCTCAAGCTTCATCAACGCATCTACTGTCTTAGCTGTTGAGCTATAGATGTCGATAAGACGTTTAAAAGAAGCCAATTCAAACTGTTCGCGAGACTTTTTGTTCACGAATGTAGAACGGTTTACGGTAAAGATTCTTTTGTGTGTTGGTAATGGAATTGGACCACTTACCACAGCACCCGTAGCTTTTACGGTTTTTACGATTTTCTCAGCCGATTTATCAACAAGGCTATAATCGTATGATTTCAGTTTAATTCTGATTTTTTGGCTCATATATTTATTATGTTACTTTATCAAATCAACACGGCCATTTACTTCTTGCAACACCTGTTTTGCAATTGAACTTGACACTTCTGAATAGTGTGAGAATGACATTGTAGATGTAGCACGTCCTGAAGTTATAGTACGTAATGAAGTTACATAACCAAACATCTCAGAAAGAGGTGTTCTAGCTTTAACAACACGAGCACCTGAACGATTAGATTCCATACCTTCTACCTGCCCTCTTCTCTTGTTAAGGTCTGAAATAACATCACCCATACTCTCTTCAGGTGTAACAACTTCAACCTTCATAATCGGCTCAAGCAAAATTGGACCAGCTTTTTCTACAGCACTCTTGTAAGCCTGCATAGCACAAATCTCAAATGACAATTGGTCAGAGTCAACTGCGTGGTATGAACCATCGATTAGTGTAACTTTTAACTTGTCCATTGAAAATCCAGCAAGAACACCGTTCTTCATTGCACGTTGGAAACCTTTCTGAACTGATGGGATATATTCTTTTGGAATATTACCTCCCTTAACTTCATCAATAAATTGCAAATCTCCTTCGAAATCAGCATCTGTTGGCTCAACACGAACAATGATATCAGCATATTTACCACGACCACCCGATTGTTTCTTATAAGTTTCACGAAGTTCAACAGATTTTGTGATAGCTTCTTTATAAGTAACCTGTGGACGACCTTGATTAGCTTCAACCTTAAATTCACGTTTCAAACGATCTATAATAATCTCAAGGTGTAGTTCACCCATACCTGAAATAACGGTCTGACCTGTATCCTCATCTGATTTAACAGTGAATGTTGGATCTTCTTCAGCAAGCTTAGCTAAACCGTTTGACAATCTGTCTAAGTCTTTCTGAGTTTTTGGCTCAATCGCAATTCCAATTACTGGATCTGGGAAATCCATAGCCTCAAGTACTATAGGATTATTTTCGTCACAAAGAGTATCTCCTGTACGAATATCTTTAAAACCTACTCCTGCACCAATATCTCCGGTTCCGATAAAATCTTTCGCGTTTTGTTTATTTGAGTGCATCTGGAAAAGACGTGAAATACGTTCTTTCTTTCTAGATCTTGTGTTATATACGTATGATCCGGCATCCAATTCACCTGAGTAAACACGGAAGAAACATAAACGGCCTACATATGGGTCTGTAGCTATCTTAAATGCAAGTGCACTTAATGGTTCATTTGGATCAGCATGACGTACAATTTCTTTAGTACTATCATCAGGATCAGTACCTGTAATAGAATCAGTATCTACCGGGCTAGGAAGATAAGCACAGACAGAATCAAGTAAAGTTTGTACACCCTTATTTTTGAAAGATGATCCACAAATAATAGGGTTTATACTCATAGACAGAGTAGCTGTTCTAATTGCTGCTTTTATCTCATCTACAGTGATAGTTGAAGGATCGTCAAAAAATTTCTCCATCAAAACATCATCATATTCAGCAATTGTCTCAAGCATCTTATCTTGCCACTCTTGCGCTTCTTCTAAATACTCAGCTGGGATATCTACAATATCATAGTCTGCACCCATAGACTCATCGTGCCATAAATAGGCTTTCATTGTAACCAAGTCTATAACACCTTTAAAACTCTCTTCAGCACCGATAGGTATCTGAATTGGGCAAGCATTAGCACCAAGCATCTCTTTAATCTGGCGAACCACATCAAAGAAATTAGCACCCGAACGGTCCATTTTATTTACGTAACCGATTCTTGGAACTTTATATTTATCAGCCTGACGCCATACGGTTTCAGACTGTGGCTCAACACCACCAACTGCACAAAATGCTGCAACAGCACCATCAAGCACACGAAGAGAACGCTCAACTTCTACTGTGAAGTCAACGTGCCCAGGAGTGTCAATTAAGTTTATTTTATATGTCTGATCGTTGTACTTCCAGCTTGTTGTAGTTGCCGCTGAAGTGATTGTAATTCCTCTTTCCTGCTCCTGCTCCATCCAGTCCATAGTTGCAGCGCCGTCATGAACTTCACCAATCTTATGAGTTAAACCTGTATAAAACAGGATTCGCTCAGAGGTTGTAGTCTTTCCGGCATCAATGTGCGCCATGATACCAATGTTGCGAGTTAATTTTAAAACTTCTTTTGAACCCTTAGCCATCTTTTTTACCTTCTTGCTATGTTAAAATCTGAAATGGGCAAATGCACGGTTCGCTTCTGCCATTCTGTGAATATCTTCTTTACGTTTAAATGCGCCTCCCTGACTGTTGTATGCATCAACGATTTCTCCAGCCAATTTATCGGCCATAGTTTTACCTCCTCTTTTGCGAGCATAAAGAATAAGGTTTTTCATTGAAACGGACTCTTTTCTGTCTGGTCTGATTTCTGTAGGCACTTGAAATGTAGCACCCCCTACACGGCGCGATTTAACCTCCACTTGAGGAGTAATATTATCGAGAGCAGCTTTCCAAATCTCGAGAGCCGACTTCTCGTCGTTGGCTAATTTAGCCTTAACTGTTTCCAATGCAGAATAAAAAATATCGTACGATTTACTTTTCTTTCCGTCGTACATAAGGTGGTTAACGAATTTTGTCACCCTTACATCACCAAAAACAGGATCCGGGAGGATCTGTCTCTTTTTAGGTTTAGTTTTTCTCATTGTTGTTAAATAATTTTATGTTGTTTGGTTGCCTTTTATTAGCCTTCAACGAATTCCTCTGAACTCATTTACTCAACCCCCATAAAGTAGCCTTCCCAAATATTTCAACAGTAATTTTTAATTTTAATTATCTCTATTGATTGATTATTTCTTTTTACCTGGTGCAGCTTTTCCGCCTGGAGCAACTTTTGCACCTGGTTTAGGCCTTTTAGTTCCATATTTAGAGCGTCTTTGAGTACGGCCGCCAACACCAGCTGTATCCAATGCACCTCTTACAATATGATAACGAACACCGGGTAAATCTTTAACACGACCTCCGCGCACTAGCACAATAGAGTGCTCCTGCAGATTGTGTCCTTCTCCCGGAATATAAGCATTCACCTCTTTAGAGTTAGTTAATCTAACACGTGCAACCTTTCTCATTGCAGAGTTTGGCTTTTTAGGGGTAGTAGTATATACTCTCACACAAACACCACGGCGCTGCGGACTTGAGTCCAGAGCCCTAGATTTGCTCTTTTCTTTCAGGGTAGTACGTCCTGTTCTTACTAATTGTTGAATTGTAGGCATTTTCTACTTTCTTTTGGTAATTTTTATTTTATGTTATTACTTTCTCTTTAATGCATTTCTCCCCTTAATAAGAGCCTGATTATCATGAGATAACCACACACTTAGGGTGAAAAACGGCACAAAATTACAAATAATCAGTCAGATATGCAAGTAATTGCAACTGTTTTTATTAAAAAAGATACAGATTATTTTTTGCTGAATTTTCAAGTGGAGAAATAAAAAAAATAAAATAATTCGAAATATTAGGCTAGATGAATATTAAACTGCCCATTCATCGCCTAATTATCATTTTTTTTGTTTTTATACTTATGAACCAGAAGAAGTGTATTTTTCAAATATTCAAATTCCAACTCAAAACACTCAGAAAAAATATCTGAACCCATGTTGTCTTCAATCTGGGCAGTTGTCCACAATTTACCACCTTGCAAGTTAAGACAATTAAATAGAGCATCGTCTTCAATTTCTGCTACATATAAAAAGATCAAACGCTTAGTAATTTCGTTTTCAAATGTATACTTCAGCAAAAACCTCACGGGTAATTTATCATTACCACACTCTTTTCCCAAGCTTTCTTTAACAGCTCTATCCAACTCATCATTAAACTCCATATACTCCTCAAATGGATAATCGAGTTTCCCGGGATTCAGGACTCTTGTTTTATCACGTTTTTTAAGATATATAGCACCATTATTCAAAAGCGCCACCCTTACAACAGGATGCATAAATTTATTCTTCATATCTTTCGTAACAGACTTTGCTACACGTCCTGTAACTTCGCCTGTTTCGGTAACTACAGGTAGCCACTCTTCGTTAAACAACTTTTTACTTAGAATATAGAGTCTTGTTGTCTCAATAGACATAATTCCAAGTAAAATAAGCTGAAACGTAACCTTCATAAATAATGCACTTAACGGATAAATAGCAATTTCTGTTGTAGCAAGGTAAATAATAAAAACAAATAGATGTATAGTTAAGCTGTATTGAGTTTGAAAAACAACCCTAAAAGACTCTTTTAGCAGAGTTTTATTTATATCATTTTTAGCAAAGAGGAACAAACGCCCCCTGGACAGTCTTGTAAGAGTAAGAAAGAACGTAAATATCACCTCTACAACTATAAATGTATTTATAAGTGATAGATATCTGTAAGTGGTAAATGAGATTAGAAATGCAAAAACGAATGTAAATATTGATACATAATAAATTAGCCTACTGTTGCTTTTAACTACCAGGGCACCTATTAACGAAAGTGCAAAAGCAATTATTGCAGCTAAAGTAGGATCAATATAGCCGAGTATAAATGAATAAATAAAAAACGGAAAAAGTCCGAATGCCGGATTCCTAGCCAACCTCTCTAAAAATGAAATTTTTGTCATAAAAAGCCATTTGGCATAATTTGTGACATAATAACAACAGAGTGTCTTTTTTGTTTAATAATTTCTACTATAGATTGTCTTTAAAGTAATTTATCACTTTCTCATAAAGATATTGTCTTGTTGATGTCCCAACAATTGAGTGATTCTTATCGGGGAAAAAGAACATATCAAAATGCTTACCACTATTTATGAGTGCGCGAGTATATTCAATTGAGTTTTGGAAGTGAACATTATCATCGGCAGTACCATGTATAAGTAAAAGATTACCTTGTAGATTTTTTGCAAGGGAAATAGGTGAACCATTATCATACCCCTCAATATTTTGTTGAGGAGTGCGCATAAACCTCTCTGTATATACAGTGTCATAAAATCTCCAATCTGTTACAGGTGCAATTGCTACACCGGCTTTAATTACACCATTTCCACGGCTCATACTCATCAATACATTATATCCACCGTAACTCCATCCCCAAATACCAATTCTACTAGCATCAATATAAGGCAATGAACCTAAATAACGTGCTGCAGCAATCTGGTCATCAGACTCTTTAATCCCCAGGTTTAAATATGTGCTTTTTCTAAACTCCTCACCTCTTGCACCTGTTCCTCTTCCATCAACAGCAGCTACCAGAATATTCTCATTGAGAAGTGCAAAATACCAGTCGACACTATATCTATTTAATACCTCCTGTGAGTTAGGGCCACTATACTGAACCATCACAACTGCATATTTTTTTGAGGGATTAAAGTTAGCTGGCTTTAAGATCCATCCATTCAACTCAGTTATCCCATCAGCAGCCATAACTTTAATTGATTCACGATTAGGAAGCTTAGCATCTGTAAAGACCTCTTTTGTGAGACTATTATCCTCTAACACCCTTACTAGTTTGCCATCTCCACTATGAAGTGTAATCTGAGGAGGTGTATCATAATCAGACCATTGATTAACATAAAATTTACCATTGCTACTAAAAGTAGCACTATTATAACCTGTCTGCTGAGAAAGTTTCAGTGGTACAGGTTTGGCAATATTTATTCTATAAATATTTCTCTGAGTAGGATGTTCATCTGCTGTTTGGTAATAAACCATTTGCAACTGCTCATCCACTGCAAGCAATCCTGTTACATCCCAAGGTCCTGATGTCAACTGCTTCTGCAATGTTCCACTCATACCATATATATATATGTGGTTGTATCCATCTCTCTCCGACAAGCATACAAACTTATCATTCATAAAGTATATCGATTCAAGCATATTAGAGTCCACATAATACTTATTTTCTTCTCTCAGTACTAACTTGGCAACAGTCGATCTTGGATTTACAAAGTACATATCAAACCTGTTCTGATTCCTGTTTAGAGTCATCACTGCAAGTTGCGACTCATTTTTCGTGAACTTTATTCTTGGAATATAACCGTCTGCATCCAATGGCACCTCCATTTTACGTGTTACCCTGCTTTCTATATCGAAAACCTTGCACTCTACAGTTGAATTTACTCTACCTGCTTTTGGATATTTAAATTCATAATAATCCGGATACATTTTCTCTTCATATCTTTGGAAACTGAATTGTTCAACATTGCTTTCATCTGTTCTTACAAATGCCAGCAACCTGTTATCAGGAGAGAACTCCATCAATCTTGTAACACCAAATTCCTCCTCATATACCCAGTCGGTTGCTCCATTTATAACTTTATTGAACTCTCCATCATTGGTAATCTGCGATTCAGTATCAAAATCGAACTTAGCAAGCCATATATTTCCATCAATAACATAAGCCGCCATCTTACCGTCATTAGAAAAAACAGGAGTCATCTGTTTTGATGTTTGTTCCGACAGCTTCCTTACCATATTTCTTCTAACATCATGATAAAAATAGGTTGCCTTAAATGAGTGTCTGTAAATTTGCTCTCTTTCAGTATAAACAAGAACTCTGTTCTCATCATCACTAACTAAAAACCCTTGAAAAGAATTAAATGTACAATTACGGGCTGTTCTGGTACTAAATAAAGTGTCCACTGCTTCACCTTTGCTGTAAGAATATTTAATAACAGCAGTATTAAAAGGATCTGATTTATAATAATACAAACCATCAGCCGAAGAAACAGTTCTTTCTACTCCTTTAGCACTAAATTTACCACCTACAATATCATGCAGGTTATATTGCTGGGCTCCAAGAGACGCAACATACATTGCTGCCAGCAGGATAAAGAATATCTTTCTCATTTTAGTTACCTTATCATGTTTAAAGCACAAATATAAGAATTCTACATCTAAAAAAGCCTACAAAAGTTATTTACAATATTGAATTTATATGTACCTAACTCTTTTTTTTGTATTTTCGGCTTTTATTCAAATCCTGACCATATAATACATATCGTAAATTAAGAGTCCATACATTAGTTATAAATATAACAATATACAGACTATGAAAATATGATAAAAGAAATAGAAATAACATATACAAATAAATCAAAACATATAATTTAAACTAAATGGAAACAAAAGAGCAAGAGAAGAAGGTAACTGAACTACCCGGAAATGCTTATAGTGAGTTGGCTTCCGGAGAAGAGTATAAACCAGTACTCCCATCTAATAAACCGGCAACAGAAGTAACCGGTTATTCAATTTTTATGGGGCTTTTAATGGCAATCATTTTCTCAGCAGCTGCAGCTTACTCAGGTTTAAAAATCGGACAGGTATTTGAGGCTGCAATACCAATTTCAATAATTGCAGTTGGTGCATCAGCAGCATTTAAAAGAAAAAATGCACTTGGACAAAATGTAATCATACAATCTATTGGTGCATCTTCTGGAGTTATAGTTGCAGGTGCAGTATTTACAATCCCCGGACTATATATCCTGCAAGCAAAATACCCTGAGATTCAGGTAGATTTTTGGCAAATTTTCTTCTCTTCACTTTTAGGCGGTTTTCTAGGAATACTTTTCCTTATTCCTTTTCGCAAATATTTTGTTAAAGATATGCATGGAAAACTACCTTTCCCTGAGGCAACTGCAACAACTGAAATTTTGATGACGGGTGAAAAGGGAGGTAATAAAGCAAAACTTCTTATCACAAGTGGGTTGATAGGTGGTCTGTTCGACTTCTGTTTTTCATCTTTCCGTTTATGGAGTGAAGTTATAACGACTAAAATCTTTCCTGCAGGTGCCATGATGGCTGACAAATTTAAGATGGTATTTAAATTCAATGTTAGTGCTCTAATATTCAGTTTCGGATATTTAGTAGGATTACGCTATGCTGTAATTATTGCAATGGGTTCACTTCTTGCATGGCTGGTATTAGTTCCATTGGTAAACGAAATTGGAGTTCTTGGTGCAGCTGTAGGCGGTGGTATCAACCCATTTGAAGCAATGAGCGCTGAACTTATTTTTGCCAACTATGTTAGACCAATTGGTATTGGTGCAATTGCGATGGCAGGTATCATCGGAATTATAAAATCATCAGGTGTTATTGGTACAGCATTTAAGTTGGCTGTTGGTAAAAAAGTTGCAACTGCAGGAGCTGCTGAAAATGAAAAGCGTACAGATCGCGACCTGAAAATGTCGTTTGTTATGCTATTTCTATTCTTGACTCTTGTAGCAGTTTTTATATTTTTACTATTTGGTGTTAAAATCACTTTTGTGCAGGCTTTGGTAGCACTATTAACTATAACTTTAATCTCATTCCTATTCACTACTGTTGCTGCAAATGCTATTGCAATTGTGGGTTCGAATCCTGTATCGGGAATGACATTGATGACATTAATCCTTACTTCGGTAGTGCTTGTTGCTGTAGGTTTAGATGGCTGGCAAGGTATGG
Source organism: uncultured Proteiniphilum sp. (assembly GCA_964384545.1). Taxonomy (GTDB): domain Bacteria; phylum Bacteroidota; class Bacteroidia; order Bacteroidales; family Dysgonomonadaceae; genus Proteiniphilum. Next base: position 8,761 of record CAYLKV010000023.1, read on the forward strand.
TTAGTGGTCTTATTATTGGTGGTGTAGTATGTACTGCTCTTTCTATGGCTGGCGGTTTTGTAACCGACCTGAAAATTGGGTACTGGATTGGTAATACACCAGCAAAACAGGAATCATTTAAGTTTCTTGGTACAATTGTTTCTGCTGCAACAGTGGGAGCAGTAATTTTCATCCTTAATGAGGCTTATGGTTTTGTGGCATCTCCAGAAAATCCAAATCCAATGGTTGCTCCTCAAGCAAATGCTATGGCTGCAATCATAGAACCACTAATGGCTGGTTCAGGTGTAAGCTGGATGCTTTTAGGTCTTGGTGCTGTTATCGCAATTCTAATTAACTGGCTGGGCATTTCTCCACTAGCATTTGCGCTTGGGATGTTTATCCCAATCCAATTAAATACTCCACTTATTGTGGGAGGTCTTCTAAATCACTTCATTAACAAGAAGGGTAAAGACAAAAAACTAACAAATGCTCGTCACCAGCGCGCAATTCTTATATCTTCAGGATTCATTGCCGGCGCTGCATTGTTTGGTGTAATTGGTGCATTGGTAATATTCTTAACAGGTAACAGCTATGCGCTAGATATGGGTGTTTGGAAAGATCCTGATGGTGTTGGAGCTCAAATTACTGCACTAATAGCATTCATTGCTCTTATAGCTTACTTTATTTGGGAAACTAAAAGAGCAAAGATTGATGATTAATCATTTTGTACTATTTATGAAAAGAACAGGTTTACTGCTTGCCGTATCACTAATTCTGATTTCCTGCAATAAAAGTGGCAGCATCAATGATACTGCTAGCAGCGACTTCACACAATATGTCAATCCATTTATTGGTACTGCATTCACTGGACACACTTTTCCGGGGGCTACATATCCTTTAGGTTTTATGCAGCCGGGTCCAGAAACAGGAAACTATTCATGGGACTACTGTTCCGGCTATTTCTATGACGATGAAAGAATAAATGGATTCTCACAAAACAGACTTAATGGAACGGGCATTGTCGATTTAGGAGATTTATTGATTCAACCTTTTGCAGGTGATGTACGTGAAGATCTAAGCAGTAGTTTTAATAAGAGTAGTGAAAAAGCAACTCCGGGTTATTATAGTGTAGAACTTACTGACAATAATGTTAAGGTTGAGATTACAACCTCTCCTCATGTTGCTTTTCATCGTTATACCTATAATTCAGATAACGACGCAAATGTTCTTGCAGATTTCCAGAGTGGTTTAGTCTGGAGCAAAGAACGTGCATCTATTCATGTACTCGATAATGAGGTAAATTTTGAAGGAGATAGAATAATAACAGGTTATACAACTCGTACAGAGTGGGTTAGTCGCACATACTATTTTGTAATTGAGTTTGATAAACCAATTATTGATAGAAAGATGCTTGAACAACGCAATCCTCGAGAAAAGGCTCCTCGTTATATACTTAATTTTGACATGTCTGACAGTAACACTCTCAACATGAAGATTGCTATGTCAACAACAAGTATTGAGGGCGCAAAAGCCAATCTTCAAGCTGAGGTTACGCACTGGGATTTTGATAAAGTATATGAAGATGCAAAAAAGGAATGGAACAACTATTTGTCGAGGGTTCAGGTAGAAGGCAGTTACGACGATAAAGTAAACTTCTACACTTCGCTATATCATTTATATATTCAGCCCAACAATATTGCTGATGTAGATGGCAGTTATGTCGGTCCCAACAGAAAGATAACAAAATCACCAACAGGCAAATTCTATTCCACACTATCACAATGGGATACATTTCGTTCGGCTTTTCCAATGTACACAATAATTAGTCCCGAAATTATCGACGACCTAGTTAATAATATGCTAGAATTTAGTGAGCAGAAAGGTCATCTGCCTGTTTGGGCATTAATGGGTCAAGAGACATATACCATGGTCGGAAATCACTCTGTGCCAATGGTTGTTGATGCCTACCTAAAAGGATTTGATGGCTTTGATTCAGAACGAGCATTTAATGAAATTAAAAAATCACTAACTCAAGGCAATCATAAAAATGCAGGATGGGATATATACGATAAGTATGGATACTACCCTTACGATATAACAAAAGTTGAATCGGTATCACGCACACTGGAGGCCGGATATGATGATTATGCTGCTGCACTGATGGCTAAGAAACTGGGTAAAACAAACGATTATGAATTCTTCCTAAACAGATCAAAATTCTATACAAATCATTTCGATTTAGAAACAATGAGTATGAGGCCAAAAGATTCGAATGGCAACTGGTTAACTCCATTCGACCAATATCAGCTTGCTCATGCCGATTCAGAAATTGGAGGTCACTATACTGAAGGAAATGCACTTCAATATACTTGGCATGTAATGCATGATATTACTAATCTTGTTGAACTGATGGGGGGAAAAGAGCATACAGGAAAAATGCTCGATTATCTACTAACTACAGAGCAGGAATCTACAGGTAAACTCTCTGATGTTACAGGACTAATTGGTCAGTATGCACATGGAAATGAGCCGAGTCACCATATCGCATATCTATATATGTACCTCGACAGACCACGTGATACTCAACAACTTATTCGTAAAATCTGCAGAGATTTCTATCAAAATAAACCTGACGGTCTTATTGGAAATGACGATTGCGGTCAGATGTCTGCCTGGTACCTGTTCTCTGCAATGGGTTTCTATCCTGTAAATACAGTTGATGGGCGTTATATTTTTGGTGCTCCACAACTTTCCAAAGTTACAATTGATGTTGGCAATGGCAACTCATTTGTTATGGAGGCACTCAATTTATCAGAAGAGAATCTTTATATCGAAAAGATTGAGCTCAACGGAAAACCCTATACCGAAAATTATATTACTCATGTCGATATAATGAGTGGTGGTAAACTAACCTTCTACATGAGTAATCAGTGAATGTGATCATCTGCCTCAGCATCATATGAGATAAAAACCTCTGTAGATGCAAATGACTCCTGACCCGATTTATCTGTACAATATATAATAAAATGGTAATGCCCCTCTCTCAGGGGCATATCTTTTTGTACCCCGTTTACCATACTTTTTACTGTTTCAGGAATCTCAATATGGTGATGTCTGATTGTAGCTTCTCTTTTTCCTGCTATTGGCACTTCACCCAAAGCTATAAAATCGTTCTCTAACCATGTCTTGCTAAACTCCAATGATTCGCCATCGGCTGTTATTTTTGCAGACTTTACTCCACCCTTACCATGATCATGTCCGTCAAATGCACCATGTATATTAACCTTATATGATGCCAATGCCTCATTATCACTTAATTTAATATCCAAATGAATTTCACTGCCAGGTCTCACAAAATCATCTTCTGTAGGTGAAATTATTGCTATAACCGGTTTTTCGTTATCAAGTTCTACGCTTTCACATGAAACTAAACCTATTATTGCCATCAATAAAATTGCACTGTTTAATACCCTATTTCTCATATACTAATACTGTAATTTTTAAACTGATTTCTAAAACTGATTTTTTTATAAAAAATTCTCAATAAAATGAAATAACCTTTTGTCATAAAAACGATCTCATTGAAATATCTAAAACTATAATTGATCGAAAAAGTAATTTCAGAAAGGAACTTTAACAATCAATTGAATATTTCTTCCAGGTTCCGGTGCATTAAGTTTCCTGTAAAAGCTTAGGTGATTCATAAAAGGTGTGTTAAATATGTTTTCAACTTGCAATAATGTTATATACATTTTACCTCCTATATGCCAGTGAGTATATGCAGAAAAATTCCAAAGCATCGCACCCGGAGTTGTTAATTCGTTACGGGTAACTAAGTTCTGGTTCATTATCCACCTATTCTCAAGTTTGAGTTCGTAATCAGAAACTAACTTCCTCTTATTATCTGTTCCTGAATATGTAATATCTGTCGTAATTACTGTTGGAGGAGTAAATGGCAGTGCATATTTATCTACAATATTTCTATTGTAAACATATGCAAAATCACCACTAACTTTCCATCTATTAGTTATTTCGTAACCTGCCAACAATTCACCACCAGCCATGATTGCCTCTGTTTCATTGTATCGATAAATCTGACCTGCATGAGGTAAAACCGACCACACCCCGGTTGGTTCAAGATAAATATAATTCTTAAACCAACTTAAAAATGGATTTAACTTAATATCTAATCTTTCCGTTTCATATTTATAATCAAGATCTATTTGATAACCACTCTCAGAGTCTAAATCAATATTGCCCTGTTCGTGTCTGAAAGCCCCATGATGAAGACCGTTGCTGGCCAATTCATTTGCACCGGGATATCTAAAACTCCTTCCAATATTAATCTTTATATTATGAATTTTAGAAGGATTATATTCAAAACCTACAGAACCAGACAAGTTGTTGAAGGTCCTATTTATTTCAACCGACCTCATCGCATAAATCTCAACATCATCCCTATTATAATTTTGCATCATAAGATACTCTTCAAGCATTGAGTCGTAAAACTGATTCACAATAAGTTTACCAATATCATATCTTACACCCCCTGTTATAAAAAACTTTTCCCCTAATCTATAACTGTTAATCAAATACAGGCCTGAAGTTAGTCGCTCAAAATCTGGCATTAAAAAGGAATATCCTCCAATTTTGTTATGTTGATATTCTGCTGTAACTCCAACTGTTTTGCTCCACTTCTCATTTTCATCCATCAAATATCTCGAATTTACAGAATAGGTATTAAGTATGAATTGCAGTTCCAGATCGGGTTTTAACTCAGGAGCCTTCTGATTACCGTAATGAGTATGAAATGCCGATAACTCCTCTCTCCTATTTTGCTGATATCCAAAATCGAACAACAATTTATCATTATTTGATATTCTCCATTCATTATTCCAGATCATCTTAAAATGATTTGAGGCAGAATTTGGTAAATCAATATTTCTTACATTACCATCATCCAAAAGTCGCTCTATTGATGGTAAACCATGAGCTCCTGGAAAAAATCCATTTTTACTGTAGATATCAGATAATTGCAGCCAACTATTGAAATTAACATGATTATAATTTGCAGAAAAAGACAGATTGAACTCCCTGCCCGCACTATTCTTCATTCTACCATTATAAACCGGCAACCTCCATGTAAGATACTCAATATTATCAACCGGTACTCTATAATCAGCGTAGCTCTGTACTGTAGCACGTCCACGCAAAAACAGATTGTCTCTTTTCATATTTGCAACTACAGAAGCTCCAATCAAATCGTTATTGGTTTTTGCAATTAATGTGGCATCACCCCAAAGCAAATCCTCTTGAGGTATTGTTGGTGGTAATATTTCAATAACTCCTCCAATTGCGTCTGAACCGTAGAATAACGACATGGGACCCTTATGAACTCTCACTCCATCCACATCAAACTGATCAATATCAAGTCCATGATCTGCCCCCCATTGCTGATTCTGCTGAATCACACCCTTGTCAACAACAGCCACTCGATTAAATCCAAAACCTCTAATTACTGGTTTAGAGAACCCTGCACCAATATCCATTGATGAGATACCTGCAATAGAGGAGAGTGCCTGAATAAAATTTGAAGAACTGTTTTTAAATAGATAGTTCTTACTGATTTCAGTCACAGAAAGAGCAGATGCAATGTTGACAGAACCACTTCTGTGAGCATTAATTCTAACCTCTTCCAATAATATTGGTGATGGGTAAATATGAAGATGCATAAGAGTGTCGCCTGATAATTTTATAGGAAGCAGCAAATCATTGTAGCTGATGAAACTTATTTTTAACATATAGTTAGCTGCATCCAATCCCTCAAACTGGAAGAACCCATTTTTATCAGTCTGAACATGCTTCTCAATTGGCAAAAGAGAAACCGTTGCCGCACTCATATATGCATCATGTTCACCATCATGCACAAATCCGACAATAGAATAACCTTGAGAAAAGGCATAAAATAGGCTCACTGTTGTAAACAGTAATGTAACGGATAACCTCATACAGTAGGACTAATTTTTTTTACAATTTGGGCAGACTCCTTCAATTATAACAAACACCTCTTTCTGTACAAAATCATCGGGCAGTTCTGCCTCAAATGAGGTTTTTCCTTCTATGCAAAACACATCATCACAACCTTCGCAATGGAAGTGTGAATGGATATTTCCGGATTCATGATGATGCCTATTTAATGCATACTTTACGATGTTATCGTTCAGTACAATTTTGTGTATAATATCACTCTCTTCAAGTGTAATAAGTGTTCTGTAAAATGTTACTCTATCAAATAGGTCCTGATTATTCTCCTTAATCTCATTTTCCGAAAGAGCTATTTCACTTTCCAGTAAACGATTAATAATGAACTTCCTACACCCGGTCCCTTTTAAACTATATTTATGTAATATTTTTTCTGCTGTGATCATATATTATTAAACAAATGCAATAATGTTGCAAATATAACATTGTTTCAATTAAAAACTTATTAATATTGCATTATTTAACGAAAATAAGTTGTTATAAATAGAAAGTGCCATCTTCAAATAAATTTCAGATGACACTTTCTCAAAATGAATTGATTAATCTATTATCACTACTCTATCTTAACTTTTATAAATCTGTTTTCAAATGCTTTGAAGATACCTGATGAATCCAATGATGAAATAGGCTCTTCTATTGCATTTACAAATTGGAATTGACATGACTTGCCACTCATATCCTTAATAATCAATTCGGTATCCTTACCATCCATTTCTACCACATTCAAAAGTAACCATCCCGGATCTTTTGAGATTGTAGATGATGTCATTATCAGATTACTGTTCTCAATTTCTAATCCAGTGAAAGATAAAGGTTTATTATTCTCTTTTCCGACAGGCATGATACGGCTATAAATTGGAGTTCTGCTATTTCTGGTGAAATTCATAGCAGCTGAGTTTGTCAAGTCGTCTGTTGAAGTTATATAATAATTCCATCTGAATTCACCCTCCTGCGAAGCACGGAAGTTAGTAACCCAATAGTTGTTCATCACCCATGAGAATACATGTGGCTTTTCATAGCTCTTTTTATATTGAAAAGGGCCATCAAGTAGATCACCAAGTTGCATTAGAGGAACAACATCAGATCCTAAAATATATTGAACTTGACTATTTCGTGCTGCAACAAAGTTTTGAACAGTATTCCAGTCACTTGCCGATCCTTCCAACTGATTTTCTCCCGGATATACAACTCCACCTTGTACATCAAAAGCCAGACGTGAATCATTCAACTTAAATGGAAAAGCCACATAGATTGAAGTTGGATCTAATTCTGGTAAGCGTTTTATTGCATATGCAAGTTCTATCCTTTTTTCATTGTTAAAGAGTTTAACCTCAAGCCTTACCCCAAAACTCTCATCAACACCCGGAGCTTTACCTCGAACATGAATACTCTGATATATATCACCATGTTCGCCGGCAGTGATTACTGCATCAGATAATCCAACTCTTGTATAATTATCTGTCCTGTGTTGCTCCATCTGCCTTCTATTATCTAGTTTCTCATAGATAAATGCACCTAGATCCCAAGAGGACTCAGAATCAACCAACTCTCTACCCAGCTCTTTGTCGAAAAGGCTTTTTATACCACCAGTCTCAGGATTCAAAGTTATCTTATAGAAATTATTCTCTATAACATTATCTATCATTTGTGTTCTTTTAGCTGCATCTTTTTGCTTATCTTCTATAATAATATTGAAGGTCTTGTAGCCCATTGCCGGAATATCTTCTGCCATAATAGCGTAAAACCTTCCTTCTCTACGTGAGTTTAGTTGTTGTACCTTCAAACTTTTACCTTCAGCATCAGTAATTCTAAATAATCTATTTTCAGGAATTACCTCATAATCGATATATGTAGTCACCAGATTAGTACGAGAATGTCCATTTGGGTTAAAGAATGTAATTGTAGCATTTTCACCTCTTTTAAGATCACTCTGCAAAATACCACCTACTGTCTCATAAAGCAATTGAGCACTTTTTAAACCCTCCCATACAAATGATGACTTCTGACTCCATTGCTCCTGACTGTTCTTAGCTAATGGATCACTTAGGCTCTCTGAAGCGCCAAATGTATGTTCATCATAAAATAGAAGATTCTCATGTATATGGGTAATCTCATTTTTTATATGTAAAGGTATACTCTTTCCTTTTAATGCAGCCATAGAAATCAAACTCTCAATTGTTACCATATCGGCATGAGATTCCCTTGATGCAGCTGTCTCCCTGGCAGCAGATCCAAATCCATCGGTCCACCAATCCGGGTAAGCAACACGATAAGTTTGAATACCATCCAGATTTTGTGATGCCACATAATCCATAAATTCGTAAGGAAGTGCATTTCTTAATTTAGGATAGGCAAATTCTTTATTCCACTCTTCAACTAATTTGCTGCTGCTATAAGATGGAGGTGAATTATCTGTGTGATATCCAGAATACTGTATTGCAATTGCATCAAATGGATAGTCTTTTTTTACTAACCCATCTAAGTAATTAAACAGAGGTGTTTCTACTGCTGCAGCATCACCTTTATCCACTCCTAAAAAATTACCTGTATGATAATGATCAGAACGGAATGCAAGCATCTGTTTTCCTGAAGGAGACTCCCATTTATAGAGTGTAGGTCTATTAAATGGAATTAAGGCACGATGACCATTATTACCCATCCAAAAATACTTCACTCCCAATTCTGGCAAATGATCTGCAAGACTCCATGCAATACCATTAACATCATTTTGCATAGCTGTAGTTACAGGAATATCATATTTTTTAAGTAATGAAATAGGTTGAAGGAATGTTTTCAGAGAGTGCTCATCAATCATTTCCGACATATTGAAAAACATACCTGTTATTTCAATTTGTCCGTTATCAACATATTTCTTTAATTTCTCAATTTGCTCTTGAGGTCTGTTTTTTATATATTCATTCACTGTCCAAGAAGCTTCGCAAGTCCATCTAAATCGTGCATCATCCGGCAGTTTCTCAGTCAATTCACAATATTCAATTGCATAATCAATATATCTTATATGCTCTCTGAGTATCTCTGTTTGTGGTCTTGTATAACCTATATCTGTATGAGTATGCTGTATCAGATAAACTGTCCATTTTTTTACCGGCAACAATTTAATTCTCTTTACACCAACACTCTTTTTGTCATAAATCAGATTAACATCAATATCTTTTTCTTTTAATACCTCTGGATGCAAAAACTCTATAGTTTGAATTCCTTTTTTAACAGCTATACTTTCGGTTTTTCCTGTTGCTTTAACTTCAACATTCTGAACTTCATCACTCCAGTTAATTACATGCAGTTTTATTGGTATTGCTAACTCATGGTCTTTACCATATTTTAGTGCCGGTACTGCATTTGCGCTTAAAAAATCTATTTTATTAGATGTTTCTGTCAGTTTAACCGACTTATCTGCATTGAGTTCTATATTATCAAAGGCAAGCCAGCTTCCCTTGCTATTTTCAATTGTAAGCATATTGTCACCTTTTTGGAAAGCAGTTACAGGAAGATTTACCTCTGCAAACAAACCATCAGATTGAGTCTGTTTATTGCTTAGAAAATCCATATTATGACCTTTTGGGATCTCTATCTCAACTTTATAATCATTTAGTACAATTTTAAGTGAAGGAGTTAAAGATGGATGTGTCTCCAAAAGATTAATCCTAAACTTAATATTGGTAACATTTTGTAATTGATCAATACCAAACCTAATCATTAACTTTCCAGAAATGTTACCGGCCCAAGAATCTGATGGACCTGGAAGAAAATATGGAATATCTTTTTCTTTACTCTTTCCAACACTATAGATTGCAACACCTTCTCTGAATAGACTTGAAAATATGTTATGCGAATCATTATAAAGTGCAAATTCACTTCCACTTTTATCCTGTTTCCCTATTTCCCATACATGAGTATAACCTTGTGGTTGTGCAATTAAATCGGAGACTAAAAACATAAATGCTACTATACTCAAAAAAAATAATTTTCTTTTTATCATTACTTATAATTTATGTCTAAAAGCAAAATTCTTATAATCTGTATAAATATAATGGATATTTATTAATACTCCGGTATATTAACTACACCGGAGTAAAATGAGGAAATTAGTTATTAATTTATTGATAAAATTTTGTCAGCATAAAGAGTTACCTCTCTCAGTATTACATAAGCTCCACTACCCAGTGCTGGAGCACCATGCACCTCGGTTGTCCTAATAATAATATATCTTACTTCATGTGGATTTGTAATTATAAAGTTATTACTTATAGGATGTGTACTGATGTTTTCAGTTAACAATTTCCAACCTTTCTGTCTTGCTTCATCTTCCCATCCTGCACTCATACTTGAACGCAGAACTTCTGAATTTTCATCAATCTCATCGATACCCCAAATCTGTATTTTCTTCGGATTCCAATTATGATAATTATCATCGCGGGTGTAAACTTCAAAACGGGTAAGATTAGCTTTTACATTTAAATCAAATGTCAAATGCTGCGGAACACCTACACCATCACCACTATGAAACTGATTCCCTCCTCCACCGAAAACACCATCGAATACACCAGTAAACGAGCCACTGTAACCTGTTTTGGCATCTTTGCTCCAACTCAAATACTTAATTTTGCTTTTCTCAACTTTGAATTCAACATTGTCAGGAAATTGAATTGGAGAGCTCCATTCTGTATAGAGTGTGTCTAGTGCACCAGATTCAGGCATAAGAATAGTACGAGTTTGTATTGTACCTGCTAGCTTCCAGTCGGATATTAAAGTTGTTAATGCCTTTGCACTTTCTTTAAAGAACTTATATCCATCGTTACTTTCATATTTAACCTCCACACCTATTGCTTCTTCCGACATATTCCAATGTAACTGCAAACCTTCTGGTAATGGTGTCAATTGAGTTATCATCTTTGAGGTTGCACTCATAATATATTGATCTCCGTAAACATTACCACTGACCTCCACATTTAACGATTTATTACCCTCCTTATCATAATTTTGAACAAAGAAACGCTGAGTCCCCTCTCTCAAACCATCTATTACAACTGAAAGTGTATCATTTTTTAATCTCCAGTCACTGGCATCTACTATCACAGAATCTTTTTCTCCATCAACGGTCCATCTTATGATAGATTTTTCTGCTGTTTTAGCATAATACATCATTCCGCTTAATTTAACACGTTGATATCCTCCATGAACAACAAGAGTATCTACTTT
>CAYLKV010000023.1:20101-36988 GCA_964384545.1 uncultured Proteiniphilum sp.
AGGGAATGCTGTGTGTATATAATTGCCATTCCCAATAATATCATCATATGCACGATCATTAGCCCCACCACTGTAATTATTCCAAGTTACATCACCTGCAATTGAAATATATTTCATCTCCTTTTTATCAAGATAATCCTCACGCCAAGGTGTCATTGAGAAAAAAACTGTATCGGAAATATTATCCCATCTGTCCCTCACAAAAACACCAAACGTTGTCTCTTCTGCCAGGAGTCCTCTTACTGCTATTGTATCACTTTCCTGTGCTGTATAAAGAATCTGATGCTCTACCATCTCATTTTCACCCTCCCCTTTTTTTAATATATAGATACTTACCTCTTCTTTTACAATATTATCTGAAAATTGGAGCAGGAATCCTCCAAAATCGACGCTAAAATCCATTGAGTTTTTAATACTCTCTATTGTAGGAGTAAGAGGATTAATAATTATTTCGACAGGTTCAGAAACTTTTTCTTTGCGATTTACGGTATATAATTTTACTGTTCTTGGTTCAGTATTGCCCAAACCACTTATTTCTATAGTATCTATATATGATGATGTTTTAACATCTCTAGTTACTCCTGCCGTATTTGTAAACTCAGCTTTGATGTATTGTATATCAACATTATCCGGCAGATCATATGCAATTACTGCTCCTCCCGGTTTATTATATAATACACGGGCACTTCTAACTGGATCGGGCGTAGTACCACTTTCTCCTCCTATTGGTTTATGAGCAAAATCATCATTACATGAAAATAGAATGATTGTGCAAAAGAATATTATATATAAATTTTTCATTGTATTTATTATTTTAAATATTAATCCCATTGTGGACTCTGTACCAACTTATTATTTCTGTAAAGATCATCTGTCTTAATTGGCCAAAAATAATCTCTAATCATAAACTTTCTAGTTGCAATGTATGTCACCTGATAGTAACCCAACTCCTCTTTCTCACTCACATTCCATCCTCTTATTGGTTTATTCAGATATTCCATTGCTAGTCGCCATCGTCTTAAATCGTAGAATCTTTGTCCCTCAAATGCTAATTCAATTAATCTTTCACGTCTAATTATATCTCTCATACCAATTTTAGTAGTTGGCTTTGAAGGATTATTTGAATAGGTAGTCCAAGTATCTAATAAACTTCCTGTTTCTTTATCGAGACCAGCCTTATTGCGTACCAACTGTATATATTCATACACTTCACTGTCTGGAGAATCTTTGCACTCGTTAAGAGCTTCAGAATATAACAGATAGAGATCGGCAAGGCGAATAATTGGAAATGCATAACTAACTGTACTGCCATTATCCTGGCCCTCTCTCATAATAAGCTTATAATTAACTAGCTTCTTTGCAAAGTATCCGGTTATATTATAATTATCTAAGGCTCTACCTGCAATTTGTCCAGCTTTATTATGTACTTCATATGAATTTTTATCGCTATCTACTTCCATATTAAACCATTTTCCTCCATCGAATCCCAAATATGCATAATAACGTGGTTCTCTATAAAAATTAAGATAAGCAGTTCTGAAATCTTTTGTCAGATAATATTCATGATTTTCCGGAACATCCATTACCTTATATCGGCTTTCATAATCATATGTCAAATCTTCATTTATAGGTATACCGTTTTGTGTATAAAATTGTTCGACTACATTTAATGTTGGATTATGCATAGACTTCACCCATGAGATACGCTGACCCTGATGATATGCAGTTAGCGGAGCATTTACTATACCCTGAAGTGTTGTAACATCATTATTACCCAAACCCCATATCAGCTCTTTTGAAAACCTTGATGTGATAGTATTACGTAAAGTAAGCTCTAACATTGTAGTATCAGAAACAGGCTGTTTTAATCCTGTAAGTCTATCGTCAAACTCATATAAACCATGTCCTGCAGCATGAGCTACATCAATCGCCTCTCTTAAAGCATCTCGTGCAGCATCTATCTGCTGATTTGAATATTCACGTCGAGGATTCCCTCTTGTCAATTTTGCTTCATTATGAAGTTTCATATAAGAAACCGGATCCACAATGTCAATCTTCTTTGTTGCCATAGAATAAGAATTCTCAGCTCTTACATTAAACTGAACCTTACCCTCTTTACCCTCTTTGGTAGTTACCAATATTACACCATTAGCACCTCTTGCACCATAGAGCGCAGTAGCACTTGCATCTTTCATTATAGAAAAAGATGCGATATCATCTACCTGAAGACGAGCAAGATCTGTTGAAGTCAACTCAACATTATCTATCAAAATCAATGGGTCTTTCTTATATCCAAAAGTTGTTACACCTCTAATAAAGAATTCTGCATTATCAAGCCCCGGTTCACCACTTCTCTGATAAGAAACAATCCCTGCAATACGGCCCCCAAGTGCTGTGGTAAGATTACTTGTAGGAGTTTTCAACTCAGATGGCCTTACTGTAGAAATTGAACTAATTACACTTTCCTTCTTTTGAGTAGCAAAAGCCACAACAGTTACTTCATCCAGTTCGCTCGTAGCCTCTTGCAATACAATAGTAATTGAGGTCTTTCCTGACACCGGTATATATTGTGATTCCATTCCAATAAATGAAACTACAAGAACATCGTTGTCTGCTACCTCAATTTTAAAAGCACCATCTCCATCAGTAATCACCCCAGTAGTTGCTCCCTGAATAATAATGGTTGTTCCGGGTAAAGGATCACCTTTTAAATCTATAACCGTTCCTTTTACCTCTCGTTTGTTTTGTTGTATACCAAATTCTTTGGAATACAGTTGTCCAGTACTAAAAATACTGAAACAAAAAAACATCATAACCGCAAAGGCATTTATCCTTCGTACGGGTATTGTTTCATTTTTTAATTGTTTTTGGTTCATTTAAAAAAAATATTTGGTAGTTAAAAATATTAGGTATTATATAGACATTTAATTTATATTTTACTTAAAAAAAATAATTATTGATCAACTTAAAAAGACATGCTTTGTTTTGACATACCCCTATATTGTTTGAACATATCAAGCGCAAATATATCATATCTATTAATATCTCACAAATGTTTCCTGATAATTTTTATACATTTTTTGATATATGTAAGGTAAAATAGACTTCATGTACCTACATAAATAGACATAATTATTACATAAATATTACATAAGAGGTACCTTGGCCTTATATTGCTCTTTTAAATAGGGAGAAGGTAATGAAGTAATAATCCCTTGGTCAGGAAATGGGGCAGCCTATTAAATGACTATCTATTGAAATTTCTTGAAAAATGCAAAGTTTGGGGATAGAAGATTATGCTTTTAATTAATAATTGAGAAGGAGTAAACAGTTTGTGAAATTAGTTGTTATATGTTAACATCAAATTTAGTTAATAATTGAGTCTCTAAGAAAGATTTGCCTTTTAATATTTTAAACTATATTTGCAAATAATAAATTTCATTCTTATGTTATAAGGTGTTCTTAAAAAGTGAAAATTATGCAAATTCTTAAAGTAATTATAATTGCTATAATAGTTTTTTTTACTTCTCAGCAATGTTCAAATAAGCCCCAACAAGCTGTTGAGGAGACCCCTTATAAATATTCAGAAGGACCTCATAGGGATAAGGTTAAAAAAGACAGTTTATTTAAATGGCCGGAAGGGAAAAAAATGGGTTTAACAATCACTTTCGATGATTCACGAATTACACAAGCCGACAATGCAATTCCAATTTTAGATAAATATAATGTTAAAGGTACTTTTTATATCACACCCGAAAACATGTTCGACCGAATGGAAAAATGGAGAAAGGCTGTTAAAGATGGACATGAAGTAGGAAACCATACACTGTTGCATCCTTGTACTGGAAATTACTCTTGGACTTCCGGGATAGTTTTGGAGAACTATACTCTGGAAACTATGAGAGAAGATATTGAAAAAGCAGGAGCAATTATAAGAGATTCATTAGGAGTAGAAGCTGTTTCTTTTGCATATCCATGCGGACAAACATTTGTTGGAAAAGGATTGGAAACCCAAAGTTATGTTCCACTTATTGCATCAATGTTTACTACAGGTCGCAGTTGGTTAGATGAGGGTCCCAATAACCCCTTGATTTGTGATATGGCTCAACTAATGGGGATGGAACTTGATGGTAAGTCATTTAGAGATATAAAAAAACTTATTAATTTTTCCAGAAAAAATGGGAATTGGCTAATACTAGTAGGACATGAAGTGGAAAAAAGAGGAAACAGCGAAACTCTTACTTCAACATTAGATGCTATTTGTAAATATGCAATGGATCCAAAAAATGAGATATGGATAGATAATATCCATAATATTTCTTCATATATTATTCAAAAACGTAGTGAAAATTCTACTGAGAACAGGTTTAGCTTCTCAAATTAATTATTGAAACTACCCCTATTTGTTACGATATAATAATTTAATCTAATATGATATAAAGCATCACTCTTTAGCTTTAAGAAACAGATACCAATATACCATTCCTACTAGAACAGATCCTCCTATTAAATTACCGATAGTTGCAGGTATTAAATTATTTATTATAAAACTATTCCAAGTTATATTGGCACCTACAAAAATAGAAGCAGGAATAAAAAACATATTTGCAATTGAATGTTCATATCCAAGAGTAACAAATAACATAACAGGAATCCATATCCCTATGCATTTTCCTATAATATCTTTGCTTGCATATCCCATATACATGCCCAAACATACAAGCCAGTTTGCTCCAACACCTTTCCAAAGAACGGTCATAAAGTCTTGATTAACTTTATGTTCTGAATAGTTAATGAGATATGATCTCCATGGATCTGAATCGAGCATACCAACATTTGCTGACAATACAAAAGCTATAAATTGAGCACCTATAAAGTTGAATAGATAGGACAAAACCAAAGTATATACTATTTTCTTAATTGGCAGTTCACGTCTTAGCAAAGGAAAAGTAAACGATGCACAATTACTTGTAAACAGGTCAGCTCCGGTTATAGATACCATAATCAGACCAATAGGGAAAAGTGATCCTGCTATAAATTTCACAATTCCAGGATTTGCTGCAGCTACCGAAGGCATACCACCTGCAACTATCACAGTTAATAAACCTCCAAACGCAATAAAAGCGCCACCTAAAATTGCCATTAAAGCAAATCCCGAAACGTGACGCTTACATTTATCAATAGCCGCCAATCTAAATGCATTAGCGGCTTCAGCCGGACTATTATAGTTCATATATATTTTTACAGTAGGTTTTTACAAGAAACTTTTTTTTAAAGCTATTTGATTTTGCCCTAAAACATACTGCAAAGATAATATAAAATTAATTATCAAGAAAATTTCACTTTCCAACCCATTCCTTTCAAATCTTTGGCACTGAGCTTATATTTTTTAATATACTGATTCTTTTGATCTTCCCATCTATTATCTGGATTTTCCAGAACTTCTGCATCATAAATGTATATGTAAACATATCCGCCGGTCTGCTCAAGTGTCTGTTCCCAGCAAGAGAGTTTAATGCCTATTTTAACAGAAATTACACCATCTGGTTTAACCTTGAAATCAGAAGCATAAATTTCATTTGTTGGATCGAAATTAAAGAATCCCTCTTTTAAAGTACTAACTGCGTAAATTGTTCTATTACTCTTATTTTCAAAGTGTATGGTATTGTTGCAATCGTCGAAACCGTTATTACAACTAGCAAGGAAAAGTATTAAAACAAATAATAGAGTGTGGCGTAAACTAATTATACATTTCATAATTAAATATTTAAATTTAAACTACATATATGTTTGTATTACAAAAGTACAATATTTTGAAGATATATCTACATTTATGCAACTTTATCTTAAATGTTAAACAGATAACAAAATTCTTCTTTTTGATTTTTTTCACTATGTTTGCACTCAAAAATATCCTAATTGTTACTTAATAGGATATAATAAATCAACTTAACAACGTGTAATCCATTTAAATTTAGTAAATTATGAAGAAATGAAATGAAAAGTACAGTTATTTTAAGCATTTTTTTAAGTAAAGTTTTAATCTAATATTTTTAATATTAACATAGTTAAATGTAAAAATGAAGTTTTTATGAGTAGAAAAAAAATTCAGAAAACACCGAAAACTATTGCTCTATGTATTCTTATTTCTTTGTTTTCGTTAAACACAGAAGCAAAGAGCAGTTTGATTTCGGGTACTAATGTCCAGGAGGTACAACAAAACCGCCGTGTAATCTCGGGTGTTGTAGTTGATGGTTTTAACGATCCACTTCCTGGAGTAACTGTCTTAGTACCTTCTCGTCAAGGTGGAGTAATTACTGACATTGATGGTGCTTACAGAATTGAAGCTGCAACTGGCGAAGAAATTCGTTTCCAATTTCTTGGAATGAGAACTGTTACTATTGAAGTTGGTTCAGGATCAGTCTACAACGTTCAACTTGTGGAAGATGTTGAGTTACTTGATGAAGTTACTGTAACAGCGTTTAGTTCACAAAAGAGAGAGAGTGTGGTTTCGTCAATCGAAACAATTAATCCTTCGGAATTAAAAGTTCCATCATCTAACCTTACTACTGCTTTAGCAGGTCGTTTGGCGGGGGTTATCTCTTACCAAAGAAGTGGTGAACCTGGTGCTGACAACGCTCAATTCTTTGTGCGTGGTGTTACAACATTTGGTTATGCTAGCAGTCCGCTTATCCTAGTTGATGGATTTGAAGTTGATGCAAACGATTTAGCTCGTATCGACCCGGATAACATTGCATCTTTCTCAGTGTTAAAGGATGCAACATCAGCTGCTCTTTACGGATCAAAAGGAGCAAATGGTGTTATCATGGTTACAACTAAAAAAGGACAGGCAGGGGCACCTAAAATTTCTTTCAGAGCTGAAGCACGTATGTCTACACCAACCAAAATTCAAGAAACAGTTGATGGTGTAACATATATGAACCTTTATAATCAGGCTCAGTTCAATGACAACCCACTTCTTGAGCCATATTACAGTGCTCAAAAAATTCAGAACACCATTGATGGTCTTAACGAATATGCATTCCCAAATATCAACTGGTATGACGAAATGTTCAAGTCAAACGCTATCAATCAATACTACAACTTTAATGTATCAGGTGGTGGATCTGTTGTAAGATACTATATGGCTGTTGCTTATAACAAAGAAGAGGGAATTCTTAAAAACAACCGTTTGAATAACTTTAAAAATAATATTGATATCGACAGATTTAATGTTTTGGCTAATATCACTATGGATCTAACGCCAACCACTAAATTCGATATAAATATGAACTCAATTTTTGAAAACTATACGGGTCCTGTTGATAACACAACTGATATCTTCAAGAGTGTAACTAATTCTAACCCTGTTGAGTTCCCAAAATTCTATCTTCCGGATGAAAAACTTGCATATGTAAAACATACATTGTTTGGTTCAAATGCAACAGGCACAATGATGAATCCATTTGCAGAAATGGTTCGTGGTTACAAAGATGGATCATCAGGTAGAATAACTTCTCAGTTCTCTTTGGATCAAGACCTTGCAGCAATAACTGAAGGTTTGAAAGCTAGAGCTAAAGTTTCTATCAAAAGTGACTCTTTCCACGAAAGTAAAAGAAGGTACACTCCATATCTTTATAATATTAAGAACTACGATGAATTCTCTGATACATATGTGTTGCAGGAAGTTCGCAGAGGTACCGATGCATTGGGTAATCCAGAACAATGGCGTGATGGTGTATTCAGAATTTATCTAGAAGGAGGTCTTACATATGGTCGCAGATTTAACAATCTACACGATGTAAGCGGTCTTTTAATTTACACACAGGAAGAAATTAAAAACACAAGTGGTAATGCTGGTTCAATTCAACAAACACTACCACAGCGTCTGCAAGGTTTGAGAACCAGACTCAACTACGGTTTTGATGACAAATATCTAGCTGAAATGAGTTTAACTTACACCGGTTCCGAGAAATTTGCAAGTGATCACCGTTGGGGTATATTCCCTGCAATGGGTCTTGGTTACATGGTTTCAAACGAATCTTACTGGGAGCCAGTAATGGATGTATTTCCTATGTTCAAACTTAAATATTCTCTTGGACAGGTAGGTAACGACCAGATTGCAAGTGCACAAGACAGGTTCTTCTTCCTTTCAGATATCAATCCGGGTGCCGGAGGTTATGCATGGGGTAAAAACTTCAACTCAAATTACGGAGGATATAATATCAGCAGATATGCCAACCCACAAATTACTTGGGAAATTGCAGTTAAGCAAAACGTAGGTTTTGAGTTAGATGTTTTCAAAAACAGATCTTTAAAAGTTATTCTTGAGTACTTCACAGAAGAACGTAAGCAGATTTATCAGGCAAGAGCAAACCTTCCAGAAACAATGGGTCTTACCAGTAATGTTTATGGTAACGTAGGTGAAGTGAAAAGTGCCGGTTGGGACGGATCAGTCGACCTTAACCACTCTTTCACTGCAGACACTTGGATTAGCGGTCGTTTCAACTTTACATTTGCTCAAAATGAGATTGTAGAAAACGAAGAACCAGAATACCGCTGGTCATATCTAAGCCGAATTGGATGGCCAATTAATACATGGAAAGGTTATATAGCTGAGCGTCTGTTTATTGATGAGGCCGACGTTGCAAACTCACCTATTCAGGAACTTGGTGGTATAATTCAGGCTGGAGACATTAAATATAAAGATATTAATGGCGATGGTAGAGTAAACTCAGACGACCAAGTACATATTGGTTATCCGGTTGTTCCTGAAATTACATACGGATTTGGTTTATCAGCTGGTCATAAAAACTTTGATATTTCATTTTTTATGCAAGGACAAGACAGAGTATCATTCTTCATCAATCCTAATAATATTGCTCCATTCGCTAATCAGCGCAACGCAATGCAATATATAGCAGATGATCATTGGAATCCTAACAATCCTGTTGCAGAAGCATTTTGGCCAAGACTTTCTGCTACATTCAATGAAAACAACAACGTATCTAACTCAACATGGTGGTTAAGAAATGGTCGTTTCCTCAGAATGAAGAATATGGAAGTTGGTTACACATTCCCTAAGAAATTATTTGTCAGCACTGGTATAGAGAATGTTAGATTCTATGTATCCGGTCAGAATCTGTTTAATATAAGCAGCTTCGATCTATGGGATCCTGAAATGGGCGGAGAAGGATTTAACTATCCATTGCAGCGAGTTTATAGTGCAGGATTAAATGTTTCATTTTAACCCAAAAGAAATTAAAGTTTGAAATATTATGAAGTATAAAATATTTACAATATGTCTATTAAGTATCTCACTCTTCCTTTCGGGATGTGACTATCTTGATATAGTACCCGATAATACAGTGGAGGTAGGGAGTCTATTCGAAAATAGAGACAAGGCCCTAAATGCATTATCTACATGCTATCGCTATATGCCTAACTATGAGAAGATTCACAACTCAATGTCGTTGGCAGGTGATGAATGGATTGGTCGTTTAGATAGTGATTATGCAGGTAACAGGGATATCAACAGAGGTATCAAAATCATGCGTGGTTTTAACAGCTCCAACAACCCTATATTAGGTTATTGGGCAGGTGGCGGTGGTGCAAACAGTCTTTATGAAGGTATTCGTGTCTGTAACATTTTCTTCCAAAACATAGAGAATGTACCAGACTTAACTCCAAAAGAAAAACAGGACTGGATTGCACAAGTGAAGGTATTAAAAGCTTATTATCACTATTACCTTATTCGTTTATATGGACCTATAGTAATTGCTGATAAAAACCTTGAACCATTTTCAAGTGTTGAGGATGTAAGACAGCACAGACAATCAGTTGACTCGTGTTTCAATTATGTTGTAGGTCTTCTTGATGAAGTTATTAAAGATGGAAGCCTTTCTGTAGAGAGAGACGCATCTTTCTTGGGTCAGATTGATCAGCAAATTACAAAAGCTATTAAAGCAGAAGTTCTTTTAACAAGAGCTAGTCCGCTTTTCAATGGTAATAATGAGTTTTATAGCAATTTCCGTGACAAGAACGGCAAACTATTCTTCCCAATGGAATATGATGCTGAAAAGTGGAAAGATGCTTTGGATGCTATTAGTGAAGCTATAGAAATAGCTGAATCTAATGGAAAGAAATTATATACATATCAAGGACAGCCAAAATTCTGGGATGTTGATAACTTCAATACTTCTGGTATTATTCAATATGCATATAATGAACGTTTCTCAATTGTTGAACCTTGGAATGATGAAGTTATCTGGGGTTATTCAGGACTTGATTTCGAAGGTCAAGGTGGTTTTGCTCATGCAACAAATATGCGTTCAGTGGCAGATCCAACTCAAGCTGGTTATGCTTGGCAATGGCTAGGTGCAGATTTTAGAATGGTTGAGCGTTTTTATACTAAAAATGGAGTTCCACTTGAAGAGGATATAACATTTGACTATGAAAACCGTTTCGAATTAACAACCATTCCGGATGATAACTATTATGATGGCTATATGCAACAT
Source organism: uncultured Proteiniphilum sp. (assembly GCA_964384545.1). GTDB lineage: Bacteria > Bacteroidota > Bacteroidia > Bacteroidales > Dysgonomonadaceae > Proteiniphilum. The sequence goes on from CAYLKV010000023.1 coordinate 30,619, forward strand.
GGTGAACGTACTGTAAAACTACATCTCGACAGAGAGCCACGTTTCTATGCATGGTTAGCAGTTGACCGTAGTGTATGGCGTACTCATGACATTGCAAATGATGTGAAAATGAGATATAATGAGTTTCCTGGTGGTAGAGGTGCTCACCATACAACCGACTTCTATTGGTCTGGTGTTGGTGTTAAAAAACTTGTTCACCCTGAATCTGGAACAGGTCACTGGGCACGTGTAGTGAAATTCCCATATCCAATTTTCAGATTATCTGATTTGTACTTAATGTATGCCGAAGCCTATAATGAGTTCAATGGCCCCGGACAGCCTGCTTATGACGCACTTAATAAAGTTCGTGCAAGAGGAGGTCTAAGAAATATCGAAGATGTCTGGAGTGATGCAAGCGTTGTAAGAAATGTTGGTAAACATACCACAAAAGAAGGTCTTCGCGACATTATACACACTGAGCGTTCAATTGAACTAAGTTTCGAAGGTAAACGTTATTTTGATGTATTAAGATGGAAAGAAGCTAGCAGATATTTCACTTCTCCGGTAAGAGGCTGGAACACTACAGGTGTTGACCCTGAACAGTTTTATCTTCTTATGACATTACAAAACCGCGTATGGCAAACACCACGCGATTATTTAATGCCTCTGCCTCTATGGGATATAAACAGGAATCCAAACTTAATACAAAATCCTGGATGGTAAAACAGCAAAATTTAATTAGAAAAATATGAAATATATTTACAATATCACAATTATTTTAATTCTGTCATTATTGCCACTTTTAAATAGTTGTCAGGATGAAACTACAAGTAGTGATACAACACCACCATCTAAAATAACTAACGTAGAATTTACTGCGCTTAATGGTGGAGGTTATTTCACATATACTATACCAGCTGACGAAGATTTTCTTTATGTTCGTGGCGAATATGTAATTGACAATGGAACAGTGATTTCCAAGACAAGCAGTGTTTATGCAGATACACTATATATTGAAGGTCTTGGTCAGGTAAAACCTTATGACGTCAAGCTCTATTCTGTTGATAGAGAGAACAATCACTCTGAACCTGTTGTTATGAAAGTGACACCGCTAATCCCTACAACTGCAGCTATTCTTGAAACAGTTCAGGTGCAACCTGGATTCTCTTCACTTGTTGTTGACTGGGAGAATGAACAACGTTTAACTGTTCAGATTTTTGTTACTGTTACAATTGGTGATAAATCTGTAAATCAGATCTACTCTTCAAATCTTGTAAAGGATCGTTTTATAATTCCTAACCTCACAGGTGTTCCTCATCAAGTTAAGGTTCACATTAGAGATGCTTATGAAAATAAAACTCCAGACTCTGATTTTGGTGAAATTACTCCTCTGATTGATGCTCCTGTTTCTAAAAAACAGTGGGGATTCTTAAGAGATCAACTTCTTTTTGGAAATAAATGGGATGTTAGCAGCGATCCAGATCCATTTAAACAGAGACCTTTCCCAGAGTATTACAGATTACATGAACGCGACAGCTTTAGAAATGCTCCTATGTCTCACGTAGAAGGTCGTATCGAAAAGTTCTGGGATAATGAATATGACTATCAACCAGTTCAAAACCTAAACTACTTCAATACAGGGCAGTTATCTTACCCATTCTCTTATTACATTGATATGGGAAGAGAGATTGTAGCAAGTCGTTTCAAAATATGGCAACGTAATTCATGGGGTATGTTATATACCGGTGAAAATGTTGAGATCTTTGAACTTTGGGTAAGCAATGACCAGACACCGGAAGATGGAGTTTTGGAAGATTGGGAATATGTTGGAAGATATAGAATAGTAAAACCATCATCAGTTATTGAAGCTAACAACGAAGCAAGAGCTGGTCATGAATTTATGCTATATCCTGATAACCCTCGCTTTACAAAACCATTCCGCTATCTAAGATTTAAAGCTATTAAACAGTTTGGTGGTGGTAACTCAGGATGTATGTCTGAATTAACACTATATGGTACTGAAGCAAATGGAACAATTATTGAAGACCCAACTGTTTTAACAGGTCCTATACCAGGATGGGAATAGTTTAATGTATAAATTATTATAAAATATGAAACTAAGATATATAGTTACTATATTATTAGCATCCATAATTGGCTTTTATGCATGTGAAAGCATGGATGATAATTTCAAACAATATCAAGGAGAATATAACTACTCCGGGAAGATAAACAGTCTGAGGGTTTACCCAGGCTATGAACGAGTAGTACTCGCATGGGACAATCCAAAAGATCAGAAATCTCAGAAAGTTAAAATCATTTATGGACCCGACAGCACCGAGATTATCTATGATAATCTTGTTGACTCGGTATCTATTGATGGGTTGCAAGCCGGTACAGGTTATGAGTTTATTGTTTACACATTAGACTCAAAGGGAAATACATCAATACCTACAATAGTTACTGCTTTTCCTATCTCTCAAAGTTTTGTAGAGACTTTAACACCACCTTCACTTGTAGTAGGAACAAAAGGTCAGGATCAGGTAATAACATTACTGGGTTTATCTAACGTAATGATGCGTTTCTCCGGTAAAATTAATTACACTGTAACAGGTCCTAATGGCTTTTCTGCATCTGGAGAAGCAGATGTTACTGATCAGGTAATTAAAACTAATCCAACAACAGGTGCTATTGAGTATGTTACATTAAATGAACTTACTTTGCCTGTGTCTGAATTAGGTCTTGGTATGAACGTAATTCCTCCGGGACTTTACACTTTCTCTTACACTGCATCAGTTTGGCCAATTATGGGTAATCTTACTTCAATTGACGAAATCGAATTAGATAGAGTTGCAAATATTGAAGTACAGCCTATTATTATAAATGTTACAGTACTAGGTGGACAAACATCCGACAGATACAATACTACCGGTGGTGAAGGTGTTGCTAAGGTTACAGATGGTAACAACAATTCTAAATATCTCACAGGAAACAGACAAACTTGGATAAAGTTTATAACCAACGAACCGCAGATTGTTAAACGATACACACTTGTATCGGGTAATGATGCACCTGAAAGAGATCCAAAAGACTGGAATCTAGAGGCTTCAACCGATGGCGAAAACTGGGTAATACTAGATGAACGCAGAAATATGGCCTTTGGTGGTAGAAAGGCTGAATCGAGATTTGACGTTAACAACGACACAATGTATCAGTACTACAGACTCAATGTTTTAAACAACAATGGTAGCAACTTATTCCAGCTATCAGAATGGACGCTGTATGGACTGAAACTTGAGTAATAAAATAAATTACTGAATTATCTGTATATTATTATAATTAGCAGATTGAACTAAAAGATAGGCTGTCTCAAAACGTAGACAGCCTATTTTTTCAGTATTTGACGGAAGCTGAAAAACATATACAACAAAATAATAATTATTAAAAAGGAAGTTAATAAGATAGTCAGAATGTTTATGATGAAACAGAAGTAGAATGAGGCTGAAACAGCAAATTAATTTTTAGTTCTGAAGACTCATATAATATGATTAAGAATAAATAACAGCATAAAAAAGGGCCGTTATAAACTGAACAGCCCTCTATTCTATTAAAACTCTTATATTTCTATTGCTTTAAGAATGTTTGATATTCTTCCCAAAGACCATCAATTGAATGTTTTTTACCAAGAACATGTTTTACGGCACCATCGAAACTCCAAGGTACAACTTCTAAAGCTGATTTATTGAACTTTCTTAAGAAATCACTATCTTTTGTTGTTAACCACTGTAAAAAGAATCCTGTAGTTTGATATCCATCCAACCAGTGACCACCCGGCTTTCTATTTGTTTCAGGAAAATATCCATTATGAGCTCTCACTGCATCTGCCATACCTTCAATAAAAGCAAAGAAAACTTTATTTGTACCATAAGATCCAACTCCCTGTGGTTCTAGCTGATAACCATGAACCAATTCGTGAAACAGAACACCCTCAGTTTCATACAACACCTTATCATCTCCTCCATTTTTAGCAGATCTCTCTACCCAACGACTACTATAAAATATACCTATATTTGGAACACTCCCACCTTTTGCTGAAATACCATCTCTATCTTCAAAAGAGTAATTAATTCTTCTAACAGCAGGAATACTGTCTGATGTACTCCAATATAAAGTTTTAACAACACCAAGGATACTCTCTTTAATTAAGTTCTCTGGATTGGGTACAATTCTATTATATATGTACCAACCTTCAGTACTATCTGCTTTATTTACAAAGTTTACAGTTGGATAAACAAAGTTATCCCAATTTGTATCCTTTTTTAGAAATACAACCTCTTTTGATCCACATGAGATCAAAAACAATACAATTAAAATCAATAAATTCCTCATTTTTAGTTTTTTATTCATGAATTTTTTTAGTGAAAACACATTATTATATTATTCAAATATATTAATTATATACATAAATCCCCGCTGATATCAAAATTTGTTTAATCTATTAAATTACAGAATTTCTCCTGTTCCATTCTGATTAACTCCTCATATAAAATTAATGTACGCTTTAAATTATTTGGATTACATTTAATTTCTGGACTTTCTTCTTTAATGACAAAATCATTTACTCCTATCCCAAGAACTGCAAGTACTTGTTTTAATTTATCTTCGTCGATATGTTGTGAACGCTCCATCTTAGAAACCGACTGTTTTGTTATACCTAAAAACTCTCCTAAATCAGACTGTGTCATACCTCTAAGAAGTCTTATACGTTCAATCTTTTCACCAATATGCATTTATAAAATATTGTTATGTAATTTCAGAAGTTCAATCTTTTCTCTTTCACTATTTAACAATCGCTCATACAGTTCAAAAATCTTTTCTAACAACTTAAATTGAAGTTCATCTATCCTATCAGTATTTCTGTCGAATACTGTAGATTCAAATTCGCCGTTATAAATATTCTTAATTGCTTTTTCCAAATCAAAGTTACGAATAACTTCCGGGGAAATGGATAAAACATCTGCAATATTCAACAGAATACTCTCTTCAATGAATTCCTGCTTCTCAATTTTTGATACCTCTTGCTGTGTTATACCTAATTCTTTGGCAAGTGTATCCTGCTTTACACCTAAGTAAACACGTACTTTTTGTATGTTCTGTCCAATGTGTGGTTCTTTCATATTACATAATAATATTATAAATTTAGACAAATATAGTAAAAGTCAACCTTTAAATTGTATTTGTCAACTATTGTGTTTTTGATTTAACAATTACTATAAGTAATTTTGTGAAAAGTTAATTAAAAACTACAAGAATTACCAAAATTGCTCATTCTGTTAATTCTATATGAATTATTTAAAACAAATATACACACCATTTGATAGTTCTATTAGCTAAATAAAAAAGTTATCGAGCCAATTAAAGTTCGTTAACTTCATTATGTAATTTTCCAAAACACAAAAACAAGAGAGATGTTTAAAAAGATCAAACGAAAATTAAACCTGAGCATAGTGACAATAGTTGTCGCAACATGCTGTGCAATTACTGGTTGCAGTCAGGAAGGAGGGTATGAAGGTAATAAACCTGCTATACCAGCCGATCCTTCAAAACCGGTAGTTTTTACAAATTTCTTCCCAAAAGAGGGACCCGTACGTACTTTAATTTTCATAGAAGGTGACAACTTTGGAACCGACTTGGAAAATATTGAAGTACTTATTGGCGGTATAAATGCACCAGTTATAGGTTCTTCTGGCAAGAAAATCTGCGTAATGGCACCTCGACGTTCAAACAGAGGTGATGTAGTAGTTAAAATCAAGGATCAAACGAAGAAAACAATCGGAGAATATCAATTCGATGAATTGTTTAATCTGAAATCAGCTCTTATTGTGAGCACCCTTGCTGGAAAGGTTGACCCACAAACAAACTCTTCAAGTATAATCAATGGTTCATTCGAAGAAGCTGAATTTCAAAACCCATGGTGGCTTGAGTTCGATATCGACGAAGAGGGCAATAAGATTATATACGTTATAGATGCTGAAGGTATGGCTGCATTACGTAAAATAAACCTTACTACCGAAGAGGTATCAACTGTATTTATGAAAGGTCAAGCAGGTGTAGTTAATGTTAAATCGATGCTTTTTGACACACCCACACGCGACACACTGTTTTTTGTAGACGATAACGGGCGTGGTAACTGGAATGATCGTCACCAAATGCCTCACATGTTTTATGCAATACGCAATGAAGGTTTCAGAAAGGTATATCCATACCTATATGCACAAACCTCATACTCAGCAGTTTCGATGAGTGATGGCACCCAGTTCTACAATACCTGGACAAACTCTACAGTTTATAAAGCTAAACAGGTGTTTGATGAGCAAGCACAAATGTGGGA
>CAYLKV010000023.1:37088-38353 GCA_964384545.1 uncultured Proteiniphilum sp.
ATCTGTTACGACGAAGAAACAGAAACATTCTACGTAGCCGACCGTGAGAATAAACGTATTCGCACGATTTCTGTAGAATAATTGCCTAATAATATCAATCAATTTAAAGGATTAAAACACGAACAGATGAAGAATTACATTCTAACCATTTTATGTTTGGTTATATATACAATGGGTGCCTTTGCGCAAAAAACTACAGTAAAGGTCTCAGGAACAGTTGTAGATAAACAAGGAATTCCACTTATTGGAGCAACCATTATTGTAAAGGAGAAACCCGGTTTAGGTGTTACAACAAACATCGACGGAGAATACTCAATAACGCTTGAATCATTTCAATATCTTCAATTTTCTTACTTAGGTTTTGAAACTCAAGAGCATTTAATTAAAGATCAAGACAGGGTTCTTGACATAGTTTTAGAAGAATCAGTTGCAACTGAACTAGATGCTGTAACTATTACAGGTATGGGTCCACAGAAAAAGGTAACAGTAACAGGTGCTATTACAACTGTTGATGTGGCTACTCTTTCTACTCCTGTATCTAGTATAAGTAATGCTTTAGCAGGAAATGTGGCAGGGGTACTTGCTATGCAACGTTCAGGACAACCTGGCTCAAACACTTCAGAATTTTGGATTAGAGGTATCTCTACATTTGGAGGAAGTTCAAGTGCTCTTATTCTCGTAGATGGATTTGAAAGAGGTATGGACGGACTTAATATAGAAGATATTGAATCGTTCTCAGTACTTAAAGATGCTTCTGCTACTGCTATTTATGGATCTAGAGGTGCAAATGGAGTTATATTAATTAATACTAAGAGAGGTAGTGACGCAAAGGTTTCAGTAACAGGAAAGTCTGAATACACATGGACTACTCGAACCAGCACTCCAAAATTTGTTGATGGTATGACTTATGCTTCTATGGCAAATGAGGCCAGAGTTTCCCGTAACGATCGTCCTGTATATTCAGAATATGAATTGATGATGATTGATGAACAGCTCGACCCAGACATTTATCCTAACGTAGACTGGATGAACCTTCTTTTAAAAGATGGAGCACCTACATATCGTAGTTCTGTAAGCGTAAGAGGTGGAGGTTCAAGAGCACGTTATTACCTTTCTGGAAGTTTTCTTGACGAAGGAGGTATGTATAATGTGGACAAGACAATGAAGGAATATGATACAAATGCGAACTATCAGAGATATAACTATCGCATGAACATTGACATGAACGTAACCGAAAGTACACTTATACAAGTTGGTATTGGTGG
>CAYLKV010000024.1:0-38118 GCA_964384545.1 uncultured Proteiniphilum sp.
AAAGATTCATGATTGTTGTTCTTTAATTGAATAGGTGTCAAAGGTATGAAAATATATTAAAATATACTTTGACTTCATGGGATGTATTAATTTATTGATGTATAGCTTTATATCTAATAGATGCAGTATTAAGAAAATAGTTGCAAGCTTATGGTTATATTATGTTAGTTCACTGTTTGAAACAGTTCATAATTCAACCATTTTCTTTAAAACTGTTCATTGAAATACGAATTCAAGAACAGCTTGAAAAATGGGTCTGTTATAAAATGCTTATTATCTATTTTATCAATCACACCATCATAGATAAGACCTCTTTCTGCTCTTTGTAATGTAGCTGTGCTTGGTAATCTATGTGTACTTCTATAGGACTCAGAAAAAATGTTTTCACCGTTTGCGCACAGAGCTATTAGCAATTGTTTTTTACTTGCAGACTGATTTTCGAATAGCTCCATAAAATAATCTTTCTTCATAATAATTACTTGTTCTACACACATATCAACTAATTCTATCGAGATAATACCTTCCTCTTTAGTATTCAGCCATATTTCTGATGCCAATTGTTGGATATAGTAGGGTATGTTTGCAGTTACTTTAATTATGTAATTTGCGATTTCTGTATTTAGTTCTATTCTCTTCTTCAAGAAATTGTTTTGTAAAAACTCAATAGTGTCTTCTTTTGGCAGGTAGCTAATTGTCATTTGAGATGCTGCATTGTAAAAAGGTCTTTTTTTATCATTGAACATTGCTTGCATCATATGAGTTTTACTTCCAAAAAAAAGATAATTTACTTGCTGTTGATGCTGAATTTTACTACGAAGAAGACCTTCAAAATTAATTTCTTTCAATTTCTCAACTTCTTGAAATTCATCGAAAAAGACTAATATAGGTTTATTGCTTCGAGCGAATGACTCAGTAAGGTCGAATAATTGAGATACATCTGTCTCGTCAATTTGCTTGCTAGTAATATCTATTGAAAATTCAGGATTTCCATCTAGTCCAAACTTTATGACAGGACGAATATTTTTGACTATTGTACTAAAGGTGGAAGCGAATTTTTGTAAATTGCTCTGTTGTTTAGCGAGTGATTTAGAATATAACCGAACAAAAGATTCTGTCGAGAAAACAGGCATGAAATCAAAATAAATGCAAATGAATCCTTGTTTCTCTAATTGTTGAATAGCCTTTACTACCAGTGAAGTTTTACCAAATCTTCTGGGAGCATACATAACTATGTTGTTACCCCCTGCGAGAGTTTTGACGATATGATCACATTCTTTATCACGATCGTAAAAGCTTTCTCCAGTTGCAACTGTACCATAAGTGAATGGGTTCATAATCTTTTTTATTTCAAAGATAGATACATTTCTCAATTATGCAAAAATGCATAATGCAAAAAAGCATAATATTAATTCTCAAATTATTTTCCTTTTCATTCACTCACTTGGGGATAAGAAGTTTTTGCTGTATTTTTGTACTCTGTTTTGGGTAATTTACTCATATCCCGAAGCTTTATTTAAGTAATAATTGAAAGTTTATGATGAACTCCAAAGAGATTAGACAGTCGTATAAAGATTTTTTTCAGTCGAAAGAACATCGCATTGTGCCTTCTGCACCCATGGTTATTAAAGATGACCCTACATTGATGTTTACCAATGCAGGGATGAACCAGTTTAAGGATGTTATTCTGGGTAATGCGCCAATTAAATATCAACGTGTGGCCGACTCGCAGAAGTGTTTGAGGGTGAGTGGTAAGCACAACGATCTTGAGGAGGTGGGGCATGATACTTATCACCACACCATGTTTGAGATGCTTGGCAACTGGTCGTTTGGCGACTATTTTAAGAAAGAGGCTATTGAGTGGGCATGGGAATATTTGACTGATGTATTGAAACTCGATAAAGACAGGCTTTATGCTACTGTTTTTGAGGGTGCTCCTGATGAAAACCTGGAGAGGGATGATGAGGCTGCTTCATATTGGGAGATGTATCTGCCAAAGGAAAGAATCATAAATGGAAATAAAAAAGATAATTTTTGGGAGATGGGTGATACCGGTCCATGCGGTCCATGTTCAGAAATTCATATAGATATCAGACCAGATGCCGATAGAGCAAAAGTAGATGGGATTACGCTTGTTAATCAAGATCATCCACAAGTGGTTGAGATATGGAACCTTGTGTTTATGCAATATAATCGCAAAGCTGATGGTTCACTAGAACAACTTCCTGCAAAGGTTATCGATACAGGAATGGGCTTCGAAAGGTTGTGTATGGCCGTTCAGGGTACTCAGTCTAATTATGATACCGACCTGTTTCAGACTATAATAAAGAAAATAGGAGAGGTTAGCGGTAAAAAGTATGGCGATGATGAGAAGGTTGATATCGCAATGCGTGTTATTGCCGACCATGTAAGAACTATTGCGTTCTCTATTACTGATGGTCAGCTTCCTTCTAATGCTAAAGCCGGCTATGTAATCAGACGAATTTTACGTCGCGCTGTACGTTATGGCTATACATTTCTTAATATGCATGAGTCGTTTATGTACCGACTGATTCCAACTCTTATCGAAGTAATGGGCGATGCATATCCTGAACTTGAAGCACAGAAAGGACTAATCGAAAAGGTTATGAAAGAGGAGGAGGAGTCGTTTCTTCGAACTCTCGAAACTGGTATTAAGCTACTCGAAAGAAATCTTCTTGAGAAGGAGGGTGGGGTACTTAACGGTGAAGTTGCTTTTAAACTTTATGATACTTTCGGTTTCCCGCTCGACCTGACAGAGCTGATTTTACGTGAGCATGGCATGTCTGCCGATGTAGATGGTTTTAATGCTGAGATGCAGAAGCAGAAAGACAGAGCTCGTAATGCTGCAGCTGTGGAGACGGGCGACTGGACAAAGGTTGCTGATGGTGAGGCTGAGTTTGTTGGTTATGATGAAACTGAAAGTACTACTCAGATCCTTCGCTATCGTGCTGTAAAGCAAAAGAACTCAGAGTTTTATCAAATTGTACTTTCCCGTTCTCCGTTTTATGCCGAGATGGGTGGTCAGGTTGGTGATAGTGGCTGGTTGATTTCAGAAACTGGTGAGAAGATTGAAGTTTTTGATACCAAACGTGAGAATAATCTGGCAGTACATCTTACAAAAAAGCTACCTCAAAATCTTGAAGACGCATTTACTGCAAAGATTGATATTGAAAAGAGAACGGCTACTGAGTGTAATCACTCTGCTACTCACCTTATGCATGAGGCTCTTAGAGAGGTTTTGGGTAATCATGTTGAACAAAAAGGGTCATATGTTTCACCTGAAGTTTTGAGATTCGACTTCTCGCATTTCCAGAAAATGACCCCTCAGGAGATTAGGGAGGTTGAGGTTAGAGTTACAGAAAAAATAAGGAGTAATTTTCCAATTGAAGAGCATCGTAACGTTGCAATTGAGGAGGCTAAAGCCCAAGGTGCAATGGCTTTATTTGGAGAAAAATATGGTGATGAGGTACGTACTGTTCGTTTTGGCACTTCAATTGAACTTTGTGGAGGTACTCATATCTCATCAACTGGACGTATTGGAACTTTCAGAATTGTGAGTGAAGGTGCAATCTCAGCGGGTGTTAGACGTATTGAAGCTGTTACTGCCAAAGCTTGTGAAAACTATCTGTATGCAAAGGAAGATGCAATGCAGGAGATTAGAAATATGCTTAACAATGTTCCTGATATTATGCAAGGTATTCATCGTCTGATTGCAGATAATGAAGATATGAAAAAGGAACTTCAGAACTTTGTTAAGGAGAAAACAGAACAGCTTAAGCTGAAGGTTATTGATAAGAAAAAAGAGATTAATGGTGTTAATGTCTTTAAGTTGGTTGTGCCTTTTGGTTCTCCTGATGTTTTAAAAGATATTGCATTTCAGTTAAAAGGTCAGTTCCCGGAAAAGATGATGTTTGTTGGAGCTACTACTGCAAATGGTAAGCCCAACCTTACTGTAATGCTGAGTGATGATCTTGTTGCTCAGGGTATGCATGCCGGAAATATTGTTCGTGAGGCAGCTAAGCTTATTCAGGGAGGTGGAGGAGGACAGCCTCATTTTGCTTCTGCAGGGGGTAAGGATGCTGACGGGTTAAATGCTGCTGTTGAGTTAGTAATCAAAAAGATAGAGAGGTAATTCCATAATCTTTTTTAATTGATGAGATAAATTAGGGAGTATGAATAACTGGTTTAGGAAATCGATATTAAACGTTGTTGTATTTACTAATATTTGCGTGAGCTCATATTCAAAAGAGCCGGTAGATAAAGTAAATCCTTTTATTGGGACAACTAACTATGGTACAACAAATCCTGGACCTGTTTTGCCAAATGGTATGATGTCGGTTTCTCCATTTAATGTTATGGGTTCTGATCTAAACCGATTCGATAAAGACAGTCAATGGTGGTCTACTCCCTATACTAATATTAATAAATTCTTTACAGGTTATTCTCATGTCAATTTAAGTGGAGTGGGATGTCCTGAAATGGGATCTCTTCTGTTAATGCCTACTTCAGGTGAATTGATTGTTGACTATGATGAGTATGGCAGTGAATATACAGATGAGGTGGCTACTCCTGGTTATTATTCAAATCTCCTTTCAAAGTATAATATTAAGACTGAGGTCTCTGCAACTACTCGTACAAGTATAGCGCGTTTTGCATTCCCCAAAGGGCAGGGAAATATTTTGCTCAATCTGGGTGAAGGACTTACAAATGAGTCTGGTGCATGGATGCGTCGTGTGAGTGAGACAGAGGTGGAAGGGATGAAATTGCTAGGTACATTCTGTTATAATCCTGAAGCAGTTTTTCCTATCTATTTTGTGATGAGGATTAGTAAAGCTCCTGAAACTACAGGATATTGGAAGATGCAGCGCCAGATGGGTGTAGAGGCTCAATGGGATTCGACAAGTGGCATCAGAAAACTCTATTCACGATACAACAGAGATATAGCAGGTGATGATATAGGTGTTTATTTTACATATAATTTCGAGGAGGGAGATACTGTTGAAGTGCAGATTGGTGTATCTTTTGTTAGCACAGAGAATGCACGATTGAATCTTGATACTGAACAGAAAGGGTTTGACTTCGAATTGGTGCAAAACAGTGCCCGTGAAGCTTGGAGTGAGGCTTTGTCAAGAGTGATTGCTCAAGGTGGTTCTGATGATCAGCAGACTGTCTTTTATACAGCTCTTTACCATGCTCTTATTCATCCTAATATTTTGAATGATGTGAATGGTGAATACCCTCAAATGGAGAGTGATAATATTGGTAAAACAGATGATAATCGTTATACAGTATTTTCTCTTTGGGATACTTACAGGAATGTTCATCAGATGTTGACTCTACTTTACCCTAAGAGACAGCTAGATATTGTGAGAACAATGGTCGGTATGTATAAAGAGGGAGGCTGGTTTCCTAGATGGGAACTGTATAGTCGTGAGACACTTACCATGGAGGGTGACCCAGCAATTCCTGTTATTGTTGATAGTTGGATGAAGGGTTTACGCGACTTCGATGTGGAGGTTGCTTACGAGGCAATGATTAAGTCGGCTACCACACCCGGAATAGATAATTTTTTACGACCTGATATTGATGATTATATTGGTAGTGGTTATATCCCTCTAAAATCAGAGTTCGATAACTCAGTATCTCATGCGCTGGAATATTATATAGCAGATAATGCACTATCGAAATTTGCAAAAGCTTTAGGAAAAGAGGATGATGCCAAAAGGTTCTATAATCAATCTTTGAATTATAAGAGATATTATTCTCCTGAGTATGGTGTCTTCAGGCCTATATTGCCAAATGGTGAGTTTTTGTCACCATTTAATCCTAAACAGGGAGAGAATTTCGAGGCTGTGCCGGGATTTCATGAAGGCAGCTCGTGGAATTACTCATTTATGGTTCCTCATGATGTAAATGGATTAATTAAGATGCATGGCGGAAACAGGAGATTTACAGATAAACTTCAGGAGGTGTTTGACGATAAGCATTATGATCCAACAAATGAGCCTAATATTGGTTATCCATTCCTGTTCAGTTATGTAAAAGGGGAAGAGTGGCGTACTCAAAAGACAACTTTAATGTTGCTGGAAAAGTACTTCAAAAATTCAACTGATGGGCTGCCTGGTAATGATGATACGGGTACTATGTCGACTTGGGCTATGTTTAATATGATGGGTTTTTATCCTGATAACGCAACAGATCCATCCTATACATTTACTACTCCGGTATTTGATAAGATTACACTGAATCTGGATAGTTTTCATTATGAAGGTCATTCAATTGAGATTGAGACAGTACGGCCATCCTCAAAAGCAATTTATATAGATAGAATAGAGGTTGATGGTAAACACTATAAGAGCTATCGTATAAGCCACGATGAACTGGTTAAAGCCAATAAAATAACTTTCTATCTAAAGGAAAGGAGATAGTTTAAAATCTATTAATGTGATATTTAAATGTGTAGTTGAAACACTAAAAGTTTAAATATCATAGCTTTATAAGTTTAACTATTTGCTCCCACTTTTCATTAAATTGTTTCTTGAAATTATGAACCTTTAAATCTCGTTGTGCTGTATGCCACCATTTACGCCAATATATTGCAAAATAGAATGTGATTGGCATTACAAGGAAATAGATAAGTGCTAGTAGCCAATTCTTAGTAACAGAGCCTATTATAAGTGATTGAATAAGGTCGAATATTGGTATGAATATAAGTCCCGTTACATATCTCATAGATGGAATGAATTGATTATCCTTAAATAGACCTAGCAGTTTTTTATTTATTAGAACAGGAAATATTGCATTAAGATATCCGAACAGCATTATCGGAGAAGTTAGTATAAGAATGCTAAAACGACCAATTATATTCGCTTTTGAAGATGGTTTCCAGACTTTGTCTATTGTATTTAACTGATGTTCCTTTAATATCTTTTTAGCTTCTCTGAAATCATTTATTTTACTGTCAAATTTTGCACGATCGTTATTAAAAAGATTATCTAAATTTCTTACAATTTCTAGAGATGCTTGCAGATAGCCATCCTTTCTTTCTTTAAATTTATCTTTAGCTAAACGATCTCCATTCCAATCTATTGCATCTTTAAATTCATCATAAAACTCATCGTTAGAGATATTAACAACCATTGACTTCATACTTGTCTCAAGATCCAAACGAAGTTGATTGGCTGCAAGATTAGGATTTTCAGAATAGACTTCTTTATATTTGGAAACCTCAATTGGAGTGCCAAATGTAACATAGACATCTGTTAGGAATTCAAATACATTGCGATAGTAAATTGAAACAGGAACAATCTGGCTGTGTAGCTCAAAGTTGAGTGAAGCTTCAGTTGGCAAAACAATGCGTGGTACAGCTTTCTGTATTGGGAGTAGCGACTGTTTTGGATTATGCTTAGCTTCTGGAAACAGTGCAATTGGATTGTTCTTTTTAAGTATACGAGCTGCGTTATTAAAGATATCTTTATTCTTATCGAGATTATCTTTTCCATCACGTATTCTAAAAACAGGTATAATGCGCATTCCGCGAAGTATCCAGGCAATAAACTTTTTCTTAAATATATCTGCACGTGCAAGAAAAACAACCTGCTTTGTGTGGTATCCGGCATAAACAAGTAAGAGTGCATCTATTAATGCATTTCTGTGATTAGGAGCAAAGATAATTGGCTTCTTTCTAGACACATTCTCTTTTCGGCCTGTATAGACCATCTTCCTGAAATTTAGTCTAAGAGCAGACTTTACTGGAATTTTTGCTAAAAAGTAACGGATGTCGTAATTATAAAGCATAACTCTCTTTTTAAAGTAACAATAGACCTTGAAAATGGCCTATATATATTAGTATTATATTTTACTAGTTTACACTTTGCTGGTTTTGACTTTACGCATACGCCAATAAGAAGCTAAGATTAACCCAGTTACAATATGCCATATTCCCCACCAAGCTGCTACCATGGCCATTCCGCCAAGATTCAATTCAGGAGGGAATATCCTTGGATTAAATATAAGTGCAAGTCCCAGACCTGAGTTCTGTATACCTGTTTCTATAGATATTGTTCTGCAGTTTATTTCATTTATCTTAAATATCTTAGGAAGGGCATAACCGCTCAAAAAGGCTAACCCATTATGTAGTAATACTAGTAAAAATATAAGATGAATATATTTTAAGAATATACTGAAATTACCAGCTAATGCTGCCACAATAAAACCAATAAAGAAAATAATTGATGCTATCTGTATCGGTCTGTCCATTCTTTTAGAGAATTTTGGAAATTTCATTCCCACAAACATTCCTAAAATAACTGGTATGCCGAGAATTAAAAATACAGTGCGGAACATCTCAATAGGATCAATAGTGATTGGGACCAAAAGAGGTGAATGTTTTGCATAGAGCCCACCCCAAAAAGCAAAGTTAAAAGGAGTCATTATAAGACTCATCACTGTTGTGATTGTTGTAAGACTTACTGATAACGTGATGTTTGCTTTTGAGATTGAAGAGATTAAATTAGATACATTACCTCCTGGACAAGATGACACTAATATAAGTCCAAGGGCAACTGGTGTAGATGGTCGTATTATTAAAACTATCAGGTACGTTATTGCGGGTAAGACAATATATTGTGCTATAGTTCCAATTACAACTGGTTTAGGATGTAAAAATACTGTTTTAAAATGATCTGGTCTTATACTTAATGCAACACCAAACATTATAAAGGCAATTGCAAGATTCATTATATTTACACTCTCCTGATTAAAATTCAGCTTCACAAAATCGAGCTGACTCATATCTCCGAATAGGGAAAGTAACGGTGCTATTTCCATATGATTGTTTGATTTTAAGGGGCAAAGTTACTAAAATATCTTATTTGAAATCAAATTTTTTAAAGTAGCCTTTTATATATTTTGGAATATGATGAATTTGGAATTTTTGAGACTACTGTTTTTACGAAATAAGTATAAGCTAATCAATCTGTGTTGCATTAAATATTATGACTCATAATGATTATATTTGTAAAAAAAAGAAGTTATGAGTACCCCCTTAGCAGAAAGATTAAGACCACATAATTTGGATGATTTTATCGGTCAAGAACATTTGGTTGGTAAGGGAGCTGTATTGCGAAGAATGATTGATTCGGGTAGAATCCCTTCAAT
This sequence comes from uncultured Proteiniphilum sp., assembly GCA_964384545.1. Taxonomy (GTDB): domain Bacteria; phylum Bacteroidota; class Bacteroidia; order Bacteroidales; family Dysgonomonadaceae; genus Proteiniphilum. Next base: position 9,178 of record CAYLKV010000024.1, read on the forward strand.
AATATTTTGGGGACCTCCCGGAGTAGGTAAAACAACTCTTGCAAATATTATAGCAAACACGGTAAAAGCACCTTTCTATAAATTAAGCGCTATAAATTCTGGAGTAAAAGATGTGAGAGAGATTATAGAAAAGGCTAAGAATGGTCGTTTCTTTGATTCTGCTGCGCCAATATTATTTATTGATGAGATACATCGGTTTAGCAAATCGCAGCAGGATTCACTTTTAAATGCGGTTGAAACCGGAACAGTAACATTGATAGGTGCTACTACCGAAAATCCCTCTTTTGAAGTAATAAGACCACTGCTTTCACGATGTCAGGTATATGTGCTTAAATCAATGGAAAAGAAAGATCTTGAGAAGTTGCTTAATAGAGCTCTTACAGAAGATGTTATTCTAAAGGATAGAAAAATTGAGATAAAAGAAAATAGTGCACTTTTCAGGTTCTCAGGTGGAGATGCAAGGAAGCTCCTAAATATATTGGATTTAAATATTGCATCATTTGGTGATGATGAAGAGATTGTCATTACTGATCAAAAGGTAACTGAACGTTTACAAGAAAACCCGGCTGCTTATGATAAAGATGGGGAAATGCATTATGATATAATATCAGCTTTTATAAAATCTATAAGAGGCAGTGACCCTGATGCCGCAATTTACTGGTTGGCACGCATGGTTGCTGGGGGTGAGGATCCTAAGTTTATTGCCAGGCGACTTGTTATCTCTGCTGCCGAAGATATTGGGTTAGCAAACCCAAATGCATTACTACTTGCGAACGCTAGTTTCGATACTCTACAGAAAATTGGATGGCCAGAAGGTCGTATTGTACTTGCAGAGACAACTATATATCTTGCAACTTCACCAAAAAGCAATTCAGCTTATTTAGCAATAGATAATGCTTTATCTAAAGTTGAACAAACTGGAAATCTGCCTGTTCCCCTTCATTTGCGTAATGCACCAACTGCATTAATGAAAGAGCTCGACTATGGGAAAGAGTATAAATATTCACATAATTATGTGAATAATTTTGTTAAGCAGGATTTTCTGCCTAAGGAACTTATGAATAACCGCTTTTGGGAACCTCAAGGTTCTCCTGCAGAGAGAAAGTTAAGCGATTGGATGAAGAAATTATGGGATGAAGATAAGTAGTAGGTTGGGTATAAAAACCTTAAACAGTTTAATACCAATTCATCCCTTGGTCGTATGGAGATGTTCTTTGCTCATATTTGAGATCCTGCAACATCGAAGAATTGGCTCTTATAGTGAAATTATATGATTTATATGGACCAATTGGGATAAAGCTTGCCGACATACTCCAACAGTGAAGATCTCTTGTAAGTGTGCAGTTTATATTAGTGAATTTCTTCATATCGAAGTTATAATCGGTATTAAAGGTTAGATTCCAGTTCTTTGTAGGCTGTATAGAGCCACTGAGGCCAAAATTGTGATTTAATGCACCTTTATATTCTAATTTCTCTTTATCGAATTCTCCATATCCATATCTCAATGAATAGTTGAAAGATATATTCCAATTTAAAGCATTCTTTAGATACCCATTTTCATCAAATTCACCCAAAGAACTGTCACTATTATTTGCCATATTGTTTCTAGATGGTGTTTCATATGGGTTTTCACCCATTGTTCCATCATCAGGGAGTTGATTGTTTTGGTCGTCTTCATCATCTACTTTGTTCCCTTCTTCGGATTTACCTCCACCAAATAGTTTACTGAAAGTATCCTTATTAAGTGAATATGAGAAGGATGTTCCAGTACTCATGAGTTTACCAAAACCTTTACCATTAAACACTCTTAATTTATCAACTTTAATTGGTCTTTCGTTTTTATCAAGTTCATAAAGATATGGATCCCAAACCATATTTAAGCTTAGTGTATAAGACTTAGTCAGCTTCAATCTAAGGTTTGTATTGATATTGCTCCATTTCATGGAGTCGGCCATCATATTGTAGTTGAAGTTAATACCTAGGTCATCAATAAGGCTCACTTTTTTAACACCAGTTGAGTCTTTATCGGTTCTAACCTTCATCTCGAGGTTATTCTTGAAGTCAAATCCAATACTTCCGCTTTTTCCGCTCGAAGCAGTACCAAACATCATGGTAGAGTATGGAGAGTATCTGTATTCAACATCCTCACCAAATTCATTTTTATATGTGTAGGTTTCATAGAAACCATATTTTGGATCACCGAAATCGGGACGATAATTTAAACTGATGCTTGGCGAAAATACATGTCGGATTGCTTGAATCTTATCTCCAAACATCTTCCATGGAGTGAACATACCATATAGTTTGGTTTGTGCACTTAGTGATGTACTGTAATCATATACTCTATTAAATCCGTGTATTGTATCTACAGGGATATGCCTTTTTTGAATTGGATCCCATGCTTGTTTATGTTCACCGGTATACCATCTTTCTGTATATGTAAAGGTTGGAGATATCTGTATAAAATCTAATAATGAGAATGTTGCACTTACAGGTATATTATGACGCATACCATTTGTCCAATCTCTTACTAGATTAGCTTTAATAAATTTATCCTCTTTTGTAGTTATAGAATTGCGAAACTCACCCGAATAGCTCATTGAGATTTTCTCATACCACCTCTCTTCTCCTACTGCGTCTTTTCTTTTAAGTGGGTAGATACGACTCATGTTCATTGAGATATTTGGGAGGGTTGCAGCAATTGTTGAATCCCTAGATACTTGGTTGATATTCATCGTTGCTGATAAACTCCAAGGTGAATCAGGGAAACGCTGTGTAAGATTTATACTTGAACTCTTTGTATTGTTTGATGCTTCACGAGAATAAAGTCGGCTTAGGTCGTTATGGTTATTTCTACTTGTTGAGAAATTTACACTTGCCGAAAGAGTACGATACATATTTGCCTTAGGGTCTTGAGAGTGAGTCCAGTTAATCCTAAGGTCTTTAGCTACTGAATATGCCTCTGGTGCAACATCCTTTAACTCTTTTTCTCCGGTAACTGTATTGAGGTAGTATAAGTTGAAATTTCCTGAATACTTATATCTTTTACGATAGTTTGAGCGAGCACCCAATCCCCAAGATCCTTTTGTATAGATTTCCCCGGTTAGAGAAAGGTCGATATAATCACTTATTGCAAAGTAGTATCCTCCATTCTGAAGATAAAAACCTCTATTCATTTCATCTCCATAACTAGGCATAATTATACCTGAAGTGTAGGTTGTAGTAAATGGAAAGAATGCAAAAGGTAATACTACAGGAAATAGTGGAACATCGGCAACAACAAGCCAAGCAGGCCCGGTTACTACATCTTTCTCAGGTCTTACTTTCGCTTTCGAAAGATTTAAATAGAAGTGAGGATGATCATGTCTATCGCAGGTTGTATATTTTGCATTTCTCATATAAAATGAGTTGTCTGCATTCTTCTTAGCCTCTTTAGCAACAATATTACCCTCTCCCTGTTGTGTTACAACATTATGAATAAAGGCTTTTCTTGTCTTGAAATTATATTTCACACCCTTCATTTCATATTCTGAACCACTTTCTGTAAATATAGGAAAACCGAATTCAACACCTAATGAGTCTATTCCGAACGTAGAAGATATTAGACTGCTATCCATATCCATAGTAATGTACTCACCCTTAATGCCCAGTTCTCCATAATTTACCTCTGCCTTACCATATAGAAAACCCATATTATCGGCTGTAAATATTATAGAGTCTTGAGCACTATATTGTACTGGAACTTCCAATATATCCTTAGGTTTAGCAACAACTGAGTCAGTATTAATATTTGCATTAGGATCTAATGTAGTTGAATCCAGATCAGCAACTAATTGATCCTTGTTTATTGTAGTTGAATCAGTTTTATTAACAGCAACTGACAGATCTTTTTCAATTATAGTTGAATCTCCTTCTGCTACTATTGAACTGGATTCTACAACAATAGTAGAATCGCTTTCCTTAATTTCGGGTATAACTTCAGGTATGACAATCTCTTTTACCTGACTCAGCTGGTCTGTTGCAACAGTTGTTTTTTTGACAGAAGAGCATTGATAAAAAATTGCCAGAACAAAAAGCAGAAATATGAAACTAAAAAGTTGCCTCATCCGGGTAATACAGATTGCGTGTGGTTCTCTCACGCAAAACTACTCATTAATGTATTAATAAGCAGCAAAAATAGTAAAAAGAAACTTAAGAGAGGCTTATTAAGGTTTTTTTAAACTGATTGAAGTCATTAGAAATAGGAAATGTCTTCTTTTCAAGCTCCATAAACTTTGCTAATCCTTTGGGGATAGTAATCTTGTCCTCTATGCAACCCTCCACTATATCAATGAATTTTGCTGCGTGTGCTGTTGATAAGAAAATGCCTATTTCATTATCTTTTTTATCTTCTTTTAAAGCCAAATATGCACAAGCGCTATGAGGATCGATTAAATAACCTGTTTTATTATATAAATCTTTTATTGCTTTTTCTATTTGATTATCGTTATATGCAAAACCTGCCACAGCACTTTTAATCTCATAATGTGAACCATTATATAGATCGTAAATCCTCTCAAAGTTACTCGGTCTACCCACATCCATTGCATTTGCGATTGTCTGTAAAGATGATCTTGGGGAGTAGTCGCCGGTTTGCAAATATTTAGTAAATACATCGTTATTGTTATTTGCTGCAATAAAACGTTTAATTGGCAATCCCATCTTTTTTGCAAAAAGACCTGCAGTAAGATTACCCAGATTTCCACTTGGAACAGAGAATACTACATTGTTTGGTGTAGTTAATTCTCTAAATGAATTCAACTTTGCAAGCTGAGCAAATGCATAAAAATAATAAAATGATTGAGGTAGAAAACGGGCAACATTTATCGAATTTGCAGATGTAAGATTAAGCCTTTGATTAAGCTCTTCATCCATAAATGCAGATTTAACTAAATTCTGACAATCATCAAATGTTCCATCAACCTCTAAAGCAACAATATTCTGACCTAAAGTAGTGAACTGTGACTCTTGCATTGCACTCACTTTCCCTGAAGGGTATAACACAAATACCTGTATACCTTCTACTCCCAGAAAACCGTTGGCAACTGCACTGCCGGTATCACCTGAAGTTGCTACAATAACTTTAACATCATCTTGGTTACGTTCTTTAACAAAATATGATAACACTCGAGCCATAAATCTTGCTCCAACATCTTTGAATGCATAAGTAGGCCCATGAAACAGTTCAAGTACATAAATATCTTTTTCTACCTCAACTAGAGGGATTTCAAAATTGAGTGTCTTCTCAACTATTGAATTTAATTGATCTTTTGGAATATCATCACCAAAAAATGCTTCTGCAACCCCTTTTGAGATCTCTATCAGGCTTTTACCTGCAATCTCATTAAAGAAACTATCAGGTAGATGAGGAATATATTCAGGCATAAACAGACCTCTATCAGGAGCTAGCCCTTTTATAACTGCCTCCTGTAATGATACCTTAGCGGTATTTTTATTTGTGCTATAAAACAACATTTTAAATATTAAAAAGAATTTTCATAAATTGATCGCTATGCAGCAGACCATAAATACCATTACGTGCAGCAAACTCATCATAAGTTTTAACACTATCTGGTGTAATATCTTTATGCCAAATCAAGAATGGAATAGGCTCTCTTGTATGTGTACGAGTTGCGCATGGAGTTGGGTGGTCGGGTAGAATTGCAATTGTAACTGGTTCATCCCAATTAATTATCTCTTCATAAATTGGTTTAACAATACGCTTGTCGAGATACTCAACAGTTTTTATCTTTAGATCAACATCACCTTCATGTCCTGCCTCATCACTAGCTTCAATATGTAGATAAACAAAATCCTTTTCCTTCAGAGCTTTGAGAGCTGCTTTGGCTTTTCCTTCGTAATTAGTGTCATATAAGCCTGTTGCACCTTCCACCATAATTACTTCTAGTCCAGCATAAACACCGATGCCTCGAATTAAATCAACTGCTGAAATTACCGATCCACTCTTAATAGGAAACATTTCATAAAGAGGTTTCATCTTTGGGCGAAATCCCGGCGACCAAGGCCATATACTGTTTGCAGGATCCTTACCTTCAGAAACTCGCTTTAAATTAATAGGGTGATATTTAAGAATCTCCTGTGACTTAAATATCAAATTATTTAACGCGTCTGCTGTTTCATTAGCTTCGCTTCTTTCTGGTTTTATCAGATAAGGCTTAAATGGTTTCTCCGGGATATCATGAGGAGGAGTGCAGTTAAGGTATTTACTCCCATTTTTCATTTTTAAAACATGCCGATAAGAAACACCAGAATGAAAACTAAATGTTTTATCTCCTAAATTTTCGTCCAGAAAATGGATTAATTCAGATGCTTCAGCTGTCGATATATGACCAGCCGAGTGGTTCTTAATAAGTTCTCCATCAAGTGAAACAAGGTTGCAGCGCATTGCCATTTCATCACTATGAATATCGATACCTATACTGGCAGCTTCAAGAACACCACGACCCTCATAAACTTCAGGGACATTATATCCTAAAACAGAGAGGTTTGCGATCTCGCTTCCAGGGGAGAATCCTTTTGGAATTGTATCTAGCAATCCGTTTCTCCCATTATTTGCGAGCAAATCCATGTAGGGTGTGTGTGCACTCTGAATTACTGTTTTATTGCCAATTGAACCTATTGGTTCATCTGCCATTCCATCTCCGAGTATAATTATATATTTCATGTTTTATTTAGAACAAAAATTTACTTTCTAAATAACCAAATCAGTTTTATCTGATATTTGCTATAGAGATAATATCAGAGAACACCCCCGCAGCTGTAACACTTGCTCCGGCACCATATCCTTTAATAACCATTGGATATTCATTGTATCTCTCAGTAGTGATCATTATAATATTATTGCTGCCTTCAAGATCGTAAAAGGGATGACCATTTTCAACTTCACGAAGCCCAACCTCACATTCTCCTTTGTTGTAAGAGGCAACAAATCGAAGCTTTTTACCCTCTTTGGCAAGCTCCTTGCGTCGCTTCTCAAATGAAGCATCCATTTCATCAATAGAACTCCAAAACTCCTCTAGTGTTCCATCGAAAAATTTCTGTGGAATAAAAAGTTTTTTATTTACATCTGATTGATTTACAATTGCACCAGCTTCACGGGAAAGAATAACAAGTTTACGGGTAACATCCAATCCACTCAAATCAATTCGGGGGTCTGGCTCTGCAAATTGAGCTTCAACCGCCATCCTAATAGCCTTACTAAATGGAATATCTTCACTTAATGTATTGAAAATAAAGTTTAAAGTCCCTGATAGTACAGCTTCCAATTTAACGATCTTATCCCCTGAATTAATCAGAGAGTTCATTGTGTTGATTATAGGTAATCCGGCTCCAACATTGGTTTCGAAGAGAAACTTAACCCCAGCCTTTCTTGCTGCAAGCTTTAAATTGCTGTATTTTTCATATTCAGAAGATGCTGCAATCTTGTTTGCTGTTACAACAGAAATATTCCTTGCCATCAATTCACTGTATATCTGAGCAATTTCATTACTTGCTGTGCAATCAACAAATACAGAATTGAAGATATTCATCTTTAGAATTTCGTCACGGATATATTCGGGAGAACTCTTAGCACCTCTCTCCATCAAAACATTATAATAATTATCAAGAGGAATTCCTTCACGAGTAAAAAGCGCTTTTCGTCCGTTGGCAATACCAACTATATTAATCCTTAACTTGTTTTGATCTTTAAGGGTAGATTGTTGCAGACGTATCTGCTCCAGTAGTTTGCCCCCAACAGTACCAATACCTATAACAAATAGATTAAGCTCCTGGTATGGTGAAAGAAAGAATGAATCGTGAATAACATTAAGTGATTTCTTCAAATCAGATTTAGAAATTACACAGGAAATGTTTGTTTCTCCCGCGCCTTGCGCCAATGAAACTACACTGATACCATTTCTACCAAGTGCACCAAAAAATTTACCCGCTATTCCTGGAACATGCTTCATGTTTTGACCCACAATAGCAATCGTTGCCAAATCATACTCTACTATTACCTCATTTATACTGCCCATACTTATTTCATAGGCAAACTCTTTATTCAGTACCTTTTGAGCAAGTTTTGCATCCTGAACCCTTACACCAACCGAAGTACTGTTTTCAGAAGATGCCTGAGAAACAATAAATACACTAATTCCATTATCAGCAAGAGCCGAGAAAATACGCTTGTTTACACCTATAACACCAACCATTCCTAATCCTGTTATAGTAATCAGAGCCGTATCATTTATAGAAGAGATACCTTTAATAACTTTGCCTTCACTAGTCGGTTTAATATCTTTAATAAGAGTGCCTTTAGAATCAGGGCTAAATGTATTTCTTATATAAATTGGAATATTTTTGTGATATACCGGAAAAATTGTAGGCGGATATATAACCTTTGCCCCGAAGTTGGAGAGCTCTATTGCCTCTGTAAATGAGAGCTCATCGATTACATATGCTGAATTGATGATTTTAGGATCAGCAGTCATAAAACCATCAACATCAGTCCATATCTCAAGCATCTTCGCATCCATAGCTGCTGCAATTATTGCTGCTGTATAATCAGAACCGCCCCTGCCAATGTTTGTAATGTCATTCTCCTCTATGCTCGATGAAATAAACCCTGGAACTATTGCCACATTTGGTGGAGGCATCTCAGAGAAAGTTTTTATAATAAGCTCATTAGATATATTGAGATCCGGTATATGGCTATTGAACTGCTTTTTAGTCTTTATAAATTTAGTAGAATCATACAGCTGAGATCCAGAAATCATTTTACTCACAATTAGTGAAGATAACCGCTCACCATAACTTACAATCTTATCAGATGTTTTTTGAGACAGGTCACCAATCAGATAAACCCCACGTAAGATATTCTGAAGCTCTTCAAACAGCTGTTCCGATTTTAACGTAGTCTCCAATTTAGCTCCGTTTTCAGTTATTGTTTTTTCAATAACATTCCGATGACGTTCAATCATCTCGTCTAATACCGTTTTATAACCGGAATTATTGTTTAAAGCAAAATCAGCAGCAAGTAATAACCTATCTGTAATACCATCTAATGCAGATACAACAACAATAACAGGATCTTTCTCACTCTCAATTATTTTCTTTACCAATTGCAAACTTTCGGGGTTACCTACAGAGGTACCACCAAATTTCATAACTTTCATCTGATTACTACTTATGCCGTAATTTATTCGGCCGTTTTGTTAATTAAAATATTGATTCTTACTGCTATAACCGAACGGTTAGCTCAAAAAGCAGTGTCTGCTTACGGATGTGAAAATTTACATAACCCCCCAAGGGGTCATCGTCATTGTAGTAGTGAAATATGTTGAATACAATCTCTGCATTTCAAGCATTTAAATGTAAATTTGATGCAAAGTTAAAGTAATAATTGATAAAGTGAAATATTTTAAGACATTTATTTATATTTTAGTAATAATCATATTGCATTTTTCTATCCTAATGGCACTCAATACCCACTATTTGATCTGTCACTTATTAAGTTTCCGAATAAAATAGCATTCACAAAAGTCCTGCTTGTACCGTGCCATATTCCTCTAAATAACGGATTATCTGTAAATTGAACCACACTACCTCCTCCCGATCTATTTGCAGAAATTGAAGCTGATTCTACAAGTTGTACAAGATTTTCAGGGTTAATATACCCATTTAAAAGAGGACTATCATTAAATTTAGCTATACTATTTCTAGATGAAGAGATATAAAGAGAATTCTCTTTAATCACCGGCAATTTATCAGAAGTAAGTCCAAAGGCAATAGGACTAGACAGATCTATTTTAGTAGAGAAGATTGATGTTGGCTGTCTGCCTGCTGTTCTTGTAGTTGAGTTTTCTTCTTTTACAACTAATTTCTCAGAAGAAATATTTCTATCAATAGCCCAACGCGATGCACTATTTATAGTTATTAAAATCCCTCCTGCTTTAATCCAGTTTTTAAGTTCATCTATTTGAGCATCACTTAGAAAGTCGTAACTACCACTCACAAATACAATTCTATTAAATTCATTTAGAGGTACTCGTCTAAAATTTTCTGAATTTACTCTAGTTAAAGAATAATGTAGTTGCTGATCAAATAGATACCATACTTCACCCACTTCAGTTGAAGAGATATCTGCACCCGTAACAATCAGCACCTTTGGTTTCTCAATATTTTTAAAAGCACTACTGCCCAAATCCACCCCTTTAGAGCTAAAACCAGAACTAACCGGAATAATTTCCACACTACTTTCAGCTGAAAGTTGTTTAAGAATTTCATATAATTCATCCGATCCAATCTTCTGAGAGTTAACAGAAATAAGCAGACTTCCATAAGACAAATCAATATCACCCGACTGATTCTTTATCGATAATGGTTTAGTTGCTGTTTTCACCTTTATATCCTTTTCAAGTAGATTAAAAAGCAACCTCTGACTACCAGAATTACGGAAATCTACCAAATAAGCATAATCAGATTTCTGAAACTCATTATTTGCTCTATTTGGTAAAGAATCAACTTTGTCTCCTCTACTCACAGAATTTGAAATTCCATAAGATAGACCTGTTGAATATGCAATTGAAAAACCGGCGCCATACCCTAATTTACTTTCATCAACAAAATCAGTCCTGTCATCAAATATTATCCCTACAAGAGCGCTATTTGGTTGACCGGCAGGAATTATATACGACTTACCTTTAAGATATTTAACACTGTCTATAACAATATCACTATTGTTTTCATAAACCTCCAATCGGTGAGAAAGAAGTAGATCAATAAATTTATTCAATCGTTCAGAATCGTAAGAATCTCCAATTACATAAGATCTTTTTTTATCCACAGCTGCAGTCGCCTTTGTAAAAAACTCAACCTGCAAGTCAAAAAGAGCATCCCTGTTACCATGAGCAGCATCAACTGTAGCAATAGATGTAACTAGCTGATTACGTAATGTAAAAGGTAAAGTTACAAGTCCGTTTTCAGACTCCTGAACCAAACCTCTCGACGAAGCCTGTTCAAATAATATACCAACACCACCATTAAAATCTGGATATGTAGAACCGAAGTTTGGGTTCTTATTATCATACGACTCTTTAGTATAATATAGAGATCCTATATTGTCTAAAGCATTTGAAAAATATTCAGCAAAACGTTGATTTAGTATATAATTAGATTGTGGAACAAGATGACTCTCATTGCCATCCGGATTAGTAGGCTCAAAAAAGAAAGAGGTATTAGTCCCCATTTCATGATGATCTGCCTGAACGTGCGGCAACCAATCCTGATACAATGCAACCCTCGATTTACTCTCAGGGTGAACAATATTTAACCAATCCCTATTCAAATCAAACCAATAGTGATTACCACGACCTCTTGGCCAACCCTCAGTGTGCTCTCTGTCGTATTGCGAACTATTATTTCGATTAAAGCTCACATTAGAGTTTATCCACGAAGCAAATCTCTCTTGCCCATCTGGATTACGCACCGGATCTATAAAAATAATACTCTCATTCAATTGTTTACGCACCTTTTCACTCTGAGAGGCGGTATAATAGAATGCAGAAAGCAGTGATGCTTCCGATGCAGATATTTCATTACCATGAACTGAATTGCCTAGAAAAATTATTAAAGGCGTTTCAACCTTTTCACCCCTTCTAACAGCTTCACGTTCATCTTTTATACTATTCAGTTTAGCGATGTTTTCAGGAGAAGTAATTGCCAATACATAAATTGGTCTATTCTCGTAAGTTTTTCCAATTTCAATCAGTTCAGCCCGTTCCGAAATCTCATTAAGCTTCTCATAATAGGCATTTATCCTACTATGTTCGCTAATCCTACTACCAATGGTATACCCCAAGAATTCTTCAGGAGTAGGAATTTTCGAATCGAAACTTTCATCATTTGGAAAATAATATTTTAGGTCTTCTGCTACAACTTCATTCGATAAAAACAGTAATGAAGCCACAATTATTATTGATAAAACAGTTTTCATATGATTTATTTATTCTAAAAATGAGTACAAAACACTCCTAAACACATATATTTATGTGTTTTAAAATAATGAAAATAAGATGTTTAAAGTTTGATTAGTTTAGTAAATCATTGAGGGTTTTATGTAACTCCTCACCTTTTACATTCTTTGCCACAATGACGCCATTTTCATCAATGAGGAAATTAGAAGGAATTGCTCTCACTCCATAAAGTTTAGCTGGTTCACTATCCCAAAGTAATAGGTCAGAAACATTTGTCCAGGTAAGTCCATCCTTCTCAATTGCAGATATCCATCCACTTTTGCTGCTATCGAGTGATACACCATAAATATCAAATCCTTTATCCTTGTACTCCTGATAAGCTTTTACAATATTAGGATTCTCTCTTCTGCATGGTCCACACCAAGAAGCCCAGAAATCTAGTAACAGATATTTGCTCTTACCAATATGGTCGTAGAATTCAACTGCATTACCATCAGGGTCATTAGCGATAAAATTTGGTGCTTTATTCCCAACAGCCACAGTTTCGAGCGTTGGAATCAACTCCTCAAGAACTTGCACATAAGGAGTATTTTTAAGTGATGGATCAAGAAGATCGATATTAGATCTTATCTCTTCTGGAGAAAGACGATATGAGTAGTCGCGATAAAGAACATAAGCCGATACCAATGACGAAGGGTTTTGTTTAATTAATGAATCTATTTTTACATTTCTCTTACTTTTATAGTCAACAAACAGATCTTGTAGGTCAGAACCCACAACCTTTGTGTTTGCGAAATATTTGGCAGTGTCAAGCACCACAGAAGTCTGTTTCTTATCTAAAAACAGAAGATATGAACTTCTTGTAGTATCTAATGTAAGGCCGTATATCTCCGGAAGTTCAACCTCAGTAGAAAAGCTAAACTTACCATCAACAATTTCAGATGAGTCTATAACGTAAAATGTTTTATTGCGAAACTTCTGCAGATAAACTGTCCCGGTTTCTACACCTTCAACATTACCAGAAAGCAATTGATTTTTATCCTCATTTTGAGCACATGAAATTGCAACTATTGCAACTATCAGCAGAAATAAAATTTTCTTCATATTCTATATTTTAATTTGTTTGTTTATAAATTATCATTGTTATTAATCTCATTCAGAGGGATTGGAAACAGGTAGTATTTACTATTTGGAACTAAAGCAGTTCCATCAGGAAACCTTGTAATCCAATGACCTCTCACTGAAACACTTTTACCATCATCATCAATAAATGTCTGAGTCGACTCTCTCCTTATGGGAGCACTTTGAAGACGTAATATATCATATAAACGAAATCCTTCTCCCCAAAGTTCGCGTCTGCGTTCAAGCAAAATCTCATCTAATATAGTTATTTTATTATATTCAGCTGCAGAGAGTTCCGATAAATTTCTGTTTACTCGCAGTTCATTCAAAGTCTCAACCGCATCCCCAACTCTGTTTAATCTTGCTAGACCCTCGGCTTCAATTAAAAGCATTTCCGATGAACGCATTAAAACAATATGCCCATCATGATTAGGATACTTATTTCTGAATTTTTTATACCTGTAATGAGCATATAAAGCCTCAGCCGGCTGAGTGGCAACTTCAAAAAGAGATTTTCTAATATCACCATCTTCAAATAGCTCAACAAAATTAGGATCAGGAATTATACTATTATAGCCATAATAAAGATTAGTCCCTTTAGCATCAGTTGTATAAGGTGTTGTCTCTATATATGCTAAAAATGATGCACCTCCTTTATTCTGAGTCTGTGTTTGAGGATGCCCCCAAATCCACTCTCTATTACTTACATCATTAAATCCATCTCCATATTCCGGTGACGACATTATCGGATAACCCACACGAGCCTTTGCAGCATATTCAGCAGCCAGTTCCCAATTTTCGAGTGTTAGATATGCACGTGCAAAGAGTCCATAAACAACATTTAAATTAGGGCGATTCTTCACCGAACGCTCAAATCCATTCAGCAAGCCCTCAGCCTCTTTCAGATCATCAATTATAAGTTCATATATTGCAGCGACAGTAGAAAGAGGGTTAGGAACGGTCTTGGGATTAGTCGGAGCAGTATAAACCGGAACAGCCAGTGCATTTTGATCTTTTGAATAGGTGAACTGATACTGACGCACCAGATTCAGGTAATTATATGCTCGCAATGCATATGCTTGACCCTTTAGATTTTTCAATTTCTGACTGCTATTATTATCTATCTCTATATTAGCAATAATATTATTTGCATGATCGATAGAGGTGTATTGCAGTGTCCAAAAGAAGAGCGCGCGTCTTGTTGTATTGTCAAACGGATCACGATAAGGATAAGAATCACGAAATCCATATCTTCCATCGCGAGCAAAAGCATCTTCACCCATCACCTCATGAGTAAGAAATATAGTTGGCAACCCCGGGTTATCCTGAGAAGTGCTATTCTCCATCAGGTAACGCAAAGCCCCATTTATAAAGGCATCGATATTATTCTCCGAAGAGAATACTTCAGAAGTCGAAATCTGTGTAGGCGGAGTAGTCTCGAAAAACGAGTCGTTGCAAGAAAAAAACAGTGCTAATGCGAGTAGGATATATATTTTTTTTAGTTTCATAATTATTTCATTTATAAATTTAGAAAGATACATTAACACCCACAGTGTACGACTTCTGTGCTGGGTAGCGGTAATAGGTCGATCCTGTGACTGTCTGCTCAGGATCTAATCCTTTATGACCAAAGAGTGTTAAAATATTATCACCTGTAACATGCAACTTCACATCGCTTAAATTCCATCCCGATATCAATTTTGATGGCAGAGAGTATGAGAAAACGATGTTTTTTAGTCGTGCATAAGATGCATCATATAAAAACCTTGTAGAAGGAATAGTATTCCAAGAATCCGATACATAAGAGAGACGAGGGAAGTCGGTATTGCGATTTTCCGGAGTCCATCTATTCAAGGCCTCTTCCGACCAGTTCCTACCCGGAGCATAACCTAAATGCATTATCATAGGCTGATCTCCGTCAAATATCTTTCCTCCTACACTGAACGAAAATAGAAATGATAGCTCAAAGTTCTTATAAGATAAGTAGTTGTTCAATCCACCATAGAAATCAGGAAGTGAGCTCCCCTGGAAATAGTGCGTTGCCTCAGTCTGATTCTCAGTAGTTGTTCTGCCGGTAACATTTCCGTTTGAATCTACAATATCTTTATACCATGTAGCCTTTCCATTTTCAGGATTCACACCTGCCCATTCTTTAATATAAAAATCAAAAACCGAACCACCCTCAACCATCTTTTTAGTATTACCATACTGACCAATTGATCCTGTAAGTATCTCCTCCTGAGGCAGCTTAGTGATTTTATTAGTGTAGTGACCAAAATTGAGACTTATATCCCAGCTAAAGTTTCTGTTTCTAATTGGAGTTCCTGTAATCTGTCCATCAATTCCTCTGTTGCTCAAAGATCCAATATTTGCATTAATGCCGCTATAACCAGTTGAAGGAGAGAGAGGTCTTTCAAATAGAAGATCTTTCGACTGTCTATTGTAAACATCAATCTGAGCAATCAATCTATTCTCAAAAAGCGAAATATCTGCACCAATATTGAAGTTTAAGTTAGTCTCCCACTTAAGTTCAGGCGTTGGCAGGTCTGAAGGAAGCAATCCAAGTAGATCGAGACTGTTATAAATTGAATAAAAACCTCCATACGCGTAGTTGCCAACATTGTCATTACCCTGTGCCCCATAACTGAAACGAAGATTTAGATTGTCTATATCTTTTTTATTTTTCAAGAAATTCTCTTTCTTAAGATTCCATGAAGCGCCAACCGACCAAAAATTACCCCATCTCGACTCTTCACTGAATCTTGAAGATCCATCTCTTCTGTAACTTGCAGAGAAATGATATCTGTCGAGATAATGATAATCCACTTTACTCAACCAGCTCGCCAATCTATAATTATCAGATGTGCCTTCAAATGTGCCAATAGTAGATCCGGCCGATGGTTCAGTCTTTCCCAACACCTGAAAACCTGTTCGACTACCCGACAAAGATGAAATATTGTTTACATATATTTCAGGTCCCGCAAGAAGATTAAAAGAGCTTTCTTCTCCAAGGTTAAGAGAGTAATCGATAAAACTGTTAACTGTATAGTTTAATGTTCTGCTCGAGCCTCTGCCGGCACTACCTGCACCTTCTGAAATAACTCCGGTACTGTAGTAAGAGTGCGAGTAAGAGTGAGAATTCCACGATCTGTAGTCGACACTCGCTGTAGTTCTAAGCAACAATCCCTGTAGAAATGTGATGATCATATTTGTGCTAAGTAGCATTGCCTCAGTCTTGTTTCCCGAGATTGCATGCTCTGCACTTCCAAGAATATTTGCACCGCTAACAGCTGTAGTTGGTCTCCAAATTCCATAATCCCATTTTTTATTTCCCTCATTATCGAGAACATAACTCCCGTCAGGATTCCTTTCATGAACAGGATATATATTTGATATCAATCGCTGAAAGTTTGCAAAATTACCAGTATTGCTGTCGCTCTGTGAAGGTGATTTCTGATAGCTCGATGATAATGATGCGTTTGCACCTGCTTCAAACCAATTGTTAACCTTAGATTGAATATTAGTACGAAGATTCACTCTTTCAAATTCAGCAGTTCTAATCCATCCCTCTTCATTTAGATATCCTCCCGAAACAAAATATCTGGTATTTGCACTACCACCGCTTATGCTCAGGTCGTACTGCTGACGCAAACCTGTGCGAGATATTGCTTTTCCCCAATTATCATTCCAAAGTGGTGTTGCACCCGAAACTAGTTTTCCGTCCGTACCAACTGGAGTAGGGTATTGCGGGCCATAAATATTAACTTTAAGTGCTCCGTCTACTAAATAACTGCTTGCATATTCTGCAGCCTCGGAAGCTGTTTTACCCTGATCCATCTGGGTGTTTCTTATTGCTTCCCACTGAAGTTCGTAATAATCATCCACAGAAAGATATGAGTAATCTTTTACCGCGCGACTTGTGAATCCGATGCTTGAGGAGAAGTTGACTACCGGTTTGGAATTCAGACTTCCCGATTTGGTAGTTATCACAATTACTCCATTTGCACCTCTTGAACCATAAAGTGCACTTGCTGAAGCATCTTTTAATATTGAAATTGACTGAATATCTTTCCCGCTAATCTGATTTGGATTAGCTCCCGGAACTCCGTCAACCACAAAAAGAGGTGAAGTTGATGCATTAACAGATCCAATTCCACGAATATAAAGAGAAGCATCACTACCGGGCTGACCGGCTGAAGAAACCGACTGTAACCCGGGCACAACTCCCTGTAATGCCTTGCCAACAGATGTTATCTCCAATTTTTCAAGCTCCTTGTTGCCTACAACTGCTACTGATCCTGTGTAGCTCGATTTTTTTGCTGTGCCATAACCCACAACCACCACTTCATCAAGAAAATTGTGATCCTCTGTTAAAGTTATATTAACGAGCTCTTCAGCCTCATACACATCAATCTCTTCCGATCTGAATCCAAGAAAAGATACTGTTAGTGTAAATGGTAGAGGCTGATCTGTTGAGATACTGAAATTACCATCAATATCAGTAGTTGTGCCTGTTGAGGTGGATTTAATAAAAACTGTAACACCCGGAACAGGCTCATTATTCCTGTCAACCACTTTTCCATGTATAGTCTCTTGTGCATACGACGAGAAATTAAACAGAAACAGAATTAATAAAACGTAAACAACCCTATTTAAATGTGTGAACTGTTGGTTGTTCTTGAAAAAAAACAATATATTTGTCATGATCTATTCTATTTAGATATAAGCACTCCTGTATCCTTCTGCAATTGGTTAATGGGAGTGCTTATAATTTTTGTTAATTATTAGCAAGTTGTTCATATTCAGCTTTTAAAAATCCATATTCACGGTTATATTTTTGTCCCTCTGTCGATACCCATTCAATAAATTTCTCAACCTCTTTATTTTTACTTTCAGAGATAAAACCAATACTCTCAATAGGTATTAGAGGGATTGACTCTTTCTCGAGCAAAGCAATTGTTTTATCTACATCTGCCTCTTCCAATATCTCTCTCTGCTCTTTCTTCAAATCCAATGGAATTATTGCAACACCATCCTTTAGGCTACGTGTCTTTATATCGAATATATAACTCAGGTTGTTGAATGTAATACCTTCATTATCTTTTTGTATAGCATTTATCAGATAGACATCATCACCCGATATTTTTCTCCCTTTTATGTCTGATTTTAAGTATCCGAAATGTGATGCAAATATCTCGGCAAATGAATCAGAGTTGTTACCTGAGTAGATTGTTACATCATACTTCGACTCTTTTGATGATTCTAAAGCCTCTGCAGCCTCAACGTTTTCGAAGAACAGCTCTTTAATACCTTTGCTATTTAATCTCTTTTTATTTAATAGATCTAAATATGGATTCTCTGCATTTGTGATAGGCAAAAGTGCAAATCTGCCTGCATTGATAAGTTTATTATCCTTTTCAATATTCTTATCAGCTATCGTATAGCTAATCAAGCTTAAGTCAGCTGTTTCTTCAGTAGCCCTGTTTTTTACTAAAACAATCTCAACATCAGGGTTCACTTTTTCATACTCATCAACCCATTTTTCTACTAATGGTATAGCAAACCTTGTACTCTCAATTGTTATAACCGATTTGTTACCTGTCGGATTAACTGTCTCTGCGCTAACTGTAGTTATTACGCCTGTAGTTATTAAAAGAATAACTGTAATCTGAATCAACCTAAAACTTTTCATTGCGATTATTTTTTTATTTATTAAAAAAAAACTCCCCCGATTTTGTATCGGTGGAGTCCTAAATATTCTATCAATTCACTGATTATCTTTATACTATTCCGATACGTCGACTTATTATGGTCATACACATGTCCATTGTACAGCAACACATATTTGTTGTTGTATATCGCTTAGGTAATATGTCTTGAGATAATAGTTTCATTGTTGAATAATTTTAACTTTAATAGGATATATTTACTTCTCTTATGGAAACAAAGATAAATTATAATTTTTCAGAGAAACAAAAAAATGAAAGGAAAAATCGAGTTTTGACTTCAAAATACCACAAATGTGGTATGTTTTTTGACTACTTCCTACTCATTTCTTTGAATATTTAGCTTGAATGGCGTAAGTTTGTAAATTCAATATTTACCCGGATAGTTCTATTTCCAATCAACTTTTAATAAAGATTCAATATGATTTCTAATTTCAACTATTATCTGTTACTGACCTTTATCCTGATTTCATCAATATCCTGTAGGCAGGAGGAGAAATATTTTGATAACCCGGTTATAAAGGGAGATCTTGCAGATCCAACTGTTATAAGAGTTGGAGACACCTATTTTGCAGCTGCAACCTCTTCAGAATGGGCTCCATTCTATCCTGTTTTCACTTCAAAAGATCTGATAAACTGGGAGCAGAAGGGACATATTTTCGAAAATAAGCCAGAATGGACCTCAAACTCTTTCTGGGCACCCGAATTGTATTACAGAAACAATACAATGTTTTGCTACTACACAGCAAGAAGAAGTTCTGATAATGTTTCATATATTGGTGTGGCAACTGCTGAGGAAACATCACTAAACTTTATCGACCATGGTCCTATTATTGAGCTTGGAACCGAGGCTATCGATGCATTTATTTTTGAAGATAATGGGGAGTTATTTATTTCATGGAAGGCATATGGATTGGATAGTAGACCAATAGAAATTATTGGAAGCAGATTGTCTGATGATGGTTTGACATTGATTGGCGAGCCTTTTTCTCTATTAAGAGATGATGATCGTATTGGTATGGAAGGTCAACATCATTTTAAGAAAGGTGATTATTATTATATTATTTATTCTGCAATGAGTTGTTGCGGTCCTTCAAGTGATTATGATGTTAGGGTTGCCAGATCAAAGAGTTTTAAAGGCCCCTACGAATTTTATAGCGAAAACCCCATTCTCTCAGGTGGAGGAGGTGAATATCAGTCGTGTGGTCACGGTACTGTTGTAGATACCCCTGATGGTAGAATGTTTTATCTTAGCCATGGATACCAATCTGGAGATCACTTCTATCTTGGAAGACAAGCTATACTGCATGAACTTGTTATGACAAATGATGGTTGGGTAGAATTTAAAACAGGCAAGTTTGCTGTTAATAGGCAACCTGTTCCTTTTGCCGGAACCGAACAGAATGGTGTTACAAATTTTAGAGATGAGTTTTCTGATAGTAAATTAAAAGTAAACTGGACATGGAACTATCCATTTTCTGATGCCGAAATTTCTGTAGGAGACGGACAATTGACATTATCAGGAGGTTTAGTGGATGGAGATAGTAGTGGTACAGCTCTCTGCCTTCGCCCTCAATCAATAAACTATAGCTATCAAACAAAGATTGAGAATGTAAATTCAAGTTTTAAAGGTTTAACGATGTATGGTGATGATAGAAATATTGCTGCAATTGGTATTAAGGATAAATCAGTTGAGCTTAAGATCGTTAAAGATGGTTCAGAAACTGTACTTTTCACAACCCAACTTGATAGCGATAATAGCTATTTAAAGATTGATGTAGAAAGAGGTTGTCTATTATCATTCTACTTTAGCACAGATGGAGAAAACTGGACCTCTGCCAATGATGATAAAATCGACGCTTCATTTCTTGTTAGATGGGATAGGGTAGCACGCCCGGGAATGATTCATAAAGGAAATAAAGAAGAACCTGCTGTTTTTAAATATTTTGAGTTGATAAATCTCTAAAACATAGCTGTTTATTCATAAATATTCAATTTGGCAATTCAAAATCAATTCATTAGAACATCTTTTTTAAAGAAATATAAAACCAAGAAATTATGAAATTAAAACCTATCAGCAATCTATTGATACTTTGCCTAATATTAGGAGTTTCGCTCGCTATGTTTTCTTGCGAAAGCAAGCGGCAAAAAAAAGAATTTATAACTTTTGAGGAGTTGCAAGATCCCTCAAACGACACTCTTTCAGATTGGTCTAATGTTCCAAAGGGTCTACAATCCTCGTTTATTTCTATAGATGAAAAGATGCCAAAATCGGTTGCTCCCGCAATATCAGTAACCAAAAGCACAAAAGTTACCGGCTGGAAAGGAGAAACAGTTTCGGCACAGCTACTCTTATGGAGTTCGAAAGATGTTAATCAGGTAGAATTAGAGTTCGACAGTTTCAATTCAGATTCTTCTACTTTACCGGGCTCAATTGCACAGGCTAGATTTGTCCGATATGTTATGACCGATGAGTTTGCCGGTGGCTGTGGTCATCGTAAACCTGAAGACTTTGCAGCTTCACTAGCTCCTGATATGTTAGACAATCTGGATAATTTTAATATAGAGGCAAATACAGTAAGACCTGTATGGCTAACCTTTTCTCTGCCATCTGATGCTGTAGCCGGAGTCTACAAAGGAAAACTTAAGCTATTTGCCGAAAGAAAGTTTGCAGAGGAGTATGATATAGAGATAGAGGTTGTAGATAAGTTGCTACCCGATCCATCACAATGGGTATATCACCTCGATTTGTGGCAGCACCCATCTGCAGTGGCACGTGTTCATAATCTAGAGTTGTGGAGTGATGCACATTTCGATAAGATGAGACCGCTTTATAAGATGCTTGCTGATGGTGGTCAGAAAGTTATCACAGCTACTCTGAATATAGATCCATGGAACAATCAATCGTACGATGCCTATTCAGATATGATAATTTGGACAAAAAACAGTGATAACACATGGAGTTACGACTATACCAATTTCGATAAGTGGATTGAGTTTATGATGAGCCTGGGTGTAAATAAAATGATTAATTGCTACTCTTTGCTCACCTGGAATAATAAACTCCACTACAACGATATGGAGACAAAAGAGCTTGTAACAGTTGAATTGAAAGCTCAGTCGGATGAATATAGAGTAATATGGACAGAATTTCTTGCCGACTTTACTCGCCATTTAAAATCGAAAGGGTGGCTTGAAATAACCAATATAGCTATGGATGAACGCTCTCCCGCAGATATGCAAGCTGCATTAAAGGTTCTTGAGGTTGCTGCTCCTGAATTGGGAGTCTCTTTAGCTGATAACCATAAAAGCTACAAACAGTATCCGGGAATTAAGGATATCAGTGCTGGAGCAGGCAGTGTAGTCGATAAGGATGATATTACAGCCAGAAGAGAAAAAGGCTTAAATACAACATGGTATGTTTGTTGTGCCGACTCTTTTGCAAATACTTTCACATTCTCAGAATCAGCCGAACCGGTATATGCAGCCTGGCATACAATTGCCAGCTATTTCGATGGTATGTTGCGTTGGTCTTACAATTCATGGGTTGAGAATCCACTAACCGATTCGCGCTTCAGAACATGGCCTGCCGGCGATACATATATTGTATATCCCGATGCTCGCAGTTCTATTAGGTTTGAGCGACTTATAGAGGGTATTCAGGATGCTGAAAAGATTAGAATATTACGCAAGCAATATATTGAAGAGAATAGTGCAGAGTCGCTGGCAATGCTTAACCAGCTTGAAGAGGCAATACAGCACTTTTATACGCTCAATCCTTCAAATGACTGGAATAAAAGATTAAATGAAGCAAAGCAGCTGCTTAATAAGTAGTTATAAAAAAGATATATTAGTAAAAGCCCGATGTCAATCATCGGGCTTTTTGTATTTATGAGTTCCAGAAATTTAAAAATGAACAGAAATTTAAAATCTCTCTTCAACTCAAACAGGTTTCCGGCTTCTCATTGCTTTATCATTATCTTACTACTGTCTCACTCTTTATTTCTCCTTTTATAAAAGAGCAATAAAGGGAGGAGGTAAGGAGAAGATAAGAGTTATGTAAGGCTAAGGAAAGGCCTTTATTTAAGCGGGTCTGCTGCAACACCTTTGAAAGTCATCTTTACCGGTTTGATATAACCATTCTCATCAAACTCCATAATATCGATACTAGTTGCACGGTGATTATGGTGAGTCTCTTCAAGTGGTCTGCGATGATAAATTATATACCAGTTATCGCTCTTTTTATTATGGAAAACAGAGTGGTGCCCGGCTCCTGTTGCAATTTCAGAATCCTGTTCGAGGATAGTATCAATTCTCTCAAAAGGACCTAGAGGGTTATCTGTTATTGCATATGCCACCTTATAGTCGGGACCTCCCCAACCGCCTTCCGACCACATAAAGTAATATTTTCCATCCTTCTTAAACATAAAAGGACCCTCTACATATCCTTTAGGTGTAACCTCTTTATATAATTCACCGTCAGGGAATGGTCTGATACCGGTAAAATCGTTTTTCAACAACACAACATTGCAATGTCTCCATCCGCCATAATACATATAATATGTGCTGTCATTTTCTTTAAATACAAACTGATCGATGGGTTGAGCTCCATTAACAATCTTATCGATTAGAGGCTTTCCAAGAAGATCTTTATACGGACCTTCAGGTTTATCACTAACGGCAACACCAATACCACCAAGCTCGTCGTTGTTTTGAATGTCATTGGCCGCAAAAAAGAAGTAGTATTTTCCATCCTTCTCTATAACACCCGGTGCCCACATTGCTTTATGAGCCCACTTCACTTCAGTGTTATCTAAAATTTTCTCGTGTTTAGTCCAGTTTACCAAGTCTGGTGATGAATAAGCATTAAAAAATATCTGCTTTTCATAATAATCAGAAAATGTTGGGAAGATCCAGTAGGTATCATCATAAATAATTCCTTCAGGATCGGCATACCAACCCTCTATTATAGGATTAGATGAATATTGAACCTCTTTTTGGGTTTTCTGACCTTTAATTGAGTTACACGAAACCAGTAAAGCTGCAGAAGCAAGCAGTAATAAGATTTTTTTCATTTCTTTATTTTTAATAATAGTGCAGATTATCTATTCAAAGAAACAATATTTATCTTAATTAGCCAAACTATTTGTCAGAGTGAAATCAACTCCATCTATGCTAAAAACCGATTTATAGAGGATCCATATAGATTTCACCATTTGCAGCATCACTATTCTGCTGCAACCATATTCGATATAGTTCAAAAAAGGTAGGAGCATCTAAAAGCTCAATATTTGGTCTGCTCATATTCAATTCATCCACCACCTCAGAATACCAGGTTGGAGATTTTAATATATTTCTGAACCAATGGAATGGAATTGGTCTACTATCAACCCTGTCAAGCAACACTCTAACAGCCTCTTTTGGATCGTTAGCCACAATATCATAGTCGGATCTCAACACCGGCATATTTCCATGCAAAAGTGTAAGAGGTGTTTTTTGAGGCACAATACCATTAGGACTAAACGATGCATAACAGTCGAGCCCCTCTTTAGAAAGCCCAGGTGCAGTACCATCAATTACAAATCCGGTTACTGTCAGATCCCATCTGTTATAGTAAGGCTTACAATGATTTGCCCATGCATCTAACCCCGATTTATAACCAGAGATTTCGCGTGGCTCCTGCAGCATACCCGGCATAAGATATCCTGCTCCATTATCAGCAGCAACAAAGAAATCGTTGCTTGTCGCACTCTCCCTGTAATATTCCAAAGCCATCGGTACCCTTTTTTCTAAAACAGGGCTAATAGCCCACATCATTGGAACCTTCCCCCTATTTTTATCGTCCCAGATAGTTGGTGTACGCTGCGCTACCCATGAAGAAGCGTCATAGTCGCCCACATAAAAAACAATAAATTCACGTCCATCAAAGTTTACCTTTCCCTCATCATCCAAGTAACCCCTCTCTCTCAGCTGATCTTTTGTAACCCAATGTTGTGGATATTTATCGTTTAAAGGGTAGTGAGTCCAGAACGAAGCATTAGCCAATGCCCCAAATCCAATGGCATCAGCATCTTTAAAAGCGTTATAGGCACCAATCAGCTTAGAGAATTCCCATTCAGTTTCTACATCCTCATGATTTCCCCCCGCATGTTTTGTATATTTAAATGCCCAAGATGGAAACCCACCAATATAGCACATTTTTTCACCCCTGTTGATCCGATAAGCCTCTGCCAGAAACTCCTTCAAAGTTGAAAGGTCAGTTCCAACATGCTGACTCTTATCATCAGTAGCCGGCTCATCACCCCATGGAGAGAGATCGAAAAAAAATGCACTTTTACTAACGAAAAAGTCGTGGTTTGTTAAAGTATGATGATTACTAACAGTCGCTTTTGGATTTTCTCTCCACTTCTGATCAATATAATATGCAGCAAATTCACCCGATGACCTGCCGGTTTTCATATATTTCTCAATAAACCAGATATATGGATCGTTTTTAATCGACCCAGTAGAGAATCTGTCTACACCCCGAATTTTGCCCTTGCCGGTAAAAAGCGGAGTACCATCCTCATTAATAAGTCGCACCTTTATTTTAAGTTTTGGTCCACTTAACACAATACGCGAATACAGACTGCCAGGGTCTGTATCATACCTCACTGCAATTAAATCTTCAATTCCTGCAACAGCAGAGGCAACATTACTGGTGGAAGGCACAGATGAATCATACAGAACAACACCTTTAATATCATTCTTATAAGCCTCAATTGCATCAACAATATTGTCATAAACAATAGTATCTCTTCCATGAAGCCATTTACCTGGCTGTCGGTACTTATTCCACCAATAACTATCAATCTCTATTCCTGAAGTAACGATATAGTTGATATATAACCTAGGCTCATTCCTGTTTACAACACCCTGAAGAGTGCTAATTGAGTGAATATCATCCCAAAGACTCTCAACAAGTAGAGAGTCCGACAGGTCGTAATTCAGTGTATATTTCAGGTCTACAATACCAATCTTATCTGACTCTTTTTCGGCACATGAGCAGAAAAGCAAGTAAAGAACAGCCAAACCTGTAAAAATTCCATATCTGAATTGATAAGCCTGGTTATAACTAAATCTATCTTTGTAATTCATCTTATTCTTATAGTATTATAAATCACACTTTAGTTTATATATTTACATGTTTGTTGGATGAAAGTCTATTAGTATAT
This sequence comes from uncultured Proteiniphilum sp., assembly GCA_964384545.1. Classification (GTDB taxonomy): domain Bacteria; phylum Bacteroidota; class Bacteroidia; order Bacteroidales; family Dysgonomonadaceae; genus Proteiniphilum. The sequence continues at coordinate 35,254 of CAYLKV010000024.1, forward strand.
ATCATTAGTTCATGTCAGAAGGAGAAGGTGGAGGCGATTCCAGTCCCCAGCTTTTGTTTGGCCTGTTACCCATTTCAAGAACAAGAGTACCACCATTAATCAGGTCGTCGTGTGTAAACCATGTTCTGTTCAGCTCAACACCATTTAAAGCAGCAGATTGAATATATTTATTCTCCTTTGAAGAGTTATTTGCCACAACAGTAAATTTCTTTCCATTCTCAAGATTGATAGTCGACTTTGTAAATATTGGGCTCCCAATCGTATAGATAGGCATACCCGGAGTTACAGGATAAAATCCAAGTTGAGAGAAAACAACAAATGCAGTCATCCCACCACCATCTTCATCACCCGGAATACCCATCAAGTCGTTTCTGAACCAGCTCTCGAGCAACATTCTAATTCTTTTTTGAGTTTTCCATGGCTCACCGGCATAATTATAGAGATATGGGATATGGAAACTAGGCTCGTTACCCATAACAAACTGACCAACATTGCCTGTTGCATCGGGGTGAACGGCATAATATTGCCATTTTGGAAGCTTCATATCCTCTACAAAAAGCTGATCTAGCTTATCTATAAATTGCTGATTTCCTCCAAATAGGTCAATTAAATCTGCGAAGTTGTGTCGCACATCCCAGATATATGTCCATGCATTATTCTCATCATAATAAGCACGTGCACCAATTCCACCCGAAAAGATATAGTCGAATGGTTCAATAAATTTACCATCTTTATCTTTCGGATGGAAGAATCCGGTCTCTTTATTCCACAGGTTTCTATAGTTGTAAGCCCTATTCAGAAAGAAGTTATAATCCTCCTCTTTATCAATCTTTTTTGCTAATTGAGCAATAGCCCAATCATCGTAAGAAGCAGCCTGAGTAACTGCAACAGCATTTCTCTGTTCAAAAGGATTTACAATAGAAATAGGCTCTTTTTCTCCAGGATGCAGAGCCGGGAACCACCCATTTTCGTGATAGAAATCATCAATCTCCGTTTTAGGAGCCCTTGTCCATGGAATCATCGTCTCATTAAGAACACTGTTTTTCATTCCCTCAAAAGCTTTCTCAACATCAAAGTTCAAACCCTTTGCAAGGGCATCAGCAAACATTACAGCAGCATGGTTGCCATTCATATAGTGTGCATCACCAAATACACATGTAAAAGTAGGCATCCATCCCTCTTCCGATTGCTCACACATTCTTATATATGATTGAAGCTTCTCCTCCTGATCCTTAGGATGCAATATTGTCATCAATGGATGAAATGCAAGATATGAATCCCACAACCAGTCGTCTGTCCAGAAAGGAACTCCATTATCCTCATGTACTTGATTATCATATCCACTAAAATATTTACCATCTTCAGAGATGTTCACCATTCTTTCATGCGCCCTGTATAAAGAGGTGTAGAAAACTGTTTTTTGATCTTCAGTCGCTCCCTCCACCTCAATCTGACTTAACACCTTATTCCATTTATCACGTGCAGAGTTGGCAAGATTATCAATATCAAAACCATTAACCTCCTTCTCCATATTGGCTTTAGCCTGTTCTACGCTTATATAAGAGACTCCATAACGAACCCTCACCTCATTAACCTGATCATCAAATTGTGCATACATAGCCTTTTGATTTAGATGATCTTTCTTACCGCTATTAATAGGTGTTTGATCAAATTCCAGATAAAAATAGTGTTTGATATCACGATATATCTCATATCCAAACAAACTGTTGCCATCTGCATTAATTTCGCCAGTGCCTACAGTACGCAACATCACATATCTTGGACCCTCTTTTTCATAAGTAAGAGAATATAAAGCGGAACGGGCAGCAGGTGCAAATCGCAGGAATATATCATAATCATCAAGAAAAACAGTATAGCTGTAAGGCGTAGAGTTCTCATGATCGTAACGATAATTAATTGAAGTAGTTAACCCTTCAAGATCACCACTGTAAGGCATCAGGTAGAGAACATCTCCATGGCGATGCATAGGCACATTCAGCGGTAAGCCCGGCATCCTGTCAGTAACAAATTCATTATGAGCCGGAGCCATCCTTAACATACTGTTAGGTAGATGAGTAGTTGGATATGTTGGAACCAACAGTATGCTAATATTTCCAATTCGAGTATTTACATAATCTACCGGTTCTTTAGGTGTTGTTTTAATACTTGCCTGACACCCATAAAGTGAGATAATAGAAATAAGAGAATATAAAAATAGGTTCTTCATTATTATTTATTTGTTAGTATGTTATTTATATTCAAGCAGTAAAAATGTTTACTATTATATCTTTACCATTTAAGTCAGGCAGTTTACAAACTGAACTTAGAATATGAGTTTGACCTTTTTTTACCTCTTCGAAAAACAGGATATCATCGGGGAAATGGTTCCCTTTCTCATCTTTTGCTTTAAATGACATTCCTGCATAGAGAGTTTTTAAAATTAAATCAAATGGTTTACCCATTTTTATTGCCGCCCTGATTGGCGCAACAATACGATCTTCCGGTCCCAGCTTGCGATATAGATCACACCCAACACGAAATATTGTATCTCCCAGACTTATATTTCTAAACCGATAAATTAAATCATCAACATGCTCTTCCAATTGATGAATAGTGAATTCATTTGGATAGAGTGACTGTAGGATCTCGGCCGACTGCATCATTGTCTTCTTCACCTCATCCAATAGTTGAGCGTCATTTAACACTTCATAGAGATATCTGGCATCCGGATGTTTCTTGAAACCGAGGTAAGCCACAGTTGCGTGTCCCATATTATGAATGAACAATTTCTTGTCGACCCAAGCTTTAATATTCTCTTTTGCAGCTATAAATGGAGAATCAGGTACCTTGTTTCTAAATCCATTC
>CAYLKV010000025.1:0-37020 GCA_964384545.1 uncultured Proteiniphilum sp.
GAAACTTGTTATTCTATAATCTGTTTTTATCTGTATTCACGTTGTGTTTATATTTAAAAAGAATAGCAAATAATATCGTAACTATTAATGCATAACTTGCAAAAATAAACCAAACTGACTGCCAATCACCTACCATAAGCGATTTAACTTCACCATTTACTGTTACATCTTGCCATGTAGCAAATTTGTTCACTACCATCTGTGCACCCAGTGTACCTATTGTTGCACCAACACCATTTGTCATAAGCATAAACATTCCCTGAGCACTTGAGCGAATATGATGAGGTGTTTCCTTATCTACAAATAGAGAACCCGACACATTGAAAAAGTCGAATGCCACACCATATACAAGCATTGATAAGATTAATAGCCATAAACCATCGCCAGGATTACCTATTCCGAAAAAGCCAAATCTGAGTACCCATGCAAACATAGCTATTAAAATCACCTTCTTAATACCGAAACGACTTAAGAAGAAGGGTATTAATAGGATACAGGCTGCTTCAGAAATCTGTGACAGAGAAATTAGTATATTTGAGTGCTGAACGCCAAAACTGGTTGCAAATTGAGGATTAGCTTCGAAGCTTGCTATAAATGGATTGGCGAATCCATTTGTAATTTGTAGTGAAACACCAAGTAGCATAGAGAAAATAAAGAAAAGAGCCATCTTTCTCTGTTTAAATAGCTTAAAGGCATCAAGACCAAGTCGCTGCGCCAAAGTCTTATCGTTAGTATCGGTACTTATCGGGCAGTTTGGAAGAGTGAATGCATATAGACCAAGTAGAATTCCGATTAAAGCACTGACAATAAATTGCTTTGGGGTAGACTGATATCCCAAAATATCGACAACCCACATTGTGCAGATAAAACCTATTGTACCAAACACGCGAATTGGGGGGAATGCTTTAACAGTATCAAGCCCCGCTCTATCGATAATGGTATATGCAACTGAATTTGAAAGTGCAAGAGTTGGCATGTAAAACGCAACACTTAAAGTGTAAAGTGTAAAGAAAACTGCAAACGAAACATCGCCTCCACTATTGATTGCATAAAGTCCTGCTGATACCATAAAAGCAGATGCAAGAAGATGACATATTCCCAATAACTTTTGTGCAGAGACCCATCTATCGGCTATAATACCAATGAGAGCGGGCATAAATATTGAAACTATTCCCTGAACTGAATAGAAAATACCAATATAGGCTCCCATTCCTGCTGGTCCAAGATAACGTGACATTGACGTAAGGTAAGCTCCCCAGACTGCAAACTGGAGGAAGTTCATTACTATAAGACGATTTTTCAAAGACATGATTAATAGTTATTGATTGTTTGACTGCGATATTCTATTCTGCGACATTAGTTAGTCTATCTCTTTAACCATGGAGAAGGATTAAGTTTTGTTGTTTTTTGCCACAACTGGAAATGCATTGTTGACACACCTGTGTCTGGATCGGTAAAAATTCTGCCTAAGGACTGACCTGTTTTCACCTTATCTCCTTGCTTTACAAAAAGATCAAATATATTAGCATAGAATGTATAATATTCTCCATGACGCACAATTACGCAGGTATTTGATCCAGGGAATGAAAAGACCTTAGAAACTTCACCATCAAATACAGAACGGATATTTGATCCTTTCTCTGCCTGAATATCGATACCATTACTATTGGTTGTTACATTCCACTCTTTGTGCTGTTTAGTCCCGAAAGTACCAACAATAGAAGATGCACCGGCAACGGGCATTGGCAACTTTCCTTTGTTTGATGCAAAGTCTTTTGACAGATTGAAGCTTTCGGTTGAGGCTGTACTTGCAGCAGTATCTATTTTTGGTGTTGTACTTTTACTTGAAGATGCCTCTTTCTCTTTAACTGTTTCACTCTCTTTTACCTCTTCTTTTTTACCTGCCTTTTTCTCGGCTTCGGCAGTTTTAGCAGCCTCTGCTAATCTTAAAGCTTCTGCTTCACGCTCTTGTCTTGCCACCTCTTCTGCAATAAGTTTCTCTATTTGATTATTTAGCTGGCTGTTTTGTTTCTCCTTACTCTGCAGTTCCTTTTTTAGTTGTGCTTCTTTACCTCTGGCCTGAGACACCTCAACCTGATAGTTTTTCTCTTCACTTTCGAGTTTCTTTTGATCTTGCTGCATCGACTCTAATATCTTTAGCTTGTCGACTTTAGCTTGAGCTACTGCATTTTGTTTTTCAACAATCTCTGCATTCTGCTTCTTGATATCTTCTGCTTGGGATTTTTGCAATTTTGAGTATTCTCTCAAATATTGCATTCTCCTGACTGACTCACCGATTGATTTGCCTGATAAAATAAAGAGTAATTTATTCTGGTTAAATTTCTGATTAACCATTCCTTTTATTGCATCAGCATAATTATCCTGTTTACTTTTTAATTCAACTTGAAGTCTCTCAATCTCCTTTTGAAGTCTTTTTTCTTCTAAATTTAATGCTTCTACCTCTTTCCTCTGAATGTCGATAAGCTCTTTTCTGGAATTTATTTGCTTATTTATTAGATTAATTCTATCGAGAATTGTTGTAGTTTGCTTTTTAACATCGAGATAAAGCTTATTTGTAATCCTTATATCTTCCAAAATAGCCTGTCTCTGCCTCTGTAAACTCTCTATTTGCTCTGTTTGAGAAAACAGTACATTTACACATAATAAAAAAAAAGATATAAGTACCGTTATTTTCATTTATCGGGTGCAATAATTTTTAGAATATCAGCAATTGTAACTTTCTTATAGCCATTTGGTATACTAATAGATATACTAAATGGATCGTCCATCTCTATTCCGGAGAACCTTAACTCTGAATTGAGACTGTTTTTTTCAGTATTAATAGTGGCTTTCATTCGATGAGGAAAAATTAAATATGACAGTTTAGCAAATTCATCATATTCCCAGTTCAATGAAAGTTGTTCTTGTTTGTGGTTTAAATGAGTCGATGTAATTCTATCATCACCATTTGCAGTGAATGAATACTCAATATCAGACTCTGCATCTTTTGCTGTTAAATAGTAATTCAAATCTGATGTTTGAGAATATTTGAACTTTCTATAGTCTTTGTTTTCAACTTTGGTCTTACCAGTTACAAAAATTGCATTTGTTAGCATTGATTGCATGGTATAAAAGTCGAATCCTACAGGATATACCTCTTTTAGTTTTGTTATAGACTCCTCTACATAACTTTTATTCATCCTGTCTAACAATATAACTTTATTTGGGTCGATGTAAAATCTGAACATCTCTACACCAAAAAGCGGTTGTACAGAAATCTGAATTGCATTATCTTTTACAATTCGAAGTGTTGCTTTTGAACTTAAAGTTTTTGTTCCACTAGTTAAACTAAGATTTAACTTTGAAGAAAATGTTGAGTAGTCTATACTGCTAGATATTATATCATTAAATAGCTCACTGTTTGCTTTTTCTTCAACCGGAGTTTTTGATCTAATAATCTTATGTTTAGATTTACAAGCAGTAAAAAGTGTGGTATTTAACAGACAAAGAAATAATAGTATGATAAATATTGGTCTTTTCATTCTCATTACATTTTACCTTTTCTTATTTTGCGTTTCAACTCTTTAGAGTCACCACCAAGCTCTCTTGCTCTTTTCCACTGTTCTATAGCTTTATCCGGCTCACCAGTTCTGTATAAAACATCTCCATAATGTTCATAAACAACTGCAGATGGCTCAGTTTCATACTCTATTGCCTTCTCGATATAAATTTTTGCCATAATATATGAACCCTGCTCATATAATATCCAACCATAAGTATCGAGATATGTTGGATTTAGGGGCTCAGCTTTAACGGTTATTCCGCTCATTTGTTCCGCTCTGTCTAAGTCTCTTTTATCCAGAGAAAGATAATAACTATAGTTATTTAAAACTGGAATATTTTGAGGGTTAAGCTGAAGAGCTTTATCGTAATTATAAAAAGCTTCCTGTTCATTTCCTAAGAAATAGTTTAGATCGCCAATCTGTCCATAAAAATCTGATTCCAAGACACGATTATTAAATCTGGCATTTGCTATTCCTTTTTCGAAAATAGCTAATGCTTCTTTATATTTTTTCTCTTGATAGTTTACAGCTCCCAGATAATAATAAAATTGTGGTTCTTGAGGCATATATTTCAAAGCCTTTGTAGTGATTTCCTTCACTTTATTATAATCTTCCTGAGGAAGAGCAATCCTTATAATCTGTTCATATCCTGATGGGTTATCGGGATTATCTTCAATAAATATTTCAAACTGTTTTAGAGCATTTGTGTAATCACCCTGGAGAGAAAGAACATTGCCATAAATAAGGTTTATTTGAGTATTATTTGGATGTTGCTCAAAAAGCGACTCAAATAGGGGGTTGGCTTGTTTTAGATCTAGACTATTTTGTTGTAATATCCCTAAATATCTTGTAAGAAGTTGAATCTTAGCGTCAACCTCCATGGTGGTACCGGTTATTGCATTTCTCAATTCATATTGAGCAGCGTCACTATTACCGGTTCTTTCGTAATAGTTTACCAAAGAAAGTATTAAAGCAGGATAATCGGGGTCTATTAATTTTGCCTGTTCATAATATGTCAGTGCTTTCTCCTTTTGATTATCATCCATATATAGATCACCCATCAGGATAATATATCTTGGATCACCGGGATTCTTATCTATGATTTGTTGAATCTCTTCGAAAGCTTTTTCTTTATTATCAATTATTGAATAGAGTCTGAATTTATTAAAAGCTAAAGATTCCGATGCCCCTACAGTATTCTCGAGTTCATTTAATTTTTCTATTGCTTTTTCTGTTTCTCCATTATCTGCATAAGCATTTGCCAGTTCAAAGAGCAGTTCAGGTTTATTGGGATATAACTCTAATAAATCGCTGTAAATATTAACTACATCCTGTGTCAATTTCAACTCCCTGCTTGCATTTGCAAGTAGCATTCCATAATAGTAGTTAGTTTTATCGTAATATACAGCTTTTTTAAAATAGTCGAGGGCCTTTTCTTTATCTTGCAAAACACTATAAAATGAACCTAACTCTACTAATACATTAGCATTTGTTGAATCTAAAGAATAGCAATGTTGAAGTAAATCTAGTGTCTCACCATATTTACCCTGAGCTTTTGAATTTAAAGCTTCGTAGAAGTAATAGTCAAATTTTCTATTGTTTTCATCAATCTGAGCATTGGCAGAAAATGGAATATTTGCCAATGTCAGACAAAATAATAGTATAAAATATATCATTATTATTTTATTATATTTTGCCTGTATGTCCAAATCCACCCTCACCTCGTTCTGTTTCTTCAAGAACTTCAACTTCGCTCCAATCAATCTTTTCGTGCTTAGAGATTACCATCTGGCATATTCTTTCACCATCATTAATGGTGAAAATCTCATTTGACAAATTCACTAAAACTACTCTAATCTCACCTCTGTAATCTGCATCGATTGTTCCAGGAGCATTAACAATGCTGATTCCGTGCTTTATAGCCAATCCACTTCTTGGGCGAATTTGTGCTTCATAACCATCAGGAAGTTGTATATAGATTCCAGTAGGTATTAGAGACCTCTCTAAAGGAAACAGTTCAATAGGCTCCTCTAGACTAGCTCTAAGATCCATGCCCGCCGCTAAAGGCGTGGCATAGCTAGGAAGGGGATGATTGGATTTGTTTACTATTTTAATTTTCATATTATTGACTCCTATTCTTAAACACTTTATATTAAGTGTTTTCTTGATGAATTATACAAATATCGTATAATAATTTTTGATTTTGCGAATTTATACAATTCTTAGGAATTAACACTCAATTTTTTAAACTTTAAGCCAAAATCTATATCTTTGTTATATGAGTGAACATGAAGATCTATTACAAAGACTTAGGCAAACATTGAATGAACAAGGTATAGACTCTTTTCATATCCTTGAAGATTTAGTGCCTATGGAAATACAAATGGATTATTTCAAATACTTTGATAAACTTAGAAAAGAAAAAACTGATTTCGACAAAGACGAAGAAATATCTATTTTGTTTTCAGATAACGAAGATCTTGAAAGAAAGAAACAGAGCTTAACACTTTTAGCGTCTATTCCGGATGTTACAGCTTATAGAACAATTGAAACATATCACAGTAGTCCGGTTGACGTTGAGCTGACACACTGGTCGTCAATGGCACTTGTGAGTAGTCGTATTATACTCTCCTCGGACCTTTCCGGACAACAACAGGTGTTTATTTCATCAGGATTAGGTGGTCATGACAGGAAACTGAGATTTTTCTCTCTCTTTACCACAAATAATCGTCAAGATTTTACAGATCTACAAAAGGAGATGATTGACCGTGAGTTTAGATTTCATCTCAAGACTGTGAATGTAGAGATAGAGAAATTTGAAATAAAAGAGAATTATTTCACAATCTTATTACTTTTTCCATTCGATGAAGATATTAGATCAAGACTTAATTCTGCTGTTGAGGAGTGTAACCAATTCGGTAATTTTCTTGATCCAAAATTCATCTTTACTAATGTTAAGATATTAACTGAAAGCGAAATTGATTTACTAATCAAAAAAAGGTAATCAACGATCATCTCTTTTCATTTAAAGTATTAATATTTAATATCATCCACTCTTATAAATCATTCAATTTCTAAATAGCTTTAATCAATTATAATTAGTTTTACATTCGCTGAGAACAATCAGTTCAATTTTTCGTTTTAGTGATGTTATGACTATTTTTTTAGCAATAATATAACACAGAATGAATGAATCAAGTAATTTGATGGAAACACTTGGGATTGAATTTAAAAGTGTATCTAAAGGAAGAGTCGAAGCAGTTATGCGTGTTGAAAAGCGAGTATGTCAGCCATTTGGCATTTTACACGGTGGAGCAACTATTGCATTAGCAGAATCTGTTGCAGGTAAAGGTTCTCTTTTTTTATGCAAGGAGAATGAATTTCCTGTTGGAAACCAAGTTAGCTGCAATCACATATCTTCATCTAAAGAAGGAGAAATTGTTAGTGCTGTGGGTACAATTATTCATACTGGCGCAACCACTCACGTTTGGAATGTAGATATAACAAACTCTGAAGGAAGATTAATTTCGTCAGTTAGAGTCTCAAACATGATACTTAACCGCAGATGATACAGCAGAACTATTCGCAAAAGCTAGATTTTCTTATAGAGGCCAATAAAAGTTTCGCTATTTTCAGACTACCTGATACAACAGAAGTTCAATTTGTTATGCAAAGCGATGGTGAACCTGAACTTTTATACAATTATGCTGAACTTAGCGGAAAAAGCGGTTATGTTTTTGCTCCATTCAGATTATCAGAAGATACTCCAATTGTTTTAATTCATCCAGATTGCACAAATCTAAATGAGGTAACAACAGAAAATATTGTTACAAACAATTGGGTTGAAAAGGGGATAACAGTTAATATAGACAAATACAAATATTTCAAACTATTCGATAAATTTTATCAACCACTTAGCGATGGGACAATGAAAAAGATTGTTCTATCAAGAAGCAAAACAATAAAAAAGTCTAAGTCCTTCTCGGCAGGAGAAGCCTTTTTCAGGGCAATAGATAAATATAAACACTCATATGTATATCTATTTCACTCGCCTATAACTGGGACATGGCTAGGGAGTACACCAGAAATGTTACTTTCTGGCTCAGATAATGTATGGCAAACTGTAGCACTTGCCGGTACTCGTTATCCTAACAAAGGAAATGTATCGTGGGATGATAAAAATCTTCTTGAGCAACATCTTGTAACATCATATCTGTTAAATCAGCTTGCAACATTTAATATATTCCCTGAAATAAACGGTCCATATACAGCCCGGGCTGCCAATCTTGCACATTTACGTACAGATCTTATTTTTAAACTAAAAGAGACTGCTAATCTGGGATTACTTATAAAATCTCTTCATCCAACTCCAGCTGTATCAGGTCTTCCAAAAGAGGATGCTTACAGATATATTGAAGATAATGAAGGATATAACAGAAGGTACTACACAGGTTTTCTTGGAAAAATTGACCTAGACAAAAGTACTAATATATATGTTAATCTAAGATGTATGGAAATAAGCAAAAGTTTGCTTACTTTGTTTTCTGGAAGTGGCTTAGTTTTATCTTCAAACCCTAAAGATGAATGGAATGAGACAGAGCAAAAGCTAAAAACAATGGCTAGTATCGTTAATTAAGGATTACAGATGTACTCAGATAAAAAAAATGTTTTAGAACTTGTCGCATTGCTAAAGGCTCACGGAATAACAAATATAGTGTTGTCTCCAGGCTCTCGCAATTCACCTTTAATCCATTCATTTGCAACCGATAGCGACTTTACCTGTTATAGTATAGTAGATGAAAGGAGTGCCGGCTTCTTTGCCTTAGGTATAATTCAAGCTACAGGAAAACCTGTTGCTGTATGCTGTACTTCAGGCACTGCCACACTCAATCTTGCACCAGCAGTTGCAGAAGCCTTTTATCAAGAATTACCACTTCTTGTAATAAGTGCCGATCGTCCGCTTGAATGGATTGGGCAAATGGAGGGGCAGACAATTTATCAGCCGGGTGTATTCGGCAAAATGGTCAAGCAATCAGTGCAGCTCCCTATTGTAAATAATAATCAGGAGTTATGGTATTGCAATAGATTAATAAATGAAGCTATAATTAATCTAGACAATGGCGTTAAAGGCCCTGCTCACATTAATATCCCAATTGAAGAACCGCTTTTTAATTATACCACAAACCAATTACCTTTAGTTAGAGTAATCAGGCGTTCATCATTACGTTTTAGTATTTCGGAGCAGGATCGTTTTGCTGAACGTTTTATGAAATACTCAAAAAGAATGATTATTGTAGGTCAACTCCCCCCTGAAAATAATATATCAGAATTGCTATCAAGCATAAGCTTAAAACATAACGTAGTTGTACTTTCAGATCATCTCTCTAATATAACTGCAGATGATAATCATTGCTATGATTTTATCATTAGAACATCTTCTGAAACAGTGATGCAAGAATTAGCTCCGGAGCTTCTTATTACACTAGGAGGTCATACAGTATCAAAAAGAGTAAAACAATTTATCCGAACAAACGGAGTAAAAGAACATTGGCATATTTCATTATCGGGAGATGTAGTTGACACTTATAAACAACTAACAAATATTATAATAAGCGATAATGAAACATTCCTTTCATATATTAATGATAAAACACCTATAGAAAATAATTCTATAAGATTTAAGAAGTTGTGGGAAGAAAGAGTCGCATCAATCAAAATACCTCATGTCGAGTTTTCTGACATAACTGCAGTGGGTATGCTGATTTGCTCACTCCCTGAAAATGCTTCAATACATTTTGCCAACAGCAACTCTATATATCTGTCGCAGTTATTTGATATTCCAAATAGTGTATACTGTTACAGTAATCGCGGCACCAATGGAATAGAAGGTTCTGTTTCAACTGCAGCAGGATACTCAGCTGCATCAGAAAGACTTACTGTTTTAATCACAGGCGACTTGAGCTTCTTTTATGACATAAATGGAATTTGGAATCGTCATATCTCAAGCAATTTACGTATTATGATTAACAATAATGGTGGAGGTGGAATATTTGATACTTTAAATGGATTAAATAACTCTGAAGCACTTTCAAAATACATAACAGTTGAGCATGAAACCTCTGCAAAGAGTTGGGCAGAACATCAAGGATTTATTTATCTTTCTTCCAGTAATGAAGAAGAATTAAAACAACAACTTACCACTTTTTTATCTGCTGACCATGCAGCTCCGGTTTTACTGGAGGTTTTCACTTCAATTGAGAAAAACAGCAAAGCGATTAAAACGATTTATCAACAACAAAGAAATTAAATAATTATGACCCAAAGGAATTGGACTACAATTAAAGAATATGAAGATATTCTATTTGATTACTATAACGGTATTGCACGTATTACTATAAACAGACCTCGTTATAGAAATGCATTCACCCCTACAACTACCAGTGAGATGAGCGATGCACTTCGCTTATGCCGTGAAATGGAAGAGGTCAGCGTAGTCATTTTAACTGGCGCAGGTGATAAAGCATTTTGCTCAGGTGGCGATCAGAACGTTAAAGGAAAAGGAGGTTATATTGGAAAAGATGGAGTCCCACGCTTAAATGTTTTGGACGTACAGAAACAGATACGCTCTATACCTAAGCCGGTTATAGCAATGGTAAATGGTTATGCAATTGGTGGAGGTCATGTATTACATGTTGTATGCGATCTCTCAATTGCTTCTGAAAATGCAATCTTTGGTCAGACCGGCCCAAGAGTTGGCAGCTTCGATGCAGGATTTGGGTCCTCTTACCTTGCCAGAATTGTTGGTCAGAAAAAAGCACGTGAAATATGGTTCCTATGCCGTCAATACTCTGCGCAGGAAGCACTTGATATGGGACTTGTAAACAAAGTTGTTCCTCTAGACAAATTAGAAGATGAAGTAGTTGAATGGGCAGAAGCAATGATGAAACATAGCCCCCTAGCTTTACGTATGATAAAAGCAGGGCTTAATGCAGAACTTGATGGACAGGCTGGTATACAAGAACTTGCAGGTGATGCAACTATGCTTTACTATCTAACAGAAGAGGCTCAAGAGGGCAAGAATGCGTTCTTGGAGAAACGTGCTCCTGATTTCCGCAAATTTCCTAAGCTTCCATAAGTTTCTCTGAAGTCCTTTATAATTTTATCAAAACAGTTTCATAATTTCATCACAAGGGTTTCATAAATTCTTCTTAACTATTACATCCGATTATCATAACTTTCTCAATTGTATTGTACATAACTATAATAAGTTTATCAAAACGACTATTATATAGTAGAAGGTTAATAATATATCATGTCGATTTGACATTAGTACAAATCAATATAGTTAGCAACTATGTTTAAAATAGAAATCATTCCCTATACCCTAAACTTCAATTTCCCTGCAGGAACCTCTCGCGGGATATATACAAAGCACAAAGTGTGGTACCTCATATTTATAAATTGTGAGAACCCCTCTCATTTTGGGATAGGCGAATGTGCTCCACTTCATGATTTAAGCTGCGATTACAATGAGAATTATGAGAATCGACTAATATCTTTTTGCAAAGAAGTAGAAGAGAAGCAGGAAATCGATATCAACACTATCAGAGATTATCCTTCCATACAATTTGGAATGGAAACTGCAATGCGACACTATCAGCAACAATCTTGGCAGCTTTGGGAATCACCATTTAGTAAAGGAGAGAAAGGCATTACAATAAATGGTCTAATCTGGATGGGCAGTTACCCTGATATGAAAGAGCGCATCGAAAATGCTTTGAATAAAGGGTTTAGTTGCATTAAGATGAAAATTGGTGCAATAGATTTCGAAAAAGAGTTGGAACTACTTACTTTAATAAGAAGAAATTACTCCTCTTCAGAAATTGAAATACGAGTTGATGCAAATGGCGGCTTCGATAATGTTTCAGCATTAGAAAAAATAAAGCGTCTTGCTGAATTAGATATCCACTCATTAGAGCAACCCATTAGATCTGGTCAGCATGAAGAATTATCTAAATTGTGCGCTACCACACCATTGGATATTGCTTTAGATGAGGAACTTATTGGTGTAAACAAATTTGAAGAGAAAATAAGTTTACTGAATAAAATAAGTCCACAATATATAGTATTAAAACCCTCTCTGCACGGAGGAATACATGGTTGTGAAGAGTGGATATCAATAGCTAAAGAATTTAATATTAAGTGGTGGGTAACCTCAGCACTTGAGTCGAATATCGCTCTAAACAGCATTGCCCAGTGGTGTGGAACATTAAACAACAATCTCCCTCAGGGATTAGGAACCGGCTCACTCTACTTAAACAATATATCTCTCCCTTTAAATATTGAGGGTGAACAGTTATGGTTTAACCCAAAAGGATCATTCCCCAATCTTAATACATTTATTAATAATGAATAAGATACAGATTGAAGGGTTATATTTCAGTGCTGAAGATTTCGTTTCAGAACAAAAACCCTCATACTTCAATAATAGTGATATTAGACTAAAACTATATTATTTCTTAAATGAGTGGTTTTCTGAAAACGAAAAAATAATCTTACACACCTCAGGCTCAACAGGCAAGCCAAAAGAGATTATAGTCAGTAAAAGCAAGATGATCCAAAGTGCATCTATGACATGCCGTTTCTTTAATCTCAATAGAAATGATAAAGCACTTTTATGCCTTTCGACCGATTATATAGCAGGAAAAATGATGGTTGTCAGAGCCATTTATAGCGGAATGGACCTCTATCCAGTTGACGTTACAGGCCACCCATTAGCCGAAACATCAACAGCTTACGACTTTGCCGCAATGATCCCTCTTCAGGTTTACAACTCATTGTCAACAACAATAGAGCGTGAGAGGTTATCAAAAATAAAAAATATTATTGTTGGTGGAGGAGCATTAGATGCCGAATTGGAAAAATATCTTAAAGATATGCCAAATACATTTTACTCGACATACGGGATGACTGAAACACTATCGCATATTGCGTTAAGAAGAATAAATGGAGAAGATGCAAATCTATATTATAAACCTCTACAAGGGGTTGACATTAAGCTATCTGACAATCAAACGTTGATAATTAATGCACCACATATTGCAGATGAAATTATAGAAACAAATGATATTGCAGAAATCAGATCTGATGGATGTTTCAAAATTGTAGGAAGAGTAGATAATATAATTAACACAGGAGGTATAAAGGTTCAGATTGAAGAAATTGAACAAAACCTACATCCATATATTGATAGTAATTTTGCAATAACATCAATACCTCACCCCAAACTCGGAGAGGCTGTAGTTCTTCTTATAGAGTCATTGAATACACAAATAAATATTGATGAACAATACAGTAAAATCAAAGATATAGTTAATCAGTATCAACAACCCAAATATATTTTTACTGTATCCAAAATCCCAATGACAAATAATGGCAAAAAAGATCGTAAATCGATTAAAGAGCTAGCCCTAAATTGTTACATTGAAAAAATAGAATCGACTCCTAAATAGAACTGCTACTCTTTATCTTTAGGACCACGACGCAATTTAAGAACTTTCTTTCCATAACCACCTTCTTCTTTTGAATTGCGAGAACTGTGATTATCTTTTCTTGATCCACCATCTCTTCCTGAATCTCTAAAAGGCTTCGCCTGACGATCTTTTGTTCTTGAATCAAATGATCGTCCTCCTTTACTACTATCACCTCTCTGTCTCTTACTTTCGGCATTAAATGCTCGTGGTTCTCTATCAGAGGAATCCCTAAAACTTCTCGGTTTAAACTCCTTTTCTGATGAATCTCTATAAGCTCTTGGCTTAAATTCTCTTTCAGATGATGCGTCTCTGTTATCCCGACTTTTAAAACTTCTGATATCTTTACCCCTTTTAAAAGAATCTTCCTTTTTAAACCTGCCTCTTGGGCGATCTGTATCGGGAGCCGACTGATTATCATCTCCTTCACCTCTTTTAGATCTGCGATAACCTTCTCTTGAATTCCTTTCGTTATGGAATTTATCTCTGTTCCCAGAT
Organism: uncultured Proteiniphilum sp.; assembly: GCA_964384545.1. Classification (GTDB taxonomy): domain Bacteria; phylum Bacteroidota; class Bacteroidia; order Bacteroidales; family Dysgonomonadaceae; genus Proteiniphilum. The sequence continues at coordinate 13,592 of CAYLKV010000025.1, forward strand.
TTAGATGAATGAGAAGAATCCTTAGGTTGCGCATTTCTTTTACCCGAGAATATCTCATACTCGCGCATCTCACATTCAAGAGGACCATTATATAGGAAGAAGCGCCTGTTGTGCTTAAACCCTATTGCATCAAATGATTCTTTATGATAACTAAGTATATATGCTTTGAAACCAGTGAACACATGTTTGAAGCGCTCACCAATCATAGAGTAGAGCCCTTCTAATTCCTCAACTTTAATTCTCTCTCCATATGGAGGATTTGTTACAATAATACCCTCTTTTGCAGGAGCTTCAGTGTATTGTTGAAGAGGCTTAACATTCAATTCGATATATTTCTTCAAACCGGCATTCTTAATATTCTTCTCAGATATTGAGATTGCTTTAGGTGAAATATCTGAACCGATTATAGGGAATTTCAACTCTTTTAAACCGGAGTCATCATTGTATATATCACTAAATAGATCGCTGTTAAAATCATTCCATTTCTCAAAAGCGAACTGTTTCCTATGTATTCCCGGAGGTATACCCGATGCAATCATTGCAGCTTCAATAAGAATAGTACCAGATCCACACATCGGGTCTACAAATGCAGATTCACCTCTCCATCCCGTTTTCAATACCATTCCTGCTGCCAACACTTCACTAAGAGGTGCTTCAGTCTGGTCTACTCTATAACCCCTTTTATGCAAAGACTCGCCAGAGCTATCCAATGATAAAGTGCAGTTGTTATGAGAAACATGAATATTAAAAATAAGATCAGGATTAGATACACTAACCGAAGGACGCTTTTCGTATTTCTCTACAAACCAGTCGGCAATTGCATCCTTCACCTTATAAGCCACAAACTTAGAGTGTGTGAAAATATGAGAGTAAACCACTGAATCTATTGAGAAAGTTTTATCTAATGTAAGATAATCATCCCAATTAATTAGTTTAATTGCATTATAAACCTCATCTGCTGTCTCAGCCTTGAAGTTATAAATAGGTTTAAGAATTCGAAGAGCAGTGCGGCAATGCAAATTTGCTTTATACATAAGAGAGTTGTCTCCAGTAAACGACACCATGCGAGTTCCAATCTCCACATTGTTAGCCCCCAGTTCAATCAGCTCCTCAGCCAGTACATCTTCTAATTCTGCCATAGTTTTGGCAATCATTGGGAATTCTCCTGAATTCAATTCTGGCTTATTCACTTCATTATTGATACCGTTCTCTTTCATCCTATTCTCTTATAGCTCTTTAGAAATATTGCATTATTTTAGAGTACAAAGATACTCTTTTTGAGTTACAACCTAACTTTTATTTTTCTCTCTTTTGATTCATTTCCAAAAGCATCTAAAGATGTTACCAGATATGTATACCTCTTGTCACCACCCTCATATGGAAGGATAAAGAAATTTTCCGGAGTAACAGATAAGATGTTTTCCGCATTATTCAGATCGATTTTCTGACCCTTTTCGAAGCGATAAACGACAAACTTCTGTGCCGTTTCGGGATTAAACTTATCTCTGTTATGCTCCCAAGTAAGAAAATGCATATCTTCGAGAAACACCTCCGTAAGCTTTTTAACCCTGTCGGGCTTACCATTATGCATCTCTGTGTAGGCCGGAATCAAAGCTTTAGATTTATGAAGATCATTCTTAAGAATATCTGCAACACCCTGATCATTTTCAAGAATCTGATAACCATACCAGTAGCAGTTGCCATGCACAAAATTCATATCCCGGGTCTGCTGAATTTTTATACCCAGCTCATTCCTATCTAAACTTCTTTTAATATCCTGACCGATATAGAGATGCTGCCCAAAATTATTCTCATTCCACCAATTCAATAGTGTAGTATAATCAGCAGCATTATGTCCAATCTCCCAATAGAGTTGAGGCAAGTTATAGTCGATCCACCCCTTCTCAACCCATAGTTTAATATCAGCATACAAATCATCATAATTTTGCAGACCATTAGTATCACTACCCCCAATATCACTTCTTTTGTTGCGATATATTCCAAAAGGACTAATTCCAAAACGCACCCATGGTTTAGTTGAGGCTATGGTCAATTTAATCTGCTGAATAAGAAGATTTACATTATTCCTTCTCCAGTCGTCCCTCTGTGATACAGAAAACCTTTGAGAATTAGCATACATATCGAAACTTCTATCATCGGGAAATGGCTGACCTGCAATTGGATAAGGATAGAAATAGTCGTCCATATGAATTGCATCCACATCATAACGCGAAACAATATCTTTCACAACATCACATATAAATGTTCTGTTTTCCGGAAGTCCAGGATCAAAGAAGAGTTGATTTCCATATTGCAAAAAGCGTTCGGGGTTTCTAAAATATATATGATCAGGATCAAGAACATTACTCATACTAGTCTTAACTCTATACGGATTTAACCATGCATGCAACTCCATACCACGCTTATGACACTCTTCTATTATAAAAGCAAGCGGGTCGAAATCAGGATCATCCGGAGCTTTACCCTGAATACCGGTAAGATATCTGCTCCATGGCTCAAGATTAGATTTATAAAAAGCATCAGCCTCGGGTCTAATCTGAAAAATAACTGAATTAATTCCTGCTTCATCAAGTTTTCTGACCATCTCCGTCAAATAGTGCTTCATTGCAGAACTGTTCATCTGATAGTATCGAGATTGCCCCACAGTTTGAATCCATGCACCCCTGAACTCCCTTTTGGGAGAAACATCAGAGTGATGTGTTAAAGCTTTTCTGGAAGCACCACAAGAAGATAAAACAAGTATAAAAAACAGAAAACTCAAATACTTAAATTTATTCATAAAAAAGTATAGATGCAATATTTTAATAATTAGTAAATCCTAATGTTTATATATTTATAAAATCATGGAGTGAAAATAAAATCCTCTGTACCAAGTAGATCGTAGGCCAATGACTGTTTTGGATAAATTACAATGCGACTATGGTTTGGGAATCTGTTCTCGAGTTTTGTTGGTAAATTTTCCAGCACCGGAATATGCGATATATATCCAATATGTGCTGAAACCAATACTATAAGATCATCTTTTTTAATATCATCACAAAACTTCATAGGGTTTTCCCAATCTGTGAAAGGAATGAATTTACTCTTTGCCGCTTTTTTCTGAGATAAGATAACATTATGCGTCTCAGGATCACCGTAGTGGACAATCGGGATAGAGAGTTCAGAGGATAGTTTAGTCAGTTTGTTTACCCATAATGCGAAACCCGATTCCTTTTCTGCCAATGGAGGAGATAGCACTACAATTCGTTTGTGCGTAAAAAGTTTTTGCTCTACATGGCAGACAAACATGTTTTTATCTAGATTCTTAACAATCTGATTTATTCTTTCACCCAAAATCTTGTCCCATAAAGCGGTCTTTCCGGGCCATCCCAGTACCACCAGGTCGGTCATAGTTTCACGTGCTATTCTAACAATACCATCTGATGCATTATGATCGATAGTTGTTATAATATCTACATTAACCTCAGCTGCGGTGGCTGTTGAGATAAACTCCTGCAACTTCTTCCTGAAACTTACTATATTTCTCTCTGCCTCCTCATTATTGGGTAAAACTCCAAGAAGTGAGATTGAGTTGACCGATTTCTTATCTTTCAGCAACATAGCCAACTCTACATGGTAACCAATATTCGAGGGATTTGCAATTGGGACCAATATTTTTTCCTGTGCAAAATCGCCTAAAGCAGATGGAGAAAGAGTCTCATTCTCTTCATTTATTGCAATCTTTTTAGCTGCCTTCTGTGTAAATATTGTAGCTACCAGACAAGTTATTAAAATAAGAATAATTGTTCCGTTTAATATATACTCATCAATTATATCTGCTCTATATCCAACAAGAATAATTGCTAATGTTGCTGCGGCATGAGAACTGCTTAAACCAAATATCAGATTTCTTTGTGTAACAGAATATTTAAATGTTTTTTGTGTTACATATGCTGCAACCCATTTTCCTAAAAGAGCAACAACAATTAAAGTTGCAGCCACAATTAGCGTTCTTGGTCCATCAAATACAATTGAGAGGTCGACTAGCATCCCTACCGATATTAAGAATATTGGTATAAACAGTGCATTCCCAAAAAATTCTATACGGTTCATCAAAGCCGAAGAGTGAGGTATAAGTTTATTCAACGCCAAACCTGCAGCGAAAGCTCCGATAATTGGTTCAATTCCTCCCATCTCCACAAGAAAACCTGATAGGAATACTACAAAAAGTACAAATATAAAGTTGGTATATTTTTCCGATTCGGCACTCTTAAAAAACCATTTTGCTATTCGAGGTACTAGCAGAAAGATAAAAAGAGAGAAAACCCCTAATGAAAGAAGAAGCCTCAGTAAGAAAAGTAAATCTAATCCTCCTTCACTGCTAGAAAGTACTAATGCAAGTATTATCAATACGGCAGTATCTGTCAATATAGTTCCACCCACAGTGATTGCAACTGCCTGATTACGTGATATTCCGAATCGACTGACAATTGGATATGCAACAAGTGTATGGGTCGAAAACATACTTGCTGTTATAAAGCTGGCATTAAAATCATAACCAAGCAGGTAGTAACATACCGGAAATCCAATTATGAGTGGTAGGATAAATGTAAATAAACCAAATGTAACACTCTTGTTCCTATTCTGAATAAACTCATTAAAATCGAGTTCCAGCCCCACAATAAACATAATGTAGAGCAGACCGATAGTTGAAAACATCTCAACACCTGCATGTCCACTATCAATAAAATTTAAGCCGTAGGGACCAACAATTACACCTGCAATAATCCATCCGATAATGCTAGGAACGTTGAATCGTTTTAGCAAAATAGGGGCAATTAATATGATAAACAGCAGAATAGCAAAAATAAGAACCGGGTTATGTAACGGCAAAACAAACTCATTTAATGAAATTGAAAGGAAATCGATCATTGTTTTCTCTTTTTGTGTTCCTGTTTATACTCAAGAATCGCAATTTGATGCTTCTCGAACAAAAATAATTAAAAAAATTTGAATTATTTGATCGTATCACTCTTTTTTGTAGAGTCTAAAGTGATTATCTTTGCGGGTTGCGTATAATTAATGAGATGTTTAAGTTATGATCAATCACAAGCAAATTGAAATAAAAGGGGCTCGCGTCAATAATCTGAAAAATATTGATGTAAATATCCCTCGAAATACTTTTACGGTTATAACAGGTCTCTCCGGTTCAGGAAAATCATCTTTAGCATTCGATACATTATACGCAGAGGGACAGCGAAGATATGTTGAAAGTCTTTCTGCATATGCTCGTCAGTTTTTGGGCAGAATGAATAAGCCTGAGGCCGATTACATTAAAGGTATTCCTCCTGCAATTGCTATAGAGCAGAAAACCACATCTCGAAATCCACGCTCTACTGTGGGTACTTCTACCGAAATTTATGAGTACCTGAGGCTCCTTTATGCCAGAATTGGAAAAACTATCTCTCCAGTATCAAGAATGGAGGTGAAGCGTCACTACGTTAAGGATGTTATTGATAAAATGAGAGAGTACAGAGAGGGAACACGACTTGCTGTTCTTTCTCACATAAAATTACGCAACAACAGAAACCTTAAAGAGCAGCTCGAAATTCTAATGAAGGAGGGCTTTACCCGAGTTGATGTTGGTGAGCAGTTCTACAGAATTGATGAAATGTTGGAGCAGGATCAGCTTCCATCGGAAGAAGAGGTTTTATTGGTAATCGACAGGCTATCCTGCTCCTCCGATAAATCATCTGTCAATCGTCTTTCCGATTCTGTGGAGACTGCATTTCATGAGGGTGATGGTGAGTGTATTTTAAGATTTTGGGGCGAAAATGGAATAGAATCTCATATATTTTCAAATAGGTTCGAGGCTGACGGCATAACTTTTGAGGAGCCTAATGATCTGATGTTCAATTTCAATAGTCCTGCCGGTGCATGCCCCAAGTGCGAAGGGTTCGGTAAAATTGTTGGAATTGATGAGAGCCTTGTAATTCCAGACAAAAGTCTTTCTGTACAGGAGGAGTGTGTAAAATGCTGGAAAGGTGAGAAACTGAGCGAATGGAGACAATATTTTGTGAATAATGCATATAAAGCCGACTTCCCCATACATCGCGCCTATTACGATTTGAATGAGACAGAGAAAGATATATTATGGAACGGCAGGCATGAATTGGATATCTATGGTATAAACGATTTCTTTGAGATGTTGGAAAAGAATCTTTATAAGATACAAAATCGTGTTATGCTGTCACGTTATAAAGGAAAGACAGAATGTAATTATTGTAAGGGTTCTCGCCTGAAACCAGAGGCTCAGTATGTGAAAATTGCAGGCAAGTCGATTACAGAACTGGTTGTTTTGCCAATATCAGAATTAAAAGTCTTCTTTGATAACCTTCAGCTTAACGAAACAGAAGCAGCCATTGCAAAAAGATTGCTTGTTGAAGTAAACAGTCGCATTCAGTTCCTGCTAGATGTGGGACTGAGCTACCTGACACTCAACCGATTGTCCAACACTCTATCGGGAGGTGAGAGTCAGCGCATCAATCTCGTTTCATCTCTTGGAAGCAGCCTGGTTGGATCTTTATATATTTTAGATGAGCCAAGCATAGGACTACATTCTCGCGATACCGACCTACTGATTAAAGTGCTCCGTGAATTAAAAAATATTGGCAATACGGTTGTTGTTGTTGAGCATGACGAAGAGATTATCAGAGCAGCCGATTACATAATTGATATTGGCCCCAAAGCCGGAAGATTTGGAGGAGAGGTGATGTATCAGGGAGCCGTGTCGGAGCTTGAGAAAAATAGCGAAAGCTTCACTGTTAAATATCTTACCGGTGATGAGAAAATTGAGATTCCAAAAGTACGCCGCAGATGGAACAACTATATTGAAGTTAAAGGAGCACGACAAAACAATCTGAAAAACATCGATGTTAAGTTCCCGCTAAATGTTATGACTGTAGTGACCGGTGTTAGCGGTTCCGGAAAATCATCTTTAGTTAACGATGTCTTCTTTAATACCTTGCAGCATGAATACAAGGGTGCTGCGTTAGAGAGGGCCGACTATAATAGTGTCTCAGGCGACATTAAATTGGTTAAGGCTATTGAGTATGTAGATCAGAATCCTCTTGGCAAATCATCTCGCTCTAATCCTGTTACCTATATTAAAGCATACGATGAAATAAGAAAGCTTTATGCTGCTCAACCACTATCTAAGCAGTTGAACTTCACTCCTGCATATTTTTCATTTAATGTTGATGGTGGCAGATGCGAAGAATGCAAGGGTGATGGCACCATTACCATAGAAATGCAGTTTATGGCAGATATTGAGCTGGAGTGCGAATCGTGTCACGGCAAACGTTTCTCTTCTGAAGTGCTTGAAGTTGAGTATGAAGGTAAAAACATCTACGATATTCTTGAGATGACGGTTAATGAGGCGTTAGAGTTCTTCAACTCAAAGAAGGGAGCAACCGAAAAGAAGATATCTAAAAAGATTCAACCATTGAAGGATGTGGGATTAGGATATTTAAAACTGGGCCAACCATCTTCAACCCTTTCTGGTGGTGAGAATCAGCGTGTGAAGTTGGCTTACAATTTAGGTGAAGAGAAATCTAAGCCAACTATATTTATTTTTGATGAACCAACCACAGGGCTCCATTTCCATGATATTAAAACATTACTTAAAGCATTTAACTCTCTTATCGATCGTGGACATACAATAATTATTATTGAGCATAACATGGATGTTATCAAGTGTGCCGATCATATAATTGATATTGGTCCAGAAGGAGGAAATGGTGGTGGATATATAGTTTGTGAGGGCACTCCTGAACAGGTTGCAATGTGCAGTAAATCGCATACCGGACGTTTTCTAAAAGAAAAATTATAATCAAAACAGATTTCTAATCGCTCTGATTTCAGTTTAATTTTGGTGTAATTATTTATCAGTAACGACCATATATCATTTATGGTCCGGACATGGTATGTTTGCACTTTAGGCTTACCTTGGTATTGCTTTCTCCCTACCTTGCTCTTTTAATCTCCATTTATAAAAGAGTCTGGTTAGAGTTAGATTGGTATAAAGTGGACCTGATGCAGGATTTATCTCCTTAAGAGGTCAGAATATATTACGAAATATCCAATAGGAGATAACAAAGATTAGAACAATTATTGCCGACCATCTGCCGAAGAATAGTTTCTCAAGTTTGGAATGTCGTTCTTTTCCTCCTAAAAACTCAAGATATAATCCTAAGAATATATAGGGTAAAACAATAACTACAAATGCATTATATTTAAATGCTGAAATAATATTGAGGTGTGTTAATTGATGAATTGCCCTTTGCGAACCGCATCCGGGACACTCGAGGCCTGTAACCATTAAGAATGGACATTTTGGAAACAGTGCATATGTTTCGGGATCGAATGTGTAATAAAAATATAGTGCTGCTATAAGCAATAATGTTATAGCAGCACCTATTCCAATTTTAAATCCTCTATTCAAAGTATATCTTAAAAATTATAACCACTTGCGTTATTCTCTATAATATTTTCGATATATCCTGGCATATTTCCGCTTGCCATAAGTATAATCCAGATAATTAAATATAGAAAGCCTGCGCCAAATGCCAAAAGAGCCCACATTTTTGCTTTACGGGCTGAAATCTCGGCTTCTTGATATCTTTGGTTGTAATAAAGAGAATCGACTCTGGATGCAAATATAATTCCGACTATCCCAAAAGGGATACAGCACAAAATGGTTGCTATAATTGATTGCCATAGCCAGTTAGTGGGCTTCAATGGTGGGATATCATCATACTCGGAATTGTACTTATCGCCTGTTGGAGGTACAGGTATTTCTGGGGGTACAGGGTTATAGTTTGATGAACTATTTGAATGGTTATTTTCCTCTGAATTATTGTTGTTGTTTCCGTATTGATCTTCCATTACATTATCTGTTTTATTAAAATATTCTGCTTGTCATCTTTTATCCTAACATATTCTATTTGAACATAATACCAGTTAAACCGGACAAAGTTAACCCTAAAAGACTAATTATTAAAATAATTGATATAAATGCTAAAACTACCCAGCCTATAAATATCCAAAAAGAGATTTTTGTCCACTTCTCTGCCGATTTTGACGCCACTTCTGATGCCCTGAAATCACCTCTCGCAAAATGAGAATCGACTTGGGTTGCATTTACAATAGCAACTATTCCGATGAGACTCAAGAAACTACCACATAATAAGAATGGGAGAAGGGTAACTAAAATTGATTCTATTAACCAGGACTTTGGCTTTTGCGTTATTGAAACCGGTTCTTGTCTCGCTTCTGTAAAGTAGCGAGGGGGTTCTACGAGTGGGGATTCAAAAATTTCCCTCAAATCATCTAACTCTTCTGCTCTTACCCATTGCTCCATTCCTTGAGTCCACACCAAGGTATCGCGTCTTATATTTTCTTTTCTTAGCTCATCAGGTGTAAAAGTACCCTTCTGCTTACCGGCAGCATCAATGTAAAAATAGTGATTCATAAGATTTGTGTTTAATTATAATTACTTGAATCAAGTTGTATTTTATGTATAAGTCGCCCATTCTCATCTTTATAGATATACTCGACTGCCACACTATTCTGTTTAAAGAAAAGCAATTGAGGGTTTGTCTCAAATTCTTTCCTGATATTCTCAAACAGCGAACTCTCTGCATTTTTTATTAGATAATCTGGGTTTTGAGTGTTCAAAACTGTATAGTTATACTGAAAGACATTATTATTGGTAACTGCAGCATTATCGAAACGGGTATATTTATCGAGCATCACGGGAGTTGACTCATTTAAATTTTGAACCATTTCTGTGAGCTTATTATGTATGGCCCTCTTTTCCGAATCGCATTGTACGACTACGATTGAGACCAATAGGATACAGAGTATCTGTGAGATTTTTTTCATTATCTAATTTTAATACACAAATATAAAAAAAGTTTTCAAGAATCTTAAAATATAAAAAAGTAATTTGGCAGAATGTCTCGCGACATCCTGCCAAACATGTTAACCTTAAATCTAATACTATTATGAAAAAACCACGAAGCAAATATAAAAAAGAATTTAAGAATAACCAAACTTTTTTTATAAAAAATCAAAATATATATATATTTATCAAAATGTAAATAAAATCAAACAGTAGGCAAACCTATTCCTGTTAATTTGCAATATAGATCGAGTGCATAAACATCGGTCATACCTGATATATAATCGATTACAGATTGTATTTTTCCATATAAAGTTTTTGAATCAATATCATATTGTTCAGGTATTCTATCTAATAGTAATTTTGAATATGAGTGTTTTGGATTTTTAACGGCTTTTATGAAACTATCTAACAAGAATCCTATAATACGATAACCTGCCAGTTCTACATCCAAAACATCCTTCGATCTGTAAATATTCTCAACCGCAAACTGGGAACAATTTTTATATGCATCTCTCAATTTGTCGGGAAGCATTTTTATAAGTGAGCTGTTGAAATTGCCATTTAGAATCGCTTCCTCATTTTCGATAAATATAGATGAACAGCCATCTACAAGGAGTCCTATTACTGCAGCACGCAGGTATGCAATCTGCTCGTTTACATCGGTTACATACGACATTGTGCTCATTCGTCTCAGTCGTCTTTCTTCATCAAAGAAGTTAAGAAACAAATCCTTAACTTTTTCAGTAGATACCAAATTAAGTTTATGTGCATCTTCTATATCCATAACCTGATAGCAAATATCATCGGCTGCCTCTACAAGATAAACAAGTGGGTGACGAACATACTTAATGGGTGCTTCATTGACTAGAATCAGTCCCAGTTCATCGGCTATTCGCTGATAATCTTTCTCTTCAGAGGAAAAGAAACCGAATTTGTTTTTACCTCCGCTCAACTCGGATGAATATGGGTATTTAACAATTGAGGCTATAGTTGAGTAGGTCATTGCGAAACCTCCTTTTCTTCTACCTCTAAACTGGTGCATCAAAAGTCTTAAAGAATTCGCATTCCCCTCAAAATAGATAAAGTCTGACCATCGCCCATTTTCCTCTTCTATTAAAGGCTGCAATTCTTTACCCTTACCTTCGGAAAAGTAAGTCGAAATGGCATCTTCACCCGAGTGTCCAAATGGTGGATTGCCTAAATCGTGTGCAAGACATGCAGCTGAAATAATAGATCCTATCTCTTCGAAATGAGCATCTGACTGTGGATGTTTTTTACGTAGTTCGCGGCCAACATTCTCTCCTATCGACCGCCCTACACTCGATACTTCTAAACTGTGTGTAAGCCTGTTATGAACAAAAACACTGCCTGGCAATGGAAATACCTGTGTCTTATTTTGTAGTCGACGAAATGGTGAAGAAAAAATTAGTCTGTCGTAATCTCGCTGATATTCTGTTCGTTTCTTGGCATCACCATTTTCGTAATCCTCCATTCCGAACCTTTTTATTGATAGTAGCTGTTCCCAATTCATACCTTTTTCCTCTTGTTGTATAAACAAAGATATGATAAATATTTAACACCTTAATTGACATGTCAATAGTTATTAAACAGGGGGTTGACTTAATTTTCGAAATAATATCACTAAAATATTGATAGATTATCCTCAAATAAGATTAATTTTGTCTCTTCTTTTAGGAAAGAACTACCAACAATAAAGGAATGACAGACATAATCAAACATGAATGTGGGATTGCAGTTATCAGACTACTGAAACCTCTCGAATATTATTACAACAAATATGGTTCCTGGCAGTATGGACTTGATAAGCTATATCTTCTTATGGAGAAACAGCATAACAGGGGTCAGGAGGGTGCAGGCTTGGGAGCTGTAAAGCTTGAAGCATCACAGGGAAATGAATTTATATTTAGAGAAAGAGCTCTGGGCTCTAGTGCTATAACAGAGATATTCTCAAAAGTACACTCTTCATTTTCGGAGTTTAAACCTGAGCAACTAAATGATATTGAATTTGTAAAGAGAACAGTGCCTTATGCTGCCGAACTCTATATTGGTCACCTGAGATATAGTACTACGGGGAAGAGTGGACTAACTTACGTTCATCCTCTGCTTAGACGTAACAACTGGGCATCGAGAAATCTGGCATTGGCGGGGAACTTCAATATGACCAATGTGGATGAGATGTTCGAACAGCTTATATCTGAGGGTCAGCGCCCAAGAGACTTTGCAGATACTTTTGTAATGCTAGAAACATTAGGTCATTATCTCGATAGAGAGGTGCAATATCAGTATGACAAGATTGATAAACAGGGCTTGAACGGTGACCAAATAAGCCATATTATTGAACAGAAACTTGATATTCCATTTTTGCTTAAAAGAGCTTCTCAGAAATGGGATGGTGGCTATGCACTGTGTGGGATTGTGGGTTGTGGAGATTCTTTTGCATTTCGTGATCCGTGGGGAATTAGATCTGCTTTTTACTATCATGATGATGAGGTGGTAGTTGTAGCTTCTGAGAGACCTGTAATTCAGACTGCTTTTAATCTTAAGAAAGATGATGTGCATGAACTTCAGCCTGGACAAGCTATTGTTATTAAACGTGATGGCAATATTAGTCTGAATCAGATATTGGAAAAGAAAGAGAAGACTACTCCTTGTTCATTTGAACGAATCTATTTCTCAAGGGGATCTGATTTCGATATTTATCGTGAAAGAAAGAGATTGGGAGAATTGCTTGTTCCAACTATAATTGAAGCAATTGATGATGATTTCGACAATACAGTGTTTTCGTTTATACCAAATACTGCGGAAGTTGCATATTTTGGTATGCAGCAGGGACTTGAGGATCATTTTAATCATAAGAAAGCAAATACAATTCTTGAGAAGGGGAATACAATAAGCAAGGAGGAAATTGACAATATCCTTTCGAAACGTGTTAGGACTGAAAAGGTTGCTATTAAAGATATAAAACTTCGTACATTTATTGCTCAGGGTACTTCAAGAAATAACCTTGCTGCTCACGTGTATGATGTTACATATGGTTCATTGAGAAGGGGTGTTGATAATTTAGTTATTATCGATGATAGTATTGTTAGAGGTACTACTCTAAAACAGAGTATTATTAAGATACTCGACAGACTTGAACCAAAGAAGATTATAATTGTTTCATCTTCACCACAGATTCGTTATCCCGACTGTTACGGTATCGATATGTCGCGAATGAGTGAGTTTATTGCTTTTAAGGCGGCAATTGAGCTTCTTAATGAGCGTGGCATGCAATATGTTATAGATGAAGTTTACGAAAAGTCTGTTGCACAAAAACATAAAAAGAAAGAGGAGATTGTTAATTATGTGAAAGAGATTTATGCTCCATTTAAGGATGAAGAGATTTCCGCAAAAATTGCACAGATGCTTACATCAAAAGATATAAAGGCAGAGGTGAAGATTGTATTTCAGTCTATTGAAAATTTGCATATAGCTTGTCCTAATAATAATGGTGATTGGTATTTCTCCGGTAGCTACCCTACACCTGGGGGTAACAGACTTGTTAATAACGCTTTTATAAATTATATAGAAGGTCAGGAATTGAGACCTCACCAATTTAAAATTAATTTCACAACGCCAAAGAATGATTGAGCGTATTATCATATTAGAAAATATTGACCCCATCGTTTTTTTTGGTGTGAATAACAATAATATACAGCTTCTTAAGACTTTATATCCAAAGCTGCGAATGGTTGCGCGTGGAAATGTGATAAAAGCAGTGGGTGAAGAGGAGGAGCTAGTGGAGTTTGAGGAGAAGATACGCGAACTTGAGAAGTTCAGTGTTGAGATGAATTTGTTGAAGGAGGAGGATATAATTGATATAGTTAAAGGCAAATCGCCTGCAATTATTAATGTTGACAACCTGATTATTCATGGCTTAAATGGTAAGCCTATTCTAGCTCGCACAGCCAATCAGAAAAAATTGGTTGAGGAGTTTGATAATAATGATATGGTTTTTGCAATTGGTCCCGCAGGATCAGGAAAGACATATACGGCAATCGCACTTGCTGTTAGAGCTCTTAAAACAAAGCAGGTTAGAAAAATCATATTGAGTAGACCGGCAGTTGAAGCTGGTGAAAAACTTGGCTTCCTCCCCGGAGATATGAAAGATAAAATTGATCCTTATCTGCAACCTCTTTATGATGCATTGGAGGATATGATTCCGCCTCTGAAACTTAAGGAGTATATTGAGAATAAGGTTATTCAGATTGCTCCACTTGCATTTATGCGTGGAAGAACATTGAATGATGCAATAATAATACTTGATGAGGCACAGAATACAACCAAGCCTCAGATTAAAATGTTTCTTACCAGATTGGGTATGAATGGTAAAATGATTATTACAGGTGATATAACTCAGATCGACTTACCTCATTCGCAGCAATCGGGACTTATTCATTCAATGAATATATTACGAAATATAAAGGGTATTGGCACTGTTGAGTTTAACAAAAATGATATTGTCAGACATAAGCTTGTACAGAGAATTGTAGAGGCTTACGAGAAGGAAGGTGCAGCACAAATAAAAAGAGTTATCACAAATAAAAAAGAGGATAGCTCTAATAGTGAAGGAGTTGAAGAAAATATTAGTAACTAAGTGAATTAATAAATTACAATATGGAAGCATTAACAAAAACTAATTATAATTTTCCGGGACAGACTAATGTATATCACGGTAAAGTGCGTGATGTGTACACAATTGGAGAAGATATTCTGGTTATGATAGCGACTGATCGCATATCAGCATTTGATATTGTGCTCCCAAAAGGTATTCCTTACAAAGGACAAGTATTAAATCAGATAGCTTCTAAATTTCTTGATGCAACTGCAGATATTGTCCCTAACTGGAAACTTGAATCGCCTGATCCTATGGTGACTGTGGGTCATAGATGTGAGCCATTCAAAGTGGAGATGGTAATTAGAGGTTATATCACCGGTAGCGCATGGCGTGATTATAAAAAAGGTGCCAGATCTATCTGTGGTATTCCATTGCCTGAAGGATTAAGAGAGAATCAGAAGTTTGAAACTCCACTAATTACTCCTACTACAAAGGCTGATGAAGGTCATGATCAAAATATTTCTAAAGAGGAGATTATTGCTCAGGGTCTTGTTAGCAGAGAGGATTATGAGCAGCTTGAGAAATATACGTATGAGCTATTTAAGAGAGGCACCGAAATGGCTGCCAGCAAAGGATTAATACTTGTTGACACTAAATATGAGTTCGGCAAAAAAGATGGAAAGATTTATCTGATTGACGAAATACATACACCCGATTCTTCAAGATATTTCTATAGTGAAGGCTATTTAGAAAGATTTGAAAAGGGTGAAGAGCAAAAACAACTCTCAAAAGAGTTTGTAAGAAAATGGTTAATGGAGAATGGGTTTCAAGGACAGGAAGGACAACAGGTTCCATTTATGTCTGACGAATATTGCCTGAGTGTTTCTGAAAGATATATTGAACTATATGAAAATATTGTGGGAGAGGAATTTGAAAGAGTGAGTGCTAACAACATAATGTCGCGTATAGAAGAAAATATCTTATATTATTTAGAGAAATGAAATACAAAGTTGAGTCGGTGAATCCATATGATTCTGATAGGCCTAAAAAGGAGCAGATATCTGAGATGTTTGATAAAATTGCCAATAAGTATGATAAGCTTAACACTGTATTATCTTTTGGAATAGATGATTATTGGAGACGCGAAGCTCTTTGCGTATTGAAGAGTTATCCTCACAACAACATTTTGGATGTTGCTACTGGTACTGGCGATTTTGCTATTATGGCTCACAAAATCCTGAATCCTGAATCAATTACCGCTATTGATATTTCTGAAGGAATGATGGCGGTAGGTAAAAATAAGGTGAGAGAAAAAGGTCTTGATGATATTATTGCTTTTGACCTTCAGGATTGTGCCGACCTAACTTTTAAAGACAACAGTTTTGATGCTGTGATCTCTTCTTTTGGCGTTCGTAACTTTGGTGATATTGACAAGAGTTTTCAAGAGGTTCTTAGAGTATTGAACCCGGGAGGAATTTTTATGTTTATTGAACTTACAATACCGGAGAAGAGCCCTTTTAAAGAACTATACGATAAATATTCTAATAATGTAATGCCCTTTTTAGCAAACATATTTGCGACCGAACAGAAGGCTTATAATTATTTACCAAATTCCATAAAAGCTTTTCCTCAAGGTAGAGATATGATGCTTATATTAAAAAAGAATGGCTTCAAAAGGATTCGATTAAGGAGACTTACAATGGGTATTACAACTTTGTACATTGCCGAAAAATAGTATTATGGATTGTTATGGATTAATCGGTTACCCACTGACACATTCATTTTCAGCTCAGTTCTTCTCCGAAAAATTCAGACTCGAAGATATTGATGCTGAATATTTAAATTTTGAGATTGAGGATATTCTGGAAATTAGAAGGATAATCCTTTTTAATCAATATTTAAGGGGATTGAATGTGACTATTCCATATAAAGAGAAAGTTATACCGTTCTTAAATAGATTATCTCCTGAGGCAAAAGAAATTGGGGCTGTTAATACCATAAAGGTTAACAGGAGACCTGGTGATATGTACTTTTATGAGCTTGTAGGTTATAATACAGATTATATAGGATTTAAAAACTCTATTTTGCCACTTATTAAACCCGATATGCACAAAAAGGCTTTGATACTTGGTACAGGTGGCGCCTCTAAAGCTATAGCTTATGCTCTAAAAAGTATGGGTATAGAATGGATATATGTCTCACGCAATAAAACGAATGGGCAAATCACATATAATGATCTAACTTCTGAAATAATGAGTGAGTATAAGCTTATTATCAATACTACTCCACTGGGTACTTTTCCCAATACAGTAACTTGCCCCGACATACCTTACTCTTTACTAACAGTGCAGCACTTACTTTACGATTTAGTATATAATCCTGATGAAACTCTTTTCTTAAAGAAAGGTAAAGATTGTGGTGTGAGCATTAAAAACGGGAAGGAAATGCTTGAGTTGCAGGCACTGGAGGCATGGAAAATTTGGTGCTCGGAATAAAAAAATGCCCTCCTAATTATCACATTTAAGAGGGCAATTATACTATCTCAGGTCGTTAAAAGTAGACTAAATTGACCAGGATAAAAAATAGAGGTGCAATAGTGTATATTGTTACATTTATCACCAAATTGGTAATTGTATTTCTTTATTCTCAACTTCAATTTTCTTATTAGCATCTTTGTCTTTTTCAACTTTTTCTCCCTCATCATTGAAAAGGACCTTCTTGGTTGTCTTATCTTCTTTATTTATTAACACAACCTTTGTTAGTTTCTTTTCAGTACTGTATTTTACAGTCTTAACATCAAACTCTTTTGTGAGTCGATTAATTGATGCCTGTACCTTTTCATTTAAATCTTGAAGATTTACTTCAATAAAACCATCATCATCATCATCTACGATAGATATAATAGTTTTCCCTTTTGCATTTAAATCGCTATGATTCGAAAATAGAAACATACCTGCGATAATTGCAATTGATAAAATAATTTTTTTTATAATAGTAAAACATTTAGTATTTCTAAATTTAATTCTGACGACTCTTCGTACAAAATCTAATATTCAATTATCGTACAAAAAATTATTTTATTGGATCAAAAATCCTTTTTATTAGTGATAATGTGGTTATTAAAAAGATATTGATATTAAAACCGTTATTAATAGAGTGTGGAAATAAATTGTAGAATTGTAGATGTATTCATCAATTATTTATCAAAATACACACTTTATGACATGATGTAGCTGATATCTTATCAATTTTAAAGAAAAGCTATTTACATCAAATTATTAAAATAGATTTATATATGAACTTTAGATGCTACAACAGAACACTTTAATTTGTCTCAAATAAGAATTATTATAATGTCAGCATAAAAAATATACGCTATATTTGCTTCAATAATTAAGGTGTTAAATAAAAGTGCTTAGTTATTAACGGAAATTTATGAAGAGATTAAAATCTCCGGAGCATAGAATTACTATTAAGATAGGACTTATATTTCTTGTTGTCTTACTGTTTTTTGTAGGACTGTCTATTTACTCATCGAGTCTTAAGAAGAGTATCGATAAACAAAAAGAGGAGATTGATAATTCATACAAAAAACTTGCATACAGCAACAGGCTAATTGTATCAATCCAAAATGCACAGGATTTATTAAACAGTTATCTTATATCACCCCAAAAAAAATATCAACAACAATATGATTCTATTTCTCGGGATATAACTGAACAAATTGAGTTAATAAAAAACAGTTCTCCTGAAAAAGATGAAGTGATGATACTTGAGGATATTGACTCTCTCTTATTTGAAAAGAATATATTAGTAAAAAAGTTATTAGTGCAGTTAAGAACCGAAAGTCCTTTAATTGAGCTGGACAGGAAAATTGAAACTATTGAACCTTTAATTCAGGATAGCACAATTGTTACTTTAAGTAGTGATACTACAATTGTTAATAAGCAACGAAAGGGTTTTTGGAGCAGATTAACACAACTATTTGATCCAAAATTTGAACCTGATACAACTATAAGCATTACTCAAACAGAACATCAAGAGAGAGCAATATCAAGAGTTGACACTCTCATGTATAAAGACTTAAGAGGAATTACAGCAGAAGCATCTAAAACCTATTCTTCTCAGATACAAAGTATAGAAAAACAGGTTAGAGAACTAATGCTTGCAGAACAAAATATATCGTTGCATATATCCCAGTTGATTACACAGTTTTATAATGATGCAATACAAACAAGCAGAGTAGGTACTGAAAACAGTGAAATACTTACGCAGAAAATATACAACTTTGCAATAACTGTTGGTACTATCTCAATTTTATTGATACTTATTATAACACTGTTTATTTCAAATGACCTAAAGAAGGGAAAAAATGCACGTATTGAATTATCAAAAGAGAAACAATTGACAGAAGAACTTATAGAAAGTCGGTATAAGCTACTACTTTCTGTATCACATGATATTAAAACACCTTTAAGTTCGATAATGGGATATATGGAGATTTGGGATAGCGAGGTTATTGATCCGACAAGAAAAAAGCAGATTAAATCGGCACTTAACTCTAGTCAGCATATTTTAAGTATGCTTTCAAATCTTCTTGAATTTTCGAGATTAGAACAGAAAACAGCTAAGCTGAAATATAGTATTTTCAATCTAATTGAACTAATAGAAGATGTATTAAATATGTTTCGTCCTTTTACTTTAGACAAAAATATTGAATTAAAATTTAATACTTCTATACCAAATCCTTATTATATAGAGACAGATTATACGGTTCTTAAACAAATACTGATTAATATTATTTCGAACTCTGTTAAGTATACGATAACTGGTGGAGTGAAAATCGACTTAAGGAAAAGGATCGATAAAAAACTAATTTTTGTGATTACTGATAGCGGAGTAGGTATAGATGTGGAAGATCAAACCAAGATATTTAAACCATTTTCTCGAACTTCTAACAATTTAAAAACGGAAGGAAGTGGATTTGGACTTTATGTAACTAAAGGTTTAGTTGAATCTTTGAATGGTGAAATACAACTTAAATCTGAGAAGAATAAAGGAACTGAGGTAATAATCAACCTGCCTATTTCAGAAATTAAGGACTTCATACCAGATGATTCATCGATAAAAAATTATTTAAATAATTCAAAAAGTATATACCGTAAAATTCTTATTATTGAAGATGACACGTCTCTTGGAAATCTTTTAAGGGACTTTTTAATACAAAAAGGCTTTAAAGTAAAGCTTTGCAACAATTCAAGTGATATTAAAGGTTATATCAGATTAATTTCAGGATTCGATATTGTATTTACAGATATGGAATTATATGATATCAATGGATCGGAAGTTTTAAAAGAAATTAGAAAAGTTAATAGAGAAATCCCTGTTTGGTTGATGACTGCAAATGATGAATATGACAATAATAAAACTATCTCTGAAGGATTTAATGGACTTATAAGCAAACCAATAAAGATGAGTATATTATTAGAGGTTTTATTTTCAGGACATATTTATAAGAATATAAAAACAGAAAATATTAACAATTTATGTAAAGTTGAAGATAATGTTACATATAAAAACATTGAAACTAATAATTCATTAGAAGAAAAATTTCCGCAACTTGCACTTATGTTTGGGAAAGACAGTAGTTCTATTAAATATGTTTTACATAATTACGTTGTTAATTCAATTGAAGACATTGAAACTCTATATAAGTATGTACATGAGGGAAAGTTTAGTGAAGCTCAACAAATTTGTCATAAAATACATCCATTTCTAAGTCAGTTAGACGCGAATCATTTAACTGAGAATCTAATCAAAATGGATAAATTAAGAGGAAAAGACGAAACCTCTTATCCTGATTGGCAAAAAGATATTGAGAATTCTATATCAGAAATAAGAAGATTTACAGAATTAATAAAAAACGAATATCTATAATTCTATATTATAAAGGTGAATTTTATTGTAAAGCGTTTTCCTGTCTATGTTAAGTAGTTTTGCTGCCTTAGTCTTATTTCCATTTGATAAATTAAGTGCATTTAAAATCCTAATCTTTTCTTCTTCTGGATTATTATATAAAGTATGATGACGTTTTTTTTCATTTTCAATATTTTCAACTACCTTAGAATTTGTATTAGCCCCATTAGTATTTGAAACTATACTCCATATATCATTATTATTATATGAAAAGTTAGGTAAACTTTCTACTGTTATTGTATCTCCGGTCGTAAATAAAACTGATCGTCTTAAAACATTTCTAAGTTCTCTTAAATTACCCGGCCAATTATAGTTTTCTAATAAGGATAATGCTTCTGAAGATATATATTTAACTTCTTTATCTAGTTCTTTATTTGCTTCTTCTATAAAATGTTTAGAGTACAATAATAAATCTTCTTTACATTCTCTTAACGCAGGAACATTTATCATAAACTCATTTAATCTATGGTATAAATCTTCTCTAAATTTACCTTGAGAAATTGCGAGTTCAAGGTTTTCGTTTGTCGCAGTAATTATTCTTACGTCAACTTCAATATCGTTTGATGTTCCAATTGGACGTATTTTTTTCTCCTGCAAAGAACGCAACATTTGTGTTTGAACTCCATATGGTAAATTACCAACTTCATCTAAAAACAATGTACCTCCATTAGCTTCCCAGAAAAAACCATGTTTATCATCTATCGCTGAAGTAAATGACCCTTTCTTATGTCCAAACAATTCACTTGTAGCCAGTTCTGTTGACAAGCTGCCGCAATCTACTGCAATAAAAGGGCCATTGACACGACTACTCCTATTGTGTATCATATGAGCAACATGCTCTTTACCAGTGCCACTTTCTCCAATAATCATTACCCCTATTTGAGTAGGTGCCACTATATCTATATATGAATACATTTGCCTATAAAGCTCACATTTACCTTCTACAAATTTTGATGTTACTCTACTGCTTATATTACTATTAATTTTCTTAATCTTTAAAGTGGATTTAGACTTATCGGTAAAAGTATTATGTTTGAGTACCGATTGAATTTTTTTTGTCAGAATTGAGGGGTTAATTGGTT
Source organism: uncultured Proteiniphilum sp. (assembly GCA_964384545.1). Classification (GTDB taxonomy): domain Bacteria; phylum Bacteroidota; class Bacteroidia; order Bacteroidales; family Dysgonomonadaceae; genus Proteiniphilum. The sequence continues at coordinate 35,235 of CAYLKV010000025.1, forward strand.
TCTCAAGAAAATCAAATGCCCCCATTTTTATAGCAGATACGGCTGTCTGTACTTCTCCATAACCAGTCATAATTATTACAGGAGTGAGAATATCCATTTCCTTTAACCAAGTTAATAACATAATCCCATCACCATCTGTTAACCTTAAATCTGAAAGTATTATGTCGAATTTATTATTTTCTGTCAACACCTTTTTGGCCGATAACACTCCATTGCATAATGTTACCGAATAACCATTTCTTTCGAACCATTTAAATAACATGGTCCCGAAATTACGATCATCTTCTATTATTAATATATTATATGACACCTTAATTAATATCTTGTCATAAAGATATAGCATTTTATTGTTAACAAAACTATCCTAAATATGTGATTAATATTTTTTTGCAAACTAGTATTACAAAAAAGTCGTATTTTTGATTATAAAATAATATATTGATCATAATGATAAATAGTGATACAAACTTAAAGCTAGAGAGAATTCAAAAAATTATTGTTGAGAAACAGATGGACGCATGTATTATTACATCATCTGTTAATCAATACTGGTTATGTGGATTTATATTTGATGGATATATCTATATTCAACCTGAAGGAAATCCAATATTATTTATAAGACGACCACTTAATATTGATCATGAATGGGTAGTTTATATCCGAAAACCAGAGCAGATATACGAGCTATTGCAAAATCTTAAACAGCCGACACCTAATCGACTCTTATTGGAAACGGATTATCTATCATATAACTTTACATTACGGCTTCAAAAAGCATTATATGTTGAAGAAATTGCAAATATTTCAATCGAACTAAGAAAGCTAAGGATGATAAAGACTCAATATGAATTATTACAAATTAGAAAGTCTGCAGAAATTCATTCTCTAGTCTATAATAAAATTCCCTCCCTATATCGTAAAGGTATGACAGATATTGAGCTTCAAATTGAGATAGAAAGAGAGATGAGGTTACATGGTTCAATTGGAATATTCAGATCTTATGGCGAAAATATGGACATCTATATGGGTAGTTTATTAGCCGGTGATAATGCTCAGGCTACATCTCCTTTTGATTATGCATTGGGAGGTGGAGGAATATCACCTATACTACCTTTAGGTGCAAATGGGACATTACTTAATCCGGGAACAACAATTATGGTTGATATGGCAGGTAATTACACTCCTTATATGGATGATATGACACGTACATTTATTGTTGAGGGAGCACCAGAAATTGCATATTTAGCGCATTCAATTTCAATTGATATTCATAAAACCATAAAAGAAATATCAAAATCGGGTACATCGTGTTCAGAATTATATAATGTTGCATTAGAAATAGTAAAGAAAAACAATTTAGAGCAATATTTTATGGGAACTACACAACAGGCTAAATTTATAGGTCATGGTGTGGGACTAGAAATAAATGAACCTCCAGTATTAACTCCTCGATCAAATGAAATTCTAGAGGAAGGAATGGCTTTTGCACTTGAACCTAAATTTGTATTACCTGGAATAGGAGCTGTAGGAATAGAAAATACCTATATTGTGAATGAAAAAGGAATTGAAAATATAACAATCTGTGAAGAGGAATTAATTATCTTAAAATAAATAGATATTTAGAGTAATACTATTGAGTAACAATAAATGATAATTTATGGTTTTTTTATTATGATAACTAGGCCATCTCACACCTACAATCACTATTAACTCTTTTATAACCTATAAACAAAAAAAATCCCGATTGGAACTAAATCCAACCGGGACATTTTATAAAGAACGGCGG
>CAYLKV010000026.1:0-36383 GCA_964384545.1 uncultured Proteiniphilum sp.
TGGATAAAAATAACTAGTTTTGTAAAAACCTGTAACGGTTATTTAGGACTAGTCAGTCTGTTGTCTCGTACTACAATACCGTTACATAAAAAAAGAACTTATGAAAAGAAAGAAGATTATTCCAAGTATGACCGAGAGTTATGACTCTTATGCAAATGTTGTTGCAGAATGTTTAAATGGTATATTAAAGGATGAGTTTATGATTGAGAAACAGGCACTGGATAAAGAATTAATGACGCTTTATAAAAGACAGTATAAGTAAATACAATAGAATAAGACCTCATTATTCATGTTATATGCTTACACCGGAGGAAATGAATCAACAGAACCATTTTATAAGAAGTACCTATAAAAAGAAATCCACAAGTTTGAAGGTTAACCTTCAAACTTGTGGATAGAATAACTAGTTTTTATAAAAAACCTGTAACGGTTATTTAATACTAGTCAATTACCTTTTTAATAACCTCTTCATCATTTAATAAAGATCTTAGTTCTTGATGAAGATCTACATTGCTAACTTCTAGATCTTCAATTAATACACGTTGCCAAATCTCCTCTATCCATCTGTTACGCTCAACGCCGAATTCATCAATAGGCTGGAACCAGCGGAGATACATAAAATTCTGATTAGACAGTTTAATGAATAAATTGTTGTCCTTACCTTTCTGGCTTACATTAAATGAGTTTACAATTTTTTCTGTATAAACATCCCCTTTCAAAACATATGACCCATCTACAGTAATTATTGCACCATCATCAGTGGACATAAAATTCATAAATTTACCATCCTTAAATACCATTTTAAACATTCCTGGTGGTGTTTCTTTATAGCCAGCCTCATCGCTATTATGAATAGCCTTTACTTCCCATAATCCCAAAATATTATTAATATCCCGACTAGCACCAGCTTTAGAACCTCCACAGCTGACATGTAAAACACATAAGCTCATTAAAACAAAAAGAGTAATTAAATTCTTCATAATATTTTTTAATTTAAGCACAGTTATGAATCACAATTAATCTTTTCATAATAGTTAGGCTAACTTTTATAATTATAACACAAAATGAGCAGAATAGTTAGTTGCTTCAAGACCTATTTTTTCATAAATTAGTAGAGTTTAAAAGCTTGCATTCAATGATAAAAATTAAAAATTAAAAATTAAAATAATCATTCACTCATTCATTCATTTAAAATAAATATATTAGAGTTACCTCAACCATTTGCTTATGAATTGACTTTTTAAAAGAGATTTTAATTATTAAATTTATCAAAAAGAGAGGTTAAAGATTGGGTATTAAACTGAAAACATGTACTTTTGCCATCTGTTGAAAAATAAGGACTTACGATGAAAATAGACTTTAAGGAAAGAACACCACAACTTATTGCAATTATAGGAATACTGGTTATCATAACTGTTATACTGATAGGGTTTCTTGTTTCACGCAACTCTCAAGTGAAAGAGATGCAAGAACAATATGTAGTTGACAAGCAGGAGCTTGAAGATGAATATGAAGCAATTTCTCTGCAATATGAAGGATTCAAGTTTAGTGTTCAGAACGATTCGCTATTATATAAACTTCAGAATGAACAGGCAAAAGTACTTCGCCTTCAAGAAGAGCTGCGCATGACTCAGGCAAGCAATAAAGCTGAAATTAAGCGCCTGAGTGATGAATTATCTACATTACGTAAAATTTTACGTTCGTACATTCAACAGATAGACTCATTAAACACGCTAAATCAAGAATTGCGTGCAGAGAATGAACAAATAACAAATCAATATAATAGAACTACTCGAACACTTCAGGAAGTTTCTAAAGAACGTGAAAAACTTTCAGAAAAGGTTTCGCTTGCTGCACAGCTTGTTGCAACAAACATCAATGCAAAGGCTGTAAACGATAAAGGAAGAGAGCAAACTCGCCTAAGCAGAAGCAGTCAATTTGTTGTTACCTTTACAATTGCACGTAATATTACGGCTGAACCTGGCGAAAGAACAATATTTATAAGAATTATGACACCTGATGGAAATGTTCTTTCTAAAAGTTCTAACAACAGGTTTTCTTATGAGAACAGCGAAATTGTTTACTCTATAAAAAGAATTGTTGAATATGGAGGCGAAGAGATACCTGTAACAATGTATTGGGACATTGAAGAATTCTTAATGCCTGGAACTTATAAAGCAGATATCTTTGCAGATGGTCATCATATAGGTTCACATAGTTTTATTATGGAAGATTAAGAAAAGCTAAATCTAATTTACTTGTCGACTCTCTAAAAAGGGAATAATAGTGGTAGTACTATTATCATTACAATTATGTAGATTACTTGTAAAGGTAGACCTACTTTAATATAATCCATAAAGTTATATTTACCTGCAGACATTACCATAGCGTTTGGAGGTGTAGAGAATGGACTAGCAAGACACATACTTGCTGCTACAGCTACACCTATTAAAAATGGATAAGGACTTACATTTATCGAAAGAGCGGCATGCAATGCAATTGGCGCAAATAGAACTGCGGTTGCAGTATTGCTGATAAACATTGTAACGATTGAAGTTGAAATCAATACACCTGCCAAAACAGCATATGGTCCAAATGACCCTACACTCCCAACTATTCCATTAGTGACAAGTGCTGAAGCCCCTGTCTTTTCCATCGCAGTAGCTAAGGGCATCATCCCTGCAAAAAGTATCACACTTTCCCAGTTAATTGAACGGTATGCATCTCTAACAGTGCGAAAACAACCTCCTAGAATTAGGGCGATTGCCCCGAGAAGCACTGACACAACTGGTTGAAACAGATTAAAAACCATTGCAAGAATCATTAATATTACAATTGTTGCAGCGTAAGGAGCTTTACTGTTTATTGTAACTCTTGAGGCCTCAATAATAGGTTGACCAATTACAACAACATCAGGCTCTTGTCTACTTAGTTTATCTATATTTTCCCAAGTGCCCTGTACTAGCAACATGTCACCAGATAGCATTTTCACATCTTTAATATCCTCAATTATATATTTGTCGTTTCTTTGAATACCTAATATATTTACATTATAGTTTTGTCTAAACCCTGAACTTTTAACTTTAATATTAATCATTCTTGAGTTTGCAAGCAATACAATCTCAGCCATACCAATCTCTTCAAATCTAAATTTTCCTCTAAAATGTGGTTTCTCAGACTCTTTATCAGTATTGCTATCAAGAAACGAAAGATTGTTCTCATCTGCAAATCGGACAACATTATTATATTCCCCAACTATATAAAGTACATCATTATTATTGAGCACCCTATTTGCTTCAGGCAATGAAACACTAATACTTTTCCCTAATGGTGTATAATTACTTGTATGTATCTCTGCTATAACAACAGAATATTTTTTTGTAATATCTAACTCTGAAATAGCACTTTTCAATAATTTAGAATCTTTCCCAATTTCTAGCCTATAGATATTCTCTATTAACTGGTATTCTGTCATTAACTGGGCTGGAGTTTTTACACTGCTTTTTTTGTCTGAAGACTCTTTTTTACCTTTACTTTCAAGAACTTTTGTTATAGGCCATAAGAGTACTATTCCTATTAATAAAAGTATTATTCCGATAGGAAGTGTAGTAAAGAATTGAAGACCATCATATCCTGCATCTATTAATGCACTATGAACAATTAAAGTTGGTGGAGTACCAATAAGTGTCATCATCCCACCAATACTACTGGCAAATGCCATCGGCATTAACAATCTACTACTGCTAATCTTAGTTTTTGTAGCAAGGCTAATTACAATTGGCATTAAAATGGCTACTGTACCGGTATTACTTACAAATAGACCAATTAAAACGGTCACTAACATCACTAATATGAAAAGCTTATAATTGCTTTCCCCTGCAAATTTGAGTATATTATTACTTAACATATTTGCAAGTCCTGTTTGGGAAATTGCTCCACCCACAATAAAAAGAGCTGCAATCATGATTACAACTGGATTTGAGAAACCTGCAAGAGCTTCATTAGTTGTTAATACTCCGGTTAAAATAAGTGCCAGTAATGAGCAAAGCGCAACTATGTCTGAACGAACTTTTCCCCATACCATCAGACCTGCAGTTGCAACTAAAACAATCAGTGTAGCTGTCATAATAAAGTAGTAAGTTATCTTTACACAAAGATATGTTTTTTTGATAAGTTTCTTAACTGAGCATATTAAGGAATGTTACTTCATCAATAACTTTAACGCCAAGTTTTTTTGCTGTTTCCAGCTTAGCCGGTCCCATATTGTTACCTGCAAGAATAAAATCTGTTTTCTTAGATACTGAACCGCTATTCTTGCCTCCATTCTTCAGAATCATCTTTTTGTACTCATCGCGAGAATGCAGATTGAATGTCCCACTTATAACAAAAGTCAAGTCTTTCAATTTATCACTCATGGAAGCTATTAAATCATCACTTAATTCAAATTGAACACCATGCATTTTAAGCTTTTCTATGAACTCAACTGATTTTTGATTACTGAAAAAATCTATTACACTTTTTGCAATCCTCTCACCAATCTCTTCAACGGAAGTGAGTTGTTCAAAGCTAGCCTTTGATAGTAACTCAATATTTGGAAAAGCATGTGCTAATTTTTGTGCTACTGTCTCCCCTACAAATCTGATTCCTATTGCATGAAGAACTCTTTCATAAGGAACAGATTTGGACTTCTCTATACTATTTAGAAGATTTATTGCACTTGTTTCACCCCATCTCTCAAGATTAACAATATCCTCAAACTTCAAAACATATAAATCAGAAGCGTCTTTAATAAGTCCTTGGTCGTATAGCAAATTTATATTCTCAGGACCAATTGTAATATTCATTGCTTTACGCGTCACAAAATGCTCAATTCCCCCTTTTATTTGAGTTGGACATCCTTCACTGTTAGGGCAATAATAGACAGCTTCATCTACATTCTTAATCAATGGGGTTCCACAATCGGGACATACTTTTATAAATCGAACCTTCTCCCCAATCACATTACTTTGTCCTCTAGCGTCTAAATCTACTGCAGTAATTTTAGGGATGATTTCACCTCCCTTTTCAACATATACTTTATCGCCTATATGAAGATCGAGTAAATTAATTGCATCTTCATTGTAAAGCGAAGCACGTTTAACAGTTGTGCCAGAAAGAAGAACAGGCTCAAAATTAGCAACCGGAGTTATCGCGCCTGTACGACCCACCTGATAACTTACAGACTCAAGTCGAGTTTCTGCCTGTTCAGAATTAAATTTATACGCTATAGACCATCTTGGGAATTTTGAAGTATTCCCGAGATTGCGTTGTTGTGTTAATGAATCGACTTTTATAACAATTCCGTCAGTTGTAACCGGCAGGTTTTTTCGTTCTATATCCCAATAATTTATGAAATCGAAAACCTCTATTAAGGAAGTACATCTTTTCATCGAATCAGAAACATTCAGTCCCCAACCTCTGGCTATTGTCAAATTATCGAAATGACTAGCTGTAGGCAACTTTTCACCAAGCATACCATAAACAAATGATTCTAGACGCCTTGAGGCAACAACTTTAGAGTTAAGCAGTTTCAAGGTACCTGAAGCGGCATTTCTTGGATTTGCAAAAAGAGGTTCTTCTTGTTCTTCTCTCTCTTTATTAATTGCATCAAATGATTTCCATGACAACAATATTTCTCCTCTAAACTCTATATAATCAGGGAGATCTACACCTTTTAAAACTAAAGGTACATTTCTTATAGTTCTAACATTTTCAGTAACATCATCACCTCTTTTTCCATCCCCACGTGTAATAGCTCTCTTTAATCGCCCTTTTTCATAAATAAGAGAAATTGATGTCCCATCATATTTAAGCTCACATACTAGCTCGAAGTCTTCATTTAATCCCTTTTTAAGCCTGTTATAAAAATCTGTTACTTCTGCTTCAGAATATGTATTTTGCAGTGATAGCATCGGAAATCGATGATCAATCTGTTCAAATTCGTTATTGACATCACTGCCAACTCTCACAGATGGAGAATTAGGATCATAGTATTCAGGGTATTGATTTTCCAGCTCAAGTAGCTCGCGCATCAGCTTGTCGAACTCAAAGTCAGAAATTACAGGTTGTGACAATACATAATAGTTATAATTATGCTGATGTAACAGTTTGCGTAATGATTCTATTTTGTCTTTAGCTGATTCCATATGCTCTCTATTTTATTAAAATATAAAGCATAAAGATAATAAAAAACTAAATCTTTTTCTCTTTCCATTTCCCCTTTCTTAGGTAGATAAAAGGGAGAACAATAAGTAATAACCAATAAACATGTTCAGTAGTCCAGGCAAATGCTACCGAAGTTCGTAAATACACAATTATAAACCACATGTAAGTAACGTAGAATATAAGAGAGATTATTTCAATTTTTAATGCAGAACGGGTATTACCTGTTCCTGAAACTGAGTTAAACAGTATTGAGCCAACACTATAAAGGGGCAATGAAGACAACATTACAAATAGCGGAGGTATAATCTCTTCTATTAGCAAAGCATCGTCGGTATATATATGAATTACTAATCTTGGGAAAACAGCAATTATAATCATCATTACCATCATTACCCCAATGCTTATGAAGGTTACTCTTTTAATAAGATGCAGGACTTCACTATGTTTACCTGCACCTATCGTATTGCTTACTAATGAACTGGCTGTAGAGCCTAATGCATGTGATGGTATCGTAACAACAGCATATAAACTCCTTACTACATTTGTAACAGCCAAGGACCTCTCACCCATATAATTTTCTATAAACAAGAAGAATAGCATCCATGTAGATACTGAGAAAAGATACTGTATCATCATGAATATAGAGATACTTAGTGTTTTTTTAATTACACTAAACTGAAGCCTTATTTTAGTAAATCCATATTTATCCAGGTCTACATTTTTCTTTAAATATATCAGGAAAAAGAGTGTAGAAGAAAACTCTGCTATAACAGACGCTATTGCTGCTCCACCTATACCCAATTCAGGCATTCCCATATTACCAAAAATAAGACCATAATCAAAGATTACATTTACAACTCCCATAACTATGGCATTTATGGTAAGAACTTTAGTACGAGCAATCCCTATAAAAAATGCACGAAACATTAAATTCGTAAAGGCAAATATCAATCCAAATAGACGCCATTGCAAATATTCTGATACAGCAATACCAACTTGTTCAGATTCAAAAATTGCAGGTAACCATTGTACAGATGCATATCTCAGGAATGGCACTAAAAGTAGAGTTGGTAAAAATAAAAATAGTGCACCCTGAATAACAATATCACCAATCTGAGTGTAATTGTTTTCTCCATTTCTCCTACCAATTAAGATCTGGCTTCCCATACTAAAGCCAAAACCTAATGTATAAATAGCTATATAGATTATACCTGCTAAAGCAGATGCCCCAAGCTCTATCTCTCCTACTCTACCCAGAAAAGCTGTATCTATAACCTGAATGAGATTCTGAGCAAGCAGACTCAAAAAGATTGGAGTACTAATTTTGGCTATATGTTTGTTTGAATACACCTCTATGAATTAAAAACCGCCATTTGAATTGATCAAGTGACGGCTTGTAATATTATCAATTTAACTTCTATTTCTTAATTAGATTTGTACTGTCTGTAAGGTTTATAACAGTTGGTTTAAAACTTGCAGCCTCTTCTTGAGTCATCAAGGCATAGCTCATAATAATAATAATATCACCTTTCTGAACTTTACGTGCAGCTGCACCATTTAGACAAATAATTCCAGATCCTTTTTCTCCTGGGATTACATAAGTCTCAAAACGTTCACCGTTATTATTATTAACAATTGAAACCTTCTCATTTACCATAAGCTTTGCAGCATAAATTAAGTCAGTATCAATTGTTATACTTCCTTCATAATTCAGATTTGCATCAGTTACTGTTGCTCTATGTATTTTTGATTTTAATAATTCAATCCACATATAATGTTATTTATATTTTATATTGTCAATTAACCTAACTTCACCACAAAAAACGGCTATACAACCTACCACCCCTTCAGAATCTGACCATGAGGTAATAGCATTAAGACTATCACTGTCTGCAATTGAAAAGTATTCAACCTTTAGTCCGGGTATTTTGTTTATCTCTCCAATAACATATCTTGCAACATCTTGAGGTGAATTCTCGGCAATCATAGAAACACTCTCTTTAAGCACTCTGTATATAGATGAAGCATTTTGTTTTTCATCCTCTGTAAGACGTTGATTTCTGCTACTCATAGCTAAACCACTATCTTCTCTTACAATTGGAACACCAACTATCTCAACAGGGATATTCAACTGTTTAACCATTTCTCTTACTATAGCAAGTTGCTGAAAATCCTTCTCTCCAAAGTAAGCTCTATCTGGGTTTACAAAGCTAAAAAGTTTACTTACTACCTGAGCAACACCATTAAAATGACCAGGCCTGAATTCACCCTCCATAACCTTATCGAGATTCCCAAAATTAAAAACACGATTATCAGGTTCAGGGTAAATTTCTTCTACAGATGGAGAGAATACAATATCTGCGCCAAGCCCCTCAAGTAGTTCATAATCCTTCTCAGGTGTATGTGGATAGAGATTTAAATCATCCAAGTTATTAAACTGAGTAGGATTCACAAAAATGCTAACAACAGTTTTATTATTCCCCTTAACAGATTGCTTCACCAGTTCACCGTGACCATTATGCAAAGCTCCCATAGTAGGTACAAAACCAATAGTATTGCCCACTTCTCGATAACTTAAAAGTCTGTTTTTTAATTCAGTTACAGTTCCTACGATTTCCATTTAGTCGATTTTACAGTGCAAAGCAACAAAATATTTGCCACATATAGAAAATATTTGCATTATTTCACTCAAAAACTATTAACAAACAGGCTACACGTCGCTATATATCAATGTTTTACAAAATATGTATGTTTTTATTTTGTAATTATGTGGATTTTTTTTATTATCTTTGTACTAAACTTAAGATTACTAGATTCATGTCTCAGAAAAAGATTTTATACATTTCTCAAGAAATCTACCCTTATGTAGATGAAACTCCAATTTCAAACACATCTCGTTATTTACCACAAGCCATCCAAGAAAAAGGGATGGAGATACGAGCATTTATGCCAAAATTCGGAAATATAAACGAGCGAAGAAACCAGTTACATGAGGTTATACGACTTTCTGGTATGAACCTAATAATTGACGACTCCGACAATTCACTTATCATAAAAGTTGCATCTATTCAATCGGCACGAATGCAGGTCTATTTTATAGACAACGATGATTACTTTCAAAATAGAGAAACTTTATTTGATAAGAATGGCGAAGAATACGAGGACAATGACGAACGAAGCATCTTTTTTATCAGAGGTGTTATGGAAACTATTAAAAAACTTCGCTGGGTGCCCGATATAATTCATTGTCATGGTTGGTTTAGCGCCCTAGCACCACTTTATGTTAAAAAAGGATATGCTGATGATCCTTGCTTTAAAAATGCGAAAATTGTTTGCTCTATTTACGATGAAACATTCAAAAAACCATATAGTACTAATGTAGCTGATAAATTGCGTTTCGAAGGCATTGGAGATGATGAAATCGAGATAGTGAAAAAAAGAGGTACAATAGATTACACTAATCTAATGAAGTTAGCTATAGACTTCTCTGATGGAGTAGTTTTAGGCAGCGAGAATGTTGATCCTGAGCTAGTAAAATATGCTCAGGGTAAAAATATTGAGCTATTGCCCTACTATTCTGAAATGGACAAATTAGCAGAAGAGATGGAGTTACTTTACAAAAAAATTTAAGTTGAGAATATCTGATTCTTAACTTAAATCAATTATTATCTTTTACTATACACAATTATCATTAAAAATTAAAAGAAAACTTTTTATAGTTTTCATATCACGTTATTTTTTTTGATATTTGCGCTGTTAAAACAAATTTTGAAACTAATGAAGTTCAAATCTTTATATAAGGCAGTTGCAGTAGCCTTTCTTGCATTACTTATTATTTCTTGTAACGATACTCTCGATCAGGTTGGTCTAACAATACAACCCGGCCAGGATAAACTATCTGTAGGTGTAGATACGATTCAGCTTCAGGCTCGTACAGTAAAGGTAGACTCAATGTATGCAAGAACAAAATATCCGGTACTAGGTGAATATACCGACCCGGTATTCGGATCAATAAAATCCGAATATATTGCAGAATTTTATCTTCCTACAGGTACTGAATTTAAACCTGGAGCAGTCATTGATTCAGTAAAAGCAATTCTTTCCTATACAACAATGATGGGAGACTCAATTGCACCGATGGGGTTGTCTGTATATGAAGTTAGCAAGAGCCTGAGAGGAACTAATGACTATACTCATATAGATCCAACTGAGTATTCAAATATGACTTCTCCTATAGGAGAGCAATCGTTCACAGGTAGCAACTCTACTTATATTACTCAGTCTTACACTACTCAAGACTACAATACAATAACCTATAAAGAGTATCAAATAAAAGTTGATTTACCAAAAACTATTGGCGAAAAATTTCTTACAGAGTTTCAAAAAACTGGTCACGGTAAATTATCCGATACAGATAGCTTTAGAGAATTTTTTCCAGGATTATACTTTACAACAACCTTCGGCAAGAGTACAATTATCAGAGTAGATCAAACTTCACTATATGTATACTATCACTATTTAGATGTAAAAGGATCTTCTCAAAAACAAGATACAATTCGCAACACTACTTTCAGACTTAACAATACTGTTGAGGTAAGACAGATAAAACATATTAGGAGTGATGATGAAGACATTTTGGTTGATAATCCAACTCAAACCTATGTTAAAAGTCCGGCAGGTGTTAACACTGAAATTGTATTCCCAATCTCCCAGCTACATGAAAGCTTGCAATCTAAAGCGCTGAATCTTGTGAATTTCACAGTGTATGCTTTGCCTGAAGTAGCTGAAGATGTAAAAGTAAAAATAAATCCTCCCGACTATCTATTATTAATAAATAAGGATTCGTTAGATGGCTTCTTCGAAAAAAGAAAGTTAAGAGATAATATAACAAGTTTCTTATCGGAACCTTTCGATAAAACTACATACTCTTATAAGTTTAACAATATATCAACTTTAATAAATTATTATAATAGTGAGTTTGAAGGAGAACCTTACGACTTAACATATTACCTTATACCGGTAGATGCCTCTTTCCAAACAGTTCAACAAAGCTACTATTCAGCAGCTCAACAGATTCTCAATTCAATACATAATCAAATGTGGCCATCAGCAGCCATTATTGATAAAAGGCAGGGCAGCCTACAACTTGAATTGATATTTAGCGAGTTATAAAACTTTAAAGTTCGATTAAGAATATATAGCCCGGGAATATATTTTCTCCGGGCTATTTTTATGTCTTGTTTTAAATAAAACCGTAATTAATATTAATGGCTAAAACAACAACTCTTGCTGACTGCCATTTCTATGTCTACCCAAATGACGATATGCCAATTCTGTAACCTCTCTGCCTCTTGGAGTTCGTTTAATGAATCCCTCCTTTATTAAGAAAGGTTCATAAACCTCTTCAATTGTACCAATATCATCACTAACAGCAGTTGCAATAGTAGAAATACCAACAGGACCACCGTTGAATTTATCAATAATTGTTAGCAGAATCTTATTATCTACCTCATCAAGACCATACTTATCAATATTTAAAGCCTCTAGAGCATAAGTTGAAATATCTTTATCTATCTTGCCGTTACCTTTTACTTGAGCAAAATCTCTAACCCTTCTTAATAATGCATTTGCAATACGTGGTGTGCCCCTGCTTCTTGATGCAATTTCATTAGCCGCATCAAATTCACACTCTACATTAAGAATATCTGCAGAACGAATTACGATGCCTGTTAATGTATCAATATCATAATATTCTAAATGCATATTTATACCAAATCTTGCACGCAGTGGACTAGTTAGTAATCCACTTCTGGTAGTTGCACCAACAAGTGTAAAAGGATTAAGATCTATTTGAATAGAACGTGCACTTGGTCCTTTATCAATCAAAATATCTATACGAAAATCTTCCATAGCACTATACAAATACTCCTCAACAATTGGAGATAATCTATGTATCTCATCTATAAATAGAAGATCATTCGGCTCAAGCGATGTTAATAAACCGGCAAGGTCACCAGGCTTATCCAGTACAGGACCGGAAGTCACTTTAAATCCAACGCCAAGTTCGTTTGAAATAATGTTGGCTAATGTTGTTTTTCCAAGTCCAGGGGGACCATGCAATAAAACATGATCAAGTGATTCCCCTCTTAAACGTGCTGCACTAACAAAAACCTTAAGGTTTTCCACAACCTTGCCCTGTCCTTTAAAACTTGAAAAAGTTAAAGGTCTTAAACTATTCTCAAAATCACGTTCAGTATCTTGAAAATTCAGGTTACTATGAATATCGAATTTTTCTGCCATTATGTTATATACAAAAATAGCTATTTTTTACGACTATTTGAAACAGCTGTTACATTTCGTTTTAATCCTGTAAATTTAGTCCTTTTTACAGCCGAGCCTCTGAATATTTCATTATACTCCTCCACATCCATCTCCAGTAGTCTCTTTAAGTCGATATTCATAAAACTTTCGTTAGGCATAAACTCAGGAGTATTATGAGGTGTAGATAACCTATTCCATGGGCACACTTTTTGACAAATATCGCAGCCAAAAACATAGTTCTTTAATCTGAGAGCAACAAATTCAGATAACTCACCTCTATTCTCTATTGTCTGATATGAGATACACCTATTGGCATTCACTCTAAAAGGTTCCACTATAGCATCTGTGGGACAAGAGTCAATACAACGAGTACAACTTCCACAGTTGGCCGAAATCGTAGTATCATAATCAAGTTCAATATCGATAATAAGCTCTCCCAAAAAGAAAAAAGATCCCTTTCCCGGAATAATCAATAAGCTATTCTTCCCAATAAAACCAATACCCGCCTGTGCAGCCCAAAAACGTTCTAAAACAGGGGCTGAGTCAGCAAAAAACCTTCCTGAAATTGAGGGGTAACGAACCTGTATAAACTGAAATAACTCCTTGAGTTTTGACTTTACTACATCATGATAATCTTTGCCATAGGCATAATATGCAAACTGAGGTGCGTGAGAAGCCTGTTTTTTGTGAGGATAATAGTTAAGAGCAACTGAAATAATCGATTTAGATCCATCAACTAGTAATCTGGGGTCCACTCTTTTGTCGATATTCCTATTCATATAATTCATATCAGCATGAAAATTTTCGGAAATCCATTTCATATATCTCTCCTCTTCTCCGCTATTTTCAGCACGAGATATTCCACATGCATCAAACCCCAGTCTTAAAGCCTCTTTTTTTATCTCTTCAGAAAAAGTCATTTTATATCAATTAAATAAGCAAAGCCTCCTCTAAAATCAAAAGTATAAAAAAATTGTCTAATTTTGCACTATTAAAAGGCAACTTGATACTTCCCATGACTGAACCATCATTAAAATATAAAACAATTCTATCCCTATTCTGGAGCTTCATTGATAAGTTTGGACAACAGATACTCAACTTTTTGAGTATGCTCATATTAATGAATATTGTAGCAACAGAAGATTATGGAAAAATTGGTTCACTTGCAATCTTCGTTGCTTTCTCATCTATTCTTATCGATAGTGGATTTGGGAGAGTATTGCTAAATCGACAAAATCTTACTGAAAAAGACTACTCAACAGTCTTTATTTTCAACTTTATATTTAGCCTATTTTTATATTGCATATTATATGTTTCAGCGCCATTTTTAGGAAAAATATTTCATTCAACTGATATAACTCTTATTGCCAAAATCGTCTTCATCTCTATAATATTAAATGGTCTGGGTTTAATTCAACAAACAATCCTTACAAAAAAAGCCGACTTCAGAGGACTCTCCAAAATAAATATTTCAGCCCTGTTAATTGCAAATATTATTGCAGTAATTATGGCTTTAAAAGATTACGGAGTTTGGGCACTTGTTGCACAAACATTAGTCTACTCACTATTACGTACAATCTTACTTTGGATATATTCAAAATGGCGCCCTACATTTATCTTTAGTACAAACAGTTTAAAATCGTTCTTTTCATTTAGCAGCAAACTACTGTTAACAAACACAATAGCTACTATAGGAAACAACATCTACCCAAGTTTAATTGCACTGTTTTATCCAATGAGTCAGGTTGCATATTTCAATCAGGCAAAAAAATATCAAGAAATACCCTTTCTCACAATTTCCAATACTTTCCGATCTGTAGCTATGCTTATTTTGTCAGAGATAAATAGCGAGAGTGATAGAATGAAGAGGGTTGTGAGCAAGATGATGAAATCTATAGCTTTTATCTCATTCCCAACTGGATTTATAATGATCATATTGGCAGAACCTCTATTTTTCCTATTTTTCAAAGAAAAATGGCTATCTGCAGTCCCATACTTTCAAGCACTCACACTTGCAGGAATGTTATCTCCATTCTTATATATATTCAATGAACTTTTTATTGCCAAAGAGAGATCATCATATTTTCTTGGTGTAGAATTATTAAAAGCTATACTTTTGATAGTGCTAATTGTAATTCTTTTGCCTAAAGGTTTAATGCCATTAGCTGCAAGTTGGGTGTTATATATCTTGGCAACACTACTGATTTCGGTTATACTTTCATCAAAATTAGTTAGCTACAATCTATTTAATTTCCTAAGAGACACAGTCCCCTATCTGACAATTGCACTCATATGCAGCACTATATCCTATTTAGTCACAAAAAACATTACACAACCTATTATAAATATAATAATCAATATACTTATCATTTTATCACTCTATATCACAACTTGCAAGCTGTTTAAACTGGAGATGATAAAAGAGATAGAAGAGTGGTATACAAAACAAAAAACGAATAGATGAAACAGCTAATTTTATATATCAAATTTGCAATTCAGTTTTCAATTGAAAACAGGACCCTTAAACATATTAAACAGTTTAAAAGGTGGTATCACGATATGCATTCTGGTGAATCTACAATGAGCTTGGGATTACCCTGGATGACATATGATGCAATTGATTATATAAAGGGTATAACCTCTAAAGAGAAAAATGTATTTGAATGGGGATCAGGAGGTTCAACTATCTTCTTTGCATCCCTTTGCAATCAGATAATCTCTGTTGAACATAATAAAGAGTGGATTAAAATCTTAAAAGAGAAACTAAAGGAGCTCAAATATGATAATGTATTGTTAAACGAGATTGAAGCAGAAAATATTGATGGTTTTAGTAAGCTTAACCCCGAAAATGCAGATGATTTTGTTTCAAAAGAGATTAAATCGGCAGGACTATCATATGAGAAGTATGCAAAGTTTATAAATCAATATAACAATAACTATTTCGATATCATAGTAGTAGATGGTCGTGTTAGAAATTCCTGCATAAAACAAGCCATCCCTCATATCAAAAAGGGTGGATATCTTATAGTTGACAATTCCGACAGGAAATATTACCTATCGAAATTTGATACTTTCAACAATAAAAATGAATGGGAAAAAAAAGAGTTTATGGGACCCGTCTTTTTTCAGCATTCATTTTCAAAAACTACAATATTCAGAAGACTCAGTTAATCAGCAAAAACAAAATCCAACTGCCTTCTCTCAAGATTTGCTTTTGCTACCTGAATAGAAACAGGCTGTCCTAATCTGTACTCCCTATTTCTGCGGCGTCCAACAAGTCTGTAATTTTTCTCATCAAACTCATAGAAGTCATCATCCAGCTCTCTGATAGGAATCATTCCCTCGCACTTGTTCTCATTAATTTCAACATACAATCCCCATTCTGTTACCCCAGAAATAACCCCATCATAAACCTTTCCTAGTTTATCCGACATAAACTCAACCTGCTTATATTTAATAGAGTCTCGTTCAGCATTAGCAGCAATCTGCTCCATGTCGGAACAATGTTTACATTCAACCTCCAGAGATGTGAGATCAACACTTTTCCCACCACCAAGATATCTTTCTAGCAGTCGATGTACCATCATATCAGGATACCTTCTGATTGGAGAGGTGAAATGAGTATAATAATCGAATGCCAAACCATAGTGCCCTACATTACTTGTAGAGTAAATAGCCTTCGACATAGTACGAATTGCAATTGTTTCAATAAGATTCTCCTCAGGTCGACCCTGCACCTTATCTAACAATGAGTTAAGACTCTTTGCCACCTCAACTTTCTCTCCAGTGGTTTTCATCTTATGTCCAAAGCGAAGAATAAACTGATTAAAGTTATCCAGTTTTTCGGGATCCGGTACATCATGAATTCTATAAACAAAAGATTTTGGATTTTTACCCTTAGGTACTTTTCCAATAACCTCGGCAACAGTTCTGTTTGCAAGAAGCATAAACTCCTCAATCAGATGATTTGAGTCTTTACCTTCAACAAAATATACTCCAAGCGGTTTCCCCTTCTCGTCAAGATTAAACTTCACCTCATATCTCTCGAAATTAATAGCACCATTTGCAAATCTTTTTGCCCTCAACTGTTTAGCCAAACTATTTAATATAAGAATTTCTTTAGAGAAGTCGCCTTTGCCAGTCTCAATAATTGTTTGTGCATCCTCATAAGCAAGGCGTATATCCGACTTAATTACAGTACGTGCAATTCTAAAACTTTTAATTTCTGCATTTTCATTCATATTAAAAATGACAGAAAAGCAAAGTTTCTCCTCTTTTGGTCGCAAAGAACAGATATAGTTACTCAATCTTTCTGGCAACATAGGAATTGTTCGATCGACAAGATATATGGAAGTCGCCCGGTTTTCTGCCTCTTTATCAATTAAGTCACCCGGTTTCACATAATGTGTCACATCGGCAATATGTACACCAACCTCCCATAAGTTTGGGCCCAACACCTTGAATGAGAAAGCATCGTCAAAATCTTTTGCATCCTTAGGGTCGATAGTAAAAGTAAATATATCTCTAAAGTCCTCTCGTTTTGCAATCTCATTTTCATCTATAGCATCAGGAATCAGGTCGGCCAATTTACTGACATTTTCAGGATAACTATAGGGCAAATCATACTGAGCAAGTATGGCATGCATCTCTGTATTATTATCTCCCGGTCGGCCAAGTACACTAATAACTTTTCCCACAGGGTTATTTGCTTTTTCTGGCCACTCCACAATCTCAACTACCACTTTATCCCCATGCTTGGCACCCATTAGATCATCTTTGGGTATAAATATATCATTCGAAAGAAACTTGCTGTCCATCACCAGAAAAGCGAAATGTTTTTGCACTTCCAGCACACCAACAAAACGAGTCTGTTTATGTTCAATAATTTCAATAACAGCACCTTCAGTCTCAGCTCTTTTTCTTTTAGCAAGAAGCTGCACCCTTACACGGTCGCCATTCATAGCATGCTTACTATTTCTTTCAGGTATATAAATTATATTTCCATCGTCATCAGGTACAAAGAAATTTTTACCATTGCTTCTTCTCTCAAATCGGCCCTCGAGAATTAATCCCCTGTTGTTAATTCTGTATCTCCCACGTGAAGATTCAAGCAGAATCTCGTCATCGCGAAGTTTATCTAGCACTTTTATAAGCACCTTTCGTCCCTCTTCTCCGCGAACATCTATCGCGGCTGCAATCTGTTTATAATTAAACTGCTTATCTATATTTTCTTTAAGGAAGTTTGTAACAGACTGGGTTAAATCTTTTTTCTTTGGTTTAGTCTCTGTAACCGGTTGACTAGCTTTTTTACTCATAATTCATAATATTTTGAATCCATTGCTACTAAAACAAATCAATAGCATGTTTAGTTATGCAAAGTAATAAAAATATTGTATTAAAACTAGAATTCGAGATCGTACAATTATTATTGAAACTAATTTTCTATTTGTTAAGTAATAGCTATTTTTGCTTCATAAACAGACAGTATGGAATTTAAAAGAGTATTAATTACAGGGGCAAGTGGTTTTATTGGGAGCACAGCCATTGACAAATCACTTGAGTTGGGATTCGAAACCTGGGCCGGAATAAGAAAAAGCAGCAGTCGCGAATTTCTAAAAGACAGTCGAATTAATTTTATAGATCTGCAATATAATAATCCAGAAGCACTTAAAGCCCAGCTAAGAGATCACATAGGTAAATTTGGTAAATTTCATTACATTATTCATATAGCAGGCTTGACAAAAGCTCGTTACACCTCTGAATTCTACAATGTTAATTATCTGCAAACGCGACAATTAGTTGAAAGTTTAATAGATATCGATGCCACTCCCGAAACATTTGTACTGATGAGTTCACTCAGCGTTATGGGTGCAGGTGAAGAAACAAACTATTCGCCAATTAAAGCAGATGACACACCTAAACCAAATACTGCATATGGAAAAAGTAAGCTTGAAGCCGAAAACTGGTTAAAGGGTCTAAACAATTTCCCATATCTTATTATTCGACCTACAGGTGTTTATGGTCCAAGAGATAAAGACTATCTGATTTTGATTAAGACGGTGAAGAGTGGATTTGGGTTAGGAGTCGGATTTAAAAAACAGTTGCTAACTTTTATTTATAGTGAGGATCTTGTTGATGTTATTTTTAAATTATTAGATAAAGGAGTTACAAGAAAAGAGTATAATGTTTCAGATGGCGATAGCTATACAGATTCCGAATTCAACAAGATTGTTATGGAGGTCTTTAACAATAAAAAAATTATAAACATAAAACTCCCACTGTTTCTTGTTAAGCCAGCTGCATTTATAAGTGAAAAGATATCGTCAATGGTTGGGGTTGTACCTACATTCAATCGTGACAAATATCAGATAATGAAGCAACGTAACTGGCTCTGTGATATATCACCACTTAAACAGGATATCGACTTTAAACCGAAATACAAATTAAGGGATGGAGTAATCAAAACAATTGAATGGTACAAAGAAAACGGCTGGCTTTGAGAACTCATCCATTTATTGTACTTTTGTTTTAATAAATTATATTGTTGGTATTAAGCTAGATTAATCTTATGAAGATAGCACTAATAGGTTATGGTAAAATGGGGCACGAAATTGAGAAGATTGCCCTTGATAGAGGTCACCAAATTGTTTGCATTATAGATTTAGATCAAAACGATAAGTTTAATTCTTCAGAATTTAAAAGTGCAGATGTTGCAATTGAATTCACTACTCCAAAAAGTGCTTTAAACAATTACAGGAAAGCATTTGAAGCTGGTGTACCTGTTGTATCAGGCACTACCGGTTGGCTTGAACATATCGACGAAATTAAGAATGAGTGCAATAATAATAGTAAGACATTCTTTTATGCTTCTAATTTCAGCCTTGGTGTAAATCTGTTTTTTGCCCTCAACAGATATCTGGCAAAACTGATGAATAAATTCCCTTCATATGAAGTGGGGATGGAAGAGATTCATCATATTCATAAACTAGATGCTCCAAGCGGGACAGCAATAACTCTTGCAGAAGATATTTTATCTAATATTGTGAGGAAAAACAGCTGGTCGCTATATAAAGATTCAGAGAGCGATAGTTCAGACAACAATTCTGAGATAATAAGAATTAAAGATTTCCGTGAGGGTGAGGTTCCAGGTACACATACAATTATTTATGAATCTGATGTAGACTATATCAGAATTACACACGAAGCTAAAAGCCGCAAAGGTTTTGCTTTGGGGGCTGTACTTGCAGCAGAATTCACCAAAGATAAAAAAGGATTTCTTGGTATGCAAGATCTATTAGGTAACTTATAATAGTTGGTTCTAATTAATTATTAATATGACAATAAAAGAACGTTTTGGTCAGGCATCAAAGAAACAGTTGCTTTGGTTTGCTATCTGGACAGTATTGACAATTCTTTTCTCCTTCTGGGCTAAATCTGCCTGGATATTACTGTTCATCCTACTCTTAATTGATATCTACATCACCAAATTTATACCTTGGGGCTTCTGGAAAAAATCTAAAAACAATGTCTTCAGAAAAACTATGGAATGGGTAGATGCAATTGTTTTTGCACTGATTGCGGTATATTTTATAAATACATTCTTCTTTCAGAATTATCAGATTCCCACCTCTTCACTCGAAAAATCTCTTCTTGTTGGAGACTTTTTGGCAGTTAGCAAGTTAAGCTACGGTCCCAGAGCACCAATAACACCCCTTTCTTTTCCACTTGCACAACACACAATGCCAGTTACCGGAGGCAAATCATATATCGATAAACCTCAATGGAAATATAATAGATTAAAAGGCTTTGGTCAAGTTGAAAGAAATGATATTGTAGTATTTAACTTTCCCGTTGGCGATACTGTAGCTTTAAATCAGCAGGGAGTCGACTTCTACACTTTGGCAAAACATCATCCAAATGGAGGTCAGGGTGTTCGCTCAGATATACGTAGTTTTGGTAAAATAGTTTATCGACCGGTAGATAGACGCGAAAACTATGTAAAACGTTGTATTGGTCTACCCGGTGAGACAATTGAATTGAGAAATGATACTGTCTATATCGACGGTAAATATCTTCCTAACCCCCGCCTGTCTCAGCACAATTATATGATACATACAGATGGGACACAGATTGCAGCTGAGATATTTAGCAATATGGGTATCAATAAGGCTGACTATATCACACAAAACAACTATGGTCAGATGGTGCCTAGATCACAAGATCTTGCTGATGTTGACAGCATTAGCTTATCACTATTCAATCTAAAACCTCGTAATGGAAATAATGGTAGAATATACTTCAGTATCCCACTTACAGAAAATATGATAGAAGAGTTTAAGTCGAAACCATATGTTTGGGATGTTATTAAAGAACAGGAGATGCCCGGCTCAAGCTATTACTTTCCTCTAAATTACCATCATCAATGGACTCGCGATAACTATGGTCCGCTTTGGATTCCTAATAAGGGTACAACAATAACATTCGATTCTGATATAGACTATAAGGTTGCAACTTATGAAAGATGTATAAAAAATTACGAAGGAAATGAATTCGAATACAGCGATGGTGTAGTTTATATAAATGGAGAAAAGGCTGATTCTTATACTTTTAAATATGACTACTACTTTATGATGGGTGATAA
Organism: uncultured Proteiniphilum sp.; assembly: GCA_964384545.1. Classification (GTDB taxonomy): domain Bacteria; phylum Bacteroidota; class Bacteroidia; order Bacteroidales; family Dysgonomonadaceae; genus Proteiniphilum. The sequence goes on from CAYLKV010000026.1 coordinate 21,167, forward strand.
TAGGCACAATTCTGCCGATTCTCGCAGCTGGGGTTTTGTTCCCGAAGATCATATTGTAGGAAAACCAATACTTATCTGGCTCTCATTAGAGAAAGATAAAGAGTGGTTAAAAGGTAGAATAAGATGGAACCGACTATTCCACAGTGCAAAAATACCGGCATGATGCCACCTCAAATAAATAAAACAACAATTCTCTCATCATTCTATTTAGCACCTTTAGAGTATTATTCTGTCCTCTACAGGAGTGAATCTGTAATCATTGAAGTTAATGATAATTATCAGAAACAATCATATCGAAATAGATGCACATTAGCAGGTGCAAACGGTCCGCTTTCACTAAGTATACCTATTGTAAAACCTGATAAAGCAAATTGTAAAATGAAGGATATTCGTATTGCAGATCACGCCAACTGGCGCCACTTGCACTGGAATGCAATTATTTCTGCTTACAACTCAACTCCATATTTTCAATATTTCGAAGATGACTTCCGTCCTTTCTATGAAAATAAGTTTGAGTTTCTTCACGATTATAATGAAGAGCTTCGACAACTAATTTGTCGCTTAATAGGTATCGAGTGCAATGTTAAATATTCCGAATATTATATAAAGGAGGAGATTGACGGATATAGAGACTTGAGAGAACTGATTCATCCAAAAAAAGAAACAGATTTTAAAACCGAACCATATTATCAGATATTTTCTTCTAAGTTTGGATTTATTAATAACTTAAGTATAATAGATCTGCTACTTAACATGGGAATTGAGTCGAGGTTATATCTCTGACCTTATCAATTTTATATATCTTTGCAACCAAAATAAAGACAACATATTTAATTATGATTAATAAAAGAAGGGTGCGTTTTGCACCAAGTCCCACCGGACCTTTACATATCGGTGGCGTTCGAACTGCATTATATAACTACCTTTTTGCAAAACAGCAAGGTGGTGATTTTATTTTAAGAATTGAAGATACCGACTCAACCAGATTTGTTGAAGGTGCAGAAGAATATATTCAGGAAACATTTAATTGGCTGGGACTCGAATTTGATGAAAGTCCTCTTAAAGGAGGAGATTTTGGCCCATACAAACAATCGGAACGCAAAGATATTTATAAGAAATATGTAGATCAGCTATTGCATGACAAATTAGCCTATATAGCTTTTGACACCCCTGCAGAGCTGGATGTAAAGAGAAATGAGATAGCCAATTTTCAGTATGATGCATCTACAAGAGATAGCATGAGAAACTCTCTCACACTATCGGAAGATGACACCAAGGCACTTATAGATTCAGGCACACAATATGTGGTTCGTATAAAAATTGAACCGGGATATGATATTGTTGTTAATGATATGATTCGTGGAGAGGTAGTTATCAACTCATCAATTCTTGATGATAAAGTTATATACAAATCGGCTGATGAATTACCAACTTATCACCTTGCAAATGTGGTAGACGACTACCTAATGAAAATAACTCATGTTATAAGAGGTGAGGAGTGGTTGCCTTCTGCACCACTTCATGTATGGTTATACAAAAGTTTAAACTGGCTGGATAGCATGCCTCAATTTGCACATTTACCACTGCTTTTGAAACCGGACGGAAAGGGCAAACTGAGCAAACGCGACGGAGATCGTTTAGGATTTCCTGTTTTCCCGCTTGAATGGAAAGATCCTTCAACAGGTGAGATTTCTTCAGGATATAGAGAGTCGGGCTACCTTCCGGGTGCTATAATTAACTTCCTAGCTTTTCTTGGCTGGAACCCCGGAACTGAGCAAGAGTTGTTTTCAGTTGAAGAGTTAATTGATGCATTCTCATTTGAACGTTGTAGCAAGAGTGGTGCGAAATTCGATTTAGAGAAAGCAAAATGGTATAACCATCAATATATTCTAAAAATGCAAGATGAGGATATTGCGAAACAGTTTATACCTATTTTAGAAGAAAAAGGAGTTAACACACCTTTCGAAACGGTTGTAGGTATTGTTGCATTACTTAAAGAGCGTGTGCATTTTATAAAGGAGTTGTGGGATCAATCATCATTCTTCTTCGTAACACCTGAGAGCTACGATGAGAAAACTGTTAGCAAACGCTGGAAATCGGATAGTCACAAACATATGAGTCAGCTGACAGAACTTTTAAAACAGGCAGAAGATTTTTCAAGTGACAGCCTTGAGTCAACAGTTAAAGATTGGATACAAACGAACGAGCTGCATATGGGCAACATAATGAATGCATTTCGTCTTGCAATTGTTGGAGAGAGTAAAGGTCCACACATGTTCAATATAACTGAATTAATTGGTAAAGAAGAGACCATTAAAAGAATGGAACTTGCACTTGCACGACTCCCTAAAAGTGAAGAATAAATAAAAACAGAGAGCCATGGAGATTGATTTTGTAGTGACTTGGGTAGATATGGATGACCCAAAATGGAAAGAAGATTTTCAAAAATATTCGGGTAAAATAGATAACACTAAAAACGAAGTATCTGAAGCTCGCTTTCGTGATTATGGCTTTTTAAAATATTGGTTCAGGGGAGTAGAGAAATTTGCTCCTTGGGTTAGAAAAGTTCATTTTGTTACATGTGGTCAAAAACCCGAATGGTTAAATGATAATCATCCAAAGCTATCACTTATTAATCATTCCGACTATATACCTACAGAATATTTACCGGTGTTCAACTCTTCACTCATTGAGATATACCTGCATAAAATACCTGGATTGGCAGATCGGTTTGTATATTTCAATGATGACTTTTTCATTATTAACAATATCACAGAAGAGAGATTTTTTAAGAACGGACTACCAAATGATATAGCAGCTTTTCGTCACAATTCCGGAGTTGGATTATGGTCTAAATGTTTAAAGAATAACATAAAGATTATAAATGAGCATTTCGACAAGAAAACTGTAATGAAACGAGATCATGACAAATGGTACAATAAAGAATACGGTAAGAAATCGAGGCTCACATATCTCTTAAAACCATACAATGAGTTTATAACGCTAATAACACCTCATAATGCACAACCCTACTTAAAATCTACGTTTGAGGAGGTTTGGAAACATGAGGGTGAAAGGTTGACTAAAGCTTCTGAGAATCGTTTCAGAAGTCCTAAGGACTTCACACAAGAACTGTTCCGTACCTGGCAGATTTGCGAATCAAATTTTGAACCTTACAATACTTATAAAGACACTAAGATGTTCCCTCTGATTATTAAATCTCAGCAAGCAATCAATGCTATTTACGATCAGAAATACAAACTTATCTGTCTAAACGACAATGCTCATATAAGGAATTATGAGAAGGTGATGAAACAGCTGGATAATGCCTTTGAGCATATCCTGCCGGAAAAATCTGGATTTGAAAAATAGCTATAGGAGTATATACTTCTATAGCTCAAAAGATGATTTCTTAGGGAACAGGCTTTCAAGAAATGGTTTTATTCTTAAACGATCAGAATCATTAGCTCTTTGATTATCATTTAGACAAAATAGATCCGGGCTGTACCTTTTTATATATTTATAGTAGTTTTTTGAAGATACATTGATACGACTTGATTGTTTTCTTCCCACATACTTTTTATGAGCCTTTCCTGTTGCAAGAGCATAATAAGATATAGTTGAACGATGTAAATCACCATATTTTCTTGTGCGGCTTGAAATGGACTTCTTTACTTTAGATTCAAAAACTTTCTCTATTGCATATTTATATGTAGATCTGTTATAAGCATCGGCATTGTGATGAGGGATACCTGAAAAATAAATACCAAACTCGCTCTCAATATACTTAGCTCCATCAGTAACCATTGTTATGTATTGACCAAGTCTTTTTCCTAGGAGTTTTTTTATATCGTAATGATATTTTCTAAAGAACTTTCTCTTTAATCTTACAATTGCAAGACCATCTTCTTTAAAAAAATAATCTTGAGTAAGTTTGTTATGGAAAAACATATCATCGTTAACTAATAGAAAATGCTCCTCAAGATTTGGAATTTTATAAAGAAAATATTCAATAACACTTGAATTAAAACAAGGCAATGCCTCTTCAGGAATAATATCTTTATGATCAACTATTTGAATGATTGGATGATCTGTATTGAGCCATTTAGGGCACTGAGAATCAGTAACAATATAGATCTTATTAATCCAAGGTATATTTTTCTCAACCGATCTGAGTGAATATTTCAACTCATCATTGCTAATATACCGACCTTTATTGTTTTCTTCTGATAGATCTTCAACAACGCCTGAGAATTTGTTCTTCTTCTCAAGCCATATCGGATCGCTACCATCTACCCAAAGATAAACCAGATCAATTTTAATATTTGTCAAAATACTATTAGTTATTAATTTAGTGCAAAATTAATATTTAAAATTTGTATTTTTGTAATATAAAGGAAAATTCATCTAACTTTAGACATCTCGTTTAAATTACTGAAAAACAATCGGTAGTTTCGCTTGTTCTATTAAGATTCAACAAAACAAATTGATAGAGGTATGAAATCATCAAATAATAAACCTAATAAAAAAAGGACTAGAATAAAAACCAAAGTATTTGTTCCGCTAGTCTTTGTTATTGCCATACTTTTTATCACCTATATATTTCCTCGTCAAAGTAATTTTAAATATACTTTTAGTGAGGGAAGGCCTTGGCAGTATGGACTGCTTACGGCTCCGTTCGACTTTCCAATATATAAACCTGCGGCACAGCTTAAGGCTGAACAGGATAGTATTTTAGAGTTTTATGAACCCTATTTTGAAGTAAATGAGGATATAGTTTTAAGCTCAATAGCAAATTTCGATGCTGATGTAAATCTTGAAACAAGATTATCTGAACTATCCCCTGAATATAAATTGTACATCAGAAAAAAATTGACTGAAGTTTATGAAAAGGGGATAATGAGGTCTGATGACTATGACAGAATCAAAAAATCGAAGAGTGGTGCATTGAGACTTCGAAAAGGGAATATTGCAGAATCGAGAGATATTGAATCATTCTACACAATTCGCTCTGCATATGAGAAAGTATTGACTGATGCCCCGGAAGGGATATATGACACTGTTTTGAAATCGGCTAATATAAATGATTATATAAGAGAAAATATAATTTATGATGAGGCATTTTCAGAAAAAGCCCGATTAGAGTTTATTCAGCAGGTTGATATTAGTCGCGGTATGGTACAACAGGGTCAACGAATTATCGATCAGGGAGAGATAGTTGATACTCGAACTTTCAATATTCTTTATTCTCTAAAACAGGTTTATGAAGAACGCGTTGGGGGAGCATTTAAAGGCACATGGAAATTGATTGGTCAGTTCGTATTAATACTATTTATGTTTGCTTCATTTTATATGTATCTGCTATATTTCAGACCCACTGAATATAGAAACCGGATGCATGTAATGTTTATGCTGGTTCTGATAGTTCTGTTTGTTGCACTAACAGCTCTAACTATACATTTCGACCTTTTCAATGTTTATATAATTCCTTATACTATAGTTACAATATTAATAAGAACTTTTATCGACTCCCGAACTGCTCTTTTCGCCAGCCTTATAACTATTATACTCAGCGCTTTAATGGTGCAGTTCCCATTTGATTTTATAGTTCTTCAGCTTTCTGCCGCAATGGTATCTATTTTTATGTTGAAGGAGTTATCGGAACGTTCACAATTGATAAAAAGCTCTTTCTTTATTCTTTTCACCTACTCATTTGTTTATCTGGGACTTGTGATGTATCAGGAGGGCAATGTTACTCAAACAGATTGGGTAATGTTTATATATTTCTTAATCAACTTTATTCTTATAATGTTCTCATACTCTCTGATATACCTTGTTGAGAAATCTTTTGGTTTTATATCAGGGGTAACACTTGTAGAGTTATCTAATATAAACAAACCATTGCTTAAAGATTTGTCTGAGAAGACTCCGGGAACTTTCCAGCACTCATTGCAGGTATCAAACCTGGCGATGGCTGCTGCAATTAAGTTGGGAGCTAATGCTTCGCTTATCAGAACCGGAGCCCTTTATCACGATATTGGGAAGATGGTGAATCCTGCCTTTTTCACTGAAAATCAGGCACCTGGTATGAATCCGCATGCAGGACTTCCATTTGAAGAGAGTGCCCGAATTATTATTAATCATGTGAAGGATGGGGTTAAAATTGCTCAGAAATATAATATACCTCAACAAATTATTGATTTTATTGAGACTCATCATGGCACAAGTATGCCAAAGTATTTCTATAACTCATGGAGAAATGCAAATCCGGGCAAAGAGGTAAACGAACTAAATTTTCGCTATCCCGGTCCAAATCCTTTTACTAAAGAGGGAGCAATTATGATGATGGCCGATTCGGTTGAAGCAGCCTCACGAAGTCTCCCGCTATATAATGAGGAGACAATTCGTGAACTGGTTGATAAGATAATTGATTCTCAGTTGAATGAAGGATATTTTAAATCAGCTCCAATCACTTTTAGAGATATACAAACTATAAAAAATGTATTCGTAGATAAACTTATGACAATATACCATACTAGGATTGCTTATCCTGAATTGGTAAAGTAGTTGCATCTACTAACGTTCTATACAACTACTCCCATTCAATAGTTGCAGGTGGTTTAGAAGAGATATCATAGACTACTCTATTTACACCCTGCACCTTATTTATTATTTCATTAGATACTTTTGCTAGAAACTCATAAGGCAGATGAGCCCAGTCTGCAGTCATTGCATCTTTTGAAGTAACTGCACGTAACGCAATTGTATTTTCATAAGTGCGCTCATCACCCATAACTCCAACAGACTGCACTGGCAGTAAAATTGCACCTGCTTGCCACACTTCGTTATACAATCCTGAAGCTCTCAACTCTGAGATAAAAATATCATCTGCATCTTGAACTATACGAACCTTTTCGGGAGTGATTGCACCTAGTATACGAATACCTAACCCAGGACCGGGGAATGGGTGACGATGAATTAGGTTTGGTTGCATACCCAACTCCAGTCCTATTCTGCGAACCTCATCCTTAAAAAGAAGTTTTAGTGGTTCACAAAGTTTAAGATTCATCTTTTCGGGTAAACCACCTACATTGTGGTGGCTCTTTATTGTAACACCTGTTATTGAGAGTGATTCTATTATATCAGGATAAATAGTTCCTTGTGCCAACCATTTAATATCTTTAAGTTTCAATGCCTCTGCATCGAACACATCAATAAAGCCTTTACCTATTATCTTTCTCTTCTTTTCAGGATCAGTTACACCTTCAAGTTCTTTGTAAAAATAACTCTTTGCATCAACACCAATAACATGAAGACCAAGATGCTCATAATCCCTAAGAACATTCTCAAACTCGTTCTTACGTAAAAGGCCGTGATCGACAAATACACAGGTAAGATTTTCACCAATAGCCTTGTTAAGTAAAACAGCAGTAACAGATGAGTCCACCCCACCCGACAGAGCAAGTATAACCTTATCATTTCCTAGCTCTTCTCTCAACTCGCTGACAGTTGAGTCCACAAAAGATGCCGGCGTCCAGTCGCGCTTCATTCCACAAACAGTTAGGAAATTATCTAACAAAGCAATACCCTGCTCAGTATGAAACACCTCCGGGTGAAACTGTACACCCCAAGTATCTTCATTTTCAACACTATAAGCGGCCCAATCAACATCCTCTGTTGAAGCTACCTGTGTGAAATTTTCAGGTGCACTTACAATGGTATCACCGTGAGACATCCAGACTACACTATTTTGCTTAAGACTACCAAAAAGCTTATCATCCTTTTTAAAAATGTTGAGATGTGCACGACCATACTCTCTGCTATCAGACTGATAAACCTCTCCTCCTGCCAGATTAACCATCATCTGTGCGCCATAGCAGATGCCCAACACAGGATATTTCCCCCTTATATTTGTTAGATCGGATTTAAACGAATTTTCATCATTAACTGAAAAAGGGCTTCCTGATAAAATAACACCTTTAACTAAATCATCACCAAAAGGGAACTTATTGTAAGGAACAATCTCACAATATGTATTTAAATCTCTAACTCGTCTACCGATGAGTTGTGTAGTTTGTGACCCGAAATCGAGGATTATTATTTTTTCGTGCATATTACTTAATTGTATGTTTAAGAGTACAAAGATAAGAAAAGTATGAAACCTATTTTGATTTTACCTGCTCTTTATTTAAAAGGAGATTATAGGGATTAGTTAAGAGCAAGATAAGAGTGAAATAGGAGATTGGGCAGTGCAAAATCAGGTCTATAAATTCAGAACGTTAAAGGATAGAAAGTCGGTTTGTTATCTACATATACTCTTTATATATTACATATTGATAATTTTTTAGTGTTTTACATAATAATTGATGTTTCATTATGAGTTCTTTTTTCAAATTGCATGTAGTTTTTTCTTATCTTTGATATCAGAATATAAACAATATGAAACTGAAATATATATTATTTTTAATTTCATTGTGCGTTATGCAGCAATCGATGCTGGCACAAACGTTAAATGAAGCAAGAGAATGGTATCTGCAGGGAAAGTATGCAGATGCACTACCTGTATTCCAGGATGAATATCAAAATAAACCTAATGATGCACCGCTTAATCAATGGCTTGGTGTAAGTCTGTTTAAAACAGGAAATATAAAAGAGGCAGAGAAGTATCTTAAATATGCATCTGACAAGAAGATTCCTGAAGCCTATCTTTCTTTGGGAGAATTGTATGTTTTGCAATATCGTTTTGATGAGGCTGAAAAGGAGTTTGAGAAATATCAGAAAATAAATAGAAGAAACAATGATGCTCTTCAGCGACTTGAATTGGCTCGTGAATACTCTACCAAGTTTCAAAAAGCAGTAAACCGTACCGAAGATATTCAGATAATAGACAGTCTAGTGCTTCCGAAGAGAAGGTTTCTTGAAGCATACAACCTGAGTCTAACTTCGGGGTCAATTATGCCTGTAAACGAATTCTTAAAAGATCAGCCAGCCAACAACAAGACTCTGTTTATTAATGAAAAGAGTGATAAGATCTATTATTCTTCAGGTGAAGATAATGTCAATCTCTATACAATGGAGAAGCTTTTGGATTCTTTTGGAAATGAGAAACAGCTTCCATCTTCTATTAATGAAGATGGAAATCAGGCCTATCCTTTTGTTTTAAGCGACGGGTTGACTATCTATTTCTCTTCTACTGGACATGAATCTTATGGAGGTTATGATATTTTTGTAACAAGATACAATCTGTCGAACGACTCATACCTGGCTCCAAACCAGCTGAATATGCCTTTTAATTCTCCTTTTAATGATTACCTGATGGTTGTTGATGAAGAGAAGGGCGTTGGATGGTTTGCCTCTGATCGTAATCAATCTAAAGATTCGGTATGTGTTTACACTTTTATTCCTAATGCTCGTATTACAATACTTGAAAATGAGGATGTCAAATATATGGCAAGTAGAGCAATAATAAACTCAATTGCTGATACTTGGAAAGAGGGAGCCGATTATAATAGTTTACTTTTAGCTGCCAGAGAGAAAACAGAGAAAGCTGAAACAAAAAGTGGTGATTTTACGTTCATAATAAATGACAATGCTACATATCACACTCTTGCCGATTTTAAAAGTAGTAATGCAAGATTATTCTACTCGCAAGCCCTTGAACTTGAGAAACAACTAGAATATATTGTAAAGGAATTGAAAGATAAACGTGATCAATACTCTTCGGGAGGAGTAGATAAAAGTAGCTTAAGATCTTCTATTTTAGAACTGGAAAGAGTATCTGAAAATTTATATCTTGAAATAGAGAGAATGAAAATTCAGGCAAGGAATGATGAGATAAGGAGTAATTTTAACTAATAAATCGATAAATGACACTACACATAATTGTTGTAATTTCTGTAATAGTACTGGGAATTATATTTATGCTGATTGAGATTTTTCTGCTACCAGGTATCAGCATTGCCGGTATTGCCGGAGCTATCTTCTTAATTGGAGGAATTGTTTATTCATACATGTTCCTGGGTAGTATGGCCGGAAATATTACTTTAGCAGCCTCTGCATTAACGCTAGGTCTGTCGTTCTTTGGGCTACTTAGGTCTAAGTCGCTGGATAAGATTTCACTTAAAACAAATATTGAAGATAAAGTGGATAACAGCAACTTACAGAAAATTGCTGTAGGTGATGCCGGTGTTGCAATCTCAAGATTAAATCCGATTGGTAAAGTATTGGTAAATGATATTGAGGCTGAAGGCAAATCGTTTGATGGTGAATTTATTGAAGAGGACACCGAGATTGTTGTGACTAAAGTGGAGACTTATAATGTGATTGTAAAAAGAAAATAATACTATTAAACAAAATTAGATTGGCCTAATTTTTATAGTATAAATATAGAGATAACTTATTATTAACTACCAAATTTTAATTATTATGGTGTTTTCAATTCCTCTTATTATTACAATAGCTGTAATAGTAATTTTCCTGATGATATTTTTTCATTATGTCCCCTTTTTCCTGTGGATTAATGCTCTTTCAGCAGGGGTTCATATTTCGTTGATTCAGCTCTTTTTGATGCGTTTGCGCCGTGTTCCGCCTCACACAATTGTTTATGCAATGATTGAGGCTCATAAAGCAGGTCTAAAGAATGTAACCCGCGATAATCTTGAAGCTCACTACCTTGCAGGTGGTAAAGTTGAAGATGTGGTTCATGCACTTGTTTCTGCATCGAAAGCAAATATCGATTTAACTTTCCAGATGGCTACTGCAATAGATCTTGCAGGTCGTAATGTGCTTGAAGCAGTACGTATGTCGGTAAACCCAAAAGTTATTGATACTCCTCCCGTATCTGCTGTTGCTATTGATGGTATTCAGCTTATAGCTAAGGCTCGTGTAACTGTTCGTGCCAACATAAAACAGCTTGTTGGTGGTGCCGGTGAAGAGACAATTCTTGCCCGCGTTGGTGAAGGTATTGTATCTTCAATTGGTTCTGCAGTTTCTCATAAATCTGTACTTGAGAATCCGGATTCAATCTCTAAACTGGTTCTTAAAAAAGGACTTGATGCAGGTACTGCATTTGAGATTCTATCGATTGATATTGCTGATATCGATATAGGTAAGAATATTGGAGCTGTACTTCAGATGGATCAGGCTCAGGCCGATAAGAATATTGCTCAGGCTCGTGCGGAAGAGAGACGCGCTATGGCAATTGCATTAGAGCAGGAGATGAAGGCAAAAGCTCAGGAAGCAAGGGCTAAAGTTATTGAAGCAGAAGCAGAAGTTCCTATTGCTATGGCTGAAGCGTTTAGAAATGGCAATTTAGGAATAATGGACTATTATAAGATGGAAAATATTCAGGCAGATACAGAGATGCGTGAATCTATTGCTAAGCCTCAGGGTGGCTCAGGAAATAAAAACAATAAATAAGAAATGAGAATAATACCTGAATCGGAACTAATTATTAATTCCGACGGGAGTGCATTTCATCTTCATATTACACCCGATCAGCTATCTGATAAAATTATCATGATGGGAGATCCGGGAAGAGTTACGATGACATCCTCCTTTTTTGATACGATTGAATGCGATGTAGTGAGTCGCGAATTTCATACAGTTACCGGCACTTACAAAGGAAAACGTATCACTGCGCTTTCTCATGGAATTGGGACGGACAATATTGATATAGTGGTGACTGAGCTTGACGCTTTGGCAAATATCGATTTTAACACGAGAACTGTTAAAGATGATTTCAAACAGCTTACAATGGTGAGAGTGGGCACTTCAGGGGGTATGCAACCTCACTGCCCGGTTGGATCTTTTGTTGTTTCTGAGAAATCTATTGGTTTTGATGGTCTTATTCATTACTATGAGGGGTCGAAAGCCATAAGAGAAGAGGATTTTGAAGAATCATTCCAGAAACATGTAAACTGGTCGCCATACCACTGCTCACCTTATGTAGTGAGCTCTGATGATGAGCTGGTCGACCGCATTGGTCATGATATGATTCGCGGAGTAACAATTTCTGCTACCGGCTTTTACGGGCCTCAGGGCAGATATGTGCGTATTCCTCTTGCTGATCCTGATCTTAATTCAAAGATTGAATCTTTCCGTTTTGGAGAATACTCAATCACAAATTATGAGATGGAGAGTTCTGCTATTGCAGGATTATCAAAATTGATGGGACATAAAGCTATGACTGTCTGCTCAATTATAGCCAATCGTGTTGCACTTAAATCTGAAACAGATTATAAGGGGTCGATTGAAGATCTTATTAAGATTGTATTAGAAAGAATTTAGCACTATATCTATCAAAAAAAACTAATGAACAGAATTTTCACTCTATTATTGCTTGCAGTTAGCTTAACTGCTTTTGCACAACAAAACCCGGTGCTTCCAATTGATCCTGATGTAAGGACAGGTAAACTTGAGAATGGACTCACATATTATATTCGTCACAATAGTCTTCCCGAAAACAGGGCCGATTTTTATATCGCTCAGCGTGTAGGATCGATTCAGGAAGAGGATAATCAGGCAGGACTTGCTCACTTCCTTGAACATATGGCTTTTAACGGAACAAAGAATTTTCCCGGCAAAAGTATGCTCAATTATCTTCAGGATAATGGTATTAAATTTGGTACTAATATTAATGCATATACATCTTTTGATGAAACAGTTTACTATTTGACCAATATTACTACCACAAATGCAAACCTAATGGACTCGGCTCTATTGGTATTGCACGATTGGTCGGCTGCTATTTCTCTTGAAGAGGAGGAGCTGGAGAATGAGCGTGGTGTTATACGTGAAGAGTGGCGTACCAGAGGTGATGCGCAACAGAGACTTTGGGACCAGTTATTGCCAAAGATGTATCCCGACAGCAAGTATGCCAACAGAATGCCGATTGGTAGTATTGATGTAATTAATAACTTTAAGCCGGAAGAGATTAGAGCCTATTATCATAAATGGTATCGTCCGGACCTTCAAGGTATTATTGTTGTGGGTGATTTTAATGTAGATGAGATGGAACAGAAAATAATCAACCTCTTCTCTCCTATTCCACTTGATGGTGAAAGAGCAGAGCGTGTATATTATCCTGTTCCTGATAATAAAGAACCTGTAGTAGCTATTGCAACTGATAAAGAGGCCCGAAACTCAAGAATAATGATGTATTATAAACATAATACTGTTCCTGATGAATTTAAAAACACTCAGGCTGGCTATATTACTCAGTATGTATTAAATGCTGCTTCGGCAATGATGAACCAACGTTTCAGTGAATTATTACAGAAACCTGACGCACCGTTTACATCTGCTTATGCATATGATGGCGAATACTTTGTGGCCAAAACTAAAGATGCTTGGACTGTTGTTGCAGGTAGTGCAGAGGATAAGATTGAAGATGCATTGGCCGCAATTGTACGTGAATCTGAAAGAGTAAAACAGTACGGTTTTACAGCTCATGAATATGAGATTGCCAGAACTAATATTATTAAGGGTTACGAAGATTCTTATAATAATCGTGATAAACAGAGAAACTCAAATTATTCTAATGAATATGTAAGAGCTTTTACTGATGGGGAACCGATTCCGGGTATTGAATTTGAATATCAGTTTATTCAAGCTGTTGCGCCCAATATTCCTGTTGAAGCTGTAAACCAGACGATCAACCAACTCATTGGTGATGAAAACATTGTAATTGCAATTACAGGTCCTGAAAAAGAGGGACTGGTTTATCCATCTGAAGAGAGATTGATTGAGGTTTTAAATCAGGTGAAAAGTGAAACAATTGAGCCATATAAAGGTGAGGCAATTGATGAACCTCTAGTATCTAATCCTCCTGCACCAGGTAAGATTGTAAATGAGGAAAGAGATGAACAATGGGGTGTAACTGTATGGACTTTGGCTAATGGTATTAAGGTAATACTTAAAAATACAGATTTCAAGAATGATGAAATTCTTATGACTGCAAGCAGTGTAGGTGGAATTTCACAGTTTGCGATTCAGGATCCACTCAACAGTAAAATGATGGGTGCAACCATCACATTGGGTGGTGTTGGTAAATTCAGCGCGACAGATATACCAAAAGTTCTTGCAGGTAAAACTGCTTCTGCTGGACCATCTGTATCTCTGACAACTCAAAACTTTAGCGGATCTTCTTCAATAAAGGATTTTGAAAGTATGATGCAACTGGTTTATCTATACTTTACATCACCACGTAAAGATTTAGATGCATTCTTGTCGTTTGCTCAACGTAGAGAAACTGCATTAAAAAATCAGGAAGCAGAACCAATGGTTGCATTTAGCGATACAATAAATTATGTATTATATGGTGATAATCCTCTATCGACTAGAGTAAAAGCAGATGATATAAAGAATCTGGATTATGATAAGATAATGGAAATGTATTCGCAACTATTTAAGAATCCTGGTAGTTTTGTTTTCACATTCGTTGGAAATATAAATGAAGAGGCAGTTAGACCAGTTATTGAACAATATCTGGCTTCTCTTCCTGGTGAAGCAGTTAAAGGTGAATTTGTGAAGGTTCCGATGGATTTCATAAAAGGTGATATCGAAAATATCTTCAAAAGAGATATGCAGAATCCAAAAGCATCGGTATTCAATGTAGTAGCCGGTAATACAGAACGCACATTGAAGAATCAGATATTGATGAGTATGTTTGATCAGATTCTGGATATTGTATATACTGAGAAAATTCGTGAAGATGAAGGTGGAACTTATGGAGTTTACTCTGGTGGTTCAATCTCACGTTATCCTGAAGGGCAATCAATTCTTCAGATTACTTATGATACCGATCCTGAAAAGATGGCGCATCTGAATAGTATTGTTCTAAATGAACTTAAAATAATTGCAAGTGAAGGTCCTCGTGCAAGCGATTTCAGCAAAGTTAAAGAGTATATGAGCAAGAGCTACGAAGAGAGTCTAAAAGAAAATAGCTACTGGCTAAATGCTCTGAACACTAAATTCTTCTATGGTGAGGATAATCATACAAAATATTTGGAAACAGTTAACAGTATTACTGCTGACGATATAAAGAACTTTGTAGCTGAATTCCTTAAGAATGGCGACAACAAAACAGTTGTGATGTTGCCAGCTGATAATTAATAGAAGTAGGTTACTGTAAAAAAGAGGGTTTCACGATGTGAAACCCTCTTTTTATGTTATATGAAACTTGTTATTCTATAATCTGTTTTTATCTGTATTCACG
>CAYLKV010000027.1:0-34273 GCA_964384545.1 uncultured Proteiniphilum sp.
CCGATACAAAACTTACTGAATATATTTCCCAATATCTCATCTGTTGATATGTGACCGGTAATCTCACCGAGATAGAACATACACTCTCTTATATCTTGAGCTAGAAAATCGTGGGTGATATCTGATTCTATTCCCTCTCTAACTCTAATTATAGCATCTTCGGCCTTTTTTAAGGCTTCGTAGTGTCGCATATTGGTAACTATAACATCTTCTTCTCCAATTGAAGGAATGGCTGCAGTGCTTACCAAAAGTTCTTGTAGTTGGTTAGTATTAAGCTGCTCCTTAGCCGAAATAAACAATCTTTTTGCATCAAGTTCAGGCAATATTGAGTTAAACTCTTCTTGTTGTGATGCAGATATCAGGTCGGCTTTATTGAACAGGATTATAACCTGTTTATCTTTAAGCTTTAAGATAATTTGATTTGCAAGAGACTCAATTTTCTCTATAGAAGTTGTCATATCAATCATCCATATAACAATTGAGGCCTGATTAATTTTCTGATATGTGCGTTCGATTCCCAACGATTCTATTACATCGCTTGTTTGCCTGATTCCTGCTGTATCGATGAATCTGAATGTTACTCCATTTATATTTACAACATCTTCGATGACATCACGTGTTGTTCCATGTATATCGCTTACAATTGCTTTATCTTCATTCAATAGAAGGTTTAAAAGTGTAGATTTACCTACATTTGTTTCTCCTATAATTGCAACAGGAATTCCGCTTTTAATAGCATTACCGACTTTAAATGAATCGGCAAGTCTCACAATTTCAATTTCGATTATTGATATTAAATCTGATAGATGATCTCTATTTGCAAACTCAACATCCTCTTCAGAGAAGTCGAGCTCCAACTCAATTAATGAAGCAAAATTTAAAAGCTTTTCTCTTAGGTCTCCAAGCTTCTTTGCGAAGCCTCCACGCATCTGATTCATTGCAACACGGTGGGATGCTTTAGATTCTGATGAGATTAGGTCTGCCACTGCTTCGGCTTGACTCAAATCAAACTTTCCATTTTTAAATGCGCGTTGAGTGAATTCGCCTGCTTGTGCTAAACGTGCACCTTTAGTGATAAATAGTTCTAATAGCTTTTGTTGAATGTATACTGATCCGTGACAAGATATCTCAACACTCTCCTCACCTGTGAATGAGTGTGGTGCGTGAAAAAGACTGACTAATACTTCATCTAATACTTCATTTTTATCAATAATTCTACCAAAATGAATAGTATTGGCTGATGCTTCAGTGAGTTTCTTTCCACTTGGGGATTTAAATATTTTATCTGTGAGAGATATGCAACCTTCACCTGATAAACGTATAATAGCTAGTGCTCCCATTCCCGGAGGAGTGGATACAGCACATATAATATCTTTACTGATCAATTTATTTCGATTTTTATTTAAACAATTTGATGCTTCTAGTACCTAAAACTGCTACCTCCCAAAAACTCTCTTAATAGTGATGTAGGTGGAAGTTCGCGATCTGTAATATGATTAAAGTAACTAAGGAACTTTAGTAAACGATATGCCTCTGAGTATTCATGTACATTACGTGGAACTTGCATAAGAATAGGTTCTGCATGTTGCTTGATTGCCGCTAACTCATAAATCATTGCAGAGTTGAACATAACATCTGCAAGGTCTTGAAAAGGAAATATCCATTTGTCCTCACCAAGTCTTACACTATCCCATCGTGATATAGTTTGTTGAGCTGAATATCCTCTATATCTGTAATCTCTAACTATTCTGCGTATTAGCCTGTTGTCTGAGGCAGGTATCCAGTTGTGGTCATCTAGAGAGATTGTAGTAAGTGCAGATACATAAACCTTAAATTTCTTTTCTGCAGGTATATGTGAAGATAGTTCGGGATTTAAACCATGTATTCCTTCCACAATTAAGACACTGTTTTCGTCCATTTTAAGGAAATTGCCCAAATACTCACCTACTCCTTTTACGAAGTTATAGCTTGGCAGCTCAACTGTTTCTCCATTCATCAGTTTAAGCATATGGTCTTCAAAAAGATCTAAATTAAGAGCATAAAGTGACTCATAATCTTTTTCACCATATTCGTCCAATGGGGTTTTATCCCTATCTATAAAATAGTCATCTAAAGATATACCTACAGGTTTTAAAAGATTTACCCTTAATTGAACTTCCAGTCGTTTACGAAATGTTGTCTTTCCTGAGGATGAAGGACCAGAAATAAATACAACTCTAACTCCTTCTTTAAACTTTTTTGCTATTTGGTTTGCAATATCATTTATTTCCATCGACTGATATGCCTCTGCAATCTGAATTACTTCATAAACTTTATCTTCTTTGATTGCTTTATTAAGATCGCCAACATTATCCAATTCAATAATTTTCAAGAAATTAAGATGCTCTCTATATACATTCAATAATTTTTCCTGAAATACTTCCGGCTCTAATTCTACAGGATTCAGTCTATTTGGAACACGCAATAAAAATCCTCCGTTATGTGTTTGAATATCAAACATCGTAATATAACCTGTAGAAGGTGTCAGGCATCCGTAGAAATAGTCGATATAGTCACCTAATTTAGAGTATCTTGAATAGAGTAAATCAGAGGTCTCAAGAAGCCTGGCTTTATCCTCCATTCCGCTTTTACGAAAGAGTTCAACTACTTTTACAGTTTCCTCTTCCACCTGAATGAAAGGTAAGTCTGCTTCAATAATCTCTCTCATTTTATTTCGTATAGCATCTATCTCGGTTTTTCCAACCTTTACATCAGACTCTATTTGAAAATAATAACCTCTTGAAACGGCGTGTTCGATATATGTTTTTGCATTTGGCAATATATCATCAACAGCCTTTGCTAAAATAAAGCAAAGTGAGCGCACATATGTACGCATTGCTGATGTATTGGATAAATCAACAAACTCAATAGTCTTTGGTCTAAAAACTCTGTATGTCAATGATTCTGTTTTATTATTAACTTTGGCATTTATAAATGGATATTTCGATTTTACACCAAACACTTCAATTAAATCAACTAATGATGATCCTACCGATATATCTTTATAATCGTTTGTATTAACACAATGTACAGTTACTGTTTCGGTCATATTTATTATTTTTAATGGAATCACTAAGTTATATATTTTTTTGGAGATGATGGCAATTAAATTTAATCTGTACTTAAAAAAAGTTATCTTTGTTTTTATAAAATCGGTGTTTTTAATCTAAAAGACAAACAATCAAACTTTATAATAACTTCTGTAAGATTTAAGTTAAAACCGGGTAATTATGAACGACTGGAAAAAGAGACTAGATATTGTATATTCTACAAATCCTGATTATCACTTTAATGTTGAGAAAGATAATAACATTGAAACAGTTGCTGAAGGAAAACAGCTGCTACGTATAAGTCTTGACAAAAGAAACAGAAAAGGAAAATCTGTGACCCTAATTACAGGATTTGTAGGAACTGAAGAAGATCTTGAATCTTTAGGCAAATTGCTTAAAACAAAATGTGGTGTGGGAGGGTCATCTAAAGATGGAGAAATAATAATCCAGGGAGATCTTCGTAACAAAGTTCTTGAAATATTACAAAAGGAGGGATATGTTAAATCGCGTATCATATGAAAATGCAAAGTTACATGTAATTAAAGCATCTGCAGGTTCTGGTAAAACTCATCGACTTACCGGTGAGTACCTTAATTTGCTTTTTTCTAAACCTAATAACCATAAACATATTCTTGCTGTTACTTTCACTAATAAGGCAACAGATGAGATGAAGTCGAGAATAGTAAATGAGCTTTTTCGACTTGCATCTGGTTCAGATTCAGGCTTCTTAAATGGTCTAATTGAAAAATTCAACTCAAATGAGGCGGATATAAGATCTTTATCTAAAAATATATTAGAAAACATACTACACGACTATTCTTCATTCTCAATAAGCACAATCGATAGATTCTTTCAACAAACTATGCGTGCTTTTACACGAGAAATGGGTCTAGCTGGCGGTTATAATGTAGAGGTTGATCACAGTGCACTATTGTTGGAGTCTGTCGATCTTATGCTATCAGAACTAGATAATCCTGATAACAATGTTCTCACAGAATGGCTTCTCAGATTCATGCAAAATAGCATTGAAGATGGAAAGAGCTGGAGAATTGAAAAAGAGGTTTTGCAGCTTGCAGGAGAACTTTTTAATGAAACTTTTAAATCGCTATCTGATGAAGAATATGCAACTATTCAGGATAAAGATCATCTGGAGAATTATAAACAGATGCTGATTAGAATAGCCAGAGATTATGAGTCAGAACTTAAGAATGTAGGTGAAAAGGCAGTTTCAATAATAAATAATAACGAATTAGATCCAAGTGATTTTAGAGGTTCAGGAAAATCTCAATTCTTTAAATTTGCTGATTTAGCTAATGGAAAAATACCCGAATTAACCAATACATTTATCTCGTTTGCCGATAATATTAAATCATGGTATACAAAGACAACGCCTCGTGATGTTGTAGCAAGAATTGAAAATACGTATAATCATGGCCTCAATGAATGTGTAAAACAGGTTATTAATCTTAATGAGAATAATATATACTATAATAGTTCTAAAACAATACTGCAGAATTTCTATGCACTTGGCATACTGAATGATATTAAAAAGAGACTGCAAAAACTTCAACAAGAGAATAATGTTTTATTTATTTCTGATACCACCGAACTATTAAATGATATAATATCTGGCTCTGATTCTCCTTTTATTTACGAAAAAACAGGAACCCGAATCACTAATTATATGATTGATGAGTTTCAAGATACTTCACGTATGCAGTGGAGCAATTTTAAACCATTAATCGATGAGAGTCTTTCATCTGGTAATTTCAATCTAATTGTTGGTGATATTAAACAGAGTATTTACAGATTTAGAAACTCAGATTGGCGATTGTTGGAAGAACAGGTTGACAAAGATTTCTCGAAAGAATATATAGAAAAGCATTTTTTAGATACAAATTGGCGAAGTGATGCTAAAATTGTGGAGTTCAACAATGCGTTTTTCAAATCTGCAGTTGCTCTTTTGCAAGATACCTATAATGAAATTATCGATGATGAAGAAAATAATGAACTGATTACTGCTTACACCGATCTATTCCAGCATATACCTGATACTAAAAGCAATAGAGATGGTTATGTTAAAGTAACATTTATAGACAATGATAGTGAATGGAAATCTGAAGCATTAAAAAGACTTCCATTAGAAATAGAGTCGTTGCAGGATCAGGGTTTCGCTTTAAAAGATATTGCTGTTTTAGTCAGAACTAACGGTGAGGCAGTAGAAGTAGCCGAGACCCTTCTTGCCTATAGTGATAAGAACCCTGAATCTCCATATAGATATGATATAATATCAAATGAAGCTCTTTTAATAGGTAGTGCTCAGAGCGTTACAGCTATCATATCAATAATGAGACATTTACGTAGCCCCAGTGATGAAAAGTTGCGAATGATAGCTATTTATGAATTTTATCGATTCATAAGAAAATGTGCACCAAACGAAGCACTATGGGCTTATCGTGAGGAGTCGAAAAGAGATTTCCCTGCCGACATAAAGCTTAAATTAAAAGAATTAGGAGAGATGCCCTTTTATGATATGATAGAAGGATTTATAACGATGACTTCTGAAAATATTGATGAAAAGGAGAATGCCTATATACAAGCATTTCTCGATCTTGCCCTCAAATTTAGCTCAGACAAATCTGCCGATATTAATGCATTTATAGATTGGTGGGATGAAGTTGGAAAAAATAAAACACTATTTTCTCCTGAAGATCAAGATGCGATTAGATTAATCACTATTCACAAATCGAAAGGTTTAGGATTTGGGGCTGTTATTATGCCATTTGTATACTGGTATTTTGAGAATAACTCTAATATTAACATCATTTGGTGTAAACCTTCAATAGCTCCTTTTAATAAATTGAATGTAGTTCCACTTAAATACACGAATAGTTTGGCAGACACAATATTTAGAGATGACTATTTGAACGAGAAAAAATTGACATTTATTGATAACCTAAATCTTTTATATGTTGCATTTACCAGAGCAAAGCACCGACTCATTCTATTCACTCCTAAACCTAAGAGTAGTAGCAAAATAAGTAATGTATCTTCTCTCTTGGATAAAACTATTTTCAGTAGCCCTACTCTATCGGGGGAAAACATAAAGGAGATCAATGGAGAATCAATTTTAGAGTTAGGTATTCCTAATTACCATAATAAAAAGACAGTATCTCAAATATCCGCCAATTATAAATCTATTAAATGGCACTCGCAATCATTTAATGATCGTCTGCAACTAAGACTAAACTCAATTGGTTTTTTTAGCGAAGATGGTAGTCGCGATTATGGTAAATTAATGCACGATATCGTAAGTAATATTCAGAGACTCGAAGATATTCCAACAGCAGTAGACATTAAAATATCTGAAGGTGAAATAAACGAGAATGAAAGAGATCAAATAATAAATGAGATTGAAAGATATCTTACAAAACCTGAAGTTATAGATTGGTATAGCGGAAAATATACAGTTTACAATGAAGCTGTAATTATACAACCAAGCAAAGGGATAAGACGACCCGACCGAATAATGATTGGCAAAGACAAAGTTATTGTTGTTGATTATAAATTTGGTGAAAGTATAGAATCAAAATATAAGCATCAGGTTAAACACTACATGAAAAGTATATCCGAGATGGGGTATACAAACGTTTTAGGTTTTATCTATTATGTAAAATTGGGTAAAATAGAATCTGTTTAACACTAATCAAAAAGATTAATTTTAAACAGATTATTATTCACAACGATATAAATGATTGGGAAGATTTATAATTGCAATTTACTGATCTATTTAAATTAGATATTAGCCCTAATTAGATAATTACTAAACATCACAATAGTTATATTTTAACTTCCCTGACAGGATATTATCAAATCAT
The DNA here is from genome assembly GCA_964384545.1 of uncultured Proteiniphilum sp. Lineage (GTDB taxonomy): Bacteria > Bacteroidota > Bacteroidia > Bacteroidales > Dysgonomonadaceae > Proteiniphilum. The sequence continues at coordinate 6,968 of CAYLKV010000027.1, forward strand.
TTATTTACCGACTTAAAATACTCTTTAAAAAATAGTGTTTGAAATTTTATTGCATTACTCCAATATTCCCAGTTATGTACCCCTGGTCTTATTATATAATCATGTGGGATATTACGATACAAAAGCTCTTTATGAAGCTCTTCATTTACACCATAAAAGAAATCATCTCTTCCACAGTCGATTATAATCTTTAAATTATCTGGTGTTAGAAGATGAAGAAGACCCATTACGGTATAATTGTTCCAATTTTCAGGATTTTCAGACTGAGTTCCAATATATTTATTCATTCCCCAATTATTGGGAAATGGTCTTATATCAACACCACCACTCATACTGCCACATGCACCATAAATATCCTGATTCTTAATTCCTAGGTATAGTCCTCCATGACCACCCATACTTAAACCGGTAATTGCTCTACCCTCTCTAGATGCAATTGTTTTATAATCTTCATCAATTCTCTTTACCAATTCTTTCGTGATAAATGTTTCATATTGATTGTTCGGATCAACAGGACTATCCCAATACCAGCTGTCGAAGCCACCATCTGGACACACAATATATATATTATGAAGGTCTGCAAGATCCAAAATTGAAGGTACTCTTTGAACCCATCCATCATATCTGTCACTATATCCATGAAGTAGATAAAGAACAGGTAATGATTGGTTAACGTTGTATGTTTCAGGCTTAACTATCACAACCTTAATCTCTTTATTCATAATATTACTGAAAACACTCAAAGTATCAACTACTGCTGAGTTTGCAGAATTGATAAAAAATATCACAAAAAGAAAAGCTAAAGATAAACGTTTCATAAAAATTATAGTTATTAAATTAAGTCAGCAATAATTATCACTTATAAAGATTATTTCAATATCGATTAAGTTCAATGGAAACAATAAGCGTTGAAGTGACGTTTAAAATACAAATGTAGTTATATTTTAAATCAAAATATTGAGCATTTAAACAAAAATAAAAACAAAAAGATATGGAAATCCAACTAAAAACAGACAATTACAGTGGCAGCTTTTACATTGAAAAGGATGGCATACAAGTAGCAGAACTTGATTTCGAAATAAATGATAACATTTTAGATGCGTATCATACAGGTGTACGTCCCGAACTTGAAGGGCAAGGAATAGCGGGTAGACTTTTTAATGAAATGGTAAAGTATGCCCGTGATAATGGATATAAGGTAAAACCCACATGTCCATATATTAAAGTTAAATTTCAAAGGGATCCTGAAGGATACAGCGATATTGAGTATCCATTAGATTAATCGAAAAAAATGAAAATCCGTCAGACCATCGTTCAGATTAGAACTTTGATTAGGTCTGACGGACCACCATTTATCGCAATTGTATTCTGCGAATAGATAACCCTAAAACCATAATTTAGGTAACTATTAAGCATCCTATTGTAAAAGTACAAGCATTATGCGGATTTCTTCCATGCAATTGAACTTCAATAGTTTTATACAGTTATGAATATTACTATAATAAAACAACATACAATAAATTGTTGTTCATAATTATAGGTCGAAACTCTGTTAAATATAAATTAGAAAAGTTAATCAACTCATTTCCAATAGAAAAAGGGTGTATATTTAACTTTCCATAAATTATGATACACCCTTAATTATTGAATTTTTTACTATTTCAACAAACTGTCAGGATCTAGATTTTCATGTTCTATATCCAAGAAGTATTTGTAAGTACCAACCTTCAATTCGCTGCAAGCATCATAATCACAAACTATAATACCTTTTTCATGCATCTGTAACGCACTTATAGTCCACATATGATTTATAGAACCTTCAACGGCATGATACAGCGCATAAGCCTTATTATGACCATTTACCAGAATTAGCACCTCTTTGGAATCAAGAATTGTTCCAACACCCACTGTTAGTGCAGTTTTTGGAACTTTATTTACATCATTATCAAAGAATCTTGAATTTGCAATTACTGTATCAGTTGTCAGTGTCTTAATTCTTGTTCTAGATGAAAGCGATGATCCAGGTTCATTAAATGCTATATGGCCATCAGAACCAACTCCGCCGAGGAACAAGTCAATTCCACCTAAATCTTTCATTGCCTTTTCATAAGTGGCACATTCAGCCTCAAGATCTGTTGCCATACCATTTAGTATATGAACATTCTCTTTTTTAATATCTATATGATTAAAAAAGTTAGTCCACATAAATTGATAATAGCTTTGTGGATGATTTGAATCCAATCCTATATACTCATCCATGTTGAATGTAACTACATTCTCGAAAGAAACAACCCCTGTTTCATATAACTTAATTAAAGCTTTGTACGTTTTTAGGGGTGATGAACCTGTAGGTAATCCCAAGACAAAAGGTTTTGATGCTGAAGGTTTAGCTTCATTTATTTTTGCTGCAATATAATTTGCAGCCCACTGTGCCATTGTTTCAGCTTCAGGTTGAATTATAAGTCTCATAATTTCAATATTATTTATTCTATTTTGATTATTTCTATTGTTTTAGTCTTTCTGCCATAACTTTACCTAAGTTTTGAGCAGCTTCGTGTACACTACTCAACAAACCCTGTCTAAGGACAACCGGTTCGGCTATTAATTCAAACTCCATCTCACTTGCAAAAGCTGATAGATTTTTGGCAGATGCATCCGACCATGTAAAGCCACCAAAACATCCAAATAATCTATTTTTAATATTACGATTCTGCAATGATGAAACCAATGTTTCTACTTCAGGATATAATTTGTTATTATAGGTAGGTGATCCGATTATCAAACCTTTATATTTAAATACATCTCTTATAATGTTAGAAACGTGACTTTTTCCAACATTATGCAAAACAATATCTTTTAGTCCACTCTCTGCGGCAGCCTGAGCTATTGTCTCTGCAACCTCTTCTGTATGACCATACATGCTGCCATAAGCAATAACCAAACCACTGTCAGCATCATATAAACTAAGCTTGTCATATAAACTAACAACCTCAACAGCATTTCCCTCCTTTGTCCATATAGGTCCATGAGTCGAACAAATAATATCTATTTCAACTGATGAAAGTTTTTTTAGAGCAGTTTGAACAGGTGAGCCAAATTTCCCTACAATATTTGAATAGTATCTAATCATCTCATCACGATACTTCTCTGTTCTCATCTGAGTATCGAGTACACCACCATCAATTGTACCGAAAGTTCCAAAAGCATCACCACTAAATAAAACTCTATTCTCTTTTACATATGTCATCATTGTTTCAGGCCAATGAACCATGGGTGTCATATAAAACTGAAGTGTATGCTTTCCTAAATTAAGTTCTTGTAAGTCTTCAACCTGAATTACATTATTTGTAATACCGTAATACCCCTTTAGCATATCAACAGTACGCTTGTTACCCACTATCTTAATATTGGGATATTTAGAGACCAACAATCCAATAGATCCAGAATGATCGGGTTCCATATGATTAACAACAAGATAATCCAGATGTCTATCACCAAGCAATGAAACAATTTTTCTGAAAAAGACATCCGAATAGCAAATATCGACTGTATCAATTAATGCTGTTTTTTCGTCATCAATAATATATGAGTTATAAGAAACCCCATATTGAAGAGGCCACATACCTTCAAAAAGATGTTTGGTTCTATCATTTACACCAACATAATACACATTGTTGGTAATTTCAAATGGTTTATACATAAAATGAAAATATCAATAATCAGAGAATTGATTATAATCGGTTAATCTATTTTTTCTTATTCTGTTTTGGCTTAAACATTTGAGACTGTTTTAGAGTGTCGGCTACAACAGCTGGTTTTCTAATTCCATTTACAATTAGCCATAAACCCCAAATAATAAAAGGTATACTTAACCACTGTCCTATATTTAAACCGGTAGACTCTATCATCGAATACTCCCCTTCAACCTGTACATTCTTTACAAACTCTACGAACAGGCGGAAAACGAAAATAATTAATATTCCAACTCCGGTTATAAGCCCCTTTCTATCCTTAGCACTTGTATTCCAGTACATATACATAGTAACAGCAAAAACCACCAAATATGCAAGAGCTTCATATATTTGTGTAGGATGTGATGGCTCTGTATAAATAGGTTCAGCTCCATTCATCCATTGGGAAAGATTATCTACAAATCTAAATCCCCATGGCTGATTGGTTGGGCCTCCATAAATTTCATGATTCATCAAGTTACCAAAACGTATCATAGCAGCTGTAAAACCTGTGGGTACCATAACCCTGTCTAATGTCCACAACATACTCTGTTTTGAAACTTTTCTGGAATACATCCACACAGCAATAAGAATTCCAATAACACCACCATGGCTTGCAAGTCCACCTTCCCACACCTTAATCATTTCAAATGGATTAGCAAGATAGTATTCAGGCTCATAAAAAAGGCAGTGCCCCAATCTGGCTCCGGCAATTATTCCCACTATCATATAAACAAACAGTGAGTCGAACCATTTCTCAGGAAGATCTTCTTTCTTAAAAATTCTTTGAACTATATAAACAGCTACAATAAGACCAATCACCCAAAATAATCCGTACCAGCGTATTTCACGACCAAGCACAGTAAATAATGTAGGGTCAACATTCCAGGTTACCGACAGTAGTATATCCATATTTTATATATAATTATTTTTACAAAGATAACTAAAAAAGCAGTAACTTCTATACCAGCTTTTTAATCCAAGACTCTTTATCTCCGGGTAGAAGATCAACAACTGGAATCTCTATTAATGTATATGCTCCTGGTTGCTGTCTGATTGCTGCACGAGCCGAACTTAAGAGAACCTGAGCTGTTAATGCAGGATTGTTTATTCGCATGTTGAAACTAAACAGTTGATTTTGTGTTTTTCCTGAAACACCTTTTCTCTCCATCAACACACCATGTCCCATATCTTTAAGAGCATCAACATCTTCAACCTGAAATACATGTGTATCGTCGTGAACGAAATACTCATCCTCTTTAATAGCTTTAGAAACTGTCTGTAAATCGTATCCATCCTCAATTTCTATGTAAACCATTCTTCTATGCACCCCAGTTCCGGTGGGTATTGTCATTGAAAGAGCGTTTTTAACTCCCTTAATAGCTTTTACTGCAACAGTATGCCCCATACTCATACCCGGTCCAAAATTTGTATATGTCAAACCTTTTGGAGCCAACGCTTCAAAAAGGGTACGGATAACTGAATCACTTCCCGGATCCCATCCTGCAGCTACAATTGATACTGCTTTGTTTTCTTTGGCAAATGTGTCTAGGCTGTTTCTAAGTGATACTATTTTAGAGTGTATATCGAAGCTGTCTACAGTATTTATTCCTAGTTTAAGGCATTCAATTGCATACTCTTCCACATTACGTGTAGGAGCAGTTAAAAACGCCACATCTACATTTTCTAATTCCGAAATCTTAGATACTACTTTGTAATTATTTAACTCAACAGGGATATTTGAGGCATTGCGTCTAACAACACCTACCACTTCAAAATCGTCGGCAGTTTCCAGTGATTCTAACACATACTTGCCAATATTACCATATCCTACTATTGCTGCTTTTATTTTGTTCTGCATATATTTATTTAGTCAGTTAAATTAGAACTAGAAAATTAGTTTAACTCTCACAAAATTATAAAAAAATAAAGCAAACCATACAATATTACGGCAATTCTTCTGATTCACTTACTTCTGTTTCTCCCTCTTCATCGTCAGACTCTTCATCATCTACCCAAATATTTACAGGTCGCTGTGGTCCTTGCTTTCTAAATATTAATGCAACTATCAATCCACTAATTGCACCGGAGAGATGTCCTTCCCATGAAATTGTAATATCTACCAACTCAGCAAATGGGAACATGCTCCAGATTGTGCTTCCATAAATAAACGCAACTACCAGAGAAACTGATATTAAAGGGATGTATCTTCTTAAAATTCCACTAAAAAAAATAAAAAACAGAAGAGCAAATACCAATCCACTTGCACCAATATGATATGAATCCCTGCCAATCAACCATGTAAAGAATCCACTTATTATCCATAGATATATAAATGTGGGTAGTGCAATATTTCTATAAAAATAGAAGAGTAGCCAAATCAAAATTAACAGGGGTAATGTATTCGACCACAGATGTGAGAATGAAGAGTGCAGAAAAGGTGAAAAGAATATTCCAACAAGACCATTATAATCTCCTGGCATTATACCGAGCTTTGATAAACCTTTACCAAAAAGAGCTGTATGATCAATTATGAACATTAACCAGACTAATGCAACAAAGATAGTTGCTGGAATCATAGCTAAATTCATCCTTTTTCTCTCAATGCCATTAAAATTGTAATCTTCCATATAATGGTGCTGATATATTCAATAAAAATATTAAATAGGTGCTCAACAAATTTAATTCTTTTTTTTACTTGTTCTATAATTTCAAATTTATTATCTTTCGCATTAATTAATACGGCTCTTATAAACTTTAAATTACCAAGAGATGAGTTATCTGAAATTCAACAGAGACCTAATGATCAACCTCGAATATTCTTTATACAGAAATGTATTAAGAACAAATAGAAAAGGAGCTTATCAAAATACATCCATATCTGGTTGTAACACCACTAAATATCAAGGACTTTTAGTAATGCCTGTGCCTTTCTTAGATGATGAGAATCATCTTATATTGTCATCATTTGATGAGACAGTTATTCAACGAGGTGCAGAATTTAATTTAGGAATTCATAGATATGCAGGTGACAATTACAGTCCCAAAGGTCATAAATATATACGTGAATTTAATAGCGATAGCATTCCTAAAACAATCTACAGAGTAGGTGGCGTTATTCTGTCTAAAGAGATTATGTTTTCATCAAAAGAGAATAGGTTGATGATTAAATATACCCTCCTCGACGCACATTCCCCCACAAAGATCAGGTTTAAACCTTTCCTGGCATTTCGCAAAGTGTCGGAATTAACAATGGAGAATGACCAGGCAGATAAATCCTATCGAATTGTAGAGAATGGTATCTCCACATGCATGTATAGCGGTTATCCCGAACTCTTTATGCAGTTTAGCAAAGAACCTGAGTTTATATATCATCCCGACTGGTACAAAAATATTGAGTATCTTCAAGATCTTCAAAGTGGCGACACATACAGCGAAGACCTATATGTACCGGGATATTTTGAGATGTCGATTTCAAAAGATGAAGAGATATTCTTCTCTGCCGGAGACATTCTGGTAGATACATCTAACTTGGCAAATGAGTTCGACTTCGAAAAAAACAAGCGAACACCTCGTTCAAGTTTCTACAACTGTCTAAAAAACTCCAGTCACCAGTTTCATTACAGCCCAGTTAATGGCGAAAACTATCTGCTTGCCGGTTATCCTTGGTTTAAAGTGAGAGCTCGCGATCAGTTTATTTCACTTCCCGGATGTACGCTTTCAGTTGGCAGACCCGACGATTTTGAAAAAATAATGGATAGTGCAATACCACAACTCAAAAATTACATGGAGGGAAAGAGTTCTATGGGTTATATAAAACAGCTTAATGAGCCAGATACACTACTATGGGTAATTTGGGCGTTACAGCAATATTATTTAGAATTTAAAGATAAGTTCAAAGAAAAATATAGCGATATTCTTTTCCAGATTGTCAATTATATTATTGATGGCAAGCATCCTAACCTATTTTACAATAAGGAAAATGCACTTTTAAGCACTAACGGAAAAGATAAACCTGCAAGCTGGATGAATGCTGTTATAGATGGCCGTCCTGTAATACCCAGATCGGGATATCTTGTAGAGTTCAATGCATTATGGTATAACTCTTTGAAGTTTGCCGAAGTAATAGCAAACGAAAAACAGGATGTAGAATTATCAGAAAAGCTATATATAAGTTCTCAAACTGCAGCCGGTTCATTTTTAAACACCTTTTTAAATGAGGCTGGTTATCTGTATGATTATGTAGATGGATATTATAAGGATCCAAATGTGCGACCAAACATGATTTTTGCAGTATCACTACCATATTCACCACTTAGCAAGAGACAAAAGAAATCAGTTCTTGACTTCGTAACAAAAGAGTTACTTACCAACTGTGGAATTCGTTCACTTACACCAAAAAGTGATAAATTCAGGCCCCATTACAGTGGTAGTGAAAATGATAAAAAGTTTGCCTATTTCAACGGTGTTGCATTCCCTTGGTTATTTGGTGCATATATTGAAGCATATTTAAATCTATTTCAACAGAGTGGTTTAGCATTAGCCGAACGCATCTTGGTTAATGTAGAGAGTGAGATGCAAAACGATTGCATTGGATCCATTTCAGAGTTTTATGACTCCAACCCTCCATTTACTGCACATGGTGGATACTCCTTTGCTATGAGTGTAGCAGAAGTGTTGAGGGCAAAAAAATTAGTGAACTCATACAAAAAATAGAATGTTGTAATAAAATAAACAGATAACTGTCTAAATTATACTAGATGAAAGCATTGATGTTTGGTTGGGAATTTCCACCACATATATTGGGGGGACTTGGAACAGCAAGTTATGGCTTAACAAAAGGGATGTCTAAACAGAATGACCTGGAAACTATTTTTGTTATTCCAAAACCTTGGGGTGATGAAGATCAAAGTTTCATGAAAATAGTTGGAGCTAATAATATTCCAATTGTCTGGAAAGATGTTTCTAAAGAGTTAGTACAGGAAAGATTAGAAAATTTTTATGATCCTCAGGAATACTTCGAATTAAGAGATCGCATCTACGCCGATTTCAGCTATATGAACACAAACGATTTGGGATGTATTGAGTTCTCAGGTCGATATCCCAATAATATACTAGAAGAGACCAACAACTACTCAATCGTAGCAGGTGTAATAGCTCGTAAATATGATTTTGATGTAATTCATTCACACGACTGGTTAACCTACCCCGCCGGTTTGCATGCAAAGAGTGTTACCGGTAAACCACTGGTCATTCATGTTCATGCAACAGAATTCGACCGAAGCCGTGGAAAGCCCAATCCTGTTGTTTATGGCATCGAGAAAGATGGAATGGACAACTGCGATCATATTATTTGTGTAAGCAATCTTACTCGTCGCACAGTTATCGAGTATTATCATCAACCACACTGGAAAGTTACTACAGTGCACAATGCCGTCGATCCTCTTAGTCCCGAAATTGAATCTATTGAACGAATTTCCGGAGTAAAAGAGAAGGTGGTTACTTTCTTAGGGAGAATAACAATGCAAAAGGGACCAGAGTTTTTTGTTGATGCTGCAACACAGGTGATAAAGAAGACCGACCATATACGATTTGTTATGGCCGGCAGTGGCGATATGATGGATAAGATGATAAGACTTGTTGCCGAAAGAGGTATATCACACAAGTTTCACTTTACAGGCTTTCTTAGAGGTAAGCAGGTTTATGAGATGCTCAAATCGAGCGATGTATATGTTATGCCATCTGTCTCTGAACCATTTGGAATATCACCACTTGAAGCAATGCAATGTGATGTTCCTACAATAATATCATATCAGTCGGGATGCTCTGAGATACTCAATAAAGTAATTAAAACAGACTATTGGGATGTAGACGCTATGGCCGACGCTATTTACTCAATTTGCACATATCCTGCAATGGCCGAATTTCTGAAGGTAGAGGGCAAAATTGAGGTTGATAATATAAAATGGGAAGATGCCGGTTTAAAAGTAAGAGATATATACAACAGCTTAGTTTAAGAGCCAAATAATTGTAAAATTTAAAGCTACAATAAATATGAAGACAATTTGTTTTTATTTCCAGATACACCAACCTTTCAGATTAAAAAGATACCGTTTTTTTAATATTGGAAAGGATCACTACTACTATGATGATTATTCTAATGAAGATATAATGCAGCAGATTGCAGCAAGATCTTATATACCTGCCAACAGGATGCTGCTTGACCTGGTAAAACAGAATCTGGGAAGATTTAAAGTATCATTCTCTATTTCAGGAGTTGCTCTCGAGCAGATGGAAATTTATGCTCCCGAAGTGATAGACGGACTTCGAGAATTGAGCGATACAGGACATGTGGAGTTTCTAACCGAAACTTACGCTCACTCACTTTCAAGCCTTTACGATCCAATAGAGTTTCGTAATCAGGTTAATCAACATTCCGAAAGAATAAACATGCTATTTGGTCAAAAGCCTACTGTACTACGCAATACCGAACTTATCTATTCGGATGATATCGCTGAAATTGCATATGATATGGGTTACAGCAAAATGATAACAGAAGGAGCAAAACATATCCTGGGATGGAAAAGTCCCAATTATGTATATCAGTCAGCTTCTAAGCCTAAATTGAAACTTTTACTTAAAAATAGTCGTTATAGCGACGATATAGCATACCGTTTTTCAAACTACAGCTGGAATGAATACCCATTGACAGCCGAAAAATTTATTGGATGGATTGCAGATACACCACCCGAAGAGGAGGTTATAAATCTATTCATGAATTATGAGGTTTTAGGAAATATGCAGCCTTCTCATACAGGTATATTTGAATTTATAAAGGCTCTGCCTCGTTTTGCATTCCAGAAAGGAATAGAATTCTCAACACCAAGTGAAGTACTGGATAATAAAACTCCTATTGGAAAAATAGAGGTTCCAAATAACATCTCATGGTCCGACGAAGAGCGTGATGTAAGTGCATGGGTTGGTAACAGGCTACAACAAAGTGCATTAAAATCACTTTATGAAATTGGTGAACGAGTTAGGTTATGTACCGACAGAAGATTAAAACAGGATTGGTTATATCTGCAAACGAGCGACCATTTCTACTACATGTCGACCAAGCACTTTGGCGATGGCAACAGCAACTTCAGCCCATATATGTCGCCCTACGACGCATTTAACAACTATATGAATGTACTTAGTGATTTTATACAACGTGTAAAAGATCAATATCCAGACACTGTTGATAATGAAGAATTAAATGCTTTGCTAACAACCATCCACAATCAGGAGCTAGAAATAAAGAGATTGCAAAAGGAGCTAAAGACCGTAATTGGCACTAACGAAAAACTTCTTGTTGAGAAGAACGAGAATGGAGGTGTCCTAAATTATGTTAATAAGAAATCAGGAAAGAAGTAACAGATAGTTACAATATATATTAAAAAAATAAAGGAGCCTAATGGCTCCTTTTATTGTTTTAATATATTATTATGCTACTATTTAGCATAGCTAACAGCTCTGGTTTCACGTATAACAGTTATCTTAACCTGTCCCGGATAGGTCATTTCTGTCTGTATCTTACGTGCTATTTCATCTGATAGTTTTTCTGTATCCTGATCATCTATTCTATCAGCACCAACAATTACTCTAAGTTCGCGACCTGCCTGAATAGCATATGTTTTCACAACACCAGGATATGAAAGCGCTAGTTTTTCAAGATCATTTAAGCGTTTAATATATGCTTCTACAATCTCTCTACGTGCACCCGGACGTGCTCCGGATATTGCATCACACACCTGAATGATAGGAGCTAAAAGAGTAGTCATCTCTACCTCATCATGGTGTGCACCAATTGCATTACAAATATCTGGTTTCTCTTTATATTTTTCAGCAAGCTTCATACCAAGTATAGCATGTGGTAGTTCCGGTTCATCATCAGGCACTTTACCAATATCATGCAATAATCCTGCTCTCTTTGCTTTATTAGGATTTAATCCAAGTTCAGATGCCATTACAGCACAAAGATTAGCTGTTTCACGAGAGTGTTGCAACAAGTTCTGTCCGTAAGAAGAACGATACTTCATTTTACCTACAATACGAACTAGTTCAGGATGCAAACCATGTATACCTAAATCGATAACGGTTCTTTTACCTGTCTCTACAATTTCTTCTTCAATCTGTTTCTTAACTTTAGAAACCACCTCTTCTATACGTGCCGGATGAATACGTCCATCTGCAACTAACTGATGCAGTGACAAACGTGCAATCTCTCTTCTAACAGGGTCGAAACCTGATATTACAATTGCTTCAGGGGTGTCATCAACAACAATCTCTACTCCAGTAGCTGATTCCAAAGCACGAATATTTCTACCCTCACGTCCAATAATTCTACCTTTAATCTCGTCAGAATCAATATGGAATACCGTAATAGCATTCTCTATAGAGGTTTCGGTTGCAACTCTCTGAATTGACTGAATAACGATTCTTTTTGCCTCCTTATTTGCAGTCATTTTTGCCTCATCCATTATATCATTAATGTATGATTGCGCATCACTTTTTGCCTCCTCTTTGAGAGAATCGACAAGTCTGTCTTTTGCTTCCTGAGCCGAAAGGCCGGAAATTGTTTCAAGTTTCTCTACAGACTGTCTGTATAAACGCTCAACTTCGGCACTTTTCTTTTCCAGCATCTCTTGTTGATTTGCTAAATTAGATTTAATATCGTCTATCTCATTGTTCTTTTTATTGAGCTCTTCTTGTTTTTGATTAAGATTTATCTCTCTCTGTTTAAGTCTGTTTTCTACTGCTTGAATCTTAGATGTACGTGAGTTAATCTGCTTTTCAGTTTCATTTTTAAGTAAAAGAGTCTCCTCTTTTGCTTCAAGTAAGATCTTCTTTTTTATTACGTCTGCGTCTTTTTCTGCATCACTCAATATTTTTTGAGCTCTGGAGTTCGCAGCCTTACCGGTCAAATACCACGAAGCTGCTGCTCCTATGATAAAACCAATAATTCCTATTACTATATACATACTACTTAATATTAAATGTTTAAAATAAACTCATCCTACAACCAACTATACTTCAGTCACTTCAGATAAGTTTTCGGTTCTACTTAAATATAAAAAAAAACACCTGTCAACTAACAAACCTCATTTGAGGAATGAAAGTATTAGGTGCGATTATCTGTTCACTGATAAACAGTGTGAAAGATTCAAATTTTGAGATAATTATCGATTACATTAATTAGTGAATCAATCTTATCTTCAAAGGGTTTCGTATTATTCTTATCACTGAGAGTATAATTCTCTGCCAATGCCTGAATGGCTGTCATAGCCACAAAATCTTGTGTTGTCAGGTTGGATTTTTCACCACCTAAAGCAACTCGGTATTGGTTTACCTTTATATTTATCATCTTTTCAGCTGCCCTAAAAGCCTCTTCATCAGATCTGTTAATCTTTAAAGGATACTTTCTGCCGGCAATCTCTAATGTCAATAAAAACTTCTCGTCTCCCATAACATAAATTCTTTAAAAGCTCATTTTAATAAATTTATGCATTTGTCTACTTCCCGCACCAGTCGTGATAGTTTCACCTTAGCTGTTTCAACATCAACAGATGCTGCCGTTATTGTTCTAGCTGTTTTCAAACTATCATATTTTTTTTTCAACTGTGTTAAATCTTCTACCGCTGAATCTAACTGTATTTGTCTTGTTGAAACTTCAGTTTTTAATCTAATGTTTTCCTCCTTTAAGGTGTCGCAAAGTAATAAAACCTGTTTTATGCGAACCTCTAAATCAACAAGAAGCTTACTATTTTCGTCAGTCATTTTCCACAAGTATGAAAACAAAAATTCACGCAAATATAACTATATTACAATTGTTTCACAAGTATATTAAACCTTATTTTTCAAATATTCATGGCATTATGGCTATTTCTCGATTGTTTACTTCATATTTTATAACTTTGTATCTTTGATTTATAGAAAAATGAAAGTAGTTAGTAGAATAAGAATAGGGAAAGAGATTTTAGAAGTATGCCCAAATTACCATATGGCTGCAATCTCTTGTAGTGTAAAAAACAGTGAATACAATAAAGAACTTTGGGATGAAATAGACAGCTTTATATCTGATTTCACCCTGAACTATAATTTTGAAGATATAAAAAAACGCTCTTCAATAGATGCAACCCGATTGGTTTATAAAATATTGGGTAAAGACCCCAACAGATACCGTCCATCAGCAGAAGCTCTATGCAGAAGACTCTTAAAAGATCAGGGACTCTATAAAATTAATACTCTTGTTGATCTTATAAATCTTGTTTCTCTAAAAACAGGTTATTCAATTGGAGGATTTGATTCAGACAAAATTGATGGAGACATTTTGCTTGGGGTAGGAAAAGCAGATGAACCATTTGAAGCAATTGGACGCGGAACAATGAATATTGAAGGACTTCCGGTATATCGCGATTTTATTGGTGGGATTGGAAATCCAAGCAGTGATGAAGAGAGAACAAAGATTACAATGGAGACTACTAACCTATTGATGCTGATAAATGGTTATTCAGGATTGGAGGGACTTAAAGAGGCTGCTGAATACTCAATCAATCTTCTGAAAAAGTATGCAGATGCGGATATGGTAGACTATCTCATTATCCCAAAATAGATTTTAGCTTTACCCTACTTTACTCTTACATGCTCCTTATGTTGCTCTTTTAAACTCCTATTATTAAAGGCGAATGTTGGGATGGAATAGACCTGATGTTTTACTAAGCCCATATCAAAATTAATCAGAAGCTACAGCACTCTTTTCAATATAATTCTGAAAGTTGCACCTTTATTCAGTTCCGATTTTTTCACAAAAACTTCACCTTTATGATTTACCTCAATTATACGCTTAACCAGCGATAATCCTAAACCCCACCCTCTCTCTTTGGTTGTATAGCCGGGCTGAAAAACTGATTTAAATTTAGAATTTGGTATCCCTTTTCCATTATCTGTGATATCTAGAAAGAGATGTTTTTTGTTATATGAAATTGAACAGTTTATTTCGCCTTCCCCTTTTATAGCATCAACTCCATTCTTTATCAGATTTTCAATAACCCAGCCAAAAAGAGTTTTGCTTAACATCACATAGAGTGGTTGCTCTGGAAAATTGAGATTAATAGACACTCTGTTCGAAACGCGTTTTTCGATGTAATGAACTGACTCACTTACAAACTCTTGAAAGATCACCTTTTTAAGCGCAGGTTCGGATCCAATTTTTGAGAACCTATCGATAATCATCTGCAACCTGTCTATATCTTTATCAATTTCTGCTACAATTGTAGGGTCGATATCTTTTAATTTCATATATTCTGACCAGGCCAAGAGTGAACTTATTGGAGTACCCAGCTGATGTGCAGTCTCTTTTGTCAAGCCTACCCAAACACTATTTTGTTCTGCACGCTGAGAACGCTTTAATGTAATAAATGCAAGGATAATAAAAAGTGAAATTACAATCAGCTGAAGATAGGGATAGATCTGCAGCTTTTTTAAAAGATATGAATCATCGTAGTAGAGCAGCTGATCAACATCATTTAATACTATTGGTTGATGATTTCGCTCAAACTTCTCAATTTTCCGCTGTAAAAAATGATCTATATTATCGGCAGGAAGTTTAATATTGTGTGATTCTATACGATTTGTTTTTTTATCTAACAGAATTAATGGAATAGTGGTATTACTTTTTAAAACACTTAAAACTAGCTCTGCATCTATATCATCGGTCATCATCGACTCTGTTGCAAGTGCCCAGATATGCATTTTATTCCTCTCCTCTTCGGCAAGCTGACTGACCAAAAAGTGTGATACTATTAACGATATTATTGCAATTATCATCGCTAATGCTACAAAGAGAAAGGTCTTATGCCGACCTATTTTATATATATTCATTAACCTGTCTATTTAAATAGGTATGTTGCTGTTTGAGGGAGATATCCGCTTCTTATTCGCCACTCATATGGATATAGATTATTGGCACGATTACCAATATTTTTCACAAAACCAATTGGTTCATTTTTATAGGTGAGCAGTACAAATCCCTTTACTACACCTTGAACAGCAATTGCTTCACTTCTCAAAAATGAGATGGCTTCATTATAGGATAACTCATATCTGTTATAGGCACTAAAATTCAACTCTTTACTCAATGCAAGTGCATGAGAAGGAATAAAATCTTTTCCTTTTATCTCTCCCAACTCTATACCCATTGAAATAACTTTAAGTTTCTCTTTCAATCGTAAGATGTTGTCTGAATGCTCTTTAGGAAGAGCGGCAATTCGCCCATCATTTTCTGTATAGTCGTAATTATCAGAGTTATTTATTAACCCTTTGTAGAAAGTGGCATCTTTTATATATGGTGATGTTGATTTAGTTTTTTTACTACTCTTTAAATTCCTGCTGATTGAAGATATATGCAGATCAGAATTGTAGGTTTCGCTTTTCCTAATTACAGTTAAAAAGAACCCCTCCCCTTTTGTCTTGTGTGGGAAGAACCGATATGAAATAACTTTATCATTTAAAGAGTTTGAGATTCCCCATTCAGAATCAATATCGACTTCTATAAACTCTGCGTCTAGCTCATCTACTGCCCACAGGGCATTATCTTCATTTTCTGAGAGATTAAACGTACAGGTGCTATATATCAGATAACCACCTGGTTTAAGAGAATTCCACACATCACTTAAAATAGTTTTCTGTCGCGCTGCACACATCAAGACATTTTCTGGAGACCACTCATTTACAGCAACTTCATCTTTTCTAAACATCCCTTCACCCGAACAGGGGGCATCAACTAATATAAGATCGAAAAAATTAGGGATAGAAGAGTAATCTTTGGGACTGTTGTTTGTTACCACTGAATTTGGATGACCAAACTTCTTAATTGTCTCTGAAAGGATATTTGCTCTCTGCCGTATAATTTCATTACTTACTAAAAGGCTTCCTTCCGGTAAAGAGGAGATCATACTAATCGACTTTCCACCAGGAGCTGCGCAGAGGTCGAGGCAGTTTACCGGAGTACTAACAATCTGTTTAACAACATGTTCAATAAACATAGATGATGCCTCCTGAACATAGTAGTAACCTGAATGAAAAAGTGGATCGAATGTGAATGATGGTCGCTCTTCGAGATAATATCCATTATCAGACCAAAATACCTTTTGTACAGGTAACGAAAATGGTATAGGGTTGCGCTCAAGTTTAAATGGATTAAGCCTTACGCTAACCGGTGTGTTTTCTTTTAGAGCATCTAATAACTTATCGATTTCTGTACCGGGCAACAGATTAATAGATCTAATAAAATCAGTAGGTAAATTCATCTTTTCCCTCCACTTTTTTTGCAAAGATAATAACCATCAACAATTTCACCTAATTACTTTTAACCATTTGAATAAAATAGAAAGTGTAAGGTTTTGTTTTCGATATTAAAAAAATAGTACATTTGTAATAAGTAAAAAAACATAATTAAAATCGTCATGAAAAAAAATCTCCTATTATTTGGGCTGTTGTTCTCGATGTTCCTATCAGCACAAGAACGACCAAATCCACAACCTGCCCCTGAAACATCAGAAAAGTTTAAAGTTGGTATGGCCGGATATAGCTTCAATAAATTCAATCTCGACCAAACACTTGAGATGATGAATAAGTGTGATGTTAAATATTTATGCATTAAAGATTTTCATCTTCCTCTTAACAGTACAGATGAACAGATTGTAGAATTCCACAGCAAACTTAAAGCTAAAGGTGTAACAGGTTATGCAGTTGGCCCAATTTATATGCGCTCAGAAGAAGAGATAGACAGAGCTTTTGAATATGCAAAAAGAGTTGGGGTAAAATTGGTTGTAGGTGTACCTAACGTAGATCTTTTACCATATGTAGATCAGAAAGTTAAAGAGTATGATTTCAACTATGCCATACATTTACACGGACCTGATATCGACATCTATCAAGATGCTGATGATGTATGGGATAAAGTAAAAGATCTTGATCCACGAATCGGAATGTGCTTAGATATCGGTCATGACACAAGAAATGGAAAAGATCCGGTTAGAGATTTAAAAAAATATCACAAAAGAGTATTCGATGTTCATATTAAAGATGTAACAGGAACCACAAAAGCTGGATATTCAGTAGAAGTAGGCCGTGGTATTATCGATATACCTGCATTTGTAAAAATGCTTCGCAAAGTTGGTTACACAGGAGTATGCAGCCTTGAACATGAAAGAAATATGAATGACCCTCTGCAGGGAATTGCCGAATCTTTAGGCTATTTCAGAGGAGTTATTGCTTCTACCAAATAGCTGCCTCAAAAGGTTAGTTTTATATTATCACTTAATTTGTCTATTTTTGTAATAGCATAATAGTTCTCTAAATGAAACAAAGTTCGCAAACAGAAATAGCAAATCCTATACTTTACTTAATTCCTGTGTTGTTAGGTGAGACCTCTATTGAAAAGGTAATACCCTCCTACAATACAGGAATTATATCAGAACTTAAGTTCTTTATTGTTGAGAATATTAGAACAGCAAGGCGATTTCTCAAAAAGTGCAACCCTGAAATAGATATCGATGAGCTTATTTTTTTAGAATTGAATAAGCATACCGATAAAAAAGATATCTCCGGGTTCCTTGATCCTATGAAAAGAGGTGTTAGCATTGGAGTAATGTCTGAAGCCGGTTGCCCCGGTGTTGCCGATCCGGGAGCAGATGTTGTTGCTATTGCTCAGCAGAAGGGTTATAAGGTTGTACCACTTGTGGGACCTTCATCAATTCTTATGGCAGTTATGGCGTCCGGATTTAATGGGCAAAGTTTTGCATTTCATGGTTATCTGCCTATCGATTCTAACGAAAGAATTAACAAACTAAAGCAGCTTGAAACTATTTGCTACAAAGAGGATCAGACTCAGTTATTTATAGAAACTCCATATCGCAATATGAAGCTTGCCGAGGATATTCTTGAGCATTGTAAGCCACAGACTCAACTTTGTATAGCCACCAACATCAGTTGCGAAGATGAGCAGATAATAACCAAGAGCGTTAAGGCCTGGAAAGGTAACCTTCCCGATTTAAATAAAAAACCGACTATCTTTCTTATTTATAAAAGTTGAGAATAAAACTGTTTACACTAACTATAAAAAACCTAGACTATTAAATTGAAAGTTCAAAACAAAATACAACTTCAACCCTTTAATTCATTCAACACTAAAGCAGTTGCAAAGCTTTTTTGTGAGCCGGAGACTCAGGAAGAGCTTTCAGATCTGTTGAATAAATATTCTTCAGAAACAAAGCTTGTAATTGGAGCCGGATATAATATCTTCTTTACAAAAGATTTTGATGGTTTTGTAATTAAACCGGCCATGAAGAGTATTGAAATAATTTGGGAGGATGAAAATTTTGTTGAGATTGAAGCCGGTGCAGGTGTTGAATGGGACAAGCTGGTTGAAGAGTGTGTAGATAGAGGTTATTCGGGTATTGAAAATCTGTCACTCATTCCCAGTTCTGTAGGAGCAAGCCCTATACAAAATATTGGAGCTTACGGCTCTGAAGTGAAAGATACAATTGTTTTGGTTAAGGCCGTAGATATAAATAGTGGTCGATATATAGAATTCAGCAACAGCCAATGCGAGTTTGGATACAGAAACAGCATTTTTAAAAGTAGCAGACGCTATATAATAATATCAGTCGTTTTTAAACTATCTAAATCATTTATATACAAAGAAAAGTATATAGATGTTAGTCGCGAACTTCAAGGTATTGAATCACCTACATTAAAAGAAGTTAGAGAAGCAATTGTAAAGATAAGAACAAGGAAACTGCCCGACCCGGTGAAATTACCGAATGCAGGGAGCTTCTTTAAAAATCCAATTCTTACAGAAGAAGAAAAGAATGCTCTTCAGAAAAGAGTTGTCGATGCACCTATTTTTAATTATGGTGAAAATAGTTTCAAAACCTCGGCTGCATTCCTAATAGAGAAAGCCGGATTCAAAGGGAAACGAAAAGGTATGGTTGGTACATATGAGAACCATGCACTGGTTATTGTTAATCATGGGACAGATAGAGGTCAAGAGATTTTAGATTTTGCAAATGAGATTAAGGATGAGGTTCTGAAGCAATTCGGAATCATACTGGAACCGGAAGTATGGATTTATTAAATTAATGCATATGTCATCATTTATAATAGAAGGAGGTCACATATTAAAGGGGAGTATTACGCCACAAGGCGCTAAAAATGAAGCGCTTCAGGTTATCTGCGCTACACTTCTTACAAAAGAGGAGGTTGTTATAAATAATATCCCCAACATTCTCGACGTAAATAAGCTGATAGATCTATTGGCTGATTTGGGTTCTGAAGTAAAAAAATTATCTGAAGGGAGCTATTCCTTTAAAGCTGAAAATATAGATCTTGAATATGCAGCAACCGATGATTTTAAGAAAAAGAGTGCAGCACTTAGAGGTTCTATAATGATTGTAGGCCCGCTACTGGCTCGCTTTGGAGAGGTTGTGGTTCCTAAACCGGGAGGTGATAAGATTGGTCGTCGTCGCCTCGACACTCATTTTAATAGTATAATGAAGTTGGGAGCAGAACTTATCATTGATGAAAAAGATCAGGTATTCAAGCTCTCTGCCAAGAAACTGAAAGGTACATATATCCTTCTTGATGAGGCATCGGTAACCGGTACTGCTAATCTGCTAATGGCTGCTGTAATGTCGGAAGGGGAGACAATAATCTACAATGCGGCTTGCGAGCCATATGTTGAGCAACTGAGCAGAATGCTTATCAACATGGGTGCAAAAATTGAGGGAGTAGGATCTAACAAACTTATTGTTAAAGGTGTAACACAATTATCAGGATGTAATCATCGACTATTACCAGATATGATTGAGACAGGCAGTTTTATTGGTATGGCTGCTATGACTTCATCAGAGCTAACAATTAAAGATACATCTGTAGCTAATCTTGGCATTATTCCTGAAAGTTTTAGAAGAATGGGTATAACGGTAGAACAGAGAGGTGATGATCTTTATATCCCAAGTCACGACGAATATAGTATTGAATCTTTTATGGATGGTTCGATACTCACTATAGCTGATTCCCCATGGCCTGGTTTAACCCCCGACCTTTTAAGTGTGATACTGGTTGTGGCTACAAAAGCTATTGGCAGTGTGCTTATTCATCAGAAGATGTTTGAGAGCAGACTATTTTTTGTTGATAAACTAATTGATATGGGTGCTCAGATTATACTTTGCGACCCTCACAGGGCAGTGGTTATAGGACAAGGCAATAGATTAAAGTTAAGAGGTATGACTATGACCTCGCCAGATATTCGTGCAGGTATTTCATTATTAATTGCTGCTATGTGTGCAGAGGGTAAGAGTGTAATACATAATATAGACCAAATAGACAGAGGTTATCAATATATTGATGAGAGATTAAACGCGTTAGGTGCATCTATTGTAAGGAATTAAATTTGGTTAATATCTAACTCTTTTATTACTTTGCATCTAATTTAGTATTTTATTATACACAATCTTTTTTAAATCATCAATACTATCCTGTTGAGGATGGTAAAAGGTTATTTTAGGTAAGTATTTTATAACTACAGACAGTTAAACAACAACTACATAAAATTATGTCAATAAACAGAGTTGTAACAGACATTAAGCAAGTAACAGTACGTTTCTCTGGTGATTCCGGTGATGGAATGCAACTATCGGGAACACTATTTTCTACGCTATCGGCAATTTTTGGAAATGAAATTTCAACATTCCCTGATTTCCCTGCCGAAATTCGTGCTCCACAAGGCTCACTTCAGGGTGTGTCGGGTTTTCAAGTAAGGATTGGAGCAAAAGATGTATACAATTCAGGAGATAAAACTGATGTTCTTATCGCAATGAATCCATCTGCATTAAAGGTTAATGCTCAACACCTTAAAAAAGATTCTATCGTAATATTCGACAGCGACTCATTTAAGAAAAGAGATCTGGATAAGGCTAAATTCAATAGTGAAGATCCTTTTGCAGAGCTCAATCTTAATCATGTACAACAGATTGGAGTTCCAATTACTTCTCTGACCAAAGCATCACTTGATGATTCGGGACTTGAAAATAAAGATATCCTTAGAAGCAAAAATATGTTTGCTCTAGGTATAGTTTGTTGGTTGTTTAACAGGCCAATGGAGATTGCAGACAAATTGCTTGAACAGAAATTTGCCCGTAAGCCAAAACTAATTGAAGCTAATATTAAGGCCCTTACGGATGGCTACAACTATGGAGATAACCTACAGCTGACAGCTACAACATATAAAATTGATGCAGTAGAATCTGGTAAAGGTTTTTATATGGATGTAAATGGAAACACAGCTACTGCTTACGGACTAATTGCTGCTTCTGAGAAAGCGGGGCTTGATCTATTTTTAGGGTCCTACCCTATTACACCGGCAACTGATATTTTGCAGGAGTTATCGAAGAGAAAAGATTTTGGTGTTAAAGCATTGCAGATGGAGGATGAAATTGCTGGAATAACTTCAGCAATTGGAGCAAGTTTTGCAGGATGCTTAGCTGCAACTTCCACTTCAGGTCCTGGTCTTTCATTAAAAAGTGAGGCGTTGGGATTGGCTGTTATGACTGAATTGCCACTAGTTGTAATTGATGTACAGAGAAGTGGTCCATCAACTGGTATGCCCACAAAAAGTGAGCAGACAGATTTAAATCAGGCGTTATATGGCAGAAATGGAGAGAGTCCTCTCGTTGTAATTGCTGCGACAACTCCAACCGACTGTTTTGAAAGTGCTTTTGAAGCCTCTAAACTGGCTATAGAGCATATGACTCCGGTTATTTTACTTACCGATGGATATATTGCAAATGGATCATCGGCATGGAAGATACCTGATATGAAAGAATATCCGCAGATTGTACCTCCTTACGTTCAGGAGAAGTTCAACGGAAATGCAGAGGATTGGAAGCCATTTCTTAGGGATGACAATAATTTAGTGCGCTACTGGGGTATTCCGGGAACTGCCGAATATATGCATAGAATTGGGGGATTGGAAAAAGACCGATTTACAGGTGTTATATCATCTAACCCTGAAAACCACCAGATTATGATTGATATACGTAAGCAGAAAATTGAAAATATTGCAAACTATATTCCTGAACAAAAAGTTTTGGGAGATGAAGATGCTGATACTCTCATTGTTGGATGGGGTGGAACATATGGACATCTGCTTGAAGCAATGCTTCATATTCAAAACAGTGGCAAAAAAGTTGCATTGGCACACTTCAGACACATTTCACCACTGCCAAGAAACACTCATAATTTGCTCAAAAACTACAAGAAAATAATCGTAGCAGAGCAAAATAGCGGTCAGTTTGCTGCTTATCTATGCGGTAAATTTCAAGATCTTACAAACATTATATCATTTAACAGAGTTGAAGGTCAACCATTTAAAGTGAGTGAATTAGTTGAAGAATTCAGCAAAATTATGGAGGAAAAAAAGTATGAGTAGTATAGAAACTAAAAATATAGATATTAACGATTTAAAGTATCAAAAATATCTCCCCAAAGATTTTAAGAGTCCTAACCCAATACGTTGGTGTCCTGGTTGTGGTGACTATGCCATATTAACTTGTCTTCAAAAAGCTCTCTCGGAACTTAATGTTGAACCTTGCAATACAGCAATCATTTCGGGAATTGGCTGCTCATCTCGTCTGCCATATTATATGAATACTTATGGATTTCACAGTATTCATGGTAGAGCAAATGCGATTGCAACAGGCGTGAAGGTGGCAAATCCAAATTTAAGTGTGTGGGTTGCAACAGGTGATGGAGACTCTCTTGCTATTGGTGGAAATCATTTTATTCATACTATCAGAAGAAATGTTGATATAAATATTCTTCTCTTCAATAATAAGATTTATGGTCTTACAAAGGGTCAGTATTCACCGACTTCCGACCGTGGTTTTGTTTCTAAATCATCACCATACGGTACTGTAGAGGATCCTTTCAGACCAGCTGAACTTACATTTGGTGCAAGGGGTACATTCTTTGGACGTGCTCTTGATGTGGATATGAAAAATCAGGTTGAAACTCTGGTTGAGGCAGCTAAACATAAAGGAACTTCGGTTGTTGAGATACTTCAGAACTGTGTGATCTTTAATGATGGTATTCATGATAAGATTACCGACAGAACTTGGAAAGCCGACAATACTATATTGCTGAAACATGGCGAAAAAATGATTTTTGGCAAGGATAACAATAGAGGTATTGTACTTGACGGATGGAGTTTGAAGGCTGTTACAATTGGAGAAGATGGCTATACAATTGATGATATACTTGTGCATGACTGTAAGACTAAAGACAATACACTTCATCTGAAGTTAGCTCTTATGGATACAGCAGATGGTCTTCCTGTTGCACTTGGAGTTATTCGTAGTGTGGATGCACCAGTTTATGATCGTGAATATGAGAATCAGATAGCTGAAGTACAGGCAAAATCGCCTAAAAAATCTTTCACAGATTTCCTACTCAGCCAGTCGAATATATGGGAAGTAAAGTAAGTAAGTAAGTAAGTATTTACTTACTTACTTCTCTTCTCCTTTTTATTTCGGTTTTAATCAGTCGCAATTCGCGACTGGTTTGTCCTTTCATTGAGCTATTCTCTCTTGCTCTCCTGAACAGATAGGGCATCATTGTTGTAATCTCCCCATAAGGAAGATATTTTACAACATTATATCCATTCTCTGCAAGATTATATGTAATATGATCGCTCATACCATAAAGTTGAGAGAAGTATATTCCGGGACAATTTCTATCTAACCCTTTTTCATCGATAAGCTGAGCCAATAGCATCGAGCTTTTCTCGTTGTGAGTTGCAACCATGAAATCGATAGTTTCGTGATTTTCTACCATGTAACTTATTGCAGCATCAAAATCTCTGTCAGTCGACTCCTTATCTGGCTGTATTGGTGAAATATAGCCAAGTTGAAGTGCACGAGATCTCTCCTTCTCCATATATGCTCCCCTGACAATCTTAAGGCCAAATTTAAAACCTTTATCAAGTGAAAACCGGTGGTGCATTTTCAATCTCTCTAGAGCGTCGTGTCTATACATTTGATATGTATTTTGAACTATTGCTTTTTCTTTATTGAATTTGGCCATCTCTTTTAAAACCATTTCATCCAATATTGGCTGTATCCAGGTCTCTTCAGCATCTATCAAAACAGGTATATCCAGCTCATATCCTCTTTTGAAAATCGCCTCAACTCGCTCCTCTATTGCTTTGAATCGTTTAGATTCATCTTCTGTAAGTGGTTCATTAGAACTAACTTTAGTAAGTAGTTCGAGATTGCCAACTCCTGTTATTTTAAAGGCACTGAATGGTACACTTTTGCTTTTACTCGCGTACTCTATAGTACGGATTATTTCTCTGCATGTAGCATTGAATAACTCTTCAGACTCCTCTCCTTCTAATGCATAATCTAAAATAGACCCTACATTGCGTTTAGCCAGTCGCTCAATAGATTTTTTACAGTTGTCAATTGAGGTTCCACCTACAAAATGTTTATATATAGTGTTACGAATAATAGGCTTTATTGGAAGTTTTATAGCAAAGGCTAGTTTCAGAAATTTCTCACCTGCGTTTACCAAACTCTTGTTATTCATTAATCTGAATAGCTGATAAGCTTCATTCAACTCTCTATTTGATTGATCACTGAAAGCCAATTGGGTGTTGTGAAAATCTACCTGATTAGTTTTTATGGTTTGCATCTGTTTCTGTTAAAGAAGTATTAAGATTTCACAAATGTAGATATTTTTTTTATATATTTGTAAAAACTAATCAGGTCGTTTTATCTCTTTTATTAATATAGCACAACGCTTAAAAACTAGTTCAGGATAACGATTATAGAAGATGAGATGAAGAGATCATAACCTAAATAAAACAGATTGATATGTCGAAAGGTGTTTATAAATTACCGGAAATTAAAAATGAACCTATATTGAGTTATGCTCCCGGTAGTGCTGAAAGAAAAGCTTTAAAGCAAAAACTGGAGGAACTTAATAAGGGCGGAGTTGATATACCCATGATTATAAATGGAAAAGAGGTGCGAACTAACAACATTAAAGATATTCGCCCCCCACACAATCATCAGCACCTTTTAGGTCACTATCACCAGGGAGATAATAGTCATGTTCAAATGGCTATAGATGCAGCACTGAATGCTAAACCGGCATGGGAAGCTATGAACTGGGAGAGTCGCGCAGCAATTTTTCTCAAAGCTGCAGATCTAATTGCAGGACCTTATCGTACAGATTTCAATGCTGTTACAATGATTGGTCAATCTAAGAATGCTTTTCAATCTGAAATAGATGCCGTATGCGAACTTATTGATTTCTATCGTTTTAACGTAAAAAACATGATGGAGATTTATAAAATGCAACCAAACTCATCTCCTGGTGTTTGGAACAGAATGGTATGGCGCCCTCTTGAAGGTTTTATTTTTGCTCTTTCACCATTTAACTTTACATCCATTGCTGCTAATTTAGGAGGTGCTCCTGCATTGATGGGAAATACTGTTGTTTGGAAACCTTCGAAGACAGCTATCTATTCAGCCTATTTAATTATGAAAGTACTTAAAGAGGCAGGACTTCCTGATGGTGTGATAAATCTTGTTTATGTTGGTGGCAGAGAGGCGACTGATGTTATTTTTAATCATCGCGATTTTGCAGGATTGCACTTTACAGGATCGACTTCTGTTTTCAACAGCATGTGGGAAACAATTGGAAAGAATTTATCGAAGTATAAATCATATCCGCGAATTGTAGGAGAAACCGGGGGTAAGGATTATATTTTTGCTGAGGAAACAGCAAATGCAAAACAGGTGGCAACGGCAATTACTCGTGGTGCTTTTGAATATCAGGGTCAGAAATGTTCTGCAGCATCACGTGCATTTATCCCTACAAATATATGGGAACAGACTCTGGAATATGTGAAAGAGGATTTGGCAAAAATTAAGACCGGTGTGGTAGAGGACTTCTCTAATTTCGTTAATGCAGTGATTGATGAGGACTCTTTTGACAAACTATCAAAAGCTATTGATGATGCAAAAGCTTCACCAGATGCTGAAATTGTTTGTGGAGGTGCATATGATAAATCGAAAGGTTATTTTATTCAACCTACAGTGATTCAGACGAAAAAAACTGACTATATAACTATGAAGGAAGAGCTGTTTGGTCCGATACTAACTGTATATGTATATGATCCTAAGGACTTAGAACAAACTCTTGATATTCTTGACACCTCTACTGACTATGCTCTTACTGGTGCAATTTTCTCCTCTAACAGGGCAATGATTGAGAAGTTGACAACAAGATTGATGCATACAGCAGGTAATTTTTATATCAATGACAAACCAACAGGAGCAGTTGTTGATCAGCAGCCATTTGGCGGTGGACGTGGATCGGGAACAAATGATAAAGCAGGATCAGTTTTCAATCTTTTACGTTGGGTATCACCACAATGTATTAAGGAGACTTTTATTACTCCTAC
>CAYLKV010000028.1:0-32515 GCA_964384545.1 uncultured Proteiniphilum sp.
AAATAATTCAAAAATAAGGATTATTTGCCTTTAGAAAAAAGATAATTATAAAATGCCTTTATTAATTTTTGGCTCTTCTACTCAACTTTCTTTACTTAAGCATAATACCTGTAAGCATTCTACCGGAATGAATTGTTTGTCTGCGAGCTGAGAAAAAGAGTTCCTGCTTCTCAAAAGTACATAGGTCTGAAGTCTCAATATTATTCTCAGGAACACCTAACTTTATAAGTTCTCTTCGATTAATCTCCTTAATATCAATATGATATTTTGAAGTACTCTGTTTTTTGGTACAGACTGATGTATCTGAAAGATCTATGCCATTGTCCATCATTGCAGTTATTACATCATCACCAACCTCATAGTTTTTCTTGCATATAGAGGGTCCGATACCAACAAACATATCCTCTGGAGAAGAGTTGTATTCACCTTGCATTGCAGATACTGTCTTTTCAACAATCTTTCCGGAAGTTCCTTTCCATCCGGCATGGATTGCAGCTATCGCTTTCCTTTTTCTGTCGAAAATTATAATTGGAACACAATCTGCTGTGGTAACACAAAGAAATTTATTACTAATATTGGTTATCACCGCATCTACTCCATACATTACCTCAATTGATGCAGAGTGATCTAAATTAAGAAACTCTTCATCAATTTTCAGAACCTTTGTGCTGTGCGTTTGATGAGGTATAATGAAACCACTCATATCCATATAGAACATATGAGCAAGTATCTTTCGGTTTTCATAGATATTAAGAGGGTTGTCATCAGAAAAATTACCCATATTGAATGATGAGTATGAGCCATCACTTACACCTCCCACTCTTGTAGTTGTGAAATGATCTATCTCTTTTAACCGGCTTAACTCTTGAAATTGAAGAATATTGTTATAATTCGGGTGAAAATTCATCGTAGTCATCATAGTCATCATCTTCTACTTGAGCTTCTATATCATCCTCTGGCTCAAATTTAAGTGATGATATATCAAGGTTTCTATGAACAATACCCTCATGTGAAATAACTTTGGAAGTATTATCCTCTGAATTTAGCTCATTCCATATCATATCTTTTAGCTTATTCAAACCTTTTCCTGTAAAGGATGATATGAAAACGTATGGCACATTTGGTAGCTCTTTAGATATTTCTTCTGTCAATTCCTCATCGAGCATATCTGATTTTGAGATGGCAAGAAGATGTGATTTATCAAGCAATTCAGGATTATACTCCTTTAATTCATTCATCAGGATATTATATTCACTTTTTATATCAGCACTGTCGGCAGATATCATAAAAAGTAAAATAGAGTTTCTTTCTATATGACGAAGAAATTGCAGTCCTAAACCTCTGCCTTCACTTGCACCTTCAATAATTCCTGGAATATCGGCCATCACAAACGATTTACCATCGTGATAGCTAACTATACCAATATTAGGTACAAGAGTGGTGAATGGATAATCGCCAATTTTAGGCTTTGCTGCCGAAACGACAGAAAGAAGTGTTGATTTACCTGCATTTGGGAAACCAACCAAACCTACATCGGCAAGAAGTTTTAATTCGAGAATGATCCATCTCTCTTGATAGGGCTCTCCAGGTTGAGAATATCGTGGAGTTTGATTTGTTGACGACTTGAAATGAACATTTCCAAGTCCTCCTCTTCCTCCTTTGAGGAGTACTACCTCTTCTCCATCTTCTGTAATATCGCAGAGATATTCTCCTGTTTGTGCATCATATGCGACTGTACCACAGGGCACTTCAATCACCTTTGATTCTCCTTTTCTTCCGGAACTTTGTCCGCCTGATCCTCCTTCGCCGTGACTGGCTAATATATGACGCTGATATCTTAAGTGAAGTAAAGTCCAGTAGTTGCGATTTCCTCTAAGAATTATGCTACCGCCTTCACCTCCATCACCTCCGTCCGGACCTCCTTTAGGAACATATTTTTCTCTGCGGAAATGTGAAGACCCGCGTCCACCCTTACCTGATCGGCAATATATTTTAACGTAATCTACAAAATTTGTTTCCGCCATAATATGTTTTTAAACTAACAACTTATCTATTATAGTTGTTATTGATTCGAATATTTCGTCTATACTACCCTGACCCTGTACATTGACAAGTTTTCCTTGCTCTAAATAGAAATTCTTCAGAGGAAGAGTCTGCTCATGATATACATTTAATCTGGATTCTACAGTCTCTCTGTTATCATCTGATCTACCTGAAATTTCACCTCTTTTGAGAATTCGGTTTACTAGTTCCTCTTCATCAACTTCGAGACTTATTACAATAGATACTTCCTGATTATGTGAATCCATCATTATGTCAAGTGCTTTACCCTGTGCTATTGTTCTTGGAAAACCATCGAGGATAAACCCTTTTACACCATTTCTTTTCTCTACCAATTCGTTAAGCTTACTTATCATTACTTCATCGGGAATTAATCTGCCCTTTGAAATGTATGAGTCTACTAAACGACCGAATTCTGTGCCAGCTTTTATTTCTGCACGTAGCATATCTCCTGTAGAAACATGCTCTAATCCATATTTTTCGGCTAATTTTACACTCTGTGTACCCTTTCCTGATCCGGGTGCACCAAAGATAATTATATTCAACATAACTATTGCTCTTTTTTAAGCTTGCAAATATACATTAAATCGCTGGTATTAATATCATATTGTAGCTTATTATTCCTTTTTCAGGCTATTTTATTTCATATTGATATAGATAAAATGTAAAATTAGTGTTAATTTACTTCAATAAGTAACAGAATTCTTTTATTCCAAAAAAGATTAAATTGAACTTTCTGCAATTAGTTTCTGTTTATTTAATGAAGATGAATGATGGTTTTAGTAGCAAATATCTATTTTTTAAAAGATATGAAGAGGGGGGATTTTAAACAAAAAACACATGAATTACTTGAAGAACTTAGAGAGTTTATTAGTAATTTGGAACAGAAAACGGATGAGATAGCTGAAGATGCTAAAGAATCATACTATGAACAACTTGAAAATTTAAAAGGGATAAGAGATAAATTAGCCGACAAACTGAATGAATATGATGAAATCTCTGATACTAAATGGGATGTTATAAGAGATAGTGCAGAAGACTTCTTTAGTACAGTAGCTGACTCAATGAAAAAAAACTTCAGTAGGGTAACTGAAGCTTTTAAGAAAAAATGAGGTACCTGGCGGATTCGAACCGCCGTGACCGGTTTTGCAGACCGACGCCTAACCACTCGGCCAAGGTACCGTTTTGTGTTATTTGAGTGCAAATGTAATATTTATTTTTTGAGTAAAAAAATGTTGACTTGCAATTTTCAGTAAATAAGTTGGTGAGAACAGTATATTTTAAGAGAATAGCAGACGAAATGCATCACTAACTTTAGAAACCTGTTTTATATTAATAGAGACTTTTTTATTAAAACCTTTTAAATTGTTTGAAGGTATAAGAATTCTGGAAAAACCAAGTTTCTCAGCCTCTTGAATACGTTGTTCTATACGGTTTACAGGGCGAATTTCCCCTGATAAACCAACCTCTCCACAAAGGCAGGTATTATTATCAATTGCAATATCGAGACTTGATGAAAGGACTGCACTTATAACAGAAAGGTCCATTCCGGGATCGTTAACTTTGAGACCTCCTGCAATATTTAGAAATACATCTTTTTGAGCTAATTTGAAACCTGCTCTTTTTTCTAGCACTGCAAGCAGCATATTCATTCTTCTCACATCGAATCCGGTTGTTGAACGCTGTGGTGTTCCATAGGCAGCAGAGCTAACAAGTGATTGTGTCTCTATAAGAAAGGGTCGGATCCCCTCTATTGCAGCCGAAATACCAATTCCGCTAAGACCCTCAAGATTGCGGGTAAGCAGCAGTTCCGACGGGTTGCTCACCTCTCTCAATCCCGACTGGTTCATTTCATAAATGCCAATCTCAGCAGTGCTTCCGAAACGGTTCTTTATACTCCTTAAGATACGATACATATAGTGCTGGTCACCTTCAAATTGTATTACTGCATCAACTATATGCTCAAGTATTTTAGGCCCTGCAATGCTTCCATCTTTTGTAATATGACCAATTAGAAGTACAGGTGTACCGCTCTGTTTAGCAAACTTTAGCAGAGAAGAGGCACATTCTCTAACTTGTGAAATTGTACCGGGAGATGATTCTAGAGCTTCGCTATAAATAGTTTGAATTGAATCTACTATCAGAAGTTGAGGCTTAATCTCTTTTACACTCTTAAATATCTCATCAAGATTTGTTTCGCAAAGAAGAAGACAGTTATCATTCTCAACACCTATTCTGTCGGCTCTTAATTTAAGCTGTCGAGCGCTCTCTTCACCCGATACATATAGCGTTTGTATGTTGTTGAGTTTTAGTATTGTTTGAAGAATTAAAGTTGACTTACCAATACCGGGTTCTCCTCCGAGCAGCACAACAGATGCCGGAACAAGTCCCCCTCCAAGTACACGGTTAAATTCCTCATCATTCATATCGATACGTTGCTCTTCTCCTGCTTTTATATCTTTTAGCAGAAGTGGCTTAGACTTTATATCAGAAAAAGAGCGTGAATCCTCTTTTAGTGATGATGCATCTTTACGTACCAACTCTTCTACAAAAGTAGACCACTCTCCGCATGAGATACATCTACCCATCCATTTTGGTGATTCATAACCACAGTTGCTGCAGAAATAAGCCGATTTAAGTTTTGCCATATTAATATTGTCTCAGGAGAGAAGAATTTACAATTGTCTTATCAAACAAAGATAGAGAAATTTCTTGTATTTTTGTGTCAGATTAAAGTATGCATAAATTCAAAATATAGATGTCAGTAATAACTTCGATAATTTCTAAATCGCTTAATTTATCAAGCAAAAATGTAGATAGTACCATTAAACTTTTAAACGAAGGGGCTACAATTCCATTTATTAGTCGCTACAGAAAAGAGGTAACGGGTGGTCTTGATGAGGTAGAAATTTCAGATATTAAAGAACTTAATGATAAATATTTAGAGCTTATAAAAAGGAAAGAGTTTATTATCAAATCAATTTCGGAACAGGATAAATTGACAGATGAGCTGGAGGAAAAGATTACTAATTGCTGGGATTCAACACAGCTTGAGGATATTTATCTGCCATTTAAACCAAAAAGACAAACTAGGGCTGAAATTGCAAGGAAAAAGGGGCTGGAAGGTTTAGCTAATTGGCTTATGACTCAGAATAGAGGTTCGGTTGAAACCAAAGCAGCTGAATATGTTAAGGGTGAGGTTGCCGATATTAATGAGGCTCTTAGAGGTGCTAGAGATATTATAGCAGAACAGGTTAATGAAGATACAGTTGCGAGAAACAAGGTGCGTAACATATTTTCTCGTGAGGCTGTTATCACCTCAAAAGTTATTAAGGGAAAAGAAGAGGAAGGTGAGAAATATAAAGATTATTTCGATTTCTCATATACGCTTGCCAAATGTCCTTCACATCGCATTCTTGCAATCAGAAGAGCTGAAGCAGAAGGAATTTTACGTGTCACAATCTCTGTAGATGATGAGAAAAGTTTGGATAAACTTGTACCAATGTATGCCAAAAATGATACCGAAGCCGCAAATCATGTTGAAGAGGCTGTGGTAGATAGTTATAAGAGATTGTTAAGACCCTCTATTGAGACTGAATTTGCAAATATATCAAAGGAGCAGGCAGACGAATCTGCGATAAAGGTCTTTACTGAAAATTTAAGGCAATTGCTACTTTCTGCTCCATTAGGACAGCAAAGAATATTAGGAGTCGACCCTGGTTACAGAACAGGTTGTAAGCTTGTTTGCCTTGATGAACAGGGCAATCTACTGCATAATGAGACAATATATCCTCATCCTCCTCAGATAGAATTTTCTAAGGCAGCTAGCAAAGTATCAAAACTAGTTTCAACTTATAAAATTGATGCTATTGCAATTGGCAACGGTACAGCCAGTAGAGAAACAGAACGTTTTATAACAAATATCAGATATGAAAAGGAAGTTAAGGTATTTGTTGTAAGTGAAAGTGGTGCTTCAGTTTACTCTGCATCTAAGATTGCCAGAGAAGAGTTCCCAGAGTATGATGTAACTGTTAGAGGAGCTGTTTCTATTGGAAGAAGGCTGAGTGATCCACTTGCAGAACTGGTAAAGATAGATCCTAAATCAATTGGAGTAGGCCAGTATCAGCATGATGTTGATCAGGCAAAACTTAAACGCTCATTAGATCAGACAGTTGAAAGTTGTGTGAATCTTGTGGGAGTAAACGTAAACACAGCTAGTAAACAACTGCTTACCTATGTATCGGGATTGGGCGAATCACTGGCTCAGAATATAGTTGACTACAGAAGCAAAAATGGAGCATTTGAAAGTAGAAAAGCTCTTATTAAAGTGCCTCGTTTAGGATTAAAAGCATTTGAACAATCGGCCGGGTTCTTAAGAATTCCTTCGTCGGATAACCCGCTTGACAACTCTGCTGTTCACCCAGAAAGCTATCATATTGTTGAGAAGATGGCTAAAGACTTGAATACATCTGTGAAAGATATGATTGGAAATAAACAGATTATCGAAAGTATTGATATAAGAAAATATCAAACAGATGTGGTAGGGATAGAGACACTTACAGATATATTGCAAGAGTTGGAAAAGCCTGGCAGAGACCCACGTACAAAAGTACAAGTTCTTGAATTCGATTCTAATATTCGCACAATTAATGATGTAAAGGAGGGCATGATTCTTAATGGAATCGTAACTAACATAACCAATTTTGGCTGTTTTGTTGATTTTGGAATAAAGGAAAATGGGTTAGTTCATATCTCTGAAATGGCTGACAAGTTTGTTTCGAATCCAACAGAGGTAGTCTCTTTGCATCAGCATGTTAAAGTAAAGGTGAAATCGGTTGATCTTGAGAGAAAGAGAATTCAACTTAGCTTAAGAGTTTCAAAATAATAAACTCACAGATTAATTTAAAAATTGCTTTTTAAATATTGCATTTACAAGGAATTAGAATATTATTTTTTGATACTTACAACCCAAACGGCAGGTTAAATGTTATATCTTGATATAATAAGATCAAGATATTAGCTATGCAATTGAAAGAAAAAGATAATTCAAACTTATCACACTATAAACGTCTGCTTAACGGCATTAAAAACTTTAAAGAAAACGAGTTCATTCCACGACAAGAGTTTTTTAAAGAGCTTGGAAACAAACAGAATCCTCACACACTTTTTATTGGTTGTTCAGATTCGCGCGTTGTGCCAAGTTTGATTACTCAAACGTTTCCAGGTGAACTGTTTGTCGTTAGAAATATTGCCAACCTAATTCCATTTTATAAAAAGATTTCCGACACATATCTGTCTACCACATCTGCTATTGAGTATGCTGTAAAACAGATGAATGTGAGTAATATTATTGTATGCGGTCACTCTAACTGTGGTGGATGTGCAGCCTTATATCAAGATAAAGAACTAAAAAATCTGCCTCATACAAAGAAATGGATGGAGTTGGCTCTGCCTGTTAAGAAAATAGTTGAAGAGAAGTTAGCTAAAAACAAAATAACTATTGAACAGAGGAGTTTGATTACTGAACAACTCAATATTGTTGAGCAAATGAGTCATTTATTGAAGTATAATTATATAAAAAAAAGAATAAATGAAGGGCATTTAACAGTTATGGGGTGGTATTACGATATTGAAAAGGGAGATATATATAATTACGATAAAAAATTAAATAGATTTATCAGAATAGAGTAAAGGAACCATTTTGCAAAATACTATGTTTCTGAGAAGTTAAGTTCAAATTGGTGCTCTAAAAGATTAAAACTCTTGCGGTGATGTTCAGTAATACCATAAAGTTTTATTGCTTCTCGATGTTTTTTAGTAGGATAACCTTTATTTTTAGCCCAATCATATTCCGGGAACTGTTTGTCTAAATTTTTCATATATTCATCGCGATAAGTTTTGGCAAGTATAGACGCTGCTGCAATTGATTGATATTTAGAATCACCTTTTACAACACATCTATATTCTATTCCATTGTATGGACTGAATTTGTTACCATCAACAATAATATGATTCGGCTGTATAGATAGACTTGACAAAGCTTTATGCATCGCCTTTACTGATGCCCAGAGTATATTTAAGCTATCTATCTCTTCAGTAGTACATGAAGCAACAGAGTAACATATTGCATTTGATTCAATTACTGAGCGAAGTTCATCTCTCTGTTTTTCAGACAACAGCTTTGAGTCGTTGAGTGCTTTACATTCGAAATCGTTTGGGAGAATGACTGCTGCAGCAAATACAGGACCTGCAAGACATCCTCGCCCGGCCTCATCGCAACCAGCTTCAATAGAGTTGGCCCTCATAAACAAAAAAAGTTCTTCTTTTTTATTCAAAGTCCGTTAAATTCAAAGATTAAGTGGTTTAAGTTCAAGAGTTAGATTATTATCCTCTGGAGGAAAATCGAAAGAGTAATCCTCTTCCTGCACCTCATTTCCTAAAAGTGCGGAAAAAGACTCTATCATTTCGAGCATTTCACTATCAGGCACTTCATCTCCTTTTACATGTGCAAGATATAACTTAACAATCATATCCGTTAGTACATCTTTAATGTTTGATGACATAGGGACACCTAGATTATTCAATCGATTATCAGCAGCTCTTCTTGTAATTCTCTCAAGTTTTAGTTTGTACTCTAAATCTAAATCAGGTTTTTGAGGAGTAGATGTTATAAATCGAGATTCGATTGATAACGTTGAATCTAAGAGATTTATAATTCTATAAGCAAATGGATATTGAGAGAGACTTGCTGTTTCTATATCATAAATTATATTTCCTGAAGGCGACTTGCTTAGTGTGATATCATTTGAATGGAAGTGTCCTGTAAATATAATTTCTAATCCGGCATCGGCAAGAATGTCTGCTTGATTTTTCCAATCTTCTATAAGATAATCAGGGAAGAAAGCACTCTGATATGGCATATGCTCTATTAAACCATGATGCATCATACCTACTATTCTTATCTTTCTCTCTTTTGCTTTCTGAAGAATATTTAGGGCCCAAAGCATAGTTTCATCTTTAATTCTTCCACCTGAAATAGAGGAGCCCATATTTTCATCATAACGATTTGAATCAATCGATAAAAGCCATAAATTCTTAGTTATTTCTGCAACATAACTAAGAGAGGATTCATCGCTATAAATAGCTGAACCTAACCCAAATGTATCATAAAGTTTTCTGAATTCATCAACAGAAACAGATGCCGTTGAAATTGTCTCATCTGCTGTATATTGTTTAGAGTTTGGAATATTAATATCATGATTACCAGGTGTAATAAAAATTTGGATACCTGATTTATTTAACGGTTTCAAATATTCAATGAGATCGGTATGACTTTGTAGTTCTCCATGATTCGTTAAATCGCCTGATATTAAAAGTACATCAATTCCTTCTTTTAAGATTTCATTTAAAACTTTGTTTAGAATCGAATGAAGATCTTTTATATTTCTTCCTGTAATACTTTCATAGGCACTTAGAGCCGGGCCAGGTGTTGCAATTTTTTGAGATAGAAAATGGATATCTGAAATTACTGCAATTTTAATGTTATCTGCAAAAACAATTTTGGAGTTGCAAGTTAAAAGAATTGAGAGTAAAAGTATGAAATTAACAACTCTTCCCATCGAATTATTTATAAAGGTAGTCTTTGAGATTATTTATCCATTCTTGTCGGTGAATCCATCGCTCAAAAGGGCTATATTCAATCAAATAAAAACTATCTGAAAGACTTTTTGTATTAAATGATTCATCAAATAAAACACCCCATACATATTCAGGTAAATCTGGATAGTCGATATATGGATTTCTGTTTCCCTGTATTTTATATATTTCCTCATTTCGCCTCACCTCTTTAATACTAACAGGATCTTCACGATGCCATTTTAACAACATCTGAAGCGTCCAGCTACTAAAGCCTGGGAAGGCACTACCTCCAACTTGATCGGAACTCCACGTGGCTAATACATCTTCATAAGCAGTGGCGATATAGAAATATGAACGTGCTATATCTCCTTTAAATTCATCGATAGGCTCAAATACTGTTTTTGTGTAATCCCCAAATGTATTCTGCCCTACCTTTGACCCGTTCGTAGACTCCCATGAAGAGATTCCAACTTCACCAAAAGGTAAATTATTTCTGCGATTGTTTACATAACCATCAGTAGGGTACAAATTAAAAAGATCTGTTTCTAATAACTTATTCCCTCTGAACCAGCTTCTTGGCATTAAGTGTTCTCTATTATAACAGTC
This sequence comes from uncultured Proteiniphilum sp., assembly GCA_964384545.1. Classification (GTDB taxonomy): domain Bacteria; phylum Bacteroidota; class Bacteroidia; order Bacteroidales; family Dysgonomonadaceae; genus Proteiniphilum. Next base: position 10,306 of record CAYLKV010000028.1, read on the forward strand.
TCCCTCTTTTTTAAATATACCACAACGATTGTTTCTGAAGTCATGATAATAATCTGCTACTCCATCAGGTTTATCAGAATAGATATCCAGAACCTTATTATTTTTTCCTGTATCGGTAAACTCAAAGGCTTCCCATAGCCGTGAGTAGCTAATTACCCTTGGATCTTTAATTATATTATAAAGAGCTGTTTTAAGTTCGACACCACTTTTTCCTTCAGTAGAGATATAATAATCTTCAGGCACCTGAGCCTTAAGTGCAGAAACATAAAACAGCAATAACATTATTAAAATGCTGTTATTTATAAATTTCATTTCTTATATGATTACTTGTAAATAGCAAATATAGTGATTAGATTCACTATAGCAATAAAAATATGAAAGAAAACAAGGTTGAGGGTAAATACTTTATGAATTAATAAACTTCTGTTTATTAAGAGTATAATATCTTCTCAATCTCCTCAAGATCAGAGCGGAAACTTTTATCAAAGTCGTAATAATTCTTGACTGTGTTACATGCATGCAATACAGTAGCATGACTACGATTGCCAACTTGTAAACCTATTTGAGAAAGAGACAGCTCTGTATGTTTTTTTATAAAATACATTGTTACCTGTCGAGCTTGAACTATTTCTCGTTTGCGTGATGAAGACTGTATAAGATCTTTCTTAATACTGTAATAATCCGATACAGCATCCTTAATTTTCTGAACTGTTATACGCTTCTTCTCAAACTTAATACTTTGCTCAACTACTCTGCGAGCTAAACTCATATCAATCTCACGATTGTTTATAATAGAATGAGCCATTAGTGAAACAACAACACCTTCTATATCACGAACATTCTCTGTAACCTTATCGGCAATAAAATCGACTACATCATCTGGAATAGAAAGTCCATCAGAAAGTATTTTATTTTGAAGTATTTTTTTACGTAGCTCTTTATCCGGGCGCTCTAATTTTGTAGTCAATCCCCAACGAAAACGGGTTAAAAGACGCTCTTCTAAACCTTGCATATCCATAGGTGCACAATCTGATGTCATCACCAGTTGTTTATTATTTTGATGGAGATGATTGAAAATATGGAAAAAAGTATTCTGAGTTTTTTCAAGTCCCGAAAGTTCTTGAATATCGTCAATAATCAGTACATCGATGCTTTGATAGAAGTTAATAAAATCGTTTATTGTATTAAATCTTCTGGCATCTGTAAACTGAACCTTAAACAGATGTGCTGAAATATAAAGAACCTTTTTATCAGGATAGAGCTCTTGTACTTTTGAACCTAAAGCATGGCATAGATGTGTTTTACCAACACCTGAATTACCATGTATAAAAAGAGGATTAAAAGCAGTTTTTGCTGGATTAAGGGCTACAGCCTCGGCCGCAGTACGAGTTAGACGATTACTTTCTCCTTCGAAGAAATTATTAAACTTGTACTTTTTGTTTATCTGAGAATCAAACTCTGAAGTTTCAACTCTATCAAATGGACTTGGTACCTTAGTAGATATTTTCTTATTGGGATTCTTCTCGGCTCCAGTATAGCTCTTAGATTCACCACGCATTTCTACAGCAGTGTTACTTTCAGTTTCAACAAGAATACGGTAATTAAGAATAGTACCTACTCCTATTTCTCTATAAAGTGTTTGCTGAATAATATCAAGATATTTATCTTCCAAATACTCATAGAAAAACTGACTTGGGACTTGTATCGTTAGTACATTATTCTCATAATTTAATGGAACAATTGGTGCAAACCATGTATTGAATGCAGGCTCAGGGATATTATCCTTGATTACATTCAAACAATTGCTCCATAAAATATCGAAATTACTATTCATTTAGATTAAAATTGTTCTATTCTTCGAAATGTGACTTGCCTATTATTGATAATTTAGATACAAATTTTGAAAAAATAATCGAGAAAAAAAAATGGTTATAATTTAATAAACTCACAACTTAAAAAACAGTGCTATCAATCAAACAAATACATATATAATCCTCTGTACTAGAATATTAGGTGAAATGATATTTCATGACACGACTGATTAGCAGACACATACAAAATATACTTTTATACACTTAAAAAGAATTATGTTGTAACTAAAAAGTTACTTAAAGACGTGTAAATAAAGAGTTACGTGAAATTATATAAAAAACATCATATTTAGAATGATTCTATTTTATTGAAATGTTGCTTATATAATTTAATCAACAAAATTAGAATAATCTCAATTTAATAGACAAATACCTGCTAGGGTTTTCCCTTATATCTTCTAATAGCTTGGCTGCGTTATCAATGGTTACATTTAAACTATCATGCAAGCTTGTATCGTTTAGTAAAAGCCCTAAAGAGCTATCATCATTATTAATCTTCTTAGTCAATGAATTTAGATTTGCAATAGTTTCATCTATCGATTTATATGTGGACTGCAGATCCATATTATTAAGTTCATTGCTTATATCCGCTAAATTAGTGCTAACTTTTGTTAGATTACCACTAATTTCAGGTAAATCTTTCTCAACTGAGCTAACAATATTGTTTAGACTCTTGCTTGAATTATTTAATTGTTCAACAGTAGAACCAATACTTTCAATTGATTTTTCCCACATAGGGTTCGATATAATTCGGTTTAAAGAGAATAATATTGAATCGATTCTAACCATTATTGAGTCAGCTTTTGGCATTACATTGGTAACACCTTCCATAAGCCCGGTTTCTCTTCTGCCGTATAATGTGTCGCCAAGTTGATAATATTTGTCTGACGAAACAAGTTTCAAATTAGCAGTAGATGCACCAAATAGATCAGTTCCATATTCTATATAACTCCCCACAGGAATTGGAAAATTTTCAGTAAGATTAATCCCTACAGCAAACTGCATCGGATTTGAACTAATCATATTTATATCGCTAACCAATCCAATCTGATAACCATTTACATATATAGGTGATGATAACAACAAATATGAAACATCATTGAACTTGACATAATATTGTTTCTGCTGTTGTAATACATTCATGCCTTTAAGAAAATTAATTCCAAAATATAACATAATTAAGCTGGCAATAAATGTCAGACCTGCAATCACGTTCCTGTTAAACTTACTCTTCATAAATAAAATCATTCCTATTTTACACGATGTCCATTCTCAAATTCAACAATGAATGCATCTTTAAATTTTTTCTTAACTTCTAACAATTGTTTTTTCATTTTGTTGATATCAGTACTACTGCCATAAGTATATTTATAAACCCCTCCATCATAATAATGTTCAACCGGTTTAAGGCCTTTAAAGGATGAAGAACCACTTGGCAATTCTTTAGATGAGGATAAGAACTGAATTCTATATTCTCTGTTTTGTTCAACACTATTGCCAGTCGGCTTTACATTTGATCTTTCAGATTCTTTCTCATTTGAGAAAACAAAACTTTTTTTGTCGAAATCTCTTTTATAATCTCTAAATCCATTGTAAATAGAAGTAGCAAGAGATACCTGACCTTTTGAACTTTTCAAATATACCTCTTCCTGTTTATTGCTAATATATCCAAGTTCTACCAAAATACTTGGCATTGCAACTTCTCTTAATACCAGAAAACCGGCCTGTCGCACATTTCTGTTTATCCTTTTTGAATTTGTAACTAGCTGATTCTGTACTAATGATGCTAATTTGACACTTAAATCAAGAAACTCATTAGCCATGAATTCAAATATTATATATGACTCGGGCTCATTTGGATTAAATCCTTCATATTTAACTGAATAATCCTCCTCATACATAATCACCGCATTTTCTGTTTTAGCTACATCTAAATTATCTTTACTCCTATGAAGTCCTAAAACAAAAGTTTCAACTCCCTGAGGAGAGGTCCTTTTACGATCGAGAGCATTACAATGAATAGATATAAATAGATTTGCATGTTCCTTATTTGCAATTGCAGCCCTCTGATTCAAAGGCACAAAAAGGTCTTTATTGCGTGTGTATACAACATTTACATCAGGGTGATTTTTTTCAATAAGATCGCCCAATTTAAGAGCAACCGCTAAAACTATATCCTTTTCTTTAGAAGAAGAACCCAAGGCACCTGGGTCTTTTCCACCATGCCCTGGATCTATTACAACTGTAAATTTACTATTTTGTGCTGATAAAGGAGTAGCTAATATGGCAATAAAAACACCAAGAAGTACTATAAGCCAATTCGAAGATGTTTTCATATAAAGTAACCTACACATTTATTATGGCATCAATTCTGCTAATTTTGCTTCAAGTTTTTCTCCTCTTAAATCCTTTTCGATAATAACACCATCTTTATCCAACAATATAGTATGCGGAATTCCAGATATTGCATAAAGACCTACAACAGGACTACTCCAGTACATAAGGTCGGACATTTGAGGCCAAGTGATGTTTAACTCTTTTATTCCCTTTGTCCATTCTTCATGATTTTGATCAAATGATACACCTACCACCTCAAAACCCTTTGATTTATATTTTTCATATGCAGCTACAACATTTGGCATTTCTCTGCGACAAGGTCCACACCATGCTGCCCAGAAATCTACAAGAACATATTTACCATTACCTGCATAGTCAGAAAGAGATACTTCTTTACCACTTGGATCATTAAGAGTGAAATCTATAAACTTCTTTCCAATAGCAACTTTTTCTAGGGCCTCCAGCCTATTAATAATGCCTTTTACATTTTCTTTTTCTTTAAATGTATCACCTGCATTCGCTAAAATCTCTTTTTGCTGTTCAGGTTCGAACATTGAGGATGATGTCACAAAAAGAAATTGACCAAGCTCATTATTGATATTATTTTTTGTGAAGTTAAAGTTTAGATCTACTAGTTTACTATTTATAGCATCATATTCTTTATTTATCTCAGCATCTAACTCATCTGTCAGACTTCCTTCAGACTGTGCTTTATTATATCTTCCAACTACCTCTCTTATCTGTTTAATTAGAGATTGTTGTTCCAATCTAAGGCTATTATATGTATCATTGACTTGAGTGCCGGTTACTGTAATTAATGTATCAAAATTAACAGTTAGTTTACCCGGCTCAATTAAAACAGGTACTCTTTTATCAATTTCTGCATTTATAGTTTCGTCTAATGTCACAAAACGAAGTACTGAACTATCTGCACTACCTGAAAAGAAGAATTCTCCATTTTTCACAACAGAAGTATCAGTGATTATCATTGAATTATCTGCCATTTTCTGAAGATAAACATTTGTTCCTTCAAATGATTCATTTGCAACTACACCACTAATTTTGTATTGATTACTATTCACACAAGACATAAAAAATAGTCCTGCAACTATGGATAAATAAATTAGATTCTTCATTTTACTTATTTTATTAATAATTCTCTAACAAAGATATGTAAATTATGCAACTATAAAATAATAATGACTTTTTTTCTATCTCAATTGCAATAATAAGACTTCTATTACGTTTATATCAAACAAAACGAATTGTATGATTTTCTATATTTCAAACGATGAATCTGGTCTAAGAGAAAGATTCAACAGTGAAAATGAACCATCTGCATTAGTCTCTGCAATATTAAGACAATTTGTAAGATGTAGCTACTCCGAGAAACGTCTTTTGTTTCCTGAGAGACTAATATTCATGAATTAACACTTAAATTAGTTCTGCTACAAAAAATAGTTCATCCTCAAAAAATGAATAATAAATTTGTATTTACGATTGCTACTCTGTATCAATTTTGAAATACAGAAAAAAACATCTATTTTTGATATTATAAATTTTATCATATGAGCACAATTGTAGCACCTTCACTTTTATCTGCAAACTTTCTAAACTTAGAGAATGATATAGAAATGCTTAATAGAAGTGAGGCAGACTGGATTCACCTAGACATAATGGATGGAGTGTTTGTACCTAATATATCGTTTGGATTTGCTGTTACAAATCTTCTTAAAAAGATTACAAATAAAACACTTGATACACATCTGATGATAGTTCAGCCTGAAAAATTTATAGAAGAGGTTGAGAATACTGGATCGACTTTTATGAATGTTCATTATGAAGCAGTAACACATTTACACAGAGTTGTTCAAGAGATCAGAAATCATGGAATGAGACCGGCAGTAACTCTTAATCCACACACACCGGTTTCAGTTTTAGAGGATATAATTTCCGATTTAGATATGGTTTTACTTATGTCTGTAAACCCGGGCTTCGGTGGACAGAAGTTCATAACAAATACAATAAAAAAAGTTCATCAATTAAAGGAGTTAATTTTAAAGACTAATTCTTCAGCTCTCATCGAAGTGGATGGTGGAGTAAATCTTGAAACAGGCAAAATGCTTGTAGATGCAGGAGCAGATGCCCTAGTTGCAGGTAGCTTCGTATTTTCTTCTGATAACCCAGAAGAAACGATTAAACAGTTAAAAGCATTATAATTTATTTTACAACCAATCTTTAATTTATCACGAGCTGGGTAAAAATCTCGGCTATCTAAATGTTAAGCTTTTTAGGGAAAACACCATTTTTCAGGTTATTGCTTCCGGTAATAATCGGCAATTTAATTTGGAGCATATCTCCTCATTTTAACTCTTCATATCTATTTTTATTTGCTTTATTTGGATTAGCTGTAATGATTTTTTCTGTATTTATTTCAAAGGAAAAGTGTTATAGCATGAGATGGGTATTTGGGAGTGGTCTTTTTCTGTTTTTAATCACATTAACATTAATCCAAAACCATTCCTATGAAGTACACTCAGCTCATTTATTTTCTGAAGATTACCAAGAAAAATATCATGTCGGTACTATAATAAATATCCCAGAATTAAAACCTAATTCTGTAGCATGTGAAATTAAATTATCTGCACCAAATTATAAAAACAAAGTTATCCTCTATTTAGAGAAGTCAGATGATGCTATAAGCTTAGGCCCTGGTGATGAGATAGTTTTTAAAACTAAAATAGAACAATTTAAAAATTTAGGCAATCCTGATGATTTCGATTATACTCGTTATATGAAAATTAAGGGATTTTCAGGATCAGGATATGTGGCAGAAAACGATTGGGGAAAGACAGGTAAAAATTCAAATTCAATTACATGCATGTCGCAAAGATTAAGATCAAAATCATTATCTCTTTACGAATCTTTTGATTTAACAGATGATGCACAAGCTTTTATATCAGCCCTTACACTTGGCTATAAAAATGATTTGACTGAAAATCTAAAGGATGCTTTTCGAGTAACAGGAACAGCTCATGTACTTGCAGTAAGTGGATTACATGTTGGAATTATTTATTTGGTAATAAGTATATTATTCTCATTCATAGGCAATAGAGGTCGTCCTTATTTTATTAGACAATGTTTAGTTATAGTTTTTCTTTGGGCTTATGCTTTTATTGCAGGAATGTCAGCTTCTATTATAAGAGCTTCAATTATGCTATCTATTAATTGTGTAGGTAACATTTTCAATAGGAAAGGTTTTACTATTAATACATTATTTGCTGCAGCTTTTCTTATCCTAATATTTAACCCATACTCTCTATACGATATTAGTTTCCAGATGAGTTTCGGAGCAGTCTTATCAATTCTATATTTTCATCCAAAGTTTGAATCAATTTATACACCCACAAATAAAATTATAAAATACATATGGAACCTTTCAACAATTTCTTTATCTGCACAGTTAGGAATTTTTCCAATAATACTTTATTATTTTGGAACATTCCCTACATATTTTCTCATAACTAATATTTTTGTAATCCCTCTTATTGTTTTAATTATTTACACAGTAACACCTTTGATAATTTTTAGCACACCAATTATTTCAAATTCACTAATCATTGAGTATATACAAACAATTCTAAACTGGACAGTTAAAACTTTAATTGAGTTGACATTGCAGATTGTATATTTTGCAAGGAACCTTCCTTTTTCAGAAATTGCAAATATTAATATCTCATTATTACAAACAATCTTTTTGATAGGTATAATCTTTTTAATTCCAGTTTGGCTATTATATAAACGACCCGGAATTCTTATACTTAATCTATCACTTATTTGGACCCTTTTATTGACAAATACATTTAATTACAAAAATAAAGATCAACCAAAATTGGTAGTTTTCAACAACAGAGATAATAGTGAAATTTCTCTTTTTCATAAAAACAGACGTCATACAATTGACATACCAGAAAACGGATTAATACCACATAAAGAAATATCAATTTTCCGACTGTCAGACATCTCCGGAATAAATAGTTTTTCAGAAGGAGGTATTAAGCTTGATATTCTAATTCTTTCGAATAATAAGAATCTACATCTAGATAGCATACTTAATGTTTTCAATCCCTCGACAATTGTACTCGACAGCACTTTTCCGTCATATATCTCAAAAACAATAACAACACAATCAAAACAGTTAGGAATTACAGTTCATGATGTTACAAAAGATGGGGCATTTTCGGTATTAATTTAGTACATTTGCTAACTTAATTCAAATATTATTAAGTCTATGAGCATATTGCCTTCTATCACCCCAATAATAGAGTCCGAAAAGGTGAATCAGATAATGAACTCAATCGAAAGCGCACACAACATCCTGATAACTACACACGTATCACCTGATGGAGATGCCATAGGTTCATCTCTTGCATTATATCATTATATTAAAAACAGAGGCAAAAAGGTCAGACTAGTGGTGCCCAACTCATTCCCATATTTTCTAAGGTGGATGGAAGGAATAAATGAGATTGATATTTTTGAATATAATCCTACAGCAGGTCAAACCATAATAAAGAATTCAGACCTAATATTCTGTCTTGATTATAACATTAGTAAAAGAGTCGGTGATATGGGTCCATTTATTGAAATATCACATGCAAAGAAAATATTAATCGATCACCACCCTTTACCAGGTAATATCTTTGATATAATAATTTCTAAACCAGAAATCTCATCAACAAGCGAGCTAATTTTTCGTTTGCTATTTCAAGCAGATAAATATAATGAGATTACTAAAACAGAAGCCGAATCTATTTATTGCGGAATGATGACCGACACAGGCGGCTTCACTTATAACTCCGCAAATCCGGAAATTTATGAAATTATAAGCCTACTTCTTAGGAAAGATATAAATAAAGATATGATTTACTCTAATGTTTTTCATAATTTTTCAGAAGAACGCTTCAGGCTTTTAGGTTTTACTCTTTCTCAAAGAATGAAAGTATACCCTGATCTTCACTCAGCTTTGCTTTGCCTCTCTAAAGAAGATCAGAAAATGTTTAAATACAATAAAGGTGATACAGAAGGTTTTGTAAATTATCCTCTTAGTATTAAAGGTATTGTTTTCTCTACATTTATAAGGGAAGATGAAGATTTAATCAAAATCTCTTTTCGCTCACAAAAAGATTTTCCTTGTAACATATTTGCTTCTGAATTCTTTAATGGTGGTGGTCACCTGAATGCATCCGGAGGAGAGTTCAAAGGCACTTATGAAGAAGCAATCGAAATCTTTGAGGAAGGATTAAAAAAGTATGAAGAGATATTAAAAGAAGCAATTAAAGGATAATAACCCTATTTTATGAATAGAATATGTATTTTTGTACAAAAAAAAATATGAATAGAACTTATATACTGATTCTAACTATCTTCACAGTCTTAATCTCTACATTATCTTGTAAAGATCAGAAGACATATGCCGACTATCTAAAAGATGAGACAAAAGCAATTGATGAGTTTATAATAAAGAATAATTTTAATATTCTCACCAAATATCCCTCAAATGGAGTATTTGGCAATAATGATTTTTATAAAGATCCTGAAACCAAGGTTTACTATAATATTATAGAATATGGAGATACAACTAAAAGTCTTTCATTTCGTGAAGAGGTTTATGTTAGATTCAAGGGTCTTAAATATTTTATGATTGATGACTCTACTACATACTCAAACACTGAGCAAAAAGAGCCTCAAGTAATTGAATATTACGGTCCTGTAAACTCAACTACACGCAGTTATTACTCAACACCCGGATGGGCAGTACCGTTACCAAGAATTGGCCATAACGCTGTTGTCAAAATGATTGTACCATTCAACATGGGTTCATCAACCGAGAGGTCGCAATATATGCCAAGTTATTACGATAGAGTTGAATACAGATTCGAAAGTAGAAAAATTGACGACTAATTAAACCATCAATTTAAAAGATATATTACACTATATGACTTTAATAAAATCCATATCTGGCATCAGAGGTACAATTGGAGGAGAAGCGGGTGAAAATCTTACCCCACTCGACATTGTGAAATTTAGTGCTGCTTATGCAACTTTTATAAAAGAATCTTCTCAAAGTAACAGACCCCGAATAGTTGTAGGTAGAGATGCAAGAATTTCCGGAGATATGGTTCACAGAATCATAACCGGAACATTAATTGGAATGGGATGTGATGTTACAGATATCGGAATGGCTACAACCCCTACTACCGAGATTGCTGTAAAAAAAGAGAATGCTTCGGGTGGTATTATAATTACTGCAAGTCATAATCCAAAACAGTGGAACGCTCTTAAACTATTAAATAGCGATGGTGAATTCCTTAATGCTGCCGAAGGAGAACAAATATTAAATATTGCAGAGAAAGAAGATTTCGAATTCTCATTAGTAGATCAATTAGGTGAGATATCCAATAAGCAGTTTTTACAAGAACATATTCAATCTATTTTATCGCTTGAGCATGTTGATATTGAAGCTATTAAAAAAGCGAATTTTAGCGTTGCAATAGATTGCGTTAATTCAATCGGAGGCATTGCTGTCCCTGAGTTGCTTTATGCACTTGGGGTTAAGAAGATTTTCAAACTTCACTGTGCCCCACATGGCAACTTTTCACATAATCCAGAACCACTTCCGCAGAACCTTACTGAACTTTCGTCACTTACTCGCACATCAAAGGCGGATGTAGGTTTTGCAGTAGACCCTGATGTAGATCGATTGGCAATTTATTGTGAAAATGGCGAACCATTTGGAGAAGAATATACTCTTGTTTCTATTTCTGATTTTGTATTACAGTATACTCCCGGTAATACCGTTTCAAATCTAAGCTCTACCAGAGCATTAAGAGATGTAACTTCTAAAAGAGGAGGAAACTACTATGCAGCTGCGGTTGGAGAGGTTAATGTTGTTTCTAAGATGAAAGAAGTGAAAGCGGTAATTGGAGGTGAAGGTAATGGTGGCGTTATATACCCTGCTTCTCATTATGGTCGTGATGCACTAGTTGGAATTGCACTTTTTCTTTCACTGATGGCTAAATCAGAAAAGAAACCAACAGAACTAAGAGCTACTTATCCATCTTATTATATGGCCAAGCAAAAAATTGAGCTAACCCCAGAAATGAATATAGATGAGATATTGGAAAAAGTAAAGAATCATTTTATTGATTATAACCCTTTAGATATCGATGGGATAAAGATTGACTTCCCTGACAAATGGGTACACTTACGTAAATCAAACACCGAACCAATTATAAGAATATACTCAGAAGCTAATTCAATTGAAGAAGCTGAGGAGATTGGTAAACAAATTATTGAAATGATTAAAGAACTTGCCTAATTGTTTTTGAAGAATGAAAGATGCATTAATTAGTAATGATGACATACGAGGTCTGCATCCGATCTTTCGAGGAAAACATGGTGACAAGATTATCGATTTTGGAATTAAAATTTCAGCATTGCATGTTCCAAATGAAATATACAACCGTTCCAAACATCTAAGGGGACCTTATTTTTGCAAAGATGTACTCGATAAATTAGAGATAAAACGAGTACTACGCAATGAAGAAGTTCTTGATAAGTTTAAAAATAGTCCATTTATAACAGTTTCAAATCACCCTTATGGCCATATAGACGGATTATCGATAATTGAAGCAGTCGCTAGCAGAACCAAAAACTATAAGATGATGGTTAACCATATCCTGGGTCTTATAGATACAATGAGTGATAATTTTATTACAGTCAATCCTCTTATAAATGAACAGAAGAACAAAATTACTTTTGCTGGCATAAGAGAAAGTATTGCACATTTAAAGGAAAATAATCCAATGGGATTTTTTCCTGCCGGAGCTGTATCAAATCTATATTTCAAAAATGGACGTTTTATTATCGAAGATAGAGAATGGCAATCGGCTGTACTTAAAATAATTCAAAAGGCTAAAGTACCTGTTATCCCAATTCATATATCAGGTAATAATAGTACATCATTCTATCTTTCAAGAATTTTAGGATGGAAGTTTAGAAATTTAAGACTCTGTCATGAACTATATAATAAAAAGGGGAAAGAACTAATGTTGACTTTCGGTGACCCAATAATGCCCGAAACCATTAAACAATTTAAAAGTGGAACTCAACAATTAGGTTATTTCTTAAAAAGCACAACTTATACTCTTGGTAAAATATAAAAAATATGGCAAAGCAATCAATTCAGCAAGTAAAACAGCGCTTCGGTATAATTGGTATATCACCTGAGCTGGATAGGGCTATAGATATAGCTTTGCAGGTATCACCAACTGACCTGTCTGTCCTAATTACAGGTGAAAGCGGAGCTGGGAAAGAGAACTTTCCACAAATAATACATCAGTTTAGTAAACGTAAACATGGACCATATTTTGCTATAAACTGTGGTTCTATACCAGAGGGTACAATAGATTCAGAGCTGTTCGGACATGAGAAAGGCTCATTTACAGGTGCAACCGGAACAAGAAAGGGGTATTTTGAAGTCTCAAATGGTGGTACATTATTTTTAGATGAGGTTGGAGAACTTCCATTATCAACCCAAGCAAGACTGCTTAGAGTACTCGAAACAGGTGAATTTATTAAAGTTGGATCTTCTAAAGTCGAAAAAAGTGATGTTAGATTGGTAGCAGCTACAAACCTCGATTTAGTTAAAGCAGTAGAAAAAGGGAAATTCAGGGAAGACCTCTATTTCAGATTAAACACTGTTCCTATTAGAGTTCCTGCACTAAGGGACAGGAAAGATGATATTCCCCTGCTATTCAGGAAATTCACTTCTGATTGTGCTGAGAAATATATGATGCCGCCAATCACTCTAACAGATGAAGCCATAGATACTTTAAAAAACTACAGATGGCCTGGCAATGTACGTCAACTTAAAAATATTACAGAACAGATATCAATAATAGAAAGGGAGAGAGTAATAAATACCGAAACATTAAAAAAATATCTTCCCCACCACGAAGTAGGAATGCTTCCAATTGCTGTATCTAAAATACAGGAGTCGGAACATAAATCTTTTGCTAACGAGCGAGAAATATTGTATCAGGTACTTTTCGATATGAAAAAGGATATATCGGATCTGAAGCAAGTGGTAAACAACATAATAGATGAAAATGCCCAACATCAGACGCAAAATATTGTACCTGTAAAATATGAATCATTCAGTGATAATATAACTATTGGGAAGTCATTAAGCAGAGATAATGATATTCAGGAAGCAACTGAATACGAAGAGAGCACTCTATCTATAAGTGAAGTTGAAAAAGATATGATTTCAAAAGCTCTTGAACGCAATAGTGGTAAGAGAAAAATGGCTGCAAAAGAGTTAGGCATTTCCGAACGAACTCTATATCGCAAAATTAAAGAGTACGATTTACAGTAATAAAGTAACAGATGAAACATATTAAAAAGATATCATACATACTCCTTTTATTTCTACTTGCATCTTCATGCAGAATGTCATATTCATTCAGAACTGCCTCTATAGATTATGAACTGACTAAAACATTAAGTATTGCTCGTTTCATAAATCAGGCACCTCTTGTATATCCTCCTGTAGAACAACAATTTAACGAGTCTATGACCGATATGTTTACCAGAAACACTCGTCTACAGTTAGTACAGCAGAATGCAGATATGGAAATTGAGGGTGAAATAGTAGGATATCAACTAACTCCTATGGCTGTACAAGAAGATGCTTTTGCTTCCGAAACAAAGCTTACAATGAGTGTTCGTATGCGTTTCAAAAACAATAAGACAAACACACCTCCCATTGAAGAAACTATCTCAGCTAATAGAACATTCTCAAGTAATACTGTATTCGATTCAGTACAAGATGAGCTTGTTAGACAATTGATTGATGAAATTGTAGATCAAATTTTCAATTCGACTATGGCTAATTGGTAATATGATGGAGAAGGGAAATCTATTCGAACTAATTGATTTTTATAAATCTGAGAACAATCATAACAATCTGGAAAATGCTTTTAGTAATGAAGCTTCCGGATTAAATAAAAACTATGATTCAATACTTAATGATTTAGAAAATTTACTGATAGAATATCCCTATTTTCAATCAGCAAGGCTTTTATACACAATACTTTTACAAAAAAGCAATAACACTAATTTTATTGAAGAATTATCGAAAACGGCACTTTTATGTGCAGATAGGAAAAAATTATTTTATTCTATCCAGCCCGATAATTACAATAAATTTATGAAGCTCAATGAAAACATTTCAGATAATAAAGATAGAACAGAAGAACTGCTTAATTCATATTTCAACTCTTTTAGTGAAAAATCCACTGAGCTAAGCTATTCCCCCAGTGACTATTTTAGTTACCTTGAATCACTTGGAACCAATTCTGAGGAAAATCAACAAGAGGAAAATCAACTTCAGCACCAAGATATCATAGATGCTTTCATAGAAAAAGACATATTCGACTCTTTTAATAAAAATTCATTATCTAAAAAAAATGATGTATATAACAATAATTCATCAACAATAGAATCTCATGATAAAGATGAAGATAGTGAGTTTCTTACTGAAACACTTGCAAAAATATACATCAAACAGAAGAAATATGATAAAGCACTTACAATTATTAAGCGATTAAGTTTGAATTTCCCAAAAAAAAGTGCTTACTTTGCGGACCAAATTCGTTTTTTGGAATATTTGATAATCAACGACAAAAAAAACATTTAAGTTATGTATATCTTCATCACCATTCTTATCTTGCTTGCTTCTATATTAATGATATTTGCTGTTTTGGTACAAAAATCAAAGGGTGGTGGATTAGCGAGTGGTTTCTCCTCGTCTAACCAAATTATGGGAGTAAGGAAAACTACAGACTTTCTAGAAAAGTTCACATGGTCTTTAGCTGCAGTAGTTATTTTATTAAGCATTTTAACAGCTAAGTACACAGTTTCAGGTTCAAATGAACCACAATCTCAGGTAGAGGTACAACAACCAGCACCTCTTAGCCCAACTACTGCACCTGATGTAGCTCCTTTCTCAGCTCCAGCTGAAACTACTCAAGAAGAGACCCCTGCTACAGAATAATCAAAATGAAAAGGAAGAATTTATTTCTAATCTTTCTTTTATCATCAATATCCTTAGCACAAGGATCAAACCATAATAGAATAAGTGTCTCTATCGAAGACAGTAATAATAGAAGTCAAAAGACGCTATTAAATAAAACAGAGTTATCTTTAAACAAAGATAACTCTAGTCATTTTATACTAGATAGAACTAAACTACGTTTAGGAGCTGATATAGGTCTTTCTGTTAGCAAAAACTACACATATTTGGGAGTAGGGCCTCAATTAGGATATCAATTCAATAAATATTTTATGTCTGGAGCAGGGTTAAAGTATTATTACCTTAAAAGAAAACTCTCTGATTACGAAAAAAAAAATAATCTGCTTGGATTTAATATATTTGGATACATATATCCTGTTAATTTCATTACATTCTTCATACAACCAGAAATTAACTATATCTGGTCAAATATAAATTATACAACAGGAGATAAATTAGTGAGCAGGGGATTTGCTCCTTCATTTATTGTGGGAGGAGGGTTAAAATTAGGCTATACCCATTTAACCATAAACTACGATCTAGTTGAACACTCAAATTCACCACACCCAAAAGGTTTCTATGTCGGAATTTCAGCTTTTTTCTAACGAATCAATATATCTGATACAACAGGCATACCTGCATATTCATTAATTTTCTCAATTAATCCCTCTTTATTCATTATTAGTTCAGCGCGAAGAACTGCAGAAGAGAGATGTACATATAATATATTTCGTTTAAAATATATATTACGAGTATATTTAGAAACACCTTCACCTAGCAACTCATTCCAGGCCTTAACAGCTCGATGTTCGGCAAGTTTCACTTTAAGACTTGAATTAACATCCAAAAAATCAGTCAGCAAATCAGATATTGGCTGTGCATACTTTTTTTTCATCTCTGCATTAAATTAACATCACCATTCTCTACACTATATATATGGTAATTGTTGTTAAATCTATCTAGAATTCTATCCAGAGACTCTCTGTTTGTATCTGATATGAATATCTGACCAAACTCCGATCCTGAAACCAGTTTAACTATCTCCTCTACCCTAATGGCATCAAGCCTGTCGAAGATATCATCAAGTAATAGAATTGGAACAGAACCACCTACATCTAATAAATATCTAAATTGAGCTAACTTTAATGATACAAAATATGTTTTATTTTGTCCTTGAGAACCAACCTTTTTAATAGGAAAACCATCAAGCAGCATCTCTAGTTCATCTCTATGAATTCCATTTGTTGTATGACCAATTGCTATGTCTCGCTGACGATTTTTCATCATCAACTCACCGAAATTCTCATCATTTAATTGAGAAACATAATCAAAAGAGACCAATTCCGACGAACAGCTAATTTGCGAATAATACATATTAAATATAGGTGTCAACTTCTCAATAAAGTCTTTTCTCTTTTGATAAATGAAATCACCCTCTTCGACTAATACATCTTCCCAAAGTTC
The DNA here is from genome assembly GCA_964384545.1 of uncultured Proteiniphilum sp. GTDB lineage: Bacteria > Bacteroidota > Bacteroidia > Bacteroidales > Dysgonomonadaceae > Proteiniphilum. The sequence continues at coordinate 27,118 of CAYLKV010000028.1, forward strand.
TAAAAGAGAAATATCAAGTTGCTCTCCTTCTAGTTTTAAAAGAGCATTCCTTTGTTGCATTGCTTTATTATATCTTACCAGAGCACGCAGATACTCCTTGTCGAACTGAGAAATGGCCATATCCATAAACTTACGTCTTTCTTCGCTTGCTCCAGTAATAAGCTCATTGTCGGCAGGTGAAATCATAACCAATGGAATCAGTCCAATATGATCAGATAATCTGTCATACTCAATTTTATTTCTCTTAAACTGCTTCTTCTGTCTCCTTCGGATGGCACTATAAATAATATCTTCTGTATTATCCTTGAAAAGATATTTACCCTGTAGCATACACATATCAGCATTATGATTAATAATCTGTGAATCTATAGGATTTGTATAACTCTTACAAAAGGATAAATAGTAAACGGCATCAAGGAGATTGGTCTTACCCATACCGTTGTTACCAATAAAACAATTTATCTTTGGTGAAAGGTTAAGTTCAGCCTGAACTATATTCTTATAATTTATTATCGTAAGTTCATTTAAAACCATTCAATCTCAACTCCAAATACTTATTTCTCTACCCAACACAACTACTCACCCATTAACAAACTCTGAAGTTCTTCGGGTGTAATATTCAATTTAAGCCTGCCATCTGATGCAAATGAAATCCTTCCTCTTTCTTCAGAAACCATAATCACTTTAGCATCAGTTTCTTGCGATATTCCTAAACCAGCTCTATGTCTCAATCCCAAGTGAGAAGGGATGTTTGGATTTTGCGATATTGGTAAGATACATCCTGCAGACTTTATTTTTTTCCCCACTATAATCATAGCTCCGTCGTGAAGAGGACTGTTTTTAAAAAAAACATTCTCAATTAATCGTGATGATATATCAGCATTAATTATTTCACCAGTCTGTTCATAAAGACCCATTTGAATATCTCCCTGAATAGCAATAAGTGCACCTGTATTATTTTTAGACATATTCATACAAGCCAAAACTATTGCAGTAAGGTGTGAATTGTCTTTCTTATCACGATCACCTGGAAAAAAGAGCCTTGTTATAAAGTTCCATCCCTTCTTAGAACCAAGTGACATAAGAAACCTGCGTATCTCATCTTGAAATAGTATTACAATCAAGAAAAGTCCCACACTTACAAATTGATCAAGAATTGATCCAAGTAACACCATGTTAAAAACACGCGATACCAAAATCCAAATTAGCATAAAAACTAATATCCCCAAAAAGAGAGGCCTCAATCCCGATATTCTCACCAATCTGAATAGGTAGAACAAGAGTAAAGCGACAAGCAATACATCAATGAAATCTTTTATTCCAAAATGTGCAAACATATCTTTTATTTATCGTATTCAGCCAATTCAGAAACAATTTTCACGCATTCAACTGCCTCTTTAACATCATGGACTCTCAAAATATTTGCACCCGAGAGCAAAGAGACAGTATTCAATACTGTAGTACCGTTTAAACTTTCCTCGGGTGTTGTTCCAAGCAGTTTGTAAATCATAGATTTTCTCGACACACCCACCAAAATCGGTTCTTCAAAGATATGAAAATATTTAAGATATGCCATCAATTCATAGTTTTGTGCAATACTCTTACTAAATCCAAATCCGGGATCTATAATCACATCATTTACACCCAGCATACTTAGTTTAGCCCTCTTTTCAGAGAAGTAATAAAGTATATCCTGTATAAAATTATCGTAGTCGGTCAATTTCTGCATTGTTTGCGGAACACCCCTCATATGCATTAATATATATGGAACATTCAATTCGGCTACAACATTAAACATATTCTTATCAATCTCACCCCCTGAGATATCATTAATAATATTTGCACCATAAACTTCAACAGCCTCTTTTGCAACCTCAGAATAAAATGTATCAATAGAGACAATTGTCTGGGGAAACTCCCTCCTAATTAATTTCAGAGCAGGCATCAATCTTTCCGACTCCTCTTTTGCAGTTAAAAATTGAGAAGCAGGTGAAGTTGACTGTGCTCCAACATCAATTATCGATCCTCCTTCATCTATGATAGTTCTGCATCTGACTAAAATATCCTCATCAGATTGCATTCGGCTACCACTATAGAATGAATTTGGTGTAACATTCAATATGCCCATCACAAGAGGTGTAGACAAGTTTACAAGAGATCCATTTATATTTATACTCTTTTCTGCATTCATCATCTATATCTATTAGCAACTTTATAGAACAGAATTAGGATCACGATCGGGATAATCAATAGTATAATGAAGTCCTCGACTCTCTTTACGGGCCATTGCCTGTTTAATTACCAGATAACCCACTTTAATAATATTCCTCAACTCACAAATTTCACGTGAAACATTAGATCTTTGAAATAGATTCTCTGTTTCTCTAAAAAGTATATTCAATCTGTTCATAGCTCTTTGCAACCTGATATCAGATCTCACAATACCTACATAAGATGACATAATTTGCCCCACCTCTTTATAGCTCTGGGTAATCAAGATCAACTCTTCTGGAGAAGTAGTACCCTCATCATTCCATGCCGGAATATCCTCTTGATAACTATACTTTTCGATTAGTGGAATAGAGTGCTTTGCAGCTGCATCAGCATATACTACCGCCTCAATTAAAGAATTTGAAGCTAGACGGTTTGCACCATGAAGACCTGTGCAAGCACATTCACCATTTGCATATAAACGGCCAATAGAAGTCTCACCATTTAAGTTTACAGTAATTCCTCCACATAAATAGTGGGCAGCAGGTGCAACCGGAATCATCTCTTTTGTTATATCAATACCAAAAGAGAGACACTTTTCATAAATAGTAGGGAACTGTTTTTTTATTTCTTCAGAATCTTTAAAAGTTATATCTAAAAACACATGATCATCTCCCCTCTCCTTCATCTCAGTGTCGATAGCTCTGGCAACAATATCGCGGGGTGCAAGCGATCCTCTTTTATCATACTTATGCATAAACTCCTTTCCATCCTTCGATTTAAGAATACCTCCAAAGCCACGCATAGCTTCTGTAATCAAGAACGATGGTCTTGCTCCGGGGTGATAAAGAGCAGTTGGATGAAATTGAACAAACTCCATACCTTTTACTTCACCTTTGGCACGTGCAACCATTGCAATTCCATCACCGGTAGCAACATCAGGATTTGTAGTTGTCTGATAAACCGATCCTATTCCTCCTGTCGCCATTAAAGTAACTTTAGATAAAAAGGTGTCAATATGATTAGTCCCCTGATCCATTATATACGCCCCATAACATTCAATATCTTGAGTATGCCTTGTCACTATTTTACCTAAATGATGCTGAGTAAGCACCTCAATTGCAAAGTGATTTTCATAAAGATCAATATTTGGATGCTCCCTGATTGAATCAATTAGACTAATTTGTATTTCAGCTCCTGTGCTATCTTTATGGTGTAAAATACGAAACTCCGAGTGACCACCCTCACGGTGAAGATCAAAGTTGCCCTTATCATCTTTATCAAAATCAACACCCCAGTTTATGAGCTCTTTTATCTGTGCAGGAGCTTCACTCACCACCTTTTTTACCACCTCTAAATCACACAAACCGCCTCCTGCATCAAGAGTATCATCAATATGCTTATCAAAATTATCCCAAGAATTTGTAACAGAAGCTATACCCCCTTGAGCATAAAAAGTGTTTGCATCTTCGAGTTTATTCTTTGCTATTATTGCTACTTTTCCATGCTTAGCAACTTTTAGAGCATAACTCATTCCTGCTATTCCGGAGCCAATTACCAGAAAATCGTATTTATATACCATCTCTCTTTCAGTTCAATTTTTAGTTCTACAAATTTAGTCAATTATTAGACTTTAATACTCTAACCTCATAGTTAAAAGTCCATTTTAAATTTGTACATTTAATTCTATTACTTTACTTTGTTAGTTAGTATCAGTCAACTTGTGATCTTTCATAATATGTCTCAATATGAAAAACTTTTTTACTTTACTACTATTAGTAGTCTTAACTCCAACATTCAGTATTGTATCTGCCAATAAAGAGTTACAGCAAGAACTAACAATACTTATAAAAGGAAGAGTTTTAGGAGGGGATAATCATCGTCCACTCATAAATGCAAGTATTTCAGCAGATAATTTAAATATATCCACAGTTACAAATCAAGATGGATTTTTCTCGCTTAGATTGCCTCAATCTGCTCGAAACTCCAAACTGATAATCCGACATATTGGTTATGCAAACAGAGAGATTAATATCTCAACACTAATTGACACCCCCAACAACAATATTACACTCATATCATCTCCAATTGAATTGAGTGAAATTCAAATCGTTTCCGGAGATGGATCATATATTGTAAAAGATGCATTATACAAAATTCCTGAAAATTACCCGGCTACTCCAAACATGATGGTTGCCTTCTATCGTGAATCGATAAAAAAAGGATCCAAGTATATCTCATTGGTAGAGACAGTACTAGATGTATATAAAGCATCTTATCGTTCATACAATAACGATCAGGCAAGAATTTATATAGGTAGAAAAGCTTCAGATGTAACTCCTCGAGACACAGTTTTGCTTAAATTTCAGGGAGGAATAAGTGATGCGCTGATGCTTGACATTGCAAAAAATCCAGAAATTGTTTTTGGAACTGATGCTTCAGAGTATAACTTTCACATTGAAGGTCTTATAAATTTCAATAATAAACCACACTACAAAATAAGCTTTTCTCCACTTTCAGAAATAGAAGATATCCTATTTAGAGGAACTATTTATATTGATTACGAATCACACTCATTTACCCGAATGGAGTTTAATATGAATGTTGAGGACAGGAAAGATGCAGCAAAGATTTTTATCAGAAGCAAACCTCCAAAAATGCGTGTAGATGTAGAAAAAGCCAAATATATAATCGACTATATCGAAAACGATGGAAAATGGTATTTCAACTATAGTGCAACCGAAGTAGAGTTCAGAGTTAGGTGGTCTAATAGATTCTTTGGATTATTCTCAACCAGTTATTTAATCTCATCTGAGTTTGCAGTTACTGACAGATATGATGACAATATTGTAAAATTTCCACGAAATGAGCGAATCAGATCTACTGATGTAATAGCTGAAAAAGTTGAGTATTTTTTAGACCCAACCTTCTGGGGTGATTACAACGTAATTGAACCCGACAAAGAGATTAGTGAAGCAATAGAAAAATTGAGCGACAAGCTAAGAAGGAGAGTCGAATAACTAATTGAATAAAAGGTGAAAACTATTTGCAAATAAAAAATTAAGCAGTATCTTTGCATCCCAAGTTTTCAAACATATATAATTATAAACATGTATTTAGATTCTACTAAAAAGCAAGAAATCTTTGCAAAGTACGGAAAGTCTAACACTGATACTGGCTCACCAGA